>CALDTV010000001.1 GCA_937923625.1 uncultured Alphaproteobacteria bacterium
CGCTGTTTTTTGTCATGAATCCGTTTTGATATGCGGTTTTCTGTCATCATCGGCGCATGAATTAAATGCCTGCCAGGCAGGGTGATGTTCATGCTGACGCGTGCCGATTTATCTTCGGTGGTCAGGTCATTATCATCTAAACGTGGGAGGTAGCCAGTTTTTGCCTGCACCGCAATCATATCACCAGATTTAAAAACTTTGCCAATAGCAACCTCACCGCCACGTTTATAGCTGTTATCTGCTTGTTTTATCATGACATCGGCATTGTTAATGATGCCAATATTCGTGCCATCTAAATCAAGGAAGGCGGCATCCATGGCTTTATCAATAGTCATCACCCGCGCCCAATAGATGGATCCCCAACGGACTTCTTCGCTCGTTGGGTCAATTTCTAAACCCACAAGGCGGTTTTTTTCTATGGTGGCAACCCACAAAGACCCTTCAAGTTCATCGACTAAAACTTCCATCATAAGAGAGTATAAGTATTTGTCCCAAAAGGCACTTTTTTTATTTTTTTAGTAAAGAGTGGGTATTTCTTTACTAAAAAGAGATATAATTCTTTTGCAAAAACTACAGTTGGAATGGGCGGCTAGGGGTTCGAGTCATTGTTTCTGTTTCTGAGTTTCTCGGTATGAAACTTTTAATGCTTTTGGGCAAAGCAAGACTGTTGACGACTTCAGAGCGTAAATCTACATAACGGCTAACATGACAATTATAGTCTTCTTGTGTTTCTAATAAAAACTCTTCTGCTCGAGTTGAAATTGGCGTTATTTTTTCTTTCAAGTCTTCTAACTTTTCCTTAGCTTTACCTAGTTTCTCGAGGTTTTTCCAACTTGTGTAAACGCTAATAACGTCAATGCCGCTTAAGCCTGCCCATAAATCTAACTCTGCCATATCTTCGATAGCTTGGCCTCTTAGAGTGGTTAGCTGAATGGCAGGGAGCCTTTCTTCTATCGTTGCCATGAAACCTTTATATTCCTCTAAAGCCCCAACAACCTTATCTAAATGTTCTTTTGCGTCAGATGTTTCGAAATGGGAGAGGAGTGTAAAGCCTTTATTATTGCCCACCATATCATAGGTTTCCCAACTTTCAGCTTTGTCTGCTTGCTCCCAAGCGTTCTGAATAATTTTCAATAAGTCGTTTGTTTTTGCCTGCACTGACGTATACACATTACGTGCTTCTTCTAAGGGTAATAAAGAGGTCGTTATAGCAGTTAATCGTTGTTTTATATCGTCATCTTGGCCAGCTGTAGCCAATAAAAGCAGATCTCCGTCATTGGATGCTTTAATCGATAGCGTGGATTCCAAAGTTTCTTTTTGTCTTTTGAGTTTCTTTTTTTCTTTTGAAAGACTTGCTCCTTGTGTTGAACGCGTCCAAGCATTTCCTAAATACCGTAAGGGATTAAGTCCCGAAGATCTGTTATTAATTTCAGCAATTGATTGCGTGTGCGTATCTATTTGACTCGCGAGAGCTGTAATAGAAGCGGAGTGAGTATTTCCTTCGTTTTCCCACCATTGATTAACTTGTAGTAGTGTTTCAGATAAACCGTCCATAACTCTCTGCTCTTCTGTTATAAAAAGGTGATTGTAGCAGAAGGGTTTATAAAAGTCAATTTTATGTAAAATATATCCAATGTTTAAGGCGCATTAATTTTAATACGAATTTGAAAGCTTTCTCTTTAAATATATCCACTTCTTTTCAAAATACGAACCGTTTCGTATAAGCATAAGCCAACGACATTGCTGTAAGAGCCATCAATACGTTTGACGAATGCGCCTGCATATCCTTGAATGGCATATCCTCCCGCTTTGCCGCCCCATTCATGAGAGTCGATGTAAGCTTTAATATCGTCCGCTTTTAATGGTTTAAATTGCACCATGGTTTTGACGAGGCGACTTATCATGCGTCCATTGGGCGTAATAAGGGTAATTCCGCCATAAACTTGATGACGCCGCCCTGAGAGCTTTTCGAGGTATTTCTGGGCTGTTTCAGAGGTTTCCGCTTTATCAAGGATATTTTGTCCACAGGCCACAACTGTGTCTGCCGCGAGGACATAATGCCCTTTATTTGGGTCGAAAACTGCCTCCGCTTTTTGCTGTGAGAGCCTCTGAGCCAGCTTATGCGGCTTTTCGGCCTTATAAGGCGTTTCATCGATATCTGCGGGAACTATTAGGGTGGGTTGGACGTTAATTTGTTTTAAAAGCTCAACACGCCTTGACGAAGCCGAGGCGAGGGTTAAATTATCACCCGAAGTGACGTTTTTTGACATGACGACCTTTAATTTGCTAGCTTTAAGTTAACAGAAACAACATATAAGGATTACATGATCTCCGCAACGGCAGCGCGCCGACCAAAGATTACCCCTCAAATAACTTTCCCTCAGATATCGGGCGTCGATTACCGACAATCTGCAAAAGATAACAGATACTCACTCTCTCAAAATATTCAAAATAATTTTTTATTCGCCGCGTTCAAAACTCAAATTGTTGTGCCGGTCTTTAACGCCGCAGTCGCGCACATTAAGCCCCTTATGGATAAAATGAGTACTATCGGTAAAGGCGGCATGCTGCCATGGGCCAAGCCACAAATGGGCAATGGTGGAGAGAATAGCATTATTGGTATGATGAGAGCGCGAGCCAGAGCCTTCAGGGATAAGCAATCACGAAGCCACCGCCTTGCCGTTTCCTAATTGGCATTGTTTCAGCTTATTTTTCGCGGAAGGTAATGCGTCCTTTGGTCAGGTCATAAGGTGTCATTTCAACCGTTACAGTATCCCCTTGTAATACGCGAATACGAAACTTACGCATCTTACCTGCGGCGTGTGCCAATATTTCATGATCATTTTCTAATTTTACGCGGAACATTGCGTTGGGTAAGATTTCTGTGACAACCCCTTTAAATTCTAATAATTCTTCTTTAGCCATTTAGTCATTTCCATTTATTTTTCTGACGCTGTTATTTCGTTTCTGCGGATTGTAAAAAAGCCTGTCGTCGCTCGGAATATGTCAGAAAAATAAAGCGAAACGACCAATAGAAACTTCAATTAATCACAGCTTATACGCGTAAATTAGTTAAAATGCAAAGATTTAAGAAGAACTATCGGAAAAGGCGAATGAACAAAACGCATAAAGCACTGGGGTCATTTTCATTATAAACATCACGGTTTTTACAATCTGTCACTGTTGTTCCATAATCAGCATAAACATCACCGCTAAAGGCAAGCCCATTGTCTAATTTACGATCAATTTGTGCAGCCTGTGAAGGAGACATGCTCCCGCCACCATTTATTCCTAAATTTCCGGTCATGCCTAAGCCGCTTATACGAAGTATGTGTCCGTTAACGCCAATAGATGTTAAATGATCGTAATAGAATTCAAATCCTCCACCAACAGGTGCAGCTGGATTAGTAGAACCCCATGCTCTTTCACTTGCATTTAGAGGGTTTGCAGCGCCGTTAACTCCGACCATCGTGTCATTTAGTGCAAGATGTTTCCAAAACTGATAGGCTTCCATGAAATCTCTGTCTGCTGCCGTGTCCGCGGGGTTTATAAAACTTGCCCATCCCACACGGCTATTACCTGGCTCTGCTGTAACAGTGCTATTTTGGTTGCCGCCGCGACAATGATTCGCAGCATTACAATTTTTAACAACGCCCGCCCGAACATCGCCAGGCATAAAGGCATATTTATCTTCAAATATTGTTGCGGCCGCTTTAACTTCTTTGATGGCCTTTATGGTGGCGTTAACTTTTGCATTTGCAACAACTTCTTGCCCCTTTAAAATACCGCCAATCAGCAAACCAATGATAATCATGACGATTGCCAATTCCACAAGGGTAAAGCCGTTTTGATTTGGGCGCTTTTTGTAGCTTTTGTTAACAATCATGTTAAAATTTTACAGTAATTCCTCAAGCATAACAAAACATTATGATGTTTTGAGAAGAATAAGAGGGGAAATGTTAATGAGAGGTTAACGCTGTACGTTATTTCTAAAGCTGGAAATCCAATGCTTCATTGTTTCTGGCTGTGTTTTTAATGCCGTGCGGTTTACGACTAAATGGGCAGAAATATCAATGATCTTCTCCACTTCGCTTAATCCATTGGCTTTAAGGGTTGATCCCGTAGAGACTAAATCAACAATTCGTTTTGCTAACCCTAAAGAGGGGGCTATTTCCATTGCGCCATTAAGCTTAATACATTCGGTTTGAATATTTTGCGCGGCAAAATGTCTGCGGGTTAAATTGGGATATTTTGTTGCAACACGAACATGGCTTAAAGTCGCGGGATCTTGATTTTCTAGACTTTCATCAGGAATAGCCACAGATAAACGGCAATGGCCTATGTTCAAATCTACGGGCGCGTATAGCTCCGAATAATCAAATTCATCAATGACATCTGATCCAACCACGCCTAGATGCGCCGCCCCAAAGGCAGTGAAAGTAGCCACATCAAACGCCCGCACACGAATAATATCCAAATTATCGATATTGGTTTTAAACTGCAACAGGCGGCTTGCGGGATCAGAAAAGGCTGCTTCGGGCTCAATACCGCATCGTTTTAACAGCGGCAAAAGCTCTTTTAAAATCCGTCCCTTGGGGACAGCCAGTATAAGTTTATCTTTGTTCATCATAACCTTATAACTTCTGATGTCATTATAAGCCAAGCGGATAGTTTTGATTTTTATCTTATTTTAAATATTCTCAAAATAGTTATTGTTATGTCAATGAATGCGCTTTATATAATTTGCTTATGCTTGATATGGTTGGCGATCGTTATTTTTCACCAGATGAGTTTAGAATTCGTAAAAAAAGAGTCATTGTAGATTTACCTTTTATTACGCGTCCTGAAGCGACGATTACTGATTTTAATGACTCTTATATCGAAAAATTTGATGATCTTATAAAAGCGCTGATAAATCACTACGGCATAAATACCCCTCATATTGCGCCCCAAGATATGCGCGATTGTGCTATTCAATATGGTCAATGGGGGGTTGCCTTTAAGGGAGCGGAAGGATTTAAAATTGGGGATAAGTTTCCTTTTTTAAATGATTGGCATTTAGAAACAGGACAAAGATTTGATGGTTACTGCCATGATAAATCCTTTGATGGTGTCGTTGAATATATGCTTAATAAACGTTTCCCAAATCAATTATTTTTAGGGGATAATGACGCGCTGTTATCAATTGATCATCCTTTTTACAAAGTGATGCGAAAAGCAATGCTAGAATTTTTAGAGTGGGGCCCTGCAGCAAAGGCGACAGGTGATCAATCTGCGTTTGAGCGCGCATGGCAGGCCGCTTCATTCTCTCTGCCATCAGGGCCGTTGGGCTGTTACGTGATTGCCAATGGCTCTGACGAATTCCCCGATGAGGTCGCCAGTCGCCTGATTGGTAATTTAATGGGGGGCGTAGAACGTTTTTCAATTATTTCTTCTCTCTGGACATTAAAAGACCGGCAAACGATGGAAGAAAGTTATAACGCATCTTATGATGTTGATGAGAAAGACTGCGATAGTTTGAACGAAGATTATTTAGTTTTGACGCGCAATGATAAGTTAGCGAAAAATGCAAGACATCTTGGTATGTGTGTAATTGACCAAGATTTAACGGCTATTAACTGGCAAAACACTCATGACGTTAGGGAGAAATTCTACAATAGAGTTGTTTGTGCGCTTTATGATTTTCTGGGTGTCAGGGGTGAATTAGGTGCTTTTGGTTTTTACCAGAGGGAAGGGCATTTTAGGGGCAGTCCTAAATTACAGGCTATGTGAAGCCTAATCTCTGATGCGTTCAATATCTGCGCCTACCGCGGTGAGTTTTTCGACGATGTTTTCGTAGCCGCGATCAAGGTGGTAGATACGGTTAATAATCGTCTCACCCTCCGCCACCAATCCGGCCAAAACCATTGCGACGGAGGCGCGTAAATCGGTTGCCATGACTTCAGCGCCTTTTAATGTTTTAACACCGCGGATAATCCCAGAATTGCCGCGGATGGTTATGTCCGCGCCCATACGGCAAAGTTCGGGAACATGCATGAAACGATTTTCAAAAATTGTTTCACTAATCATACCCGCGCCATCACAAAGCGTTAGCATCGTCATGAATTGTGCTTGCAAGTCCGTGGCAAAGCCGGGATAGGCTTCGGTCATAATATCAACGCCTTTTAAGGTTGCGCCATTTCGACGCACAATGACATCATCCTCTTCTTGGATAATATCCATACCTGCTTCGGTGAGTGGGGTGATTAATGCTTTAAGAAAATCTGTGCGGGTGTTTTGCAAACGCAGTTCACCGCCACATAATCCAACGGCACACATATAAGTGCCTGTTTCAATGCGGTCTGCAATGACCGAATGTGTGGCGCCGTGCAACTTTTTTACGCCTTCGATTTTTATCTGTGACGTGCCGAGGCCAGAAATTTTTGCACCCATCGCAATTAACGCGTTCCCTTGGTCAACAATTTCGGGTTCTTGTGCGGCATTTAGTAAGGTGGTGACGCCATTTGCCAAGGTGGCAGCCATCATAATATTTTCCGTCGCGCCAACGGATACAAGGGGGAAAGTAATTTCTGCGCCTTGTAATCCGCCTTCGGGGGCGGTGGCTTTAACGTATCCTCCCTCAAGCTCGATGATTGCGCCCATTGCTTCTAAGCCTTTAATGTGCAAATCAATTGGGCGCGCACCGAGAGCGCAGCCGCCAGGCAAAGAAACTTCCGCCTTGCCATGTCGCGCCAATAAAGGCCCCAGCACCAAAACACTTGCGCGCATTTTGCGCACCAAATCATAAGGCGCAATATGCGAAGTGATTTCTGCGGCATGAAAAGTCGCGACATTATTGTCTTTATCTAAATCAACTTTAACGCCCAAATGGGTCAGAGCTTGGGAGAGTGTTTTGACATCTTGTAACCCCACTGGCATGTTTTTTAAAATTAATGGCGCATCGGTCAGTAAACTTGCGCACATATGTTTGAGGGCGGCATTCTTTGCGCCAGAAATTTTGATTGTACCTTTTAGCTCACCACTTTTGCGCACACGCATTTTTTCAAGGGGCGCTATCTTTGGGTAGATATCAGGACGTAATTCATGGCGCGTGACTTGTTTGTCGACGGCTTCTTCAATCTTAAGAACGTCTTCGGCGGGGACTTTTTGGGTGGTGTTAATCCATGCCCAAATTGCTTTTTGATCCCTATCAATCAAACGCCCTAACGCTGATTGTCCCCCTGCGATTTCAATCGCTTTTTCTAATGCTGTAATGCTCATAAATAAGAGTTACTAAAATTTTAGTAGCGCGTCAAATCTTATTTGTCTTTTTTTATACGGGGCAAAGTCACGCCTGTTTGTTTCATATATTTGCCATCACGATCCGCATAGGAGACCTCACAACCGCTAGAGCCTTTAAAGAATAAAAACTGCGCAACGCCCTCGTTCGCGTAGACTTTTGCGGGTAGGGGGGTTGTGTTTGAAATCTCTAATGTAACATGTCCTTCCCACCCTGGTTCTAAGGGGGTGACGTTGACGATCAAACCGCAACGGGCATACGTGCTTTTGCCCAAGCAAATGACCAAAACATCTTTGGGGATGCGGAAATATTCAACTGAACGTGTTAAAACGAAACTATTGGGCGGGATAATGCAAACATCTGTCTTGCGATCGACAAAACTATCGGAAGTGAAATTTTTGGGATCAACAATGGCGTTATCGACATTCGTGAAAATCTTAAATTCGTTTGAACAACGCGAGTCGTACCCATATGAAGATAAGCCATAAGAGATTTTCCCCTCGGCGGTTTGTTTTTCAACAAATGGGTCAATCATACCGTGATTGATGGATTGTTCCCTAATCCAATGATCGGGCATAATACCCGGCAATGCGCCTTCGGCGGCGCGGGTTTCAATGTCATTATCATTAATTTTGGCGCTTTGCGTCATCTTGGGAATCCTGTTGTTCTGGCGTTTGTTGATTTTTGGCGGCTTGTTTGCGCTTTTTTAAATTGTCTCTTAAGGCGGCGGCACGCTTTTCAGCTTTTATTCTTTGTTGGGTTTTATCGGCCATATCGAAATATATGCTCTTATTTAATAAAATTTATGATTACAGGCAATTTTATAAACAATTGGGGCGTGACATTCCAGCCAAATTATCCTATTTCTTTGGTTTCGGGTGGGTTTTTGCACCCCAATATTCGTATATTTGCCGCTATTATCTTGCATATTTAGGGCATGTTAAATAGATAGCTTTGGCTATTTTTGGCAATATACGCGAAAAAAATAGCTAAATTCTGCCAATTTATCGGCATAAAAGCTTTTTTGAAAATAGGCCGCGGTAGCTCAGTGGTAGAGCGCGTCATTGGTAATGACGAGGTCGGGAGTTCAATTCTCCCTCGTGGCACCATTTATCTGTTTCTCATCATACATCGTCATCCCTGAACGCCTTTGTCGATATTGATTTAAAGGGGTGTTTGTGTTTATAGTCGTTTATAAATGCTTTTGGTTGTGCCCCCATATATACGGTATTTTGGGGGCATAAACGGGGGCATATAGAAAACAGCAAAAAGTAGATGCCCCCAATGAAACTTACAGATACCCAATGTAAAAATGCCAAGCCAGAAAGCAAAGCAAAAAAGCTTTCGGACGGTAAAGGGCTGTATTTAGAGGTTACGCCAAGCGGTTCAAAATATTGGCGACTGAAATACAGAATTAACGGTAAAGAAAAACGCCTTGCGCTTGGTGTATATCCCGAAGTTTCTTTGAAACAGGCGCGTATTGCTACTGATAAAGCAAGAGAGCTGATAGCCCAAAATATTGACCCTTCCCGTGAAAAACAGATTCAAAAAGAAAGCGCGAAGCAAAAAGCGGATAATACATTTCAGGCTGTTGCGCTGGAATTTTATGAAGTCAAAAAAGATATATGGAGCAAAGGGTACGCTAATAAAGTTATAAGATGCTTAGAACGCAACCTGTTTCCATATATTGGCGGCTATCCTATTGAAGATATTACGCCCCCCGATATTCTAAAATGCTTAAGGAAAGTAGAAGATCGTAAAGCGTATGACATAGCCAAAAAGACAAAACAGATCAGTGCGATGGTTTTTCGATATGGAATTCAAACAGGTAAATGCAAATGGAACGCCACTGAAAACTTGCAAGGGGCTTTAAAACCAATAAATAGAAAACACTTTAAAGCCTTTGACGTTAAGGATATTCCTGAATTTATCGCCGCGCTGGAACGAAATGAGGCAAGGTTATACGAACGAACGCGCCGCGCCGTTTGGCTATCCCTTTATCTTTTTCAGCGTCCCGTTGAAATAAGAACAATGCAATGGAGTGAGATTAATTTTGACACAAAAGAATTATGTATTCCAGCCAGTAAAATGAAAATGCGGCGTGACCATATTGTTCCTTTATCAGATCAGGCAATCGAAATTTTAAAAGAACAAAAAGTTGAAACGGACATGATTGATACGGATTTTGTCTTTCCTTCGCAAGTGCGCCCCAAACAACCCTTAAGTGACGGTACGGTCAACAAAGCTATTCAACGCCTTGGATTTGGTCACAAAGCAACCGCCCACGGCTTTAGAGCCTTAGCCCGTACAACGATTAGAGAAAAGTTAGGCTATGACAGCGAAGTCATAGAAAAACAGATAGCCCATAAAACAAGAAACCCATTAGGGGAGGCTTATGATAGAACCCAATTTTTAGAAGTGCGTAAAAAGATGATGCAAGATTGGGCAGATTTTGTTGATGCCACGTCCAGCGAAAACACAGTTATTCATGCGAGGTTTAAATAATGCGTTTAGATAATGAAGATTTGTTAATGGATATGCTTTTTAATAAAGTAGAACCAGAAAAATTAGAAGATAATAAATTTTACGAAGATCAGGCTGATAAACTAATTCTAGATTATCAGTACAAAAAAAATATAGATAAAAAAACTTATACTTCTAAGGCTAAAATATTCATAAACAATAAGCCTCGATTATTGTTTTCTTATAATGGACAAGAGCGCAGCAACTTAGCAAATACTTTAGAAAATATACGTAACGAGATTAATTTATTAGAAGATAAGTATAACAGTAATCAAGAGCCAAACTCCCAAGTTTTATTTAAGCTAACTAGCTTTGGAGCACTGCACTTTATTAATAGTGCAGTTGAAACCGAAGATAGGAGTAACGTCGTTTCTACTCTCAAATATTTCGATATTACAACAGCAATAATTTTTAAGACGTACAAAAAAGATTTAATGAAGTTTTATAATGGAAAATTTACGTCATATTTTACGTATGGCTTAATTCTTTATTGTGATGGCGTAAACAATAATGCTGTTTATCGATTGGTTGCAAAGCTAACAGGAGAAAAAGTCAGCACTATTCGAAAACACTATTTGCAGCATTTTGATTCAAATATGTGGTGTCCTGTGCGTATGGAAAAGTTACATATCTCTTCTTATATTGCGTATTATGTAGATAATCTAAATGATCTTATTGAAAAAAATGATACTGAAAATTTAAAATCTGGAAAAAATAAATATGATAGAAAAGTTTACGCAGCGTTTATTAAGTTTATTGAAGATATTAAGCAGATAAATAAAATGAAAACTGAATATCTTAAAAATAACTAGTTATTTTCAATATGTGTATTTTTAAATAAATTATTTTTATGGCTTCATAAAGACATGAAACAGCACTTATGCGTTTCAGTATTTTATGAGGGACATATCAATGACGAAAGCCTACACGATTAATTCATTTTGCGCGGCATACAGTATATCGCGAAGCCTGTTTTACAAATTGCAAGAACAAGGCAAAGCCCCCAAAACATTCAAACTTGGCAAGCGGGTTTTAATATCACGCGATGCCGCCGAAGCGTGGCAAAACACCCTCGAAAATAAATAACTGTTATGAGTAAACGGTTATATTCCTATAAGCGCGTAAAATATTGGTATGCGTATGACGTGGACGATATTTGCGCTTTATACGCAGAATTTGGGCTTCATGCCCAAACCGTTCGCGCATGGCAAAAGAAGGGCTTAAAAACGATTGATAAGGGCAATCCAAGCCTAGTATATGGCTATGACTTGATTGAATACCTCAAAGAACACAACACAAAAAACAAATGCCAAACCGCTTTTGATGAGATGTTTTGTTTCAAATGCCAAGATGCGCGAAATATCTTCCAGCGTAAAATATCAATACAGCACAAAGCCAAAACTTTATTTGTTTCAGGGCACTGCCGTGATTGCAAAACAGTCATGTTCAAAACATACAAAATGGATAATTTGCACGAATTGAAACGTATCTTTCATGTGGGTGGTGTTTTGGAATTATACGATTGCAAAGCCTCCCCCTGTAAGACTCACTTACAAGCCCATGCCGTCACCTCGCCAAATGAGTCATTAAATAGCGACCTGCAACGGGATTTGTTTGGATGAAAAAACAAGAAAATAAACACCGCTATAACGCCAAAAACGAAAGAATTAAATACAAGTACCGTATCCATATAAGACGCGTAGCGCAAAAGGACGAAAAGACCATTATCGCCGCGCTTAAGCATATCCGCGATTATGAATTATTTACGGATTTTAAAGGATTTGAAGCCTATTACGGCGATGTTGCGGATAAATATATTCGCGATATGTTCCAGCGTAAATTAGGCACATCATACATTGCAGAAAATATTAGATGCCTAAAAGACTTTTTATTCTGGCTGGAACGCCAACGCGGATACAAAAGCAAAATTGATTTTAACCAAATCTACTACCTGAACATTTCAACCAACCAAAAGAAGGAGGCGAAAGCCATACAATACCCAAAAAGCTATACCTATGACCAAATCATTAAAACAATCCGATACATGCCAAACGAAGCGGAAAAGGAAAAGCGTGATAAAGCCATTATATCATTACAAGCCCTTTGCGGGTTACGCGTGGGGGAATTACGCACGGTTAAAATGCAAAATTTGATTCAAGAGGAGGGGAAATATTTTATTTATATTACGCCCAAAAATATGAGTGTAAAATTCGCCAAAACCCGCCAAGCCAATTTTATGCCCCTGCCCGATGATATAACCGCCAATGTTATTGAATGGCACGCTTATTTAAAATCATTGGGTTTTAAGGATAATGACCCTTTATTTCCCAAAGTGGATAATCGCTTTACTGAAACAAATCTATTGCGCCAAACAATGATTAAGGAAGAAATTAAATCTGATACCACCATACGCGATATATTTAAAAAAGCGTTTGAGGCGTGCGGGTTTGACTATATTAAACCCCATTCCTTTCGCAAAACCATTGCCAAATACGCGCAATTTCAAAGCCCCGCTTTTTTAAACGCCGTACGCCAAAGCTTAGGCCACAGCTCAATTGATACAACCTTAAGCAGTTACGGACAGTTATCCGATGCGGACGCACGAAATATTATGTCCAGCGTAGAATTTGACCCTATACGGTAAAACCACCCTTGCCCTTATGCGTTTCATGTTTCATCATGTTTTTTGAATTTTATAAGAAGGATACATCATCATGCCATCGTTGGATTTTAAGGGGAAAAACTATGTTTATTCCCATCATTTATCTGTTCCCTTTCGTGCGTTGGAAGTGGACGCGGATAAATCCAAACCGTTAAAGGGTGAAAAGCCTAGTATGGATGATAATTTGATTATCCAAGGGGATAATTTGCACGCGCTAAAAGCCCTCCTGCCGAAATATGCGGGGAAGATAAAATGTATCTATATTGACCCGCCTTATAATACAGGGAAGGAAGGTTGGCATTATAATGATAATGTTAATAGTCCAGTCATGCGCGAATGGCTAAAAGATAATGCAACCCCAGTTGAAAAGGGAGACATGCAACGCCATGATAAATGGCTTTGTATGATGTGGCCAAGACTAACTTTTAAAAGAATTGATATCACACGATGGACTTATTTTTATCAGCATTGATGACAATGAAATGCATCACTTACGAATTATGATGGACGAGATTTTTGGCGAAGAGAACTTTCTTGGGCAAGTTTCTGTAATGGTAAATCCTAAAGGAAGAGGATTAAAAGGAGAAGATTTTGCTAAAACACATGAATATTTGATTTCATATCAAGGTGCTGAGCGCGATGAAACTATAGGTAAAGAAAAATCAGATGACAAAGTTGAAAAGGAATACAAGGAGTTCGATGAAGAAGGCAATCGCTACAGAGCCTTAGAATTACGAAACACTCACAAAGAATTTGGCAAACATAACAGAAAGAATCTTTTCTATCCATTTTATGTGAATGATGAATTGTTGATTAGTTTGGAGCCTCTAAAGGGTTACGAAGTAGTCTACCCTGTATGGGAAAATGGTTTTGAAGGCTGTTGGACATGGGATAGTGCAAAAGCATTAAGAGATTATGATTTATTAGTTGCTCGTATAGTTAATGGTAAAAAGAAAATATATCGAAAATCTTACCCCACTAGCCAAGATGGAAAAAGAGTTAAGCAAAAAATAAAAACTATTTGGCAAGATAAAGCGTTCTTTACTGAAAAGGGAAAGTCCGATTTGCTAGAAGTTCTTCCAAATTGTACATTTGAATTTCCAAAGCCTGTTGAATTAGTAAAAGAAATCATATCAATGTTTCCTCCTGAAAATCTTATTGTATTAGATTCATTTGCTGGCGCAGGAACTACTGGACAAGCCACAGTTGAATTGAACCACATGGATGGAGAAAATAGAAAATTTATTTTAGTTGAAATGGAAAATTACGCTAATACCACCACGGCGGAGCGTGTCCGCCGCGTGATTGATGGTGTGCCCAATGCCAAAGATGAGGCCTTGAAAAATGGCCTTGGTGGATCATTCACTTATTGCGAATTGGGTGAAGAATTTGATGTTGAAAAAATGCTGGATGGGGAAAGCTTGCCAAGCTATGCCGCGCTTGCGGCCTATGTGTTTTATACCGTCACGGGGCAATCATTGGATAAAGATGCCGCGCCGTCCGCCAATTTCTTTATTGGGGAAACAGATTTATATGATGTGTATTTGATTTATAAGGACGATATATCTTATTTACGCTCAAACGAATCCGCGCTTAATCAAGATAAGCTGGATAGTATCGCCGCGCATAACCCCGATAGCAAAAAACAAAAAGTCGTTTTTGCCAGTGCCAAATATATGAGTCAGGATGCGTTAAAGCCGCATAATATCGTCTTTTGCCAAATACCTTATGCCATTCATAAAATCGCTGGAAATTAAGGAAGGGTTTAAGCATGTCAGGAACGCAACTTAATTCGCTCGCCCTTAAGGATTATCAGCAAAACGCGTTAGATGTTTTGGAAAAATATCTTGATACGCTGGGGGATGCGTATGCGGATAAAAAAGACTATTACGAATTTCAGCTTCATAAGGGCAAAGACGATGCGTTAGAGCCGCAAAAATCATCTTATTGTTATGAGGCATGGGAAACATTGAAAAGTAAGGTCAATGTTCCGCGTTATAAGGATAAGAAGGGCAAGGATATTCCCAATACGTGGAATAACCGTATTGATGGAACGGAGCGGCAAATCCCTAACATCTCTTTTAAAGTGCCAACGGGTGGCGGTAAAACTTTGCTTGCAGCGTGTTCCCTTGGGCGGATCACCAGTGATTATTTTAAAACCACGCGGGGGCTGGTTTTGTGGGTTGTGCCGTCCACGACCATCTATCAACAAACAATGGATGCGCTGGGCAATAAGGAACACCCGTACCGTATGCAGCTAGATATTGAATCAGGCGGGCGCACAAAAATTTTGGAGCGCTGCGATGCCTTTGAACAGGCGGATGTTGAAAATCAACTTTGCGTCATGGTGATAATGTTGCAATCCTTCAACGTATCAGAACGCAGTAAAGATGCGCGAAAAGTGTTTAGTGATACGGGAAAATACAGCTCATTTTTCCCCGCCGTGGATGATTACACCGCTAATAATGACTTGCTTGGCCGCGTGCCGAACCTGATGGAAAGCGATATGTTGGAACGTGGGGTGATTGAGGGCATAACCATTAAACATTCACTGGGGAATGTGTTTCGCCTTTGCCGTCCTATTGTGATTATTGATGAAGAACATAAAGCCAAATCAAAAAAGGCGATTGATAATATTAATGAGTTTAACCCTAAATTCATCTTGGAATTTTCTGCTACGCCGCGTGAAAAAAGCAATACGCTGATTGATGTTGGGGGCTATGCGTTGAAGCAAGAGCAAATGATTAAACTGCCCATTCGCGTAGATTCTAGCGCGGAGCGGGATTGGCAAACAACGTTGAACACTGCCCATGTGAAGTTGGAAAGCTTGTCAAAAGATGCAGCAAAGTTGCAGGGCATGAATGGCACTTATATTCGCCCCGTCATGGTGATTATCGCACAACCTAAAAGGGCGGGGGATGATTTTGACCATGTGGAAGAAATAAAGAAATATTTGATTGATAAATGCCAAATCCAAGAACAGAAAATTAGGATTAAGTTATCAGGCAAGAATGAGATTAAAGATGATGATTTATTAAGCAAGCTTTGCCCTGTTCAATATATCATCACAAAAGATGCCTTGCGCGAAGGGTGGGATTGCCCCTTTGCCAGTGTTTTGACGGTTTTAACCCAAATCAAAAGCGCGGATGCATTAACGCAATATATTGGGCGGGTGCTACGCCAACCCTATGCCAGCGAAACGCCCCTTCCATCGCTCAATGAAGCGTATGTTTATTGTAGTAAGCAGGGCGTGGGCGATGCCGTAAAAGCTATTAAAGACGGGCTGGAAGCCGAAGGGATGGGCGATATAACTCATAGCGTCCAAGCCGAAGGGAATAATGACGGTGATCGCCGTGAAAAAGTCACCGCCACGCGCCATGATAAATTTAAAAATCAAATATTCATGCCGTCATTAACCGCCGTTATGCGTGATAAAACCTTAAAGCCGTTTGATTATTATAGAGATATATTGGGCAGTATTGATTGGTCAAAATATAGCTGTTCAAAAATTCCTATTATTGCAGATAGGGAACAAATTGGCGTTGATACAACCGCCGTTGATTATAAAGATAAAATCTTATCCGAATTTGAATTTAAAGATTATGAGATAGATATAAATGATGACTCATTTGTGATCAACATAAATTACTCTCTTTTGACTTCGCAATTAACCGACAAAATACCAAACCCATTTGAGGCAAGGCGTATATTGGGTGAAGTTGTTGACGGTTTAAAAGGTAAGGGAGCAAGTGAGAAAAACATTGCCCTATCAGGGCACGACATTGTGAAGCAAATTAAAGATGATGCGTGGCTATGGCTATTGGAAGAATCTGAAAAATTATTTATTCAAAAGCTGATAGATCATAAAGTTTTGTTAAAATTGCTTGCCACGCCGTATGTGGAATTAAATTGGGAAATGGGCGAAAAACGCTTCATTTACAAAAATTCTAATGAAAGCCCCGCCAATGATTGGGATAAAAATATATTCCAGCCCCAATATAAGAGCAATTATAACGGGTTAGAAAAAGACGTCGCCAGCTATATAAACCAAAGTGAAGCTGTTAAATGGTGGCATAGGTTAGGCGTTAAAGGGACTGAATACGCCGTTCAAGGCTGGAAGCGTGATAAAATCTATCCTGATTTTTTAATTTATGGCGAAGATGATAAATATTACTTTTGTGAAACAAAGGGCAATCATCTTGAAAACCCTGATAGTGCCTATAAACAAAAAGTCTTTGAGCATTTAACCACCTACTCAAAAGAGGCTATTGGCGAATTTAAGCTATTGGCAGGTGAAAAAGAAATTTCCTTTGATTTAGTTTATGAAAACGAATGGAAAGAGAAATTAATTGAAAAGGGTATTTAAAGCCGACAATAAATTTATTTCTGCCACGGGGGGTATCACTAAAGTGAAACGCTTTTATCAATCGTGATACGTGCTATACTCATTTTATTCATCAAATACAGATTTTTACCTTCAAAAACCAAGTGACAAAATCATTTGGGGGCACAATTGGGGGCATTTACAAAGATTGAATTAAAATTATGCATTTAACTCAAACGCTTGTACGTTCTGTTAGATGCCCCCTCGTCCCTTTTTTCTTTATCCTACTGATATAAAACATTTTTGTTGGCTTTTATAACGCCGTCGCGTTGTCCAAATGCGCATTTTGTACGTCTCTCATTTTGTGTACTTTACAAAATAATGTTTCTTGTAACATTTTTTTAATGCTCAGAACGTCCTTTTGCCTAGGAGAAGCTTGATATTTTTATAATATAATGTATGTTATTACCATAATTAATATTATGTTAAATAATTGTATGGAGGTGTGTTATGGGATTATTAAAAAGAGTGTTAAACGCTGGGGCTTCTTTAAGAAGCGTATCTATCGTTAAAGTAGCGGGACTTGTAACTGCGCTTGCTACGCCTAGCTTGGCATCAGCAAACAACATGCAGCATGTTGATTATGATACTTGGGCTGCAAGCCAAGGGTTCAGTAATGCGCCAGTTACATCGGTATATGAACCAGCAGCCGCATCTGGTTCTGGGCGCATCTTATATGATGGTGCGGTTGAGACAACACAGCCTTTCGTGAGCAATAGTCTGTATAATACATCTCCAGCCACATCTTATGACGTTTCTTCTGGCCAACCAGCCATTGGAGAAATTATTTATACTGCTATGCCAGCCGCACCAGTTGCTCAACCAGCATTAGGAGAGATTGTTTATTCTACAATGACTGCGGCACCTACCGTTCAACCTATTAATACGAATAACTTCACATCATATGAAGTTGTTCCGACTGCGCCTCAAGCATTAGCGCCGATTGCGACCACGCCATTGGGTGATGCCCCGACAGAAGCCGGTGAAATTTTTACGATTGATGAATGGGAAAATCGCGATAACCAAGCAGCGATAAATGCTACGGCTCTTCCCCAGCAAGATATTTGGCACGCAGAAATGTCAAATCAGTCGATTGTTAAAGACCATACGGGTGTTACGACAACACATAATGATGGATCAGTGAGTTGGGAGGGGTATAGCTCGAGCCAAGTGCTTACGCCAGAAACTGTTGCTAAACTGCAACAGAGAGGTCACAAAACGCACGGTCACGGTCACGGTCATGCACATGCAGCACATGCGCTAAATCCAAACGTAGATATTTCAGGGAATGAAGCACAAAATGGATCATATGAAGCATTTTACACACTTGATAAAACCAAGAATTATAAAGTTTTTTCTGAAGCGGATAGCAGAGTGTGGCTTGCAGAAAATTTTGAGCCTTTCGATAACACTGAAGCAGGTAAAATGTTTGAACAAGCCTACCTCTCATTAGGGCGATACGAAGCGAATAGAGATGTCTTTTCTTATATAAGAGGAAAACTTAATCCATCAAAATTTAGTGTAAAAGAAGGTGATAGATCTATGACATTCGTAGGGACAAACCAAATCTTTTTAAATGTCCGCGAATTAACAAAATTCCCTTTTCCAAAGGAAGGGTTTGGGTATAGTTCAGCAAGTCCACTTTCTATAGAGATGCATGAAGTAATTCATAATTTAGGAATTGTTAGCGAAAGAGCGACGATTGCTCTTAATAATGACTTGAGAGTGATTAACAAGATGCCAGGCGCTTTACGCGCAGAAGGCGGTCATGCGTGGGCTAGTCCAATTTCTCTCAGACTTTTAGCGTCACCTGAAGAAATTTATCTTGAAAAAATTGCTGAAGCTAATGCAGTTATCAATAAGCAGTATGCTGCGCAGCAACAAGCTAACGGAAACCGTTACGCGCAAGCAGCACCTCAAAAATCAACTCAAACGCCAGTACATCAAGCAACGGCTGAGACGGTAAAAAGAGCTCTTGCAAGCACGACATCCGTGGTTGCCTCTCGTGTTGCGTCACAAAGGCCGCAATACCAGCCAACGGCATCACGTATTGTGGCGCAAAGCACTGTAGCGCCTCAAGCAGCGAGTGGTGTTAATAAACCTGCTGTGCAACCAGCTTTATATGAAGGCTCATTCCGTTTTGCCCCTCGATTAGGAAGTCAACGTCTTACATCGGAGGAACAAAGACGCTTTCGTGAAGAAGCAAGACTAAGTTTTAGAGCTAACCCTACAGCTGTACCTAATGTAAGCGCGGCAGTAAAAGCTAGAGTTTCACCTGGGGAGAGAGCTATTTTATCGAATATAGGTAATCCAAATGTTCAGTTGGCATCTGCTGGTAGTGTTTCATGGGAGCAAGTGCAATCTGAAAGAGATGCTCATTATGCTTCTTTGGCGGCTTCAGGGCAACGTTTGGCAGCGGTAAAAACAGTTCCCACTGCAACGAGTGAGGTTGCTTTCAGAACGACATATGAAAAGCCTAGTGCTTCTAACTCTACAGCATCTTCGCTGAGCCAATCTTTTTCAAATATAGGTTCTCAAGTGACGACGGCATTGACTGGATCAGCAGAGGCAAATCCTTATTTGCAGAAGCCTTATTTATTTGATGGTACGCAAGAAGGCGCAATTGCTGGGAATTTTGTAAATGCCTTAACATCTGGTGCAGAAGCCGAAGGTGGAAGAATGGGGGGATTTAACTTTGCTTCTGATGATAATACCAGTGTCATAGGATACACTGTGTCAGTGGCGAATGATTGGCATGCAACAGGTTTTGTTAGAGCCTCAAGTAATTTTAAAGCAGATCCGAGTTCACAATATGCGTCATTAGGAGAGGCGGGAACGTTAAATTCCGAACTTGGTTTAGGGCTTGGTGTAAGCCGTACTTTTAAGCACAATAATGTATCTGGTGCAGTCTCCCTTATTGGCGGAATTGACCAAGTAACTTCTGCAGAGGTTGTAAATGTCGGTGGACAATATGCGGCTACAGGCAATGTAAGCCAAAAATTGAACCCAACACTTTGGGTTGGAGGACACTTGAAGTTTTAAATGCTTACTTCGAAAACCTTGGTTCTTTGTAAAGGCTTTCGGGATCAATACGTGGCAATGGCGGAAGGTCGGTATGTACCTTTGCGCATTGCGGTGTAATCGCCAAAAGGTCGGGCCATTTATCAACCCAGCCATATATGTGATCGGCATCAGGCACCATTGAATAATGGACACAATCTGATAGTCCCAACATTTGACGGTAGCTATGATAAACCCCTGGCGGGATAACGCGGTCTGCGGCGCCAATAAAATGATGTTGTGGGACATCGGCAAGTTTAGTACCAAAATCAACGGCCAACATGGCGTTCGGGTTTAAATATTCTTTGCCAATTTTTTCGATACCAAAATCAGGATTTAAATTTCCTGCAACAGTACGAAGCGATAAAACATCACGGCGGCTGGCAGCAAGAATTGCAGCAATATTTGCCCCGCCATCATAGCCCACCAAATGAAATCCAGTGATATCAAATCTAGCGGCAATATCATTTAGCGCGTTTTCATAGGCACCGATAACTTCGGGGGCAAAACGATCTTTCAGCCAGTATTTTTGATCACAGCCTTTTTCAGTTGGGTTTTTCAAAAACTGGCAAGGGCGGGAAATATAGCCAACATTTGCGGCGTTATCACGTGATGCTAAATGAAGGGCAACGGGGTTGTGTGGGGTGGGTGTCGTACCAATATTTTTATTCGTTTTTTGCGCGTATCCATCGCCTTCAATATAAATTGTTGCTGGCTGGCCTCGCTGGTGCATGCGCTCCCATGCTTTTAAGTGGAAATTGCCTGTATCAATATGTCTATCGGCCATAAAAGCGGGACGCCCGATATGATTGGCAGTTTGCTGTTCAATATCTGTTTGGACGCCGCACCCCATCAGTAAAAAGCTGGATAAAAGAAATGATGCCCAGATTTTGTTGCGAGCTTTATTGAATAATTTATGCATGAGATCAGACCTTTGTTTAAAACGACTCATATTTTATGGGCTCTACGGGCTTTTGACCATGAAAAATTCTATTTATTATAATAATTCTAAAATAATCGGCGTGTGATCCGATGCTTTTTCTTCGCCGCGCGGTGCTTTATCAATAACACAAGATTTCAAACGATCTGTGATCGGTGGGGAGAGTAAGAAATGATCAATCCGAATCCCATTGTTATTTTGCCATGCGCCGCGCTGATAATCCCAAAATGTATATTGCGCGGCGGCGTGATTATGAACGCGAAAAGCATCGGTTAAACCAAGGTTTAATAACGCCCGCCATTTAGCATGAGTATCCGCACGAAATAACGCATCCCCTTGCCATGCTTTGGGATCATGGCAGTCTTTATCATCAGGGATCACATTAAAATCACCGCCAATGACAAAGGGAATATTTTCACGGCGCAATGATGCTAGACGATCATAAAGCCGATCCATCCATTTTAATTTATAAGGATATTTTTCGCTCTCTTTAGTCACGGGGTTTCCGTTGGGCAGGTAGATGTTAATAACGCGTAGATTTGTTGCCCCTTTTACTCTGGAATTTTGAACATAGGGATAGTCAATTTCTAAATATCGCGCTTGTTCATCTTCGGAATCATCTCGGTCATTTGGCAGATAATCCAAAATGACTTTTTGTGGCTCTTTAGAAAAAATCGCCACACCATTATAGGCTTTTTGCGTTACTGCCTCAGTGTGATATCCCAGCTCTTTAAAAACATCATGGGGGAACTCCAATCCCTTTAATTCTTGTATCATCAATAAGTCTGGTGCGTTGCTATCCAGCCAGCGCTTTACATGCTCTAAACGGGCTTTAATTGAATTGACATTCCACGAGGCGATTTTTATTGACATAACTTTTATATTTCGATAATTAGTTTTTTATAAAATGACCAATATGAAACGATAAAACAAGTAATGTTTGTTAGAGTAGAAAAATTACACCAAAGGTGGGAGCGTTATAAAGGGCAAAAACGCTTAATAGAGCGGGAAGAAATAATATTAGATCCCAACAAAATTGTTCTCAGTCATGATTTTTTTAACTGCGCTGTCCTTCCAGCAATTGAGGGGAACAGTACCTTTGAGAGATTGTTTGGCGGTAAAGGTAGCTTGATTGAAAATACTTTAAATTTTAACGCGCAGACACGACGAATTCCTACATTTCCTGTTCATTATAAATGTGCTTCTGAGCAAACACAAAAAATCATAGAGGAAGAGCTAAGGCGCCGCGTTGAAGTGGGGCTTAAGAGGCAGGTGCAAGAGGTTGAGAGGCTATTGAATGCGTTTTTTGGCGAAACTTTACCAAAAGAGGCAAAAGTTGTTTTTTCTGGACCCTCAGCAGAAGTGGCAATGGATAGATTAAAATCTTCGGCTCATCTTCCTGCCTTTCACTTAGGGCATATTATGCAAGTGATGGATATGACAGCAGGCAGCTCTATGCTGACAGGGGCGTATGGCGTTGAAAGATATAATGCGACGTCTTTATTAAAAGATGAAGGTCACATTGCTTTAGCCTTTTGGAAGAATGTAAATGCCTTGGCTGACTTTAGTGGGCAATTCCCAAGTCGTCCGCCACCGCCACGCTGGGGCGCGCCTAATGATGAGGGGGGAAAAGTTGGCGTTAATGCAGGCGCTTGGCAGCCTGCTTAATCAAATTGAATTTTATAACGGGCAGAGAATTCACCACCATCTGTGCCTGCCGCCCCTTCGAAATTTAACCCATCAATTTTACCGATAAACGGCGTGACGTCGCTTTTGAATGAAAATTCTATATCTTCACCCGCAGAAAATTTCATGTTTAATCCATCAATTGCGCCAAGGGCGGGTAATTCATTTGTTGTATATTGCAGGCCTTTATTGCGTCTATCAGCCCGTAAGTTTTCGAAGCCTAAAATATCAACTTCACCATTTATAAATTCCCATGTTTGTCCAAGGTCCTCGCCAAACGGAATTTTGTCTTTCAGGCCACCTGCCGCACTTTTTATGGCTTTTTTGTCCTTTTTTCGGTCGCTTTTTTGACTGCGTTCAATGGTTGGCGCTTTGGGGGGCTTTAACACAAAAGCGGGGGGCAGTGTTTTGGGTATATCAGGCGTTACAAAAAATTGATGGTCTGTTTCCGGGGTGAAATTAAGATTAAGGGGAAGGGTGTCTGTCGCGCAAACTATACGGGGCAGGATAGTTGAAAACCCTGCCGTTAAGCTAATTGTTAGTAAAACAACGCCGTATGTTTTCATATTACCATTATATTAAAAAAAGGTTAAAAAATTGCTAATATAAGGTATATAAGCGCGGTTTTATGGGCGTTTCAGACTGAAAAGCTGGTGCCGCAACCACATGATGATGCCGCATTTGGATTGTTAATTTTAAAATGCGCCCCTATTAAATCATCAACATAATCAATTTCTGCATCCTTTAAAAAAGGCAGGGAAACATCATCAATAATGACGGCGGCGCCGTCTTTTTCAAATAGCTGGTCGTCGTCATTTTGGGTGGTATCGGGTTCAAAAGCATATTCAAACCCCTGACAGCCACCACCATCAACCCGAATGCGTAACATCAGATCAGGAGATTTTTGCTCTACCCGCAATTCTTTCAGGCGTTTAACAAAGTTATCGGTCAATGTAATCATTCTTTAATTTAACCACGAATGATTATTAATAAACATAAATAATTTATAGAAAAAACAATTCATGTAAATTCATGTTTATTCGTGGTAATCAAATCTTATGACAGATATAGAAAAAACTGAAAATTCTGATGCCGCGGAGAATACTACCTATAATTACTGCGCGTTGCCGCTGGCGGCTTATGCGTGCCTACCAGAAGAGAGCAAGGGCCGCCTTTACGAAGAATCTGATAGTAGCAGTAGAACACCGTTTCAACGTGACCGTGACCGTATTATTCACGCCAGCGCCTTTCGCCGTTTAAAATATAAAACACAAGTCTTTGTGTATCATGAAGGCGATCACTTCAGAACGCGGCTGTCGCACACATTAGAAGTCGCGCAAATAACGCGCTCTATCGCGCGGGCGTTAATGGTCAATGAAGACCTCGCCGAAGGCGTCGCCTTGGCGCATGATTTAGGGCACACGCCTTTCGCGCATATCGGGGAACATTTTGTCCAAGAATGCATGAAAGATTTTGATGGGTTTGAACATAACGATCAATCTTTAAGGGTTATCACTAAGCTAGAGCGCACCTATCCAGGCTGGCCTGGGTTAAACATGACATGGGAGATGCTGGAAGGTGTTGTAAAGCATAATGGCCCTGTCATCATAAAAGACGGTGAAAAAATGCCGACAACACTGAAAGATATTCAAACCCAAACAGATCTACGCCTTGATACTTACGCCAGCATGGAGGCACAAGTCGCCGCTATTTCTGATGATATTGCCTATAACAACCACGATGTCGAAGACGGTTTGCGGGCGGGGATGTTTGCGCTTAAAGACCTTGAAGAATTGGCGTTAATGGGGCCCCTTATTGAACGCGTTAAGCGTGACTGGCCGGGCATTACCGATCATTACATTGTGCATGAAACCATCCGTGAGATGATTGGTGCGATGGTTAATGATGTGTTAGCTGAAACACAAAAAAGACTGGATATTCTTAAACCCAAAAATGTTGAAGATATTCGCATGGCCAATCAGCAGATGGTCGCTTTTTCTCCGGCTATGTACACAATGGTCGAAGAGCTGCGGGCTTTTTTGATGAAACGGATGTATCGTCATTACACCGTGAACCGCATTTGGACAAAGGTCGAGCGTATTATCCCCGAGCTCTTTAATGCCTTTATGAAGCAATATAAATTATTGCCTGATCATTGGCAGATACGCGTTGAAGAAGCAGGGGGGCTTATTGATAATGTCGCCCAAGCCCGTATTGTTTGTGATTATATCGCGGGGATGACGGATCGCTATGCCATTCGTGAGCATGAAAGGCTGTTTGATCTGTACCGTGATATGCATTGATTGGATATTATGAATAAGCCTTTAAACGTAGGACTTGAGCCGAAGGCCAAATAAGCTTATTCTGCCGCCATGACATATCAAGATGAATTTGAAGAGCCGCCACGCGGCAATGGTTTATTGAGTAATATTGGCCCAAAAGCGGCTTTTTTCGCGGTGTTGATTGCGCTGTCTTTTATGATTGGCGTTGTCTGGAAACTTTACGTCGGTGGCAATAATGGCGGTGAAGGCCAAAATGTGCCGATCGTCCGTGCAGAACAAAACCCTTATAAAGTGATCCCCGATGATCCAGGCGGCATGGAGATCCCCAATAAGGACAGCACTTTGTTTGCATCAAACAAGGATAATAAGATCGAAAATCTTTTGGCTGAAGACAATAACGAAGAGCCCCTGCCACGCTCGCAGTTATTTGCTGGCCTTAACACCGATACAGGTGGCAACAACCAAAGCAGTCCAAATTTACAGGCCGAAGCACAAGCAACACCGCTTGATCAACCGCTCGATCAAGATCAAGAGCGCATCGTTGAACAAGCCAAAGAAGCCGAAGCCGTTGTTGAAAATTTCATCCAAAATGGCGTTGAAGCTTTAAGCCCTTCCCAAGAAAGCGGCGCAACAAACGAAGAAATCGCAACAATACCAGCGTCAGCCCCTGTGAAGGCACCAGAAAAAGTTGAAGTCACCGTGCCTGCTGTGAAAAAGCCGACGCCAAAAATTGTTGAAAAGCCTTTTATCGAAGCGACAAAAGAAACGACGCAGGCGGCTTTTGAAGAAAAGAAATTATCTTTATCTTCTCCCATGCCTTCGGCAGAAAAAACAATCAACGTTATTAAGCAAGAAGATAAGCTGAAGCTGGAGTTGTTGCCAGAAATGCCTGCCGCGGTTTCTACAGCTGCGCCCGTTATTCAAAAACTTGCCCCTGCCATAAAAGCGACAGCCGCGCCAACGCCATTGATTGCGGAGGATTACTATGTGCAAGTGGTGAGTGTAAAAGACCGCAGTCGTGCCGATGGCGAATGGAATCGATTGCAGAAGAAATATTCTGCATTATCGGGTTATTCTTACCGTATTCAATCTGCCGATCTTGGGGCGCGTGGTACTTACTACCGCGTACAAGCAGGCCCTGTGAGTAAATCACAAGCCACCCAAACCTGTAACGCCATTAAGCGTGTTGATAAAAATGGCTGTTTGGTGAAAAAGAAGTAATAAATAATGCCTCACCCTGCTGCTATTATTTTATCTGTCGAAGGTCTGGAATTGACCGAAGCGGAAAAGCGTCTATTTGCCAGCACTAATCCATTAGGGTTTATTCTTTTTCAACGCAATTGCGACACCCCTGAACAAATTCGTAAATTAAATCATGAATTACGCGACGCGGTAGGGCGGCATTGCCCTGTTTTAATCGACCAAGAAGGCGGTCGTGTTCAACGCTTGAAGCCCCCCCATTGGCAACAATATATGCCTGCCAATAGTTGCCATACCACGGATGATGTCTCAGCCATTAATTGCTGTATCGCCAATGATCTTGATGCGCTCAACATTGACGTGAATTGCACCCCCGTCATGGATTTATTATTCGAAGAAACCCATGATATTATCGGTGATCGCGCTTTTAGTGATAACCCACAAGAGGTCTTTGAGAAAGCCGAAGCGGTTTGCCGTGCGCATTTGGATGCGGGAATCACCCCCGTTGCCAAACATATCCCCGGCCATGGCCGCGCCACAGCCGATAGTCATTTGGAGCTTCCCGTGGTCGAAACATCTTTAGCGGAGTTAGAACTAACAGATTTCGAACCTTTCCGCCTCATGGCAGAATCACCCCTTGCCCCCCAAGTTTGGGGTATGGTCGCGCATATCATTTATACGGCGATTGACCCTGATCTATGTTTGACAGTGTCGAAAGGTGGTATGAATTACTTACGAAAAGACCTGAAAATCGACCATTTCCTTCTTCCTGACGATATTTCGATGCTGGCATTGGAAAAATATGGGAATCTTGCGGATAGAGCAGTAAAAACGCTGGAAGCGGGGGCAGATGCCACGCTATATTGTGCAGGTAAGCAAACAGAAATGGAAGAAGTCATGGCGGTCGTCCCGCCCATGACCGATGAGAGTTTTAATCGTTATGAACGAAGTACAGTTCGAAGAAGATCAGCCGCGTAATAATGCCGCCCTTGAAGGGGGCGTTAACAGTGATGCTTTCCTCCTCGATATTGATGGGTATGAAGGGCCGATTGATGTCTTGCTGGACATGGCACGTAACCAAAAAGTCGATCTTCGTGAAATCTCTATCCTTCAATTGGTACGTCAATATCTGGCATTCATTGAGCGCGCCAAAGAATTACGCTTAGAACTCGCGGCAGAATATCTGGTGATGGCGGCTTGGCTTGCTTATCTAAAATCCCGCTTGCTCCTTCCCCAAGAAGAAAAAAACGAAGCCGAGCTGTCGGGTGAGCAAATGGCCGAAGCGTTGCAATTCCAATTACGCCGTTTAGAAGCCATGCGCGAAGCGGGTAAAAAATTAATGCAGCGCCCGCAATTGGGCGTCAATGTTTTCGCCCGCGGTATGCCCGAAGGCCTGCGCACAAAATATGAAACACGCTGGCAGGTCACGATGTATGATTTGCTCAAAGCCTATGGTGACATTAAACGCCGCCAAGAATATCAAAATTACGAACTACCAACGTTTAATATTTTAAGCATGGAAGATGCCGCCACGCGGCTTGCTAAAATGCTAGGGAACCTCCCGCGCTCTGGCCCTAACAGCGTTTGGACAACCCTGCAAAGCTTTATTCCCGAAGGGATTGATGATCCTTTGTTGGTGCGCTCAACCGTGGCCTCGACCTTTACGGCAGGACTAGAGATGGCGAAACAAGGAAAATTAGAAATCCGCCAAGATGGGGCGTTCAAACCAATTTACTTACGCAGTGCCAACCGTGAACCGGGCTATGTTGATAAAGGCGCAGATGAGAATAACGAAGCATGATGAAAACAATAAAAATAAAATCGTCATTGCGAGAGAGCGGAGCGAACGCGGCAATCCAGAGGGCTGTTGCTAAATTTCTAGATTGCTTCGTCATTTCATTCCTCGCAATGACGGGCGGTGCAAGTCATAGAAGTAATAATGAGGAAACAGCGCAATGAGTAATTTAAAAAAACACGGATCATGCCTTTGTGGCGGCGTCAAATTTGATGTGACCTTACAAGAAGATGAAGTGCATATTTGTCATTGCGAACTGTGCCAAAAATGGCATGGCGGCGTGGGCTTTGGTTTAAAATGTGAGGGTGATTGGGTTGTTCAGGGTGAAGAAAATCTCACTTGGTTCGATAGCTCCGAATGGGCGCAGCGTAGTTTTTGTCAAAAATGTGGGACACATTTATTGTTTAAAACACATGATGGGAGTTATCACGGTGTATCGGCTGGCGCGTTGGATAACGCGACGGACCTCAAGCTTGGCATGCATATCTTTATTGATAAAAAACCAGATTACTTTGATTTTACAGGTGACGCGCCACGCTTCACGGAAAAAGAATTTTTACAAATGGTGGGAGCCAGCGAATGAATAATCCAATGCAAGATGATAAGGTCGAGGAGATCGTTGGCAAGATCGCCGATGAAATTAACAATGAGCACGATCATGAAGGCGAGAGCGAAGCCGAAGAAGTGTTAAGCGAAATGGCGGAGGAGTTACAAGCAACCCAAGCGCAGGATGAGGATGAAGAAATAGAAATCCCGTCGATTGACGTCAATGACATGGAGCCTATCCGCGTGTTAGAGGCGATGTTGTTTGCCAGCGCGGCGCCTTTATCCCCGCAAGCCATGCTGGAGCGTTTACCTGAAGGCGCAGACCTCAACGTGCTTTTGCCGCAACTTAAAGAAAAATATGCAGGTGGCGGGATAGAGCTAATGGAAATTAACGGCGCTTATGCTTTACGCACGGCGCAAGATGTCGGTGATGCCTTAACGGTTGAAAAAGAAGTCAGTCGTAAAATGTCAAAAGCCGCATTGGAAACAATGGCGATTATCGCCTATCACCAACCAATCACACGCGCCGAGATTGAAAATATTCGCGGTGTTGCCACCCATAAGGGCACGCTGGATATTTTGATGGAAATGGGCTGGGTTAAACCAGGCCGTAGACGCGAAACACCAGGGCGTCCGCTGACGTGGCTCACCACCAATGACTTCATGGATCACTTCCAACTTGAAGCCATGACCGACTTACCAGGGCTGGATGATTTAAAAGCGTCAGGCTTACTTGATCGCCGCGCCGCGATTGATACGCTCCCTGATAGTGGTGATTTATTCGATGATGCCGATAATGACGCTGAAGAAGTACTGGATGCTAGTGATGATGATGCGTATGATGAAGCAACATATAAGGAAATGAAGGCACGTGCCAATCAACAAGCCGCGGCAGAACGTGACGCAGAACAAGTGGAAGAAAAAGCAGGAGAAAACGAATGAGTATCGGAATTTGGCAAGTTTTAATTGTCGTGGTGTTGGTGTTTTTACTTTTTGGGGCGGTTCGTTTGCCACGCGTCATGGAAGACATCGCCAAAGGCATTAAGTCCTTTAAAAAAGGTATCAGCGACGAAGAAACCGACAAGAAATCTGTCGATAGCGTGATTGATCACGACCATGTGAAAAATAAGGTTAAAGACAAAGAGGGGAATTAAATTGCCGCTGGAGCAGCCGCTGGATTATTTACGGGGGCGGGTGTCGTAGATGGCTTATTTCTTTTGAAGAAATAATTTGCACTCGCTGCTAATGATATAATTGCCATTCCCCCCAATCCCAAAAGCGCGAAATCGTCGGCATAGGCATGCCCATTCACTGCTCTTTCCCAAGTATTCATTGTGACTGATTGTTCAACGCAGGTTTTAACATCTTCTAATTTTACGGGCAATTTGGGTTGCATGGCTGAGATTTGTTCAGTACAGAGTGCTTCGGATTTACCAGATCCTAAAAAAGCGAGAGATATATTTCCCGCCGTTATCAAAACGCCGCCAACGCCGATCATGCCGAAAAATACGTCGTCATTGCTTTGATTTTCATTAGTTGCTGACATCGTCATTTCTTTCTTATAAAATCGATTTTGGATCAATAGCATGCTAAATTATTACGTCAAGAGAAGTTTTCATAAATGTTAGATTTTGGGTGGGCAGAATTATTGATTTTGGTGGCGGTGGCGGTTTTCGTTATTGGGCCGAAGGACATTCCAAACATCATGTACGGCTTGGGACGGGGCTTACGCCGTTTGCAATATATTCGTTTTGCTATTTCGCAACAATTTGATGAGATCATGAATACGGGGGATATCGAAGAACTTCGCAAAGGGGTGAATTTTGAGCAGAATCGTCATGAAGGCGCAAAACTCCAAGAAGCCGAAGCAGATGAAGATATTGAAGCACATTTAAACGCCGTGGCGAAAGAGAGCGATTCCGCCGACAAAACAGATGATAAAAAAGAAATCAAAGCCAAAGATGATTAGAACAACCCATATAAAATCCTCATTACGAGGGGGCGGAGCGATTGCGGCAATCCCAAATATGTTTCACATCCCAGCGAAAGCGGGGATCTTTTGGCATTTAAAAGAGAGGCTCCAGCTGTCACTGGGGTGTGTTCATTTGTGTTCATTCGTGTTCATTTATGGTTCAAATTACTCATGACAGAAAAACTTCCCTTAACGAGTCATTTAATAGAACTTCGCAAACGCCTTATGTGGGTGTTTGTGGCGATGGCCGTGGGCACGGGGATTTGTTTTTTATTCGTTGAGAATTTATACGGGTTTTTGGTCTCTCCACTAGCGGAAGCAATGGGCGGCGAAAGCACCAATCGTTTAATTTATACAGGACTCACCGAAGCATTCTTTACTTATTTAAAAGTCGCATTTTTTGCAGGAATATTTTTAACCTTCCCCATTTTACTAACACAGCTTTGGTTGTTCATCGCGCCCGGCCTTTATAAAAAAGAAAAAAGTGCCTTTTTGCCTTTTATCATTGCCACGCCTATTTTATTTTTTGCGGGCGGTGCAACAGTCTATTTTGGTATTATTCCGATGGCATGGCCGTTCTTTTTAAGCTTCCAAAGCACAGGCGCAGATACCGCCTTGCCGATACAATTAGAAGCGCGGGTGAGTGAATATCTTGATCTCATCATGACGCTTATTTTTGCCTTTGGGCTGTGTTTTCAACTACCTGTCTTGCTGACCTTGTTGGGTAAGGCGGGATTAGTGTCATCAAAGACACTGGCGGCAAAACGTAAATATGCGGTGATTGGCACGTTTGGCGTAGCCGCATTTTTAACCCCGCCCGATGTCATCTCACAAGTTGGCTTGGCGATCCCTATATTGGGGCTTTACGAGCTTTCAATTATTCTTGTCCGTGCTTTTGAAAAGAAACGTGATGCCGATTCTGCAGCAAAAATATGATGCGCTTTTAGCGCTTAAAGGCTGGCGCGCAGATGCGGAGCAACGCAAGGCCGTAAAGGCTTTGGGACGTTTATTGCGCGAATTAAAAATTAAAAAATCATGGTGGCCTTTCGGGCGCAAAGAAACACCCAAAGGGGTGTATTTATATGGTGGTGTTGGGCGCGGTAAGTCGATGTTGATGGATTTATTCTTCGATCAACTCCCCGCCAAAATGTTAAAACGCCGCGTACATTTTCATCAATTTATGATTGAAACCCATGATTGGTTGCACGCCAACCGTGGGGCAGGGATGGAAGATTTATTGCCCAATTACGCCCGTCATGTTGCAACGCAAACAAGTGTCCTGTGTTTTGACGAATTTCATGTGACAGATGTGGCGGATGCAATGATTTTGGGGCGGCTTTTTACGGCGCTGCTTGACCGTGATGTGATTGTCATTGGCACAAGTAATTGGGCGCCCGATAATTTGTATGAGGGCGGTCTGCAACGTGATTTATTTTTGCCCTTCATTGGATTGTTAAAAAAACGGATGGAAGTCGTTCACCTTGATAGTGATACAGATTACCGCCAGTTAAGTGATCCCGATCAAGATGTTTATTATTTTTACCCATTGGGCACACACACCCATCAAAAAATTGAAACATTATTTGCGGAATTAACCCAAGGCAAAAACGCGACACAAGAGACATTGAAGATTAAAGGACGAAATTTAGATGTAATGGCTGTCGGAGATATTGCCCGTTTTACTTTTAAACAATTATGTGAGCAACCTTTGGGGGCGGAAGACTACATTGCCGTGGCGCAAAATTATGATACGGTTTTTATTGAGGGCGTGCCACAATTAACGGCGGCAAAACGCAACGAAGCCAAACGATTTATTTTACTGATTGATTGCCTTTATGAGGCACATTGCCGCGTTGTCATTGGCGCACAAAGCCATTTGCGCGGGCTTTATACGGGGGATGATCACGCGTTTGAATTTGACCGCACTATCAGCCGTTTAATGGAAATGCAATCTGCCGCTTATCATGAAAAAAGAATGGCGGAAGTAAACGCGTCATGAGCTGGTGGAAAAATATTTTAGGCAAGGGTGAAAATCCCACCGATTATGAAACACAAAAAAAGATTGCTGTTTCCGAGGATACTAAAAAACGTTTAACGCTGGCGAAAAATTCCAAAACCAACAAAGAAATTTTATTTTACCTTGCTGAAAATGATCCCGATGCCCGTGTGCGTCAAGCGGTTGCCAAAAATATTGAAAGCCCCCTTCAAGCCAATAAATTTTTAGCCATTGATGAAAGCATAGATGTGCGTATGGCGTTGGCGGAACGCATGGTGAAATTATTGCCCGAGATATCGACAGATAAACAAAGCCGCCTTTATGCTTTTGCGGTGCAGGCGCTCGGCACACTGGCGCTGGATGAGGTTTTGAAAATTCGTAAGAGCTTATCAAGCGCCTTAAAAGATCACGCCTATGCGCCGCCTGCTGTGGCGTTACAATTGGCCAAAGATATCGAACGCGAAGTGTCCGAGCCGATTTTGCGCATGTGTGTGACATTTAAAGACCAAGATTTGGTTGAAATTTTGGCCACCCACCCCGCGCCATGGGCAGCGGAGGCGGTGGCGCAACGGTCCAAATTATCGGCCCTTGTTTCCAAGGCGGTGATTGAAACGGGCAATGCGATGGCAGGAAAATTATTGTTGAAAAATAAAGAAGCGGAAATTGATGAAACAGTTTTACAAGCCATCGTTGACCGTGCACCAGAGTTCCCTGAATGGCATGAACCCTTAATTTCCCGCCACAGATTACCTGCGGATATGGCGGTGCAAATGGCGCGTTATGTTGATGCGCGCATACGTCAGATGATGCTTGATCGTGGGGGCTATGATGCCGCGACAATTGAAATTGTTAGTGACGCGACAAAGCGGCGCATGCAAATGGAAGAATCATTACAAAAATCCAAAGCAAGAAATGAAACGGCTTCGCAACGGATTAAAAAATTATATGCCGAAGGGCGTTTATCCGAAGAAGTGATTAATGATGCTTTGGCCTTACGCGATCAAGAGTTTGTAGCGGGAGCGCTAGCGGTTTTATGCGGTGCAAAAGCGTCGCAAGTCGCAAAAGTTTTTAGCTTGCGAAAACCCAAACTGGTTTGTGCGGTTTGCTGGCGGGCGGGATTATCCATGCGTTTTGCGTTGCGCTTGCAACAAGAAATGGCGCGTATTCAACCTGCTGAATTGCTTTACCCTAAGGGCGGAACAGATTATCCTATGGATGAAAAAGAATTATATTGGCAATTAGAGCTGATTGGCATTGATGACAAATAAGAGAGGCGTTTACAGCGTATATAATGCATAAATTAATTTTACTAATTTTCGTTCTTGCCTTATCCGCCTGTGGCACGTCGGATCCAATGTTGAGCGGCATGCCAGACGCAAGACAATATCAACAAGCTGAGCGTGCTGTTGATAAAGTGATCGTTGATAAATCTAAGGCGAAGATGTTTTTGCTGAAAAATAATAAACCTATCCGTAAATATAAAATTGCCTTGGGCGGTAATCCCGTCGGGCATAAGATGCAAGAAGGTGATATGCGCACCCCTGAAGGGCTATATAATTTAGAATATAAAAATGCCCAAAGCCGGTTTCACAAATCAATCAAGATTTCTTATCCCAATGCTTATGATATTGCGCGGGCGCAATTAATGGGGGTTGATCCTGGGGGGGATATTGTTATTCATGGTCTGCCCAATGGCATGACCGATGCCGATGTGGATGCGCGAATGTTATCAGAAAATTGGACGGAAGGTTGTATCGCCGTCAGCAATGCCGAAATGGACGAAATTTGGCGTTTGGTTGATTTAGACACGCCAATAGAAATAAGACCCTGATTTGAGGGTTTTGTTTCGAGGCATATAGCGCTATTCTATGCGCAGAATTTTTACATTATTAAAACGGAGAGAAATATTATGGCCAGCACAGTAAGACGCGCAAAAATTGGATTAGTCGGCGCAGGGATGATCGGTGGAACACTGGCGCATTTAGCAGGGCTTAAGGAGCTGGGCGATGTTGCCATGGTTGATATCGCCGAGGGTATTCCCCAAGGAAAGGGACTTGATCTGGCTGAGTCCGCCCCAGTAGAAGGGTTCGATTGCAATTTTATGGGCAGTAATGACTATGATGTCATTGAAGGCGCCGATGTGATTATTGTGACCGCTGGTATCCCGCGTAAACCAGGGATGAGCCGTGATGATTTGATTGGCATTAACACGGGCATCATCAACAGCGTCGGCGCGGAGATTAAAAAACACGCGCCAGATGCTTTTGTGATTGTGATTACGAATCCCTTAGATGTGATGGTTGAAGTGATGCAACGCGCCACAGGCTTTGCGGATAACAAAGTTGTTGGTATGGCAGGTGTTTTAGACTCTGCACGTTTCCGTTATTTCTTGGCGGATGAATTTGACGTGTCGGTCGAAGATGTTAGCGCGTTTGTGCTTGGTGGGCATGGCGATACGATGGTGCCGCTTCAGCGTTATTCAACTATCGCGGGTATTCCGCTCCCTGATTGTGTGGAAATGGGGTGGAGCACGCAGGCCAAGATTGATGCCATCATTGATCGCACCCGTAAAGGGGGCGGTGAGATTGTGGCTTTGCTTAAAACAGGCTCCGCTTATTATGCCCCCGCCTCAAGCGCGATTGCGATGGCGGAGAGTTATCTTAAGGACAAAAAACGCGTCCTACCTTGCGCCGCAAAACTGAGTGGCCAATATGGCGTTGATGGTCTTTATATTGGTGTTCCTGTTGTGATTGGTAAAAATGGCGTTGAAAAAATTATCGAGATCAAGCTGAATGAAGACGAACAAAAAATGTTCGATCATTCCGTCCAAGCAGTCAAAGACCTAAACGAAGCCATGGAGAATGTTGTTAAGTAACGATGTCGCTTAAGACTTTGGGTAAAATTTTTTTGATATTGTTACGTTGATTTAGATAAAGGATGTTAAGGGTACATCATCGCATGTTTTATAAGTGCCGCATCTATAGTTGCAATTAGTATACTCTATATTGACTGTATCTAACAGGACAGAAAATAGCGAGGGTTAGCCGTACAATGACGCGTAGGGGTGAAACCAAAACCAAGGCAATTATCTTTACGCAGGTGGCAATTACGGCTTTCGCAGAATATTTACTTAGCCAGCCATGGCGGGCTGGAGGGTAGGGTATTGTATCACTGCGCGCGATTGTGGTGCTTCTATATCACAGCTTCCTTTTAAGGCGGCAACGCTTTGCGGGCCATGTGCTGTTTGGTGGAATGTACAAATAAAAGCACTTTGTGGTGTGTTGCTAGACGTAATCTCGGCAACACGCCCTGATCTTTCAAAGGCCGATCTTGTAGTGTTATAAAGGGTCGCGTCAACAGCAAGGAGCTGACCATTTTGACTCATAACACCAGCATTTCTGGCAAAGCCTTCGATTAATTCGGCCGTGGTAATTTCCCCAGCGCGGTGCGCGGTTACGATGGAATGTTGTTCTACGGGGTGTGGGCCAACAAAATCGGGATCAGCGACAAGGTCGGCATCGAAGGCGGCTGTTTGTTGAATAGTTGCAGCTTTAGCAGCTAGGGCTTCATGGAACTCATTTGTTACAGCAATTTCAGATGAAAGCGAAATGGCAGGGGCTTCATTAAGATTGTGCGCCGCAACAGCAGGGGCTGTAGACGCGGCGAAAGAATTTTTAATCAGCGAGGACAAATCTCTAGCAACATTAAAGAATGTCTCCGAGGCAGCCGCTAACATCAGCGCTGCAGGGCTGCTTGATCCCATAAAAGCAAAGGCAGCTTTCGACCTTTTAGCGACGCGCATACTTATCTTACCCGTTGCCGTTACGCCGCCATTGGCTTTTTGCTCATGTGCAAAGCTTCGTGTTAACGCTACGTTCGCACGGGAAGCGTTCTGCTGCCTCTCAAGTTCTGCCGCTCTCTCTTTGGTTGCTGTGGGCTTTAATTGCTTTTTCATATAGAACCTATAGTGCTCTGTAATGGTTTAAAAGTCAATGTTTTTGATGGTTTTTGTAATGTTATTACCATTTATTTTTATCGATCTTTACATGTCCAATGTTTCTAGTTTAGGCGTTGATGTGGGTGTTGGCGCATTGCTTTGCGCTGGTGAATTGGTTGTTTCGCCCATGGCTGGTGGAGTGAACGAAGCACTTAATGCATTTACACTTGTTGATAATGGTTGCCCCCCTGCCGCGGTGTTAAACATGCCAGGGGTGTATTCCACGTGAAGGGGGTATTGCAAAGGTTGATTAGATAGAATTCCCTGATGAATATGGGCGGGTAATTGTTCACGGATCATGACTTCATAGTCATCACGCGTGAGCCCCTCGATGTTTTGTCCCTCTGGCACCATATCTTTTAAGGATTGTGGCACATCATCTGTTTCACCGCGCATATAAGCGTTCATTTCCTGCGCGCCGGTGGTAATACCCGCACTACAGGTCTGATCAACATGATCCATTTCTGCTTGGTCTTGGGGTCTTAGGTCGTGCGCTTGTCCATCTTCATCATGATATTGTAAGATGCCTTCATTATTGGCTTTTACATTGCCGGCACGCAATCCAATAGAACCTTTACTAATACCATCGAAGATGAAAAAATTCATATTTCTCGCTTGTGCAATACTATCTTCAACAGCGCCTGCGAAGGAGCGTGCGCCAGATTTAGCCGCAGCCGCTTGATCTGCTTTTTCTTTATCTCTATGTTTGCCTGTTGCAGTGTTTTGAGCGTTTGTAAAACCTGCAGTTCCGTCAAAATATTCACCATTGACCTTATCAAAAGCTGTTATTGTCTTGCTGCGCAATCCTTCAATTTCGTTTAAACGTTTATTAACGGCTGCTGGGTCATTAGGGACAAGAGCGGCAAGACGGGCTTGCGCTTCTGCATCTGTAATAGTGGCTTCATATCTGTCTGTTACTGAACTCATATAACTATAATATCAAATAAGGCAGGGGAATTACAAAAAAGTGGCGCGAAGTTGTTTAAAATTATACAGCCATATCAAAAGGTTAACGAAAGGTTAATACTCAAAAATAGCCTGTGTATGAGGCTTTTTGCCTCTTGGAAGCCAGCCTTGCTTGTGCTAATCATACTATGAAATATGCGGGTTATGACTCGTAAATGACTTTAACACGTTGAAAAAATTAACAAATATAGGATTATTTAATGAATATTCATGAATATCAAGCCAAGGAATTACTCGAAAAATATGGCGTTGCCGTACCAAAGGGCATTCCCGCCATGAGCGTCGAAGAAGCGGTTAAGGCTGCGGGTGATCTTCCGGGGCCTTTATATGTGGTGAAGTCGCAAATTCATGCGGGTGGTCGCGGTGCAGGCCATTTTACGAATAATCCTGAAGGTAAAGGCGGTGTTCGCCTTTGCAAGACAGCTGATGAGGTAAAAGACGCCGCGGAAGCGATGATAGGCAATACGTTGGTCACAATCCAAACAGGTGCGGAAGGTAAAGAAGTTCAACGCCTTTATGTGACGGATGGGGTTGATATTGAAAAAGAATATTATTGTTCTGTCGTGCTGGATCGTGGCACCAGCCGCGTGACCTTCATGGTTTCTACCGAAGGGGGTATGGACATTGAAGAAGTGGCGGAACATTCACCAGAGAAAATTACCCATGTTGATATTGATCCCGTGACAGGCATCATGCCGTTCCACGCGCGCAAGCTTGCGTTTGCCTTGGGTCTTGAAAAAGATGCCATGAAATCAGCGGTGAAATTTTTCATGTCACTTTATAAAGCGTTCGTTGAATTGGACGCGGCGATTGTGGAGATTAATCCAATGATCGTAACAGATAAAAACGAAGTCATGGCGCTCGATGCAAAAATGAATTTTGATGAGAATGCCTTGTTCCGTCAAAAAATGGTTGCAGAGATGCGCGATGAAACCGAAGAAGACGATGCGGAGCGCGAAGCGACAAATTGGGATCTTTCTTACGTGTCTATGGATGGCAATATTGGCTGTATGGTTAATGGTGCGGGGCTTGCGATGTCGACAATGGATATTATCAAACTTTATGGTGGTGATCCTGCAAACTTCTTGGATGTTGGGGGTGGTGCAACGGCGGAACGTGTCACCGCGGCGTTTAAAATCATTCTTTCTGATCCCAATGTTCAAGGAATTCTGGTGAATATCTTCGGTGGTATCATGAAGTGCGACGTGATTGCTGAAGGCGTGATTGCCGCGGCGAAAGAGGTTGACCTTTCTGTACCGCTGGTTGTGCGTTTAGAAGGTACGAACGTTGAAAAAGGAAAAGAGCTAATGGCTAATTCTGGTCTGCCAATTATTGCGGCAGATGATTTAGATGATGCGGCGCGTAAGGTTGTTGATGCAACTAAAGCTGCGCAAGCCGCAGCTTAATTATAACGACTATCACGTGTTAGGTTTTTTAAGCTTACACACACTTATAGGCGTAGATACTTAGGAGTACACATAATGAAAAAACTTTTATTTGTTATTATCTTGTTGGCTTTGGCGGGACTTGGTTTTTACCACATTCCCAAACACGCCGATGGAATAGAAGGGGATATTCATAAACGCTTATCGCGTGTGATGCTTGAAAAGAATGTGCCAAAATCAATCATCGCCAAAGTTGATGGGCGTGATGTTATCTTATCTGGAGAAGCAAACAGCCAACGCTTAAAAAAACAAGTTCATGCTTTTGCTGAAAATTTAACAGGCGTGAGAACGGTTACAAATAATATTCAGGTTTCTTCTTTAGAAACCGCGGAGTCTTCTTATGAGCCAGAAATAAATATTGAACGTCCTGCCAATGATCTTGCTGATATGTCTATCACGCGCAATGACCTGCCAGAAGCTCCACAGGAAACCCCTGAGAAAACTCCAAAGACTATTGAGATGCCTTCCCCTGTGATCGAGCTTGAAACAGGGAGTGCGGTGATTGGCTCAAGCGATGTTGATGCCAATATTGAAATTGACCAAATGGCCGTTATTGAAGAAAAAGTTGAAATGGTCGAGCGAGAAATAGAAACAGTATCGCAAATGGAAATGCCGCCACCGCCGGTGGTTGCTGAAACAGTAAAGATTGAAACAGCTCCTTCTGACATGTTTCTTGAAAATATTGTTGAAGCTGAAGAAGTTGTTAGAACGGAGCGCGTTGTTGAGCGTGTTGTCGCTATAGAAAGCGGGCCTGTTTCGGCGCAAAGCTCTGCTTGTCAAAACAAGCTTTCTAATATGATGGCGGATCAAAAAATTAATTTTGATAGTGGTCGTTCGACGATTAAATCCAACAGTTATGGTTTGTTAAACAAATTAGTTGCCCAAGTGAAAAATTGTGAAAATGTGGTTGTCCACATTCATGGTCATACAGATAGTTCGGGTGATGCGACTGTAAATCGCGCTTTAAGTTTGAAGCGGGCAAAATCTGTTGGACGTTACATGATATCTAAAGGCGTGCGTAAAGAAATTCGTGTCGTTGGCCACGGTGCGAGCCAGCCAATCGCGAGCAATGATACCGAAGCGGGCAAGGCGCAAAACCGCCGCATCGAATTTAAAATCACTGCCCAAAAGAATTAAGAAGAACTAAGAAAACTTAAACATTAAAACGAAACAAGAATTAATTAGGAAATAAAGACATGACTTATCTTATAACCGAAATTGCTATCCATCTTTTAATTGCCTTTCTTATTGGTCTTTTTTTTGGCTGGTTGTTCGCTAAGATGTGCGGTGCAGGAAAATGCAAAAGAAACCATGAAGACAGCGATCCAACAAGTGTTTCCGCGCTTGTCTCCAATGCTTTTGAAGACGAAGACGACACAGCAACGATCAGCCTTGATACGACTGTCGATTTGGACGCAGACGCCTATGGCATTGAGACCTTGCAAGGTATTGGCCCGCAAACAGGCGATTTATTCCGCGGTTATGGCGTGAACTCCGTTGGTGATTATTTGCGCAAACTTCATGCCCCACACGCGCGTGAACAAGCGGCGAAGTCTTTAGATATTTTGGTGCAACCCCTTCATAATTGGGCGTCTATGTCTGACCTTTTGCGTGTTGAGGGCATTGATCACCAACATGCAGAATTGGCGTTCTCTGTGGATGTGTTGACCGTGGCTGATTTGGCACATAGCGATGCCGCCGCTTTGGTTGCAAAAATGGATCAAGTGAATAACGAAGGCAAACAGCTTATCGCGCCAACGGTTCCCGATGTTGCACAGGTTCAAAGCTGGATTGGGCGCGCAAAAACCATGAGCCCAGTGGTGTCAATTTAAGAAAAATAATATGAAAGAAAATTCTTCCGCCCCCCGTTTTAAAAATTTGATGCGCGTGCCGTTATGGGCGCTTTACGCGCTGATTATCTCAACGGTGTTGTTGAGTGTTCTGATCATCGCAAAAATTTGGTTTCCGCACTTCTTTGGGGAAGATTTTTTCTGGCGTGTTGTTTTATCGTACTTAACACTTATCTTTAGCACCTATGTTATTGGTGCGATGTCGGATGTGATAAAGGCCGTGAAAAATAAAGAAAACGAAATGAACGACGCTGAAAATAAAATTAACAAGAATTAAATTTAACAACCTAATCCATACTTTAATAAAGAAAGAAAATATCTATGTCTGTTTTGGTCAACAAAGAAACAAAGCTTATCTGTCAGGGTTTCACGGGATCGCAAGGAACATTCCACAGCGAACAAGCAATGGAATACGGCACCAACATGGTCGGCGGCGTAACACCGGGCAAGGGCGGCAAAGACCATTTGGGTTTGCCTGTTTTTAATTCGGTTGATGAAGCCAAACATGTGACGGGCTGTAACGCTTCTGTTATTTATGTGCCGCCGCCCTTTGCGGCAGATTCAATTCTTGAGGCGATTGACGCAAAAATTGAGCTTGTTGTTTGTATCACGGAAGGTATTCCTGTTTTGGATATGGTTAAAGTTAAGCGCGCATTAGATGGTTCTTCAACGCGTCTTATTGGCCCGAATTGCCCGGGTGTGATTACGCCGGATGAATGTAAAATTGGTATTATGCCAGGGCATATTCACAAGCGCGGTAAAATTGGTATCGTGTCGCGTTCTGGCACATTGACATACGAAGCGGTTGCGCAAACTGGTGCGGTTGGCTTGGGTCAATCGACTTGTATTGGTATTGGTGGTGACCCTGTAAATGGCACAAACTTTATTGATTGTATCGAAATGTTCATGGATGACGATGAAACTGAAGGAATTTTGATGATTGGTGAAATTGGCGGCGCGGCAGAAATTGAAGCGGCAGAATTTTACAAAGGTTTGAAGAACAAAAAACCAATCGCTGGTTTTATTGCGGGTGCAACGGCTCCTCCAGGTAAACGTATGGGGCATGCGGGCGCAATTATCTCTGGTGGAGATGATACCGCCGAAGCTAAAATGGACGCCATGCGTGCCGCAGGTTTCGAAGTCTCTGACTCTCCTGCAGGTCTCGGTACGGCGATGAAAACCGCGATGGCGGCTTAATCGAGCTTTACTTTTCATAACTTTTAAGTTAATTTCTGGTTTATGTCACATAAACCAGAAATTTTTATTTCTACAGACAAGCGTGTTTTGGAAGAGATCAATACCCCTAAAACGTTTACAGCTTGTTGGGATGCAAAAGGTGATCCTGAATTTCGAGAAATTTTAGAATACGTTGCAATGTTTAATAATGTTGTTTCTGATGCTGGGCTTGAGAATGCAAAAGAATGGTTAGTTCCTGCAAGTGAATATGTTCAAAAAGAACTTGAAGGAGGCATTAATAAGATTTTTACATCTATGGGAATTAACGTCCAACTCGGTAATCCTATACGTCAATTAATTCAACCTCCGTTAAAAGAATACCCTGGCTCAAAACCTCATATAGACGGCTGGTTCTTAACTGCTTTCTTTTCGTTCAATGAGCATGTCTCTGGAACTTCATTAGTTCCTAAAGAGTATGCGGGAGCCCCCACCAATGAAGGGGGGAATAAGTTTCACGACGCTGATGTTAGCAAGGCTGTTTCTCTTCCTGGGGCTTCTATATATTTAATGAAATTGAATAAGCAGGTTCATTTTGCGCCGCAGCAAGCTTCGACATCAAGCTGGAGGGTTCTTGAAAGAAAAAGCTATGAATTTATTTGTTAATACGGAAAATTGTGCCGATAGGCAGTAATTTTTTATTGTGATGCCGTCTGCTATATTCCTAACTCATTGATTTTATTTGGTTTATATCTGGCATCGCGGTTGCAATGTTTCTTATATAGATAACCACACAATAAGGGAGATATAACATGACAATGAAATTATACATCACAGGAACAGCATTATGGCTTATCGCTTTGGCGCAAATTGCCGATTTCAATCCTTTTGAAGGCATGAGCAGCCTTGCAGGGCAGGCGATTGGCTTTTAATCCTTAAAAAAGATTTCCCTCATTCATATTAAGGTTTCCCTCCCCCCATAACTTCGTTTTTCCTTAATATGACCCTTTTGCGGGATGCGCTATCAGTAGGCGCATCCCGTTTTTTATGCCTTGCTGATGAAAGGCAATAATAAAGCGGCGTGATAAAAATCTCCTTCGCTTCTCTGACGCTTCGCGCTAAACTATGCTGCATTATAACGTGAGGCACCTATGGGTAATTTTTCAGATTTAAACCAAGATGAACAAGCATTGTTTATATCGCTTCCATATCGTGTGGGAGTTTGGATTTCGAATGCCGATGATATCGAGCAAACCCGCCGTGATGACAAGCGGGAGATGAAAGCCCTTGAAATCGTTATTGCCCGCCTTGCGAAAGCGCACCGCAAAATGCCTTTTGCTGCCAACATTATGGCGGCTATTCAGCAAAATAAAAATGCGTGGCAAGTATGGGAAAATAACGCTGCCGAAGGGGTTGTTCTGGGGGATGTTCAAAATGCAATATTATTATGTCATAAGAAATTATCGGAGTCGCAATTAAAGCAATATAAACATGCCTTGTGGCAAATTGCGATTGTGGTCGCCCAATCATACGGGGAGCAAGAAGATCCAGACAATGAAATGCACGTAGATCATTTCTTTCAGTGGATCGGCAGTTTTATGAGTGCTCCAAGCCTGAAAAAGGCTCCTGAAAATATGAGCGCAAAAGAAAAAACAGCCTTGAAAAAATTACGCGCAATATTAAAAGAGACTTAATATTTATCCGTCATCCTAATCCTGCGTGAGAGGCTTTGCGTTATCGCAAGTTATCTTGAAATGCGGTGTATGGGCGGTAAATAATAAGCCGTTCATTTATTGAACAACAGCCAAGCATTTGAAGGGATGTGCGGTATTCATTTGTGTTAATTCGTGGTACCCTTCATCTCGAAAAAAATAACTTTAAATAGAGTGTTAAAATGTCATCAAATCTAACTTTTCTCAGTGGTATTAACAGCGAATATATCGCCCATCTTTACGCGCAATATAACCGTAAACCGGCCAGCGTGGATGCCAGTTGGAAGAAATTCTTTGATGAGTTGAATGATGATGAAATCTCTATCCTGCGGGAGCTACATGGCGCGAGCTGGACTCCAGAGGAAAACCGCCGCGATGGAAATGGTTTCGGTCAATCGGGTGGCGAGCAACTGATTCAAACCGCGCCGCAAGGAAGCTGCGTGCCATCAGCCGAAGGCGATGTCCGCCAAGCTGTGATAGATTCCATTCGGGCGATTATGTTGATCCGCGCTTATCGTGCGCGGGGGCACTTGGTCTGTGATCTTGATCCGCTGGGCTTGCGCGATGTTGAATATCATCCAGAGCTTGATCCTTCCCATTATGGCTTTGAAGAAGGCGATTATACACGTCCAATTTTTATTGATGGTGTGCTCGGCATTGAGAGCGCGACGCTGAATGAAATTGTTGACCTGCTCAAAGATACTTATTGCGGTAAAATCGGGGTGGAATTTATGCACCTCACCGACCCCGAAGAAAAAAGCTGGGTGCAGGAACGCATTGAAGAGCCACATAACAAAACCAACTTCACCGATGAAGGCAAGCGCGCCATATATGACCGCCTTGTTGCCGCCGAAGGGTTTGAGAAATTCTTGGCGGTGAAATATCCAGGGACAAAACGTTTTGGTCTGGATGGCGGTGAATCACTTGTGCCTTGTATCGAACAAATCATGAAACGTGGCGGGCAATTGGGCCTCAAAGAAATCGCCGTGGGTATGGCGCATCGCGGTCGCCTTAATGTGCTGACCAACGTGATGGGCAAAAGCTTCACGGCGATGTTCTCCGAATTTCAGGGAAAATCTTCCATGCCAGATGATGTGCAGGGATCGGGTGATGTGAAATATCATATGGGGACATCAAGTGATCGTGAGTTTGATGGCAACACTATCCATCTTTCACTCTCCGCCAATCCATCGCACCTTGAATGTGTGAGCCCTGTGGTTGTCGGTAAAGTTCGTGCGAAACAGACTATGGCGAATGATAAAGAAAATACCGAGATCATGCCGATGCTCTTGCATGGTGATGCGGCCTTTGCGGGGCAGGGCGTTGTGCCCGAAACCATGATGATGTCGGAATTGCCGGGATACCGCGTTGGCGGCACCATTCATATTGTGATTAATAACCAGATTGGTTTTACCACGCGCCCTAAATTTGGTCGTTCTGGCCCTTATTGTACCGATGTTGCAAAAATGTTGGCAGCGCCCATCTTTCATGTAAATGGTGATGATCCCGAAGCCGTCACCCATGTGGCACGTATCGCGACAGAATTTCGCCAGAAGTTTAAAAAAGATGTTGTGATTGATATGTTCTGTTACCGCCGTAACGGTCATAATGAAGGCGATGAGCCATCCTTCACCCAGCCGTTGATGTATAAACAAATTAAAAGCCAAGAAACCACACGCGAAAAATATGGCGCAAAATTAATTGCTGAAGGCCTTATGACAGCGGATGAAGCGCAAAAAGCCGTTGATGATTTTAATGCGCAACTCGCCAAAGATTTCGACGCCGCAGAAAATTTCAAACCCAACAAAGCTGACACTTTGGAGGGGCAATGGAGCGGCCTTAAACGTGCGCCCGATGGATCGTATAATGATAAACGCCGTGGTGATACGGCAGTCGATGAGTCCGTGTTACAAAAAATCGGTCAAGCAATCACAACTGTGCCAGATGATTTTAACGCCAATTCTAAAATTATCCGCCAGTTAAAAGCCAAAGCCAAAATGTTTGAAACAGGCGAAGGGTTCGATTGGGCAACCGCAGAAGCAATGGCGTTCGGCACATTGCTAGATCAAAAATTCGGTGTGCGTTTATCGGGGCAGGATGTTGGCCGTGGCACGTTTTCCCAACGTCATGCAAAATTATATGATCAAAAAACTGAAAAGAAATATATGCCGCTAAAGCATATTGATCCTGACCAAGGTGCCTTAGAAATCCATGACAGCCCCTTGTCCGAATTTGCGGTGATGGGGTTTGAATATGGCTACGCCTCCGCTGATCCAAAAACATTGGTAATGTGGGAAGGGCAGTTTGGTGACTTCGTGAATGGCGCGCAAACAATCATTGATCAATTTATCTCTTCGGGGGAGACAAAATGGTTGCGTATGAACGGCCTTGTGCTTCTTTTACCACATGGTATGGAAGGCCAAGGGCCAGAGCATAGCTCCGCGCGGATGGAACGCTTCTTGCAAAATTCTGCGGAAGATAATTGGCAGGTGGCAAATTGTACAACTCCTGCAAATTATTTTCATTTGTTGCGCCGTCAAATGTGCCGCGACTTTAGAAAACCGCTTGTTTTAATGACACCAAAATCATTGTTGCGTCATAAATTATGCGTCTCAAAACTTGAAGATTTCGCACAAGGGTCAGGTTTTCACCGCGTCCTATGGGATGATGACCGCGACAGCTTGGCAAAATCAAAAGATATCAAACGTGTCGTGCTATGTAGCGGTAAGGTTTATTTTGATCTGTTACAAGAACGCCGTGACCGTAAAATTGATAATGTCGTTCTGCTGCGTGTTGAAAAACTCTATCCGTTCCCCCATGATGCGTTAATGGAGGAAATGAAAGAGTACGTGAATGCAGAGGTAGTCTGGTGCCAAGAAGAACACGAAAATTTCGGCCCGTGGCATTATATGGATCGCCGCATTGAAGGCGTGCTGACGGATCTAAAACATAAAGCCGCCCGCCCCGTTTATATCGGCCGCGAACCAGCCGCATCACCCGCAACAGGGTCTTTAAAAAAACATAACGAGCAACAAGCGAAGTTAATTGATGAAGCGTTGAGTGTTTAAATTTAGCTCATACTAAAACAGTTTAATAAGGCTGAACGTATTTGTTGTATTTTATTGGCGGCAATTTTTGCTAGGTCGGTATCACCTGCGCTACCGTCTAGTTTAGATATTTTTCCTGCTTCTAAATTTATCGTAGGAAGATCGTTAGCGCCAATGTAATGAAAGCTCTCATTAGGTAGATAAAATGAGGTGCTATTTGTTTCAAATTCGATTTCTAAAACGCTTCTAATAAGTGTTTCTTCTTCTCTATGAGATAGGTAGATGGTAATTCTATCTCCTTCCCATAATTCTTTTTCATGTGCCTCGTAGGAATCAGCATGATCGTATATAACCGTAGCCTCTCCGAAAATATCTTTAATTGTACCTGTGACACATTCGTCTGTTGTGTTAAAGCCAAGACTTAAGTCTTGTTGATCCTCTTGTGCGTTTGCGATTGTTGTTAGATTTAAAGTTATAAATCCAGCAGTTATTAATCCCTTAATCATTTATTCGACCTTTTATATACTACCTTTAAAAAATCAAAATGACATAACACTGAATTCATTACAATAGAAATATATTCATAATTATATACTTGACTGCACAGCTATTATATGGCATTATAATAGTATGAACATTACAGATAAAATATTCTATGACGAAACATCAGCTAGAGCGCACTTAGAAAAAATGCGTTGGAACGGTAAGCCTACTTGCCCTCACTGTGGCGGTATTGATAAAATCAAACCTGCTAAGATGATGAGTAAGCCTACAAAAGCCAAGCCAGTGCCAGAGCCTTTACTTGGTTTCTATCACTGTGGCGATTGTCGTAAGCGTTTTACAGTCCGTACAGGCACTGTTTACGAACGCTCACACATTCCATTGCACAAATGGGTATTGGCTACGCACCTTATCTGTGCGTCTAAAAAAGGCATGTCATCACACCAGTTGCACCGCATGATTGGCGTTACTTATAAAACAGCTTGGTTTATGTCGCACCGTATTCGTGAAGCCATGAATGATAGTAACCCTGATATTATAGGTGGTGAAGGTAAAACTATCCAAGCTGATGAAACTTACTTTGGTAAAAAAGACGTTGTTAAAAAACGTACTATTCGCGGTAAGCCTTCCCATTCAAGTAAGATGTCTGTTGTTGCTTTAATTAGTGGCGGTAAAAGCCGCACATTCCATGTTGATAGAGCCGATGCAAAAAGTATCTATGACATTCTTAAATCTAATGTATCTATGAATAGTGTTTTATGGACTGATGAAAGCCGTTTATATACTGAAACTGGTAAAGGCTTTAAAGGTCACGAAACAGTTAAACACACAGCGGGTGAGTATGTCCGTGATGGTGTAACCACTAACAACGCTGAAAACTACTTCTCAGTCTTTAAACGTGGAATGAAGGGCATCATCAACATTGTTCAGAGAAACACTTACAACGCTATTTAAATGAGTTTGACTTTCGTTTTAACACACGCGACATGACAGATAGTGAACGCGCTTACAAAGCCTTACAAGGTATCGTAGGTAAGCGGTTAATGTACACTTAGCTGAATGATAAGGCGGATAAAGAACAAGCTATTCCTTATCCTTTCCCTTCTCTTTAAGGGGTTTGTTAAGTTTGGGTGGGGTATTAAGCATAGTCTTTAATACTTCGTCACGCTTTTTGTTATCGGGATTTTCTTGGGTCATAGTATATTATTTTCTATTCGATGACCTTGAGAATTTAGGATTATATTTGGATTAAATGTTTTAGGACTATGTTGCTTAGATGAAATCTCAAATACAAACTCTATAGTTTTTTTAGGATTATATGTTTTTCCATCAATAGTAAATTCATACCCTCTTTCTTTTTGGTTTTTAAAGGTGTTGAAAAAAGGACATGAGAAATCTGTAAAATTTATAACCTCAGAACCTTTTGGATTAATGTCTCCAATCCTGTAAACATTATCATTGCTAAAATTGTGATATTGACCATCCACTAGGCACGATAGGCATTTTATAATAACATTATTATTTTGATGCTCTGTAAAATTTTTAGCTACTAAGCATATTTTATTATTTTCAACGTCTGGCGATAATCCACACTTCATACCCGCTTCATCTATAAGCCTTGAGCGCCTAGCAAAAGCAATGAATACTGATGTCACAATCATTAGTAAACTTATTGTAGCTTTTAATTCAAAAGATATTGGTGAAATCCATGAAATAATCATACACAACAATGGTAAAAAGGTTGTTTTTATCAAAGTAATCATTTGAAACTCCGATTTGATGATTTTTGATATATAGAAAATATCTTTTTGTAATTCTTTAAACATATAAAATTCATAACATTAATCTTTCTTAATTTCAATCTGTGCAGTAAAAGGGATAATTGTTAATATATTCCTATTTTTGTTATATTATGCTATCGTTTTTAATTTTGATAAAGGAGAGGCAGATGGCAGGGGAATGGACAGAAGAACGGCGTAAAGCAGCGGCGGAGCGATGCCGTGCCCATAAACCTTGGACGCAATCAACGGGCCCTAAAACGGTTGAAGGGAAAATACGCTCTTCTTATAACGCCCTGAAAACGGGGGAGTTTAGTGTCGATTTCCGCCATGCGCATCACATGATAAAGCTGAATGCGATGTTCACCGAAGAATTAAAGCTTTTTGAACAATATGATTTAAAACGCCTAGAGACAAAAGAAGAGATTTTGGAAAAAAACGAACTGATGCGACTTCAAAAAGAGCTAAGGCCTAAACCATTGAGAATAAACAAAAATGGTGGCGTATCTGGAGGCCTGCGGGAGGGGCACCCCCCTTAAAACAGGAACGAAGTGATATAAGCGAATTTTTTGAAAATTACCCCTTGGCGTTGCGAAGGGGAAGCGGTAAAACTAAAGCATTATTTTATAAGGAAGATTTTTCAAATGACTCAAATTCTCGTCCCCACCCTTGGTGAATCCGTCTCTGAAGCCACCGTGGCCACATGGTTGAAAAAAGAAGGCGACAGCGTTGCCGTCGATGAGCCGATTGTGGAGCTTGAAACCGATAAGGTGACATTAGAAGTCAACGCCCCTGCGGCAGGCGTCCTTAGCTCGATTGTTGTCCAAGAGGGCGAAAATGTTGAAGTTGGCGCGTTACTGGGCGAAATTGGCGGTGCGGCAAGCGGTGACGCGAAACCTGCTGAAGCTAAAACCGACGCCCCGAAAGCCGCGGCCCCTGCGGCGGCATCAAGTAGCAATGAAGCGCAAAAGCTTTCTCCTGCGGTGACGAAGATGATTAATGATAATAATCTTGATGCATCAAAAATTTCTGGCTCTGGTAAAGATGGGCGTTTGACCAAAGAAGATGTGCAAAATCACATGTCTAGTGGTGGCTCTGCTCCTGCGGCATCTGCACCAAATGTACCGAAGCCAGCTCCAGCTCCTTCTGCGCCCCGTGATACAGGTCCGCGTGAAGAACGCGTGCGTATGACGCGCCTTCGTCAGGTTGTCGCGAAACGTCTTAAAGATGCGCAAAATACTGCGGCGATTTTAACAACATTTAACGAGGTTGATATGGGCGCGATCATGGCGCTGCGTAAAGAATACCAAGATACATTCGTCAAAAAGCATGATGTGAAATTGGGCTTTATGTCGTTCTTCGTGAAGGCATCAATCCAAGCGTTAAAAGAATTCCCCGCCGTGAATGCGGAAATTGATGGCACGGATATTATCTACAAAAATTTCTATGATATTGGTATTGCTGTCAGTACGCCGCAAGGGTTGGTTGTGCCTGTCGTGCGTGATGCAGATCAAAAAAATATGGCGGGTGTTGAAAAATCCATCATTGATTTGGGCGGTCGTGCGCGTGACGGAAAACTCGGCATTGATGAAATGCAGGGTGGTACATTTACCATCACCAATGGTGGTGTGTTTGGCTCGCTCATGGCGACCCCCATTTTGAACGCGCCGCAATCGGCGATTTTGGGAATGCATAAAATTCAACAACGTCCCATGGTGATGAAAGACGGCTCCATCGAAGCCCGCCCGATGATGTATATTGCGCTCTCTTATGATCACCGCATTATTGACGGTAAAGAATCTGTCAGCTTCCTTGTGCGTGTGAAAGAAGCGTTAGAAGATCCACAAAGATTATTGCTGGATATTTAATACTTTCGTTATTGCGAGGTCATTACGAGCGTAGCGTGGCAATCTAAAAATAATGTCATCCTTCGACTTGATCGAAGGATCTTCTCTTTAAGTTTTATACAGATCCTTTGGTCAAGCCAAAGGATGACAAATGTGACGTTAAATGTAACTTAAAATCTCTTTTGACCGCAACATTTCCATGGCATCTAAGCCAGCGGAATCGCGACAACGTTGCGGATTACCAATTGTAATACGCTTTACTTCCGCGCCAACCAAATTCACTTGCTCACGCGACGTTGGTACTTGGGAACAATAAAGATAATCTTCAATAATCTTATATCCGCGACGTGATAAATGCATCATCATGCGGTTCACAGGTTCTTGGATGAAGCTATATTTTCCTATTGGTGTCAGCAGTTCCAACGCTTCATCTGATCGCTCAAGCGAATAACCAACAACAACATGTGCGCGCGCAAGCAAAGAGAATTTCTCACCATTTTGGTCTTCAACCAAAGCAATGGTGAATTTACGTCGCTTGTTGTGAAAGGTCGCTTTTTCAATCACATCCGCCAAAACTGCATCGCTGGCATTTTCAATCGGCTCTTTTTGGATTGGGCTGTCCACAATAGGGACATAACCTTCGTCAATTTTTAAAATCGTGCGTGATGTTTCATTGATCATATCCAACGCATAAACATCAATGCCTGCGCGTTCGCAAATTTGCATCGACATTCTATCAAAATGTCCGCCGCGACGTTTAAAAAAATCCTTATCAAATCCAGCTTCATCAATATAGATGGTTTTAATACCTGCTTCGGCCATATTCTTGGCGCAGTTGGGGCAAAATGGATCGGTGATACAAATTGACGCATTTTCTGTGCGGTTGCCAGCACCCAAAATGGCGGCTGTTTCGGCATGGATTGTCCCTGAAGAATTGCCAATTTTTGTTTGAGTGCCAATTTTTTCGTAAATCGGGTCTGGCCAGTGATTTGTGCGGTAAACGGCATATTCTTCGCCTATTTTGCTATTGCCAAATAACGCTGCCGCAATCTTATTGGTGGGATGCGGACTTTTGGGGGCAATTTTTAATGCCTGTTCCATATAGGTGAACGGGGAAGAATTCATATATCATGCTTATTTATTCTGGTCTTTCGACGTTTATTTCGGTAAAAGTTTAACCTTAATCTCATTGCTTTTATAGGATAAAATTTATGGCTAACAACTCTAAAGCTACTTCATATGATCTCATTGTCATCGGTTCAGGTCCTGGTGGCTATGTTTGCGCGATACGCGCGGCGCAATTGGGCATGAAAGTAGCCTGTGTAGAAAAGCGTGATGCGCTGGGTGGAACTTGTTTGAATGTTGGGTGTATCCCATCCAAAGCCTTATTGAATGCTTCCGAAAAATTTGAAGAAGCGGAAAAGCATTTTGATGAGATTGGTATCACCGCAAGTGGCGTGAAGCTTGACCTTAAAAAGATGATGAAATTTAAAGACAGCGTTGTTGGTGCGAATACAAAAGGCATTGAGTTTTTGTTCAAGAAAAACAAAATTGATTGGTTAAAAGGCGCAGGTAAAATCACCGCGAAGAATAAAGTTGATGTTGCGGGAACAGAGTACGAGACAAAAAATATTGTTATCGCCACAGGATCAGATGTTGCGGGTTTACCGGGCATCGACATTGATGAAGATAAAATTGTTTCTTCCACGGGCGCGTTGGAACTTGGCAGTGTGCCGAAATCTATGGTTGTGATTGGTGGTGGTGTGATTGGGTTGGAGCTTGGCTCTGTTTGGTCACGTCTTGGTGCGGATGTGACAGTGGTTGAATTTATGGATCAAATCCTTCTGGGCATGGATGGTGAAATTCGCAAAGAAGCCAACAAAATTTTCAAAAAACAAGGCATCACTTTTAAACTTTCAACGAAGGTCACAAGTGCCAAAGCAAGCAAAGGCGGCGTTGATTTAACCCTTGAGCCTGCGGCAGGTGGCGATGCGGAGAGCATGAAAGCGGATGTTGTTTTGGTTGCTGTTGGGCGCAAAGCTTATACGGAATCACTTGGTCTGGATGCTGTTGGTGTTGAAACGGATGAGCGCGGACGTGTTAAAACCGATGCGCATTTTAAAACCAATGTCGATGGTATTTACGCCATTGGTGATGTCATCGCAGGCCCAATGTTGGCGCATAAAGCCGAAGAGGAAGGTGTTGTACTGGCCGAAATGTTAGATGGGCAAAGCGGTCATATTGATTACAACCTAATACCAGGCGTGGTTTATACATATCCTGAAGTCGCGAATATCGGCAGAACCGAAGAGCAATTAAAAGAAGAGGGTATTGCCTATAAGGCAGGGAAATTCCCCTTTATGGCGAATGGTCGTGCGCGCGCGATGAACATGGTGGATGGCTTCGTGAAGATTTTGGCGGATGCAAAAACAGATCGTGTTTTGGGCTGTCACATCATTGGCCCCGAAGCAGGGACATTAATCGGCGAAGTCGGCCTCGGTATGGAATTCGGCGCAACGGCCGAAGACATCGCTCGTACCTGTCACGCACACCCAACCTTAGAAGAAGCCGTCAAGGAAGCCGCATTAGCAGTGGATGGCCGTCCGATTCATATTTAGGTTTAGGGCGTAAAATCGCTTTTGACTAAACTAAGGCATTTTCTTTTTCTGGCTAGTTCAGCGGCGGTAGATTGTATTACTTTGCCACCGTTTATGATCCTAGATATAGATTTTCCTTCAAGCATAATATCAATTAAGGGTCTTGGGCGATCACGCGCCGATGCGCGTAATCTATTTAAAGTTGGTGCGTAGTAATCAGAAAATTCCGAGGGTGGTAATTTTTCATGGTCAAAAACGAGTGTTAAAGACCCTCTTTTTTCTGTGCGTGCTGGATTTGTATTTTTCATTGCTAGCTTTGGTTTGGGCAGAAATAATAGAGGGATAGGATGTGGGCGAGAACGTTCAAATTTTGTTCCAATAGTCATTGAGTCTAGCAAATCAATAGCATCTAATGGTTCATTGCGAAGTTTTTCGATGGAGCAATTTTTCAATATGGTTCGCCAAATCATTGGGTCAACATCATTTTTCAAGCAAAGAATAACTTGCGCTGATGGAGTTTCCTCAGATACGTGCGCTTGGATGTCTTCTATCGGTTCGTGTGTCGGACTTAGTCTGCAGTCTAGCTGATACTGGCTATTTTGGGGGGCGAAGTTAACGATGATATAAGCATATGGTGTGGGATATTTTGTATCAGTTTGGCGGAGGATCTAGCGCGTCTTATCTGTCCAGATGATGATGTGGCTGGTCCTGATAATGGTTCAGCACTTTTAATCGTGGCCATTGAATGGGCTGTACTTAGCGGTGATTCGCCAGAGTTAGCATCTGGAGCTGTTTTTGCATGATGCATCGTTCTTGATGCCACAATGGGCTTTGTTTGTCTTGTGCGAGAAGTTCTTGGATTTGCTTGTTCTGCAAACTTTTCAGCCGCGGCCCATTCTTCTGCTAGCCTGCGTAACTCGTCCATTCTTTCTGGTATGTGTTGGCGAGCTGAGCTGCCATCTATGGCGGCTGGTGGAAAGGCAGGATCTATGCGAGCTGAAATCATTTAATATGTAAACATTTGAGGTTATCTTTGTCAATAAAATAAATACATATTTTTCTAATATATGGTGAAATATTATATTATTGTGATAGTAATAACACGTTATTATATTTTTTCTATGCAATGTTTTATTCTGTCTACAGCTTAAATTTTATTATTCACGCGCGCGGATGTGCTTTTTTATATATGTCGCGTAGGTCTTGAAAATTTACGTCCGTATATAGCTGTGTTGTGCTGAGGCTGACGTGACCAAGAAGTTCTTGGATTTCGCGTAAATTTGCGCCGTTTTGCAACAGATGCGTGGCGAAGCTGTGGCGCAATGCGTGCGGTGTGGCGGTTTCGGGTAAATTAAGCTGTTTACGCAAATCACGCATGGCCTTTTGGAAGACGCCTTGGTTAAGCCGTTTGCCTTTTGCCCCAAGGAAGAGCGGACGTTCTGGCGTTTCAGGGAAAATACATTCCGCGCGGTAATCGTTTAATACTTTTACGACTTGGCTCAATACGGGCACTTGGCGTTCTTTGTCGCCTTTGCCGCACACAATCATGAAGCCGTCACGCGGTAAGTCTTTGATGTCTAAAGACAGCGCCTCATCAATCCGCAGACCACAACCATATAAAAGGGTAAAGAGGGCTTTATCGCGGGCGTGAATCCAATTCTCAATTGGCATGTCATCCAGCAAGCGAAAAGCCTGCACTTGTTCCAATGCTTTGGGTAATTTACGCGAAATTTTAGGAGAGCGAACGGTGTGAATTGCGGCATTATGCGCGATGCCTTGCGCATCCATCCAGCTTAAGAAATTTTTGATGCTGGACAAAGCGCGCGCGCGGGTGCGGTTGCCTGATCCGTTGACTGCTTGTTTGGATAACCAGCCGCGAAAATCACTAATCTTTGCGCCGCTAATATTGTTGATTGAAATCGCCTCGCCTTGATGATGGCTGAGGAAATTTATAAACTTTGTCATATCGGCGGTGTAGGCACGCAAGGTGTGCTTAGATAAATTTTTTTCAACTCTTAGCCATGTTTGCCAATCGCGTAATATTTTGGCGAGGTCTGGCTGGCATTGTTCAAGAGTAACATCTGAAATCATAAAGTATTTTACGTCAATTCGGCTTTTGTGTAAAAGGAAAGGATGCAGCAAGAATTTTTTATTGCGTCTTATGGCACTCTGCAAAGAGGAGAACGAAATTTTGATCTTTTGCCCAAAAGCGAGGTTGAGGTCATTGGCATGGCTCTGACAGATGAGGAAATTTTTCAGATGTATATAAACCCATCCGTTTCAACCAGAGGACAAATGACACCGAGTGTCAGTTTTAAAGAAAATGGGTATCGCATTCATGTACAAATAATGCGGGTCACTCAAATTGGGCGGGATGTAATGGATCACATTGAAGGCCTTGGCGTTAATTATGACAGAGAGCCTGTGAAGATTGATGGCTTTCCTTCGGCGGAAATATATTTAAAGCGTGATGTATCAAACGGTGTGATTGATTCTCCGCATCGAATTTATTTTGCGGTGAATAATAGTTTGCGCTGGTGCGCAAACCCTTAATTAACGCGGCAAATTAAGCCATTGCCGAAAGGCGCGTTCGACAACACGGGCGAGAAAGGCGACCATTTCTGTGCCTTGACCGTCTTCAAACATCATTGGATCACGCGAGCCAAAAGCCAAAATAGCGGGCGGTGTGTCCATGGAAATATCAACCCGTAGCAAGGCTTGTGATTGAACCAAATTCGCGCCACCACCATAAATGGCTTCAAGGCCGCCAATATTGGATTGTAATAAAACATCTTGCCCGTTCATCCAGCTATCAATTGTCCCAGGGGGCAGAACGCGTATTCCGTTGCTTGTGATGTGTGGAATATCATCGCCATTGCTTTCAACCACCAACACCGAAATATCAGTATCGAGCATGGTAGATAAATCCATCGTGATAATGTGAATAAATTCATCAAAATTTCGCGCTTCGAGCAAACGCAGCACAACTTTTTGGATACGTTGTTGGTTGTTCATGTTGGAGCGCACATTTTCAACAAGTACTTGCGTTGTCTCTAATACTTTTTCTTTATCGCTTTTGAGGCGGTCAATCATAAAAGATTGAAAATCTGCGACATTTTTTGTGCCATCTTTTTTGTTGCCCGTTTTGGGCGGAATCAATAAATCGCACGCTTGTGGATTTTTTTGCAAAAACTTTGGATTGTCACGCAGATAAGCAATGACCTCATCGGCGGAAAGAGAGGCGGCGTCAGTCATATTTTCTTGTGAATCAGTCATATAAATGTTTTACCACAGAGGTGCATAGACACAGAGGAATATATCAATAATTGTCATTGCGAGGAGGCAGGAAGGCCGACGTGGCAATCTAGGGTGGTTGAGTAGAATCTGGATTGCGTCGTCGTTTCACTCCTCGCAATGACGAAAAGGGTGTTAAAGAATGCTCTGACCTGTTTTCGCCCAATCTTTGACGAAACCCTCTAGGCCTTTATCCGTCAAAGGGTGATTATACATTTGTTTAATGACGCTCGGTGGACATGTTACGACATCTGCGCCCAGCAAGGCGCTCTCCAATATATGTTGTGGGTGACGGACAGAGGCGACGAGGACTTCGGTGTGAAAATCAGGATAATTTTCATAGATTGTCAGAACTTCAGAAATGAGGCTCATACCCTCTTGACCAATATCATCCAAGCGACCCACAAACGGAGAGATGAAGCTCGCGCCCGCTTTGGCGGCTAATAAAGCTTGAAGCGGTGAGAAACAGAGCGTCACATTTACCATTGTGCCATTGCTCGAGAGGTTCTTACATACTTTTAAACCTGCTTCGGTGAGGGGGACTTTCACGGCGATATTATCGGCCAAGCCAGTCAGCTTTTCGCCCTCTTTCATCATGGTTTCAAAATCGGTGGAGGCGACTTCAGCGCTGACGGGGCCGTCACAAATTTCGGTGATTTCTTTAATAAGCGGAATGAATTCTTTGCCAGATTTTGCGATAATGGACGGGTTGGTGGTGACCCCATCCAACATCCCGCAATCTGCAAGGTCTTTAATGGCATCAAGGTCGGATGTATCGGCAAAAAATTTCATAAGAAAAGCTCCTGTTAAATATAAGATGCTTTCTTTTTAACGGATTGTTATTCAGAGGCAAGAAAAAGAGTATGTATATTGAGGCTAGCGAATTCTAATACTGTCTCTTTTGGCGGCGGCAACATCATGTGTTAGGCCGTTGCGCATAAATAAGTTGGTAAATCTATCATTTACCGTATTTAATTTTTGTCCCATGCTTGTGAAGGTTTCGCCCTTTTCAGGTTGATTGAAGGCGAATTCAAACTCATCTGCTTCTTGGAATTTATCTCCTAAGATACCCGCATCTATAAATTTTTGATCTTCGGCTGTTACGTCTTTGGCTTTTAAGGCTTGGGCTGCCTTATCTAATATATCTCCATACGCGCATATCTTTAATAAGGCAGAATGTGGGACAGTAATAGAGTCCGTTTCATCGACTGGTCCGTCGGGGATGGCGTCGTGAAGTTCTTGAAAGCCTTCTCTTAAAAGACGTAAGTTATATTTATCAACTGATTGACTACCTTTGTCGATCCATTCATTCAGACGATCGATACCTTGTTTAATATTATTTTTGGATTCGCTTGTGGCGAGGCTGAGTTTAAAAAGAGGGCGAAAAATTTCGACGACTTCTTTTATTTGAATATTAATATCTTTCGCAGGAATTTGATTTGTAGCGGCAGGCTCAGTTGCTTGCCCGCCCATCAAACTTCTCCATGCTTTTTCAAATATATTACCCATGTGACAAAATCTCTTATTAGTATAAAAACATATTATAAAGCCACAATATTAATGTTATGTTAAAAGCAAAAACTAAAGCCGTCTTGACGCCATTCCCGATTGATAAGGCGTATGATTATGCCTTACCCGATGGAATTGACGGTGAGGCGGGGAGTTATGTCTGCGTACCTTTGGGGACGCGGGAAATTCCTGCTGTCATTTGGGGCGAGGGCGCTGGGGATGTAAAACCTCATAAAATCAAAGCAATAGTGTCTGAATATGATTTGCCACCTTTGCCTGCAGTGCATCGAAAATTTTTGGATTGGGTGAGTTCTTATACGATGGCGGCAAAAGGCGCGGTGTTAAAATTAACCCTAAGCGTGCCCAAAGCGTTGGAGCCGCCCGCGACTATTAAGGGCTATATGCTGGGTGATATTGAGCCTGATGATAAGGGGCTTTCGCCTGCCGCGAAGCGGGCGATGGAGGTCGCCGCAGATAATTTGCCACGCCGCGCCAGCGAATTAGCGGCAGAGGCGGAATGCTCAACGGGCGTCATAAAAACATTAGAATCCAAAGGGTTGCTCAAAACTGTTCAATTAAAGACTCCGCCCCCATGTCGCGTGCCAGATGCGGAGCGTGCTGGGGCATTGCTCTCTGCCCCGCAACGCGAATGTGCAGATGCGCTAACCGCGATGGTAAAGGCGGACGAATATGGCGCGGCGTTATTGGATGGTGTGACGGGTGCGGGTAAGACCGAGGTTTATTTTGAAGCCGTGGCGCAAGCTTTAAGACAACAAAAACAAGTGCTTATCTTGCTTCCTGAAATTGCGCTTTCAAATGCTTTTTTGGAAAGATTTAAAGCGCGCTTTGGGTGTGCGCCAGCTTTGTGGCATTCATCGCTTTCGCCTGCAAAGCGCAAAACGACGTGGCGCGGCGTAGCGGAGGGGCAAAGTAAAGTTGTGATTGGTGCGCGCTCTGCGTTATTTCTTCCCTATCAAAATTTGGGGTTAATAATAGTCGATGAAGAACATGACCCTGCTTATAAGCAAGAAGAAGGGGTGATTTATAATGCGCGGGATATGGCGGTGGTGCGCGCGCATTTGGGCAAGTTCCCCATTGTGATGGTGTCGGCGACTCCTGCGCTGGAGACCATGCAAAATGCGTGGGCGGGGCGGTATCAACATTTGACCTTGCCGATGCGACACGGCGCCGCGACCTTGCCAGACATTAAGCTGATTGATTTAAAGAAAGACAAGCCCGAAACGCGTCAAAACTTTATTGCGCCAACCTTGGAAACGGCGATGAGGGAAACGTTGGAAAAGGGCGAACAATCTTTATTATTCCTCAACCGTCGTGGCTATGCGCCGTTAACACTATGTCGTCATTGTGGCCACCGTTTTCAATGCCCGCGCTGTACGGCTTGGTTGATTGAGCATCGCCGCACGACCAAACTTCATTGTCATCACTGTGACTATTATGTGCGTGTGCCTCATGCATGCCCTGAATGTCATGAGCCAGATACGCTGGCGGCCTGCGGGCCAGGGGTGGAGCGCATTAAAGATGAGGTGATTGAGAAATTCCCAGAGGCCAAAGTGCTGGTGCTGTCGAGCGATACCGCAACAACCCATGATGAATTGCGGAAAATGCTGGATGATATTCAAGGGGGGCAGGTCGATATCATTATTGGTACGCAAATTATCGCCAAGGGGCACCATTTTCCGCAATTGACTTGTGTTGGCGTAGTTGATGCGGATTTAGGCTTAACGGGGGGCGACCTGCGCGCGACAGAGCGCGTCTATCAATTATTACATCAAGTCGCAGGGCGGGCGGGGCGCGAAAAAACCCAAGGTTTAGTTTATTTGCAAACTTTCACCCCCGAAGCGCGTGTGATGCAAGCCCTTGCCAGTGCATCCATGAGTGAGGGGCGGGATGAATTTCTGGAAGTGGAATTAGCAGAACGTGAGGCCGCCAACATGCCGCCTTTCAGTCGTTTGGTTGGTATTATCGTTTCAGGGCGGGATGAAAACCAAGTCAAAGAGGTCGCGCAAATATTAGGGCAAGTCGCGCCACAAGGCGATAAAATCCAAACATTAGGCCCCGCCGAAGCGCCCATGTACCGTTTACGGGGAAAATTCCGCCGCCGTTTGTTGGTGCGGGCGGAAAAAGCCATCGACATACAAAAAACCATCAAGCACTGGCTGAAATCAGTCAAAATCCCGTCGGGGGTTAAAGTGCAAATAGATATAGACCCGCAGTCATTCTACTAACATAATGGAATTATGAAGACGTTTGTTCGTAAATTGCCGACTGATTTGACCAGCTATGATTTTATCAAGGCGCTGGCGGTGATTACCATGTTGATTGACCATATTGGTTACTATTTCTTCCCAGAACAATTGGAGTGGCGTGCCATAGGGCGAATGTCTCTGCCTATTTGGATGTTCTTGATTGGGTATGCCAATACGCGTGATTTACACACGGTGTTATGGGGCGGTGGGTTGATTTTATTGGCGGGAAATGTGGTTGCGGGAATGCCCCTGATGCCGCTCAATATTCTTTTTACGATTATGATTATCCGCTTATCAATTGATTATATCATGCGGGTGGGGCTGAGTAGTTATCAAGCGATGTTCTTAGTGACGTTTTTTATGATTGTTCTGGCGATTCCAACCTTGTTTGTTTTTGATTATGGCACGCAGGCCTTTTTGTTTGCGATGTTTGGTTATTTGACGCGCCATTATGCCAAATTAACGATAAAGAATCCCAAAAAACTATTGCATGGCTTTTTGGCCTTAAGTGCCGGAGTTTATATTGCTTATCAAAAGGTTATATTTAATTTTGATACCAGTGAAACACTTATTATGGTTTTAAGCGTTTTGACGTCTTGCTATTTCTTGCTTGAATTTAAAGTGAAGCTTTTCCCAATTTTTACAAAAGAATGGCCGCCTATGGTTGTGGGTGCTTTTAGATTTATGGGGCGCAAAACTTTAGAAATTTATGTTGTTCATTTATTGGTGTTTAAAGCCGTTGGAATGCTCATAAATCCTGAGCGTTTTCAGATGTTTCAGTGGTCTGTATTTTAGCCGTTTTTTGAGTTGTTTCAAAAAGCTTGTTTATTCTTCTAAAAACTAATGAGAAGGCCTTGCATAGCGCTATTCCCTATGCTAAATCCTCAACAACTTTAAATGCTATAATTAATTAACAAAAGGGACCAAACGTGGCCTCCAATAATACTTCCGGCGCAGCAGCCATGAGATATGCGACCGCATTGGTCGATATAGCCAAAGAATCCGGCAAGATTGATGCCGTGGAAAAAGATTTAAACGAGTTCGAGGCGATGTTAGCCGCTTCCAATGATCTATGGGATATGGTGCGTTCGCCTTTGATTTCCCGCAAAGACCAGCAACAAGCCGTTCAAGCGATTGCGAAAACAGCATCTTTCCAAGATATTACATCAAATTTTTTAGCCCTGCTGGCGCAAAACCGTCGTTTAAGTTCCGTTGTCCCGATTATGAATGCCGTGCGCATGGAAATGTCAAGGATGCGCGGCGAAGTGAAGGCAGATGTTCAATCCGCCTTTAAACTGACGCCAGAACAAGAAAAAGCCTTGCAAGAATCACTAACAAAGGCAATGGGGCAGACCGTTGCAGTAAATGTGAGTGTTCAAGAAGATTTAATCGGTGGCATGGTTGTAACCGTTGGATCACAGATGATTGATGATTCAGTTAAGCGTAAGTTAGAGCGTTTGAAAATTGCGATGAAATCAGGCGCGAATAATAACAAAAGTGAGGAAGCCGCCTAATATATTCGTTCATTTGAAGAACGCAAAGAAGGCGCAACAAGATTGAAAAGAAATATAATTTTTTAAATAAAGAATAAATGTGATTATTGAGAATAATTTTAAATATTAACACTGCGCCCGTCGCGTAACCTTTGCGGCCTTGGCGTGAACGAAAACTTAAGAGGAAAATGAAAAATGGAAATTAAAGCAGCTGAAATATCCGAGATCCTAAAAAAGCAGATCGCTGATTTTAGTGCGCAAGCAGACGTCGCAGAGATTGGCCAAGTGCTCTCCGTTGGGGATGGTGTTGCCCGTGTTTATGGTTTGGATAATGTACGCGCTGGTGAAATGGTTGAATTTCCAGGGGGCATTAAAGGGATGGCATTGAACCTTGAGCTTGATAATGTGGGGGTGGTTATCTTTGGTTCTGACCGTGATATTAAAGAAGGTGATATTGTTCGCCGTACAGGTGAGATTGTTCAAGTGCCAGTTGGTAAAGAGCTTCTGGGCCGCGTTGTAGATGGTCTTGGTAACCCAATTGATGGCAAAGGCCCATTAAACGCAAAAGAGTTCAGCCGTGTTGAAGTGAAGGCGCCGGGCATTATTCCGCGTAAATCGGTTCATGAGCCAATGCAATCAGGTATTAAAGCGATTGATGCGCTTGTCCCTGTTGGTCGTGGTCAGCGTGAGCTTATTATTGGTGACCGTCAGACAGGTAAAACAGCGGTGGCGGTTGATGCGATCATTAACCAAAAATCTGTGAACTCTGACAAAGATGCTTCAAAGCATATGTATTGCGTGTATGTCGCGATTGGCCAAAAACGTTCAACGGTGGCACAGCTTGTAAAAGAGTTAGAAGAAAATGGTGCGATGGAATACTCAATCGTTGTTGCGGCAACCGCGTCTGATCCTGCACCAATGCAATTCCTTGCACCTTACACGGGCTGTGCGATGGGTGAATATTTCTTGAATAACGGTATGCATGCCTTGATGGTATATGATGATTTATCAAAGCAAGCTGTTGCTTATCGTCAAATGTCACTTCTTCTTCGTCGTCCGCCGGGACGTGAAGCGTACCCTGGGGATGTTTTCTACATTCACTCTCGTTTGTTGGAGCGTTCATGTAAATTAAACGAAGAAAATGGCTCTGGCTCTCTAACGGCGCTTCCTGTGATTGAAACACAAGCGGGTGACGTGTCGGCATATATTCCAACAAACGTGATTTCGATTACGGATGGTCAGATTTTCTTGGAAACGGACTTGTTCTTTAAAGGTATTCGTCCTGCGATTAACGTTGGTTTGTCGGTGTCGCGTGTTGGCTCTTCTGCGCAAACAAAGGCGATGAAACAAGTTTCTGGCTCTATTAAATTGGAGCTGGCGCAATATCGCGAAATGGAAGCGTTTGCGCAATTTGCCTCTGACCTTGATCCTGCAACGCAAAAATTGCTTGCCCGTGGTGCGCGTCTGACACAACTTTTGAAACAACCACAATACTCACCGCTGACAATGGCGGAACAAGTTTTTGTAATTTACGCTGGAACAAATGGATTCCTTGATGACGTTGAAGTGGCGGATGTCTCTGATTTTGAAAATCGTTTGTTGGATGATGTCCGCGCAAACGGTCAAAGCATTTTAGACACAATCACTGCGCAACAAAAATTAGATGATGGTGTGAAGAGTGAGATGAGCAGCTTCTTAGATCAATTCACCAAGTCATATTTATCCGTCAATAAAAAAGCGGCTTAAGTTTTTTTAAAACCACGAATGGACATGAATAGACACGAATTAATGCATAACGTGACCCAAATTAAAGATGAAGCATATGATATCACTGGCGCAGCCATGGATGTTTTAAATGTGCTGGGACATGGATTTAATGAAAAAGTCTATGAAAATGCTCTGGCGGTTGAATTTGATATAAGAAAAATTAATTATCAAAAACAGCCCAAATTTGATGTGGTTTATAAAGATCAAAATATAGGTCATTATGTTCCTGATTTTGTTGCAAACGGCTTGATTATTGAGATTAAAACAATTGATAAAATTGGTTCTAATGAGATTGGACAGGTTTTAAATTACCTCAAAGTGACGGGGATTAAATCAGGAGTTATTTTAAATTTTAAGAATTCTAAATTGGAATGGAAAAGGGTATCACTGTAAAATATTCATGTTTATTCGTGTCTATTCGTGGTGAAAAATTGAAAATATGCCAAGTTTAAAAGAATATAGAGATCGCATTGCTTCTGTTAAGTCGACGAAGAAAATTACGTCGGCGATGAAAATGGTGGCGGCGTCAAAGCTGAAAAAAGCGCAAGACCAAGCCGAAGCGTCACAACCTTATGCGAAAGCGATGGGCGAAATGTTAAGCCGTGTTGCCGCGGGCGTGACCGTAACCGAAGCATCACCAAAATTATTGATCGGCACTGGCTCTGATCAAAATCATTTACTTGTCGTTGTGACCTCTGACCGCGGGCTCTGTGGTGGATTTAACGGAAATTTAATCCGTTTGGCGCGGTTAGAGATCGCCCGTCTTGAAGGTGAAGGTAAAACGGTTAAATTGATTACGGTTGGCCGTAAAGCGCGCGACCTTTTAAAACGCGCCCATAGCGATAAAATGCTTCATAGTTTTGTGGGCGTTGGATCAAGCAGCCGCGTTAATTTTGCAGAAGCAAACGAAATTACCCAAATGGTGCTGGAGCAGTTTGAAGCAGGCAATGTTGACGTTTGCTCAATGATTTATAACAACTTTAAATCTGTTTTGACCCAAACACCAAACGCACAACAAATCATTCCGTTTAAGCTTCCTGAACCAGAAGAGGCAAATGATAACGCGCCAGAAACGCAGAAGGGCGAAGAAAAGCTAGATGCTTTGGCATCACCCTATTCGTTCGAGCCAGAAGAAAATGAAATTTTGGGCTTGTTACTGCCGCGTAATTTAGGCGTGCAAATGTTTCGTGCCTTACTTGATAGTGCCGCGGGGGAACAAGCTGCCCGTATGACCGCAATGGATAATGCCACGCGTAACGCGGGTGAAAAAATTAATGACCTGACACTGGTTTACAACCGTGCCCGTCAGGCCGCAATTACAAAAGAATTGATCGAAATCATTTCCGGTGCGGAAGCGGTTTAGAATTTATAAGAATTAGAATTTAAAAAGAGGAAGTAAAAAATGGCAAATGGTACAGTGACACAGGTTCTCGGCGCGGTGGTCGATGTTCAATTTAATGATGGTGAAATTCCAGCGATTTTGAACGCGCTTCACACTGAAAATGACGGCAAAACACTTGTTTTGGAAGTGGCCCAGCACTTAGGTGAGAATACAGTTCGCGCGATTGCGATGGACACAACAGACGGCATGGTGCGCGGTCAAGAAGTGAGCGATACAGGAGAAGCAATCTCTGTTCCTGTTGGTCCAGGGACTTTAGGACGTATTATGGATGTTATTGGCCAACCAATTGACGAACTTGGCCCGGTCAAAGGGGATAAAACATATCCTATTCACCGCGAAGCGCCTGCTTTTGCTGACCAAGCCACAGAAACAGAACAGCTTGTGACAGGGATCAAGGTTGTTGATCTTCTTTGCCCTTATGCTAAAGGGGGTAAAATTGGCCTCTTTGGTGGTGCGGGTGTTGGTAAGACCGTGACAATCATGGAATTGATTAACAATATCGCAAAAGGCCATGGTGGTGTGTCTGTGTTTGCGGGTGTTGGTGAGCGTACGCGTGAAGGAAATGACCTCTATCACGAAATGATGGAATCTGGTGTTATTAAAGAAGGTGGTGCTGAAGGATCAAAAGCCGCCTTGGTCTACGGTCAGATGAATGAGCCACCAGGAGCGCGTGCGCGTGTTGCCCTTTCTGGTTTGTCGATGGCGGAATATTTCCGCGATGAAGAAGGGCAAGATGTTCTTTTCTTCATGGACAACGTGTTTAGATTCACGCAAGCGGGCGCAGAGGTGTCGGCGCTTCTTGGTCGTATCCCATCTGCCGTTGGTTATCAGCCAACGCTTTCAACGGATATGGGGGCGTTGCAAGAGCGCATCACTTCAACAAATAAAGGCTCGATCACATCGGTGCAGGCGGTTTATGTTCCTGCCGATGACTTGACTGACCCTGCGCCAGCGACGGCGTTCTCCCACTTGGATGCGACAACTGTTCTATCGCGTGCGATTTCCGAGCTTGGTATTTACCCTGCGGTTGACCCACTTGATTCAACATCGCGTATTCTTGATCCACGTGTTGTCGGTGAGGAGCATTATAAATGTGCGGCAGATGTTCAAAAAACTTTGCAAACATATAAAGCATTACAGGACATTATTGCGATTTTGGGTATGGATGAATTGTCTGAAGAAGATAAATTGGTCGTGGCCCGTGCGCGTAAAATTCAACGTTTCTTATCTCAACCGTTCCATGTTGCTGAAGTCTTTACTGGTTCACCGGGTGTGTTTGTTGACTTGGCTGACACGATTAAAGGCTTCCGCGCTATTGTTGACGGGGAGTATGATCACCTTCCAGAAAGCGCATTTTACATGGTTGGTACAATTGAAGAAGTTGAAGCAAAGGCCGCAAAAATGGCTGCTGAAGCTGCATAGGGAGACTGAATGCTCAGAAATTTTATTTCATCGTTAAGTGAAGGCAAATACGGCAAGGTTATTAAAGAATTTAACCCTGCCAAATTGTCTGAAACAGATAGAAGCTCTTTAAGCTTTCAAGTGAATGAAAAAAGTGGGCAATATATTTTAACTCTCGTTCTTCAAGAAGATGAAGGCCACGAGATTGAAAGAGAATTCTGTAACGTTGATGTGACCTGTTTAGATGACATTGAGCGTCTAATTACCGAAGTGAAAACTTATATCAAAGACACAGGAGGCCCAGATGTCTAAAGAAGATCGTGATATTGAAAAATCCTATACAACAGATCAGTTTGTTGCCAAGCTTCGCCGTTTAGCGGATGATTTAGAGGCGGGAGAAAACTTTGAAATCCAAGTGGCTGGTGAGCGTATTTACGTGCCAAACCGCGCTGTTTTTAACATCGAACACGAACGCGAAGATGGTGAAGAAGAATTAGAGTTTCAGCTGAAATGGACAGCTGAGTAAATGTGGGAAGAATACGGATTTCTTTTTATTTTATGCGGGTTCTTATTGATCTTTCTAGGATTAACTTTCTTTTTGCAAAAGAGAACAATTAGCGACCAAGCCAGAGCGTACAAAGATTATTTAAAAGATAGCCTCTCCGTATTAGAAGAGAATAACAAACAGATAAAGCGTATAGCTGATATATTAGAAAAGAAAAATGATGGAAAATAACAACGATAATTTTGATTTTGAATTGGTTTCACCAGAGCGCAAATTAATGTCTGAAAAAGCATGGCAAGTCACCATCCCTGGTCTTGAAGGGGATTTTGGTGTGCGGGCAAACCATGCGTCTGTTGTTGCAAGCATCCGTGCAGGTGTGGTTGAAATAATTTCAAACGAAGGCGATGCCCCAACCAAAATTTTTATCGCAGGCGGCTTCGCGGATGTTACGGCTTCAAATTGTACGATTTTAGCCGAAGAGGCGGCGATGGTTGATGATATGGATCAGGCCGTTATCGAAAAAGAAATTTCTGATGCGCAGGCCCTTATTTCTTCAGCTAAGGATGAAATAGAAAATGCGCGTGCGACGAAACAACTCGCTCTCGCTCAGGCCAAATTGGCGGCTGTTACGGGGCAAATCGCGGCCTAATCTATCGCGTAAAAAACTGCTCTTATTACAGGATCGTTTGTTACTTTGGACGGCGGTCTGGTTTAAGGGGCTGGTTTTAAACTATCAGGCACGAAACATCCTGCTTCGATTTGCGCTGTAAATATTACTTCTTTTTCTTTGGCTAGTTGTGCCGCGTATCTAAATTGTCCACCTTTATCACCATCAATTATATTTTCTGCGTATTTTTTTGCATTGTTTAATGTTTCGTGACCTGCTGCAATACGCCCTAGCAAGGTTTGGCGTTGCCGCGCTTCTGAACCAAAAGCTATTGATGTGGAAGCATTTTCTATGGCTTCACCTTCTAATCTTTGTTGAAGATGCGCTAAATCACCGCAGCTTTGCTTAAAATCGCGCCCTGCTTCTCTTATTGTCGCAACCCCTTTATCTGGGCTCGCCATGATAAAAGTAAAGCGCCCTTCAATGGTTTCGTCTGCAAACGCTGGCAAACTTGAACCCAGTGTTGCTAATGTTGCTGCTGCTAATGCTTTTCTAATCATAATATCACTTTCAAAATTAATTATTCTGTAAATAATTATAATATGGCAAATTGTCAAGGGGTTATTTTAAAATAACGCGACGTAAACCAATAAAACTATTGGTTAGAAAAATTTTATTGGCGGCGTGTAGGCGTTCGGGAGAGATGGTTTCTTCTATGACGTGTCGTTCAAGCACAATATTTTTACGTGTCACGCCCGCAAGTACCCCATCATTAAGCGGCGGGGTGATCAGGGTTTCGTTTTCTTCAATAAAAATATTGCTTGTCGCGCCACAGATAATATTGCCTTTTGTGTTTGTTAAAATGGCTTCTTCCGCGCCTCTCTGTTTAGCGGCGCGTCGTGCGGCATAAGATCTTGCGTAATCAAGCCTTTTACAATTTTCTAATAGACATCCTGCGATACGTGGATAATCCGTTATCACGGCGCAAGTAATTGGTGTTTCGGGCGGGGCAGGGCAATTTGCAACATCAATAAGAACGGTTAATTTTTTTGCAGGCGCAAGAGGCGCAGAGACCTCGCCGCCCGTTACCGTTGTACGAATACGGGCATAGCCATTAGAAGCATTATTTTTTTGCATGAGAGCGATACAAATTTTCTGAAATTGATTCAGCGTTAAGTCGGGCGTTAGGCCAATGACAATTTTACTATCATGAAGGATACGGTTAAAATGATCTTCGGCATGCACAAATTCACCATCTTTTGCGGCCATGGAATCAAAAATACCAATAGCCGTGGTGAAGCCGCAATCACGGTGAGAGATAAGCGGAGCAATGTCTTCGACATATTGGCCATTAAAATAAATAAGGCTCATATTCTTTATCCTTTAAAACTTTCAAAAATTTTAGATGCTTTATCCAAGCTTTCTTTTAATTCATTTTCTGGTATGGAGTCGCTAACAATTCCGCTTCCTGTTTGTAAATATGCTTTGTTGTTTTTGTAAATTAGGGTGCGGATGATTATGTTGGTGTCTATGTCACCATTAAAATCAATATAACCCATTGCGCCAAAAGACGGCCCGCGTTTTGTTGGTTCTAACTCTTCTATAATCTCCATCGCGCGTATTTTGGGCGCACCAGAAATTGATCCCCCAGGAAAACAAGCTTTGAGAAGGTCGATAGCTGTTTTGTCTTTTTGTAAAACACCACGGACAATCGAAACAAGATGGTGTAGCCCTTCAAATGTTTCTAGCTGACATAGCGTGGGCACAGTAACTGAATGAAAGTCACAAACGCGGGAGAGATCATTGCGGAGTAAATCTACGATCATTATATTTTCGGCGCGGTCTTTAGCGCTTTTTTCTAAAATTTCTTGTGGCTGTGAAGAAGGAAGCGTTCCTTTGATAGGGCGGGTTTCGACCATGCCGTTTTCTACTTTTATAAACCGTTCAGGCGATGAAGAAACGAGCTGCATGTCACCAAAGTTCATATAGGCAGAAAAAGGAGCAGGATTTTCAACGCGTAGTTTCTTATAATGGGTAAAGTTATTGAAATTTTCGGGTAGATCTGCCTCGAAACGGCGTGTGAGGCAAGCTTGGTATATTTCTCCTACCTTGATATATTCTATGACTTTTTCGATATCGTTTAGATACTCACTCTTAGATTTATTTGTTTTCCAGTTCTTTTCGCTGATAGGAAGTGTTGAGGTTTTTGTTTTTTCAGGAAATTCTTTATTCCCAATTTTCCATGCTTTATTATTTTGATGATCAAATGCCAAGACATTAGTGTAAATGCCGATACAGGCATCAGGAGCATTAATATCGTCATCGTTGAGGTCGGGAAGCGTTTCGATTTGTCGCCCAAGGTCATAACCAAAATATCCTGCCGCCCCGCCGATAAAGGGAATGTCGATATCTTTTTGGATGTTGTAACTTTGTAATCGGCTATCTAAAAATTTAAAAAAATCTGTTTCTTTAATCGTTTTACCATTATGGGTGATAACATTGTTTTTTGTTTCAATTATTTCTGTGGGGTTCCAGCAAATGAAGCTCCAATTATTTAAGGCGTGGCAGTGCATATTGCTATCTAAAAAAAGCGCATAGGGTTGTTCTGCTATACTTTCAAAACATTCAACGGCATTGCCGCCTTGCCATTCTTTGATGATTAAATTTTCACTCATAAAAATTCTTTTATCATTTCTATGGCGTCTTTTAAGCCTACACGTTCAACCTCTACGCCCTCAGGAAAAGTGCCATGAAGGCGGGAGGGCATCATGCTGTCTAACATCACAAATACGCCTTTATCATCTCTACGGCGGATCAAGCGGCCATAGGCTTGTTTTAATTTCAGGCGCGTGAGCATATCGTCATAGCGTTTCTTGCCAAAAGCTTCGCGGCGGGCTTTGTGTAGAATGGTGGGCCGTGGCCATGGCACGCGGTCAAACACAATCAGGCGTAAAGACTCACCGGGTACATCAACGCCATCGCGAATAGCGTCTGTGCCGAGCAGGCAGGCATGTGTATCATCACGGAAAATATCAACCAATGTACCAGCATCCATTTCATCCATGTGCTGGGCGTAGAGTGATAAATTTTTATCATTAAGCGGCATTTTTATTTTATCATAAACGGCGCGAAGGCGAGAGATAGCGGTGAATAAACCAATTGCCCCACCGCCAGCGGCTTGGAATAAATTACTATAGGCGCTTGCGACTTGGTCAAGATCGTCTTTACGTACATCATTAATCACGATAACTTTTGTGCGGTCTTTGTAATCAAACGGGGAGTTAAAGGATTCTTGCACGGGGGCATCGCTTAAATAATGTGCACCGCTACGTTGGCGGGCAACGTCCCAATTAAGCTCTTCATCATCCGTGCCGTCGCGTAAGGTAGCAGAGGTAATGACAACACCATGTGCTTGGGATTTTAATGCCCCGCCAAAAGGGATCATCGGGTCAATCCAATGGCGGTAGAGCCCAATATCAATAGCGCGACCATTGACGCGTTCAATCTCCATCCAATCAACGAAATTCTCATTGGGTATTTCAGATTTTAAGGTTTCTAACATACCGATCCATGCGCCGATGCTCATCTGGACGCGACGTTCTAACGCAGATTGAACAGCATCAATGCGTTTGCGTGTGTCGCTTTCTAAGGTGTCGGATTGTTCATTTAATTTCTTACGCAAACGCGCCGCAAGCGAGAGCATTGGTTTTTGTAATTCTTTAAGTGCGTTTGTTAACGCATCTATTGTTGGTAATATTTCTTCGTGTAATGGGAATGTATCTGTTTCAAGGGAGTAGGGGCCGTTACGTCCGTTGGCGCGGGCGAAGACTTGGGCGTAGACAGCGGCGATGAATGTTTCACACGCGCCTTTGGGTTTACCTTCTTTGAGGCGGCTTTGCCAGCCATCACTGGTAAGAATACGCGATTTTTCTAAGATGTCTTGGAGTTCTTGGGCGGCGGCTTCGTCACCACTAACGAGGTCTTCGGCGCGGGATTTCAGGCCGCGCATACGGGATTTTTGCCCCGCTTCTGCGCCACGTAACCAACGACGAAGGTCATATGTTTCGCGCGAGGTTAAATGCCCCGCAAAGGCACTATCGGCGGCATCAAAAAGATGGTGTCCTTCATCAAACACATAACGAAGCGGGAGGTCTTCGGGATTGGTATTAATAGCAGTTTGGATCATCACCAATGCATGGTTGGCGACAACAATGTCGGCGTGTTTGGCGCGGCGCACAGATTGTTCAACAAAACATTTGTGGTAATGGTCGCAAGCGGAGTAAATACATTCGCCACGCCTGTCTGCAAGCCCACTTGTATATTGATAGCCTAATAAACCACTAAGCCAGCCAGGGAAGTCCGTGCCGCTATTCAGGTCACCATCTTTGGTGGCGGCTGTCCATCGTGCCATGATGCCAAGGGCAATGGCTTGTTGTGGGTTGCGTGATAAGGCCGCACCCGCAGCGGCTTCATCAAGGTTGAGCAGACAAAGATAATTTTCGCGCCCTTTACGGATGGCAACTTTATTGTCTTTTAAATCCATGTTGGGGTAGACGCGGGTAAGTTCTTGATCGACTTGGCGTTGTAGATTTTTGGTATAGGTTGATATCCAAACAGTTCCTTTGTTCTTTTCTGCCCATACGGAAGCAGGGGCAAGATAGCCAAGGGTCTTGCCAACCCCTGTGCCAGCTTCGGCCAGAGTCACGTGAGGGTTTTCATTATCATCACGCGGGGCAAAGGCACTAGTAATAGTGCTGGTGTAAGTCATTTGTTGTTCGCGTGTTTCAGCATTTGTGCCTAATAATTTTTTCAGACGTGTGCGGGCTTCTTCCCCCGTTACGGGGTGATGCGATGGCGGTGGCTCTGGTGCTTCTTCGGCCCATTCAGGCAGGTTTTTCCAAACATTTAAATCTGTTTTACTGATAACGGGAATGCGTGGATCGTACTCTTCACCGAGGGCGTTAAAAATGAACGGTGTCCAATTCCAGCCTTTTCCCTGTTGTCCCATAACGCCAGCGATTGAAAGCGGATTGGCTTTAGCTTGCCAGATGTCACGCCGTAAATCAGAGAGTAACGCAGAAGCACATTCCAGTAATGTCATGGCTTGGGATTCAAAATCTTGCGGTGGGCTAATTCCCAAAGCATTGGCCAAGCCAGTGGGGGTCGGCACACAAAATTTTGTGGGATGCACAAAGGCGAAAAGCTCTAGCACATCAAACGCCAAAAGATTTTCTGTATTTAATTGTTTCGCCGTATAGGGCGCATGACAAACCAAAGCGGGTTTTTTATGAGTGAGTTGTAGCGCAGTTTGATGATCCACCACACGAATTTCACCGTCTGTTGTCATGAGAGAGACTTGACGCGCATTGGCCACCATTGCTGGCACATCGGGCAGGATAATTTTCGCAGTGATTTTATCTGTTGCGGAGCTTGTCTGTGCGTCAGGATTCATGCCCAGAACTTAGCATATATAAACAGAGGTCAAAACGGGTAATTCGATATAAGGATTTCACAAAAGCGGTGCTTAATCCCTTGATTTTTCAACGCAATATCAGCAAAGTGATGAACAAATATAAATGAAGGAAAAATCATGACCGTTTTAACCGATATCACCCCTGAATTAGCACAAGAATGCCGCGCTTGGCCGTTTGAAGAGGCAAAGAAAGTGATAAAACGTTTGAACGGTAAATTGCCCGAAAAAGGGTACGTCTTGTTTGAAACAGGATATGGTCCATCGGGTTTGCCGCATATTGGCACATTTGGCGAAGTATCGCGGACAACCATGGTGATGCATGCGTTTCATGCGCTGTCTGATATGCCGACAAAAATGTTTTGTTTTTCTGATGATATGGATGGCTTTCGCAAAGTCCCGACCAATGTACCGAACCAAGAAATGTTGGCGGAGCATTTGGGTAAACCTTTAACGGTTGTCCCTGACCCATTTGAAAAATTTGATAATTTTGCGGATCATAATAACGCCAAGCTGAATGAATTTTTAGATAGCTTTGGGTTTGAGTATGATTTCAAATCCTCTACTGAGATTTATAAAGAGGGCGGCTTTGACGAAGCACTTTTGACCATGTTGGCAAAGCATGAAGAAATTCAAAAAGCAGTTATTCCAATTTTGGGCAAAGAACGTGCGGCGACATATTCGCCGTTTCTTCCGATTTCACCCAAGACAGGGAAAGTCCTGCAAGTCCCTATCTTAGAAACAAATGTCGAGGCGGGAACAGTGACGTTCGACGATGAAGACGGCACACGCACCGAAGTGCCCGTGACAGGGGGACATTGTAAAGCGCAATGGCGCCCTGATTGGGGGATGCGTTGGTACGCGTTGGATGTTGATTATGAGATGGCGGGGGAAGATTTAATTTCGTCTGCGGATGTTGCGGGGAAAATCACGGAGATTTTAGGCGGTAAAAAACCTGCGGGGTTTCATTACAAATTATTCCTGGATGAAGAAAATCAGAAAATTTCTAAATCAAAAGGGAATGGTATCACGGTGGAGCAATGGCTTAACTATGCGCCGAATGAAAGCTTGGCGTATTACATGTTCCAACGTCCAACATCGGGGAAAAAATTATATTTTGATGTGATCCCAAAGGCGGTAGATGAATATATTTCCTTCTTACAAAAATTCCCTGATCAAGAGCCAGAGAAAAAATTAGAAAATCCCGTGTGGTATATTCATGGCGGTGAGATTTCCGAAGGGCAACAGACACCTGTTTCTTTCGCGCTTTTATTAAATCTTGCGAGTGCCTCCAACGCGCATGATGTTGAAACGTTGTGGGGCTTTATTAATCTATATGCGCCCGAAGCCACGCCAGAAAATTCACCATTCTTGGCGCGACTTGTGGGGTATGCTGTGAAATATTTTGAAGATTTTGTGCTGCCCAATAAAATATATCGCGCCCCAGATGAGCGCGAAGAAGCGGCCTTGCGTGATTTATCTGCGCGTCTTAAAGCGTTAGATGGCAAGCCAGACGGTGAGACGATTCAAACTGAAGTCTTTAGCGCGGGGAAAGAAAACGGCTATGATAAAAAAGAACTCCGCCAATGGTTTCAAGCAATTTACGAAGTGTTGTTGGGTCAATCCCAAGGCCCCCGTTTTGGCTCTTTTATCGAGCTTTACGGCGTAAATGACACAGTAAAATTAATCGATGAAGCGTTGGATGGAAAATTCACAAAGGCGGCTTAATTTACATTTGTAAAGGCGCTGGCTTACTGGCCTGTATTCTTGCTTTTTGTGCGTTTAGATTATCTTCTATGCCTTTTACAACTGGGATTGTAGGATCGTGACGCACGAAGATCTTCCCGCGAGCATTTAAATCTTCTCTCTTCGTATATAAGGATTTTTTAGCTTCCAGTAAGCTCTCTACGAGAGCATTGTAGGTTGTTAATTTGCTTGCTGTTTCAAATGCCCCTTGAATGTCACTCCTAATTTTTTCTGCCTGCGATTTTGTCAGGGATAAATTAGGTTTACTTGGTCTTGGATAACCTTCAAGTGTCTCATTTTCAAGAGCAACTTTTGCTATGGCTTCGTTTAAGCCTAAAACTATGCGTTCATCGAGCTCATCTAAGTCTAATGCCTCTTCATCAATGAATTGTTCACACAATGCTTGAACAGTTAAATCGTTTTTGAGTAATCCATTATTGAATGCATCTGCCAAAGACATATCTTCAACGGACTTGAGAACTGGATTATCATAAATATCACTTTCATCAACGCCGCTTTGTTCAAAAACCTCACTAAAGGATTTCCCTTTAATATATTTTAAAAGAGGCTCTTTATCGTCATTTTGTGTTAAGGCAAGCGCTTCAACTAATGTTGGAATCTCTTCTTTTGATCGACCTTGGGTTAATAATGTATAAACTTCGCTCGAAATAAATTTTTCTGCATAGGCATCTTCTAAATACATATCGGGCACATCGACAAAACTTTTTGCTTTGGATTTAGGTGCTTTTTTAGGTTTCTTTTCTGTTATGGCATCTTGTTGTTGTTGCTCTCCCACAACTGAACCTGTCGCCGTTGTAATATCTTGAGTGCGGATGGGAATATCACCAGCATCTGGTAAAGTGCTGTAACGCCCCATAGCCTGCATTGAGTTACTGAAAAGAGTCTCTGCACGATCTATAACATCTGCTGGGCTGTTTCCTATTAAATTAACAGCATATCGATCTTGATCAATATTGTAACGCGATGTTGAGTTCCCTCCGACATGAATAACGGCATTATTGGGAAAAGAGGCTCCTGGGTCTCTGTTGGTCAATTGTGATTTCTCTATTGGGATAGTGGCAGTACCGCTTAATGAGAGGTCTTCTGATAAAATAGGAAAAGTAACTAAGCCTAAGACGGATTCTTCATTTTCATGGTCTAGACCTTTAATAACATCATGGACATATAATAGGTTCTGATTGTTACCAACGATGATAGAGCCCTTAGAAACCTGATTTGCTGTGATTGTTGACATATTTTATCCTTTGAAAGGATCTTACTGTATTTGTTTACATAATTCAAGAATATTTTGCTTGATAAGTTATTTTTTTGAAGTAATGTCTCTTTATGACAAGATCTCGCGTAATATTTGAAGAAGTGCAAGACGTCTTAACAGTAAGCTTTACAGGGGCTGTTCAAGGTGTGGACTTGATTGATCTTTCTCAAAAAGATCCAAGTTTCCTGTTGAATGAGGTCAAAACAAAAGTCTACTGTCCAGACCATAATGTTGTGCATGTTGAGCTTCCGGGGCGACATGGGCTCACAAATGTTCTCTTGGATAATAATAAGCCTGCACCACCTAGAATAGCGGCTTAAAGGCAGTTTATACGTTTACAGCTACTCGCGCATGCCAATCATGATGGCGGCCTTCAGATTTTTGGAAATTCATCAGATCCCCATAAGTAAGCTTTGTTTCTGGATCAATAGAGCCGGGCTTTAACGTGCTATTGTCATTTTCTGGCACTGCTTCTAACGCAATCATCTTTTGGAGAGGCGGGAGGTCGCGGCTTCTATATTGCGTTGTCATGATCTTACTTTCTTTGAGTTGAATACTTACGTATGCGTTATTAATTACGTAAAACTATGGAAATTTCTCCCTTTGCGCTACTCAAAAGAATGTTATGCTCGCCAGAATAACAAAATGAGAGAGTAGGCGTACGTTCCATGAAAGGTGTCGTAGAGTTAAATCAGGCCGCAAGCGCGGCAAGGGGCGTCCCGCTAGAGGAAAGCCCAAAATTTGACCTGCAATCACCGTTTCAACCCGCGGGGGATCAACCGCAAGCCATTGAAAAACTGAAAGAAGGGCTTAACGCTGGCCTGTCCGACCAAGTGCTTCTTGGGGTGACGGGATCGGGTAAAACTTTCACGATGGCGCATGTGATTCAAGAGCTTCAACGCCCTGCGATCATCATGGCACCGAACAAAATCCTCGCCGCGCAGCTTTATGGGGAGTTTAAAGAATTCTTCCCGAATAACGCGGTTGAGTACTTTGTTTCCTACTATGATTACTACCAACCCGAGGCGTACGTGCCGCGCACTGACACCTTTATTGAAAAAGACAGCGCGATAAACGAACAAATTGATCGTATGCGCCACGCCGCAACGCGGGCATTATTCGAGCGGCGGGATACTATTATAGTCGCATCCATTTCTTGCATTTACGGCATTGGGTCAAAAGAAGATTATCAGGCGATGACCTTTGATGTGAAGAAGGGCGACATTTTTGATCGCCAAGCCCTTATGTCGCGCTTGATTGAGCTACAATATAAACGCAATGACATCAGTTTTGATCGTGGGTCGTTCCGCGTGCGCGGGGATACGGTGGAGTTGTTTCCATCGCACATGGAGGATTCCGCGTGGCGTTTTTCGCTGTTCGGGGATGAGGTTGAAGAGATTGTTGAGTTTGATGCGCTAACGGGGCAGAAAAATGCGAAGCTGGACGCGGTGCGGATTTACGCGAACTCACATTATATTACCCCTGGGCCAACCATTACGCAGGCGGTCAAACAAATCAAAAAAGATATGAAAGAGCGCATTGCGTGGTTTGAATCCGAAGGCAAATTATTAGAGGCGCAACGCTTGTCGCAGCGCACACAGTTTGATATTGAAATGCTCGAAGCCACGGGGATGTGTAAGGGGATTGAGAATTACTCCCGCTATTTAACGGGACGTGCACCGGGCGCGCCGCCACCAACCTTGATTGAATACATGCCCGATGATGCGATTATGTTCCTTGATGAAAGCCATGTGATGGTCAGCCAGATTGGCGCGATGTATAAAGGCGACCGGGCGCGTAAAACGACATTGGTGGATTACGGTTTCCGCGTGCCCGCCGCGATGGATAACCGCCCGTTAAAATTTGAAGAATGGAATCAATTCCGCCCGCAAACCGTTTATGTCTCTGCGACGCCAGCGGAGTGGGAGGTAAGCCAAGCGGATGGTGAAATCGTTGAACAAGTCGTGCGTCCAACGGGGCTGATTGATCCGCCCGTTGAAATTCGCCCGACAGAAACGCAAATTGATGACCTAATGAGTGAGTGCCACAAGATCACCGCGAAGGGCGGGCGCATCATGGTCACCACCCTGACCAAAAAAATGGCCGAAGCGTTAACGGAGTATCTCACCGAAAATGGTATTGCCGTGCGCTATTTACACTCGGATATTGATACGCTGGAACGGATTGAAATCATCCGTGATCTACGCCTTGGGGAATTTGATGTGTTGGTTGGTATCAACCTACTACGTGAAGGGCTGGATATTCCTGAATGTATGTTGATGGCGATTTTGGATGCAGATAAAGAAGGGTTCTTGCGCTCGAAAACCTCTTTGGTGCAAACCATTGGACGCGCGGCGCGGAATTTGGAAGGGAAGGTGATTTTATACGCAGATAAAATTACGGGATCAATGCAATATGCGATAGAAGAAACAGACCGCCGCCGCAACAAACAAATCGCGCATAACGAAAAACACGGCATTACCCCCGCATCGGTTAAAAAGAAAATTGGTGACTTAATGGAAGGGATGAAGGCGCATGACAAAGCTGTTGATACGCGTAAAACCGTTATGTCTTTGTCTGATCAATCTCAAGAAGCGCTGGATGCGTCCCCCGCGCAACTGACCAAACACATCGAAAAACTCCGCACCGACATGCGCGAAGCCGCCGGAAATTTAGAATTCGAACAAGCCGCAAAGATTAGAGATGAGATTAAAAAGTTAGAGACGTTGGAGTTAGGAATTTAAGATATGTTTGAGAAAGAGACTGTTTTTATTTTAGGGGCAGGTGCTAGCTGGCATTATAATTACCCTACAGGAGAAGATTTGGTAAAAAGAGTTGTTAATTTAACTAACACTCTCATAGAAGCGTATGAAAGAGAGCAACCTACTAGTCTTAGTAATAATATAGAAGAAATAGACACGATATATTGTGAGGCGAATAGGCTTGGTAAGCTTAACAAACCATCCCAAAAAGAAATAATTATTTTCTTAAAAAACTTTGTCGATAGAATTTTGCATGTTGATCCACCTGTCATTGACTATTTTCTTGAATGGAACAAGGATTTGCAGGGGATTGGTAAGCTAGTAATTGCATTAGTGATACTTCAGCATGAGAAAGAGTTTGAGAAGCGTAAGGGGAATGTGAATCGTGAAAAGCTGATAAAGGAATCACCTTATATAAATGATGGAAACGATAATTCTCTTGATTTAAATGCTTTCAAAGATAATTGGTATCGTTTCATTTTATATAAAATTTTATCAGATTGTAGGAACGTATCTGATTTAAAAGATAATAAAGTAAAATTTATTACTTTTAATTATGATGTCTCTCTTGAAAGTTATTTGTTTAAAGGATTAAAGAAAATTCAATTTTTGAAAGCTTCGGACAAGGATATTATATGCTTTTTAGAAAATAGTTTTATCCATATGTATGGAAAAATTAGAGATGATCCATTTGTTGACCCTGTTCCAGCGATAAAAGAATTATTGTCAAAACACAATGTTAAAGAAAATAAGCCAGTCATAGAACAAGCATATACTGCATCGCTTAATATAAAAACGATAGGTGATGATAAGGACGTTGCAGACTCTATTTCAAAAGCGCAGAAATACATAAAAGATGGTGAAGATATTTATATCTTAGGTTATGGTTTTGATGAAAAAAATTCAGACAGGTTAGATTTGAAAAAACTGCTTTATAAGAGTAGTTTTACAGCTTTATCAAAAGAATTAGGAAAGCACGTTGATAAAAGGATATATTTTACAAATTTTGGCAACAGCAACTCAGTAAATAAAAGAGCGAGTAAAATTTTTACTGGTGATATTGAAAATTTTCTACCAGATAAATCACCTGTTTATCAGAAACTTTCTTCTGGACCAGGAGGCTCTTATAAAGTTAGATATGAAAAAAGCATCAAAGATGTGTACGAGGCTTTAGAAAAAGATTTTGGTTTTATATAAAAAAAGGCACTCACATAATGTAAGTGCCTTTGAAGTTTTGGGGGAGAAATAGTTTTAGTAGTACTCAGTTTTACTCTAGTCATACACAGAGATACGCGGTGTTACACAAACTCTATTGCCGCTATTGTCCTCTGGTAACGCTTGGGTGAATTTTTGAACGAATTTTTTTGTTTAATTCACCTTGTTTTGGTCTTTATAATTGCGGCGTTCCCACACGGCTTCCAATGTTGTGGCGCAGGGCATGAAGCCGAATAATTTATAAATATGGGGCAAGTTAATGTTGTTTATGGCCTTTTTCTTTTTTGTTCCAACGGGGCGGCTGAGGATTTCTGCGTAATGCTCGTCTTGGGCTTCGTTGTCATTGGCCAGCTTGTAAACTTCGCGCATGGCGTGCTCGTGATGCAGTTCGGCAATTTGTTTTAAGGTATGTTCAAAATCACCATTTTGTCCGAAAGTATCGTAAATGCCAGTATAACTAACGCGGTGCTTCACCATAAAATCATCCAACCAAAACCAAGCCCAAAAGGGGAGGGAAACGATTTCATAGGCTGATTTCAAACCAGGGATGATGCGTGTTTCAACATTACTATTTTCGGGGCTGTTGGTGATCTCTGTCATATTTGTTCTGTTCCTCTTGTTCCGCTAAGAATGTCTCTCTTTATGTCTATAATCTTATAATTCCATTTTTGGTTGATAAAATGCAAATTTGTGCGTCAGGGTAGCGATTTATTTACATAGTTTTTTCGTAAGTGTGTTATATTTCAATGCGTTAATGAAAGAGTAAACATTTTAACAAAATCTTTACTCTTTGCTGGCAACTGCCAGAATCAGGGGGGAAATAAGCGATAAAATAACATTTATTCTCGCCTTGCTGTAGAATAGAGGTAGAATGAGAGGTGCGTCGTTTTATAGGTTAAGCGTCACTTTTAATAAATAACGACTAATTACAGTAATAAGGGAGCATATTTTGTCGATTTGGATTTTTCTTTGGCTAATTGTAGCGCTTATTATTTTAGGGACGACTGGCTGGTCTCTACTGATTTTATTCCAGCAAAAGCAAGCGTGGAAGGCCTATGCGACGAAGCATAAATTGACTTATAAAGCGGGTACGACCTTTGGCCCATCGGAGGTTGAGGGCGATATAAACAATTACACAGTGTCGCTTTTTTCAGCGACCCAGCAAAAACCTGACGCTCGTAAAAACCGCCAAGTCACGGTGTTTCAAATTAATACAGATAAAGCTTTCGTCGATGGCATCGGCGCGGGTACTAAGGAAATGGTGCTATTTTTAGAAACGTTGGAAGCGATTACGCCTTATAATGTGAAAGTAGGCGAATGGAATAAGGATTATCACATCCGTGCGCGGAATAAAAAAGCCGTTGATGCATTTATGACTGAAGAGCGTGTAAAGATTTTAAAAGCTATTTTGGCGATGCCTAAATCTGATGTGTTGATTTTATTGGATAATAATCAAGGAACGTTTCGCTTTGAAACCTCCAACCCCATGCAAGATTTAAAGATGATTGAGAACACGATTGATAAGTTGATGAAGCTTGTTGATAAATTGGCGCCTGATGAAGCCGAGGCTAAAAAGCTGGAAACGCTGGCGAGTCAGGAGCGTGAAAAAACGCCAAGGCCCGAGCCTGTTGAAGAAGTGCCTGCTGCGGCTGGTGATGTTGAGGCTAAGGAAGAAAAGAAAGATTAATAATTCTTCGTCACTGCGAGCTTGGCGAAGTAATCCAGTGACTTTTAAAACATTCTAAATTGCCGCGTTGGGCTAATAGCCCGCCTTGCGATGACGTTTTAGCCTTAAACAAATATTGTACCTTGCATATAAAGCGTGGCTTCGCCTGTTAAGAAAACACGACTTCCTCTCAACTCTATATCTAAATTACCACCTCTAGCAGAAACTTGGCGCGCTCTAAAGTTGGTTTTATTTAATTTCTCTGCCCAAATCGGCGTTAAAATACAGTGGGCAACACCAGTCACAGGATCTTCAGGGATACCACTTTGTGGGGCGAAATTGCGGGAGATGAAATCAAATTCTGGATCATCACTTTTGCTTGTAATGACGATACCTTGGCAATCAACGCTGTTGACCAAATCAATATCTGGCGACACGTTTCGAATAAAGTCTGGGTCGTCATACACGCACACCCATTTTTTGCCTTTATAAATTTCAAGCGGCGCACGTGCGAAGGCTTGTTCAATAATGGGATCAATCACGTCGGACTTTTCGCTTGTCCATATGGGGAAATTAAGTGTGATGCCGTCACAGTTTTTAGCAGTGGATTTTTCAACAATTACATCACCAGACTCATTTGTTTGATAATGAATTTGATCTTTATCATATCCGAGTTTATTAAAAATTACCCACGACGTTGCAAGGGTTGCATGGCCGCATAAGTCGACCTCCATGGTTGGGGTAAACCAGCGGATGAAGAACCCGTTTTTAGTGGGTATAAAAAAAGCCGTTTCGGATTGATTGTTTTCAGCCGCTATTTTCAATAGCACATCATCGTCAAGCCATGTCTTTAAAGGCACAACGGCGGCTGGGTTGCCGCCGAAGGTTTCATTGGTAAAAGCATCTACCTGATAGATTGGTAGTTCCATTCAGATTTATTCTGCCGCTTCTGCGCTGGCGTCTTGTGAAGCATCAGCCATAACCTGCATCTTCACGATCTTGTCTGGATTCGCTGGCGGCTCGCCGCGTGTGATGGCATCAACATGATCCATGCCATCGACCACTTGACCCCAAACGGTGTATTGGTTGTTTAAAAAGCTGCAATCATCAAAGCAAATAAACCATTGTGAGTTGGCACTGTCAGGGGAGCCAGAACGTGCCGCGCCAATTGTCCCGCGACCAAAGTTATAATCATTAAATTCTGCTTCTAAATCTGGCTTGTCTGATCCGCCCATGCCTGTCCCTGTTGGGTCACCTGTTTGCGCCATAAATCCTTCGATCACGCGGTGAAAAACAATACCATCGTAAAAACCATCACGGGTAAGTTCTTTAATACGCTCAACATGTTTTGGTGCGATGTCCGGCATAAGTTTGATCGTCACACGACCATCTTTTAAATCCATGTAAACAGTGTTTTCTGGATCAATTTCCGCCGCGTTGGTCGTGTCAGTTGTTGCAGTCATAATAAGTAAGCTCCCGAATAATAATATGATAGTCTTCAGCATGATGTGAATTTCCTATGAAGTTGTACGATGCGTGAAAACTGCCATGCTATCATGGCAATTACAAGGCATGGTTTAAGCAAATATTGGTGTTATGCCAATACGAGACAATTTTCTCTCCATCGGACAGTTTTGTACTTCGCGACTATTAATGTAGGCGTCTTGGACTTCACATCCTGCTTGCATGAAATCTCCGAATACTTTGCGGGCTGTATCTAATTCCTTCATCCAATTGGCAATTTGAAACGATCTATTCGTTAATACTTTTTCATGTCTTTCAGGGTAAAAAGAGGTGGTTTCCTTGTTCATTTTTTTCCCATGTGCCACGAGGCAGATTGCTGTAAAGCGTTCAGCAATAAATTTGGCTAATGTTTGGGTATTTCTTTCTTCAACATCAAGGTCAAGCTCTCCGTCACTTGGCGTAAAATCAATATATTGCAGCAGTGCAACCAAAAGTTCTTTGGGAGCGCCATCTAGTTTTTCTATGACTTCATCACTTAATCCATTTATCGGCTCTGGCTCAGCCCGAAGATTAAATTCTCTTAAAAACTCGCAAATTTTAGGATCAACACGGTCTATAATTTGACGCGCTTCAAAGATTAGTCGTGCATGGCCTTGTTTTTCATCTTCATGTCGTATGGCTGAATTTAAAAAATCATCTGGATCGCCAACTTTGCTAAAGCGCGAAAAGGGAGAAATATTATTGACAGCAATAATCGGCGATAATAATTGTGTGTCTTGCGTGGGGGCGTCCATCATAACTCCTAAAATTTAATTTAAGATGTTATAGCGGAACAATAATTTATTTTCAATAATGAATTGTCAGATTATTCCGCCGCCATTGCTGTAATTTCTTCGTTGTGGGCATTAATACGGTCGCGGACTTCACAGATGCAAGAACCACAACACGGTTTCTCTCCGCCTGTGCATGCTTTATAGATGTCAGACGTTTTCTTTTTAACCGCCTCGTTTTTCAGAGCTTTATCAAGGTCTTTGTCTGTAAATGGATTGCAGCTACAGATATACATCACAATGTCCTTTAAAAAGTATGAGAATGCGAATGATTCGCCTTATTCATTAAAGTTACTGCAATTGATAATGATTTGCAAACAATTAAAGTTTGACATAATGATGAAATATGGCGTATTTTGAATATATGGGATTTATTGTTTCAATGTCGGATATCGCTCTAACGGGTCTAAAGCTTGTCCAAAGCTTTGTTGTCGCGCAGGGAATGGCGCAGGCTGAATCTATAACAGAAACGATGACCCATGACGCTCCATCGGCGACTTTGGTGCAGATGTCTCCTGAAGATGATGGTTATAGGGGGAATTTAATATATGATTCTTGGGAGGCGCTTCCCCCTGAATTGCGTGAGCATTTTGCCACGATGGCTCATAGGACGCGTCATCAGGTTTGTGAAATTGCGAACGAGGCAATTAACATGCTGAATGGCTTAGAGGCAGGTGCGCTAAAATATAAGTCAGTAAAAGAAACAACGGGTGTCGTTATCTTAGAAAATTTAAAAGACCCAACGCAAACCTTTGATATGACTGGCGCGCATGTTCATGCGATGATGCAATATAATGGAGCAGAAAATTTCTTAGAAAAATTACAAGAATATTTACCAGATGAGGCCATCATAAGTTTGGGACAGCAAGCGATGATGGGGGTGACTGGCATGTTTTTAAATCAATTTCGGGCTGAAACCGACCTTCGTTTTCCCGTAATTCCAATTATTTCCCCATGCTTTGGGGGATAAAAAGTGACCTGAGGGAAGAAAGATCTTTTTTAAGCGATTACAAACACCCTTTTTCATAGGCGATGCTTTCAACATTATATAAATTTTCTTGGGCAATATCGGCGTTGCTACGTCTTGTGACTTTTGCATGATTAAAAAGTGTTTTGCCAATACTGTAAGCCGCCCCTACGTAGGGTACACCCGCGACGGAAGCCCCTGTTACAGCCACACTGGCGCCAGTATCTACGGCGCGACCAACTTCGCTGTTGTTCTTGGCTTCTGAAATTTGACTATTTAATGTTTCCATCTCGGCCAGTATTTCACCGCAAGTCATATTTTGATAAGTAGCCAAGGGCGTCCCTTGTGTTGCCGCGCAACCATTCAAAAAGGTAAAAGCAATTAAATATAAGCCCCCCGCCAGAAGGAGGGCTTTATTATTTTTTTTATAATTAAGTGGCTTGTTCATCTTCACTATTAGAATTCAGAGCAATAAAGTTTTGAATTCCCATATCTTCAATCATCTTTAATTGTGTTTCTTGATGATCTAAATGTTCTTCTTCTTCGGCCAAGATAGCTTTAAACAAATCCGCCGTGGTGTAATCACCTGCTTTTTCGGAAACGGCGATCCCTTCGCGATATTCTTTGATGCCTGCTATCTCTAATAACATATCAGCTTTAATGATCTCTTCAACATTCTCACCAATTTGAATTTTTCCCAAATCTTGTAAATTAGGCAAGCCTTCAAGAAGCAAGATACGGTCAATAATTTTTTCCGCATGCACCATTTCTTCAATGGATTCGGCTTTTTCATGTTTGGCCAACTTTGTGACGCCCCAATCTTCTAGCATTTTTGCATGAAGAAAATATTGGTTAATCGCGGTCAATTCACCTTTTAGGGAATTGTTTAGGCATTTTATAACTTCTTTATCGCCCTTCATGAGATCCTCTTATCGTTAAAATTTAATCTTATTATTAAGTGATTTAAAGGCCACTGTACAGAGGCGGTAAACGAATTTATTTTTTTCATATTATTATTTGACATGGCTGTTATGTCTTATTAACGTGCGTTATTATTGAAAACAGTGAAATAAGTCAGGGAGTAAATTGATGGCAACAGAAAAAATGAAAATTGCGGTTTTAGGATTAGGGGCAATTGGGGGAACTTTTGCTGCACATCTTGATACAGAAAAATGTGATATTAGCGCGATAGCAAGACAACCAACTTTAGGGTTGCTACAAATTACCGGCGGCATTCATTTTCAGGGGAAAACTAAAGACGGATTGGTTGAAGACACGGAGAAATCTGTTTCTATGAAATTTGCGGAGAATGGCGAAGCTTTGGGACAGCAAGATATTGTTGCAATTGCATATCCGGCTGATCCGAAAATGGCACATGATTGCAGATCAATTAAAGCCCCTTTTAAAGGAAGGGACGGCCGTTGTTTTTTTACAAAATGGTTACCCAACATATTTTCGTGATCTTGTTAGTAACCCCAATTTACCAAAATCCGCTGCAGATCCAGACGATTTAATCATGAAAGTTATACACGAAGCAGGAGCTGGCATCATTGGTGGTGTTGTTGATATTTCCGCAGAGCGTGTGGGAACAAGCGCGAATTTATTTCACGGTGATTTAGTAGTAAAAGGAAGCGAACCTGGTAGATTAGGCAAAATTTTGATGGCGGCGACCAACGAAGATGATCCTATAATTAAAGAAAGACTTCAGTTCTTAAAAGATATGATTGATCCTAAAGATGAGCCAGGACTACTTCCAATTGTCGCAGCTACAAGAGAAAAACTTATTGACGAAACTTGTACAAAATTAATTGGTAATACCGCCGCAAACTTACGCTCAACAATTACAGGTTTAAAATTGAATGAATTATTGTCGGACAGCAAAGAATATGATCTTGAGGCAAAGATGATGTCTGAGGTTTTCGATGTGCTAAAACATGTTGGTATGTCAGAAAATATTGTTGGGAAATATAATCCAGAAAGAGCATTAGATTATAAGAAAGGTCTTGACCATTTGGCATCAACAGCCGTGGATTTTGAAAATGGTAAACCGACAGAAGTTGATGTGCTTACCGGCGCTGTAATTGAATTAGCGGATTTCTTAAAAGAGCAGGAAGGTATAGAGGTTGATATTTCAACAGTTCGTCAGGTGCATGGCAATTTTATGTGGATGAGGAAACAGCGTGATAAATACATGAAGGAAGATACTAAACTTGATCCGGCAAGCGCTGCTAAAAAAGCCCGCGACGACTTCAAAGATTTTGCTAGAGCAAATCGTGGTATTGGCCCTGCATTAACACATCAGTAATTTATGATGCCAAAGCACGTTGAATAATTGAATCAATATGGCGGGTGTAGGCGGCATAATCAAAAATAGCTTTGATGTCGCCTTCGCTCATTTTTGCGGTGACGTCTTCGTCTTCGAGGAGGAAGTCGAGTAGCTTATTCTTTCCTTTTGCCTCCCAAACTTTCATCGCGTTACGTTGAACAATGCGATACGCCTCTTCGCGGGAAATACCATTTTGTGTCAGCGCGAGGAGGACACGTTGCGAGAACACAAGGCCGCCCATTTTTTCTAAATTCTCAATCATTGTCTCAGGGTAGACAAGGAGATTTTCGACCAATCCCACCATACGGTTCAGCGCAAAATCAAGCGTGACACAGGCATCAGGGCCGATGTTACGCTCCACGGAGGAATGGGAGATATCACGTTCATGCCAGAGCGCGACATTTTCAAGGGCAGGGGTGACCGTGGCACGTACCAAACGCGCCAAACCTGTAAGATTCTCACTTAAAATCGGGTTGCGTTTATGCGGCATCGCGCTAGAGCCTTTTTGGCCTTTGGCAAAGAATTCTTCCGCTTCGCGTACTTCGGTGCGTTGTAAATGACGGATTTCGACGGCGAAATTTTCAATAGAAGAGGCAATCACACCCAGCGTGCAGAAAAATGTTGCATGACGATCCCGCGGTATAACTTGTGTCGCAACGGTTTCAGGGCGTAGTCCCATTTTCTTGCCAACATATTCTTCAACTTGCGGGTTAACGGTGGCATACGTCCCAACAGCGCCAGAGATAGTGCAGACCGCAATCTCTTCACGTGCCGCAATCAAGCGTTTTTTTGCCCGCGCAAAAGCGGCATAATGTCCTGCTAATTTTAAACCAAATGTTGTCGGCTCACCATGAATGCCGTGGGAACGACCAATACATAATGTTTCTTTATGCTCCATCACGCGTTTTTTCAGTGCCGCCAAAAGACGATCTAGGTCGCCCAATAAAATATCGGCGGCTTCGGTGAGTTGTTTCGCAAAGCACGTATCGACAACATCAGAGCTGGTCATCCCTTGGTGGACATAGCGGCTGGCTTCGGGGTCGTCGATATGCTCAGCCACGCTGGTTAAAAACGCAATGACGTCATGCTTTACTTCAGCTTCGATTTCATCAATACGGGCAACATCAAAACCACCTTTGTCACGCAATGCTTTGGGGCAGGCTTCGGGTATAACACCTAGATCTGCCATTTTTTCACAAGCTAGCGTCTCGATCTCTAACCAGATTTTAAAACGATTTTCAGGCTCGAAAATATCGGCCATTTCTTTACGGGTGTAGCGTGGGATCATAAAACGCGCTCTTATAGTTTGATGTTTGTGGACTTATAATTTGTAGCGGTAAAATAAATTTTTACAAGACTGGTATTGCAGTTTTCCCCTTGCTAAGGAGAAATAATCAAAAACAATATTATAGGGGTTTTTTATTTTTTTGGTACCTGCGTCACTAAGTATTAATAAATGCCAATAGGGGGATTGACGTGAGGCTCTTCTCGTTGGTAATGATAATCATTCTTAATTAAATAATTTTAAAGGTTCATAACATCATGTCTAAATTTTCAAAATCACTTCTGGCCACAACGGCTATTTTACTGGTAACAGTATCCCCCGTTTTGGCGGATGCAAAAGACGATAAAATCGCCGCTATGGAAGCGCAAATGCGCATTATGATGCAAGAAATTAACACCATGAAGGCAGAGCGCGCGGCGGAAAAAGCTGATGTGGCCGCGCAACAAGCAAGCGTAACAAGAAAAATTGAAGCGATTGAAGTAAAAGCAGATCAAGCCGCGTCAAATATGGCGGCGAATATTGCCCCTGCCGCGGGTGGTGCGTCAAATGATGTGAAAATTTCGATGAAGGGCGGTGCGCCTAAATTTCAAAAAGGGGATTTTTCATTTCAGCCAATGGGACGTATTCACCTTGATGCGGGAAGCATTGATGATGACGTTGTTGACCACCCTAATGGTGCAGAATTTCGTCGTGCGCGGTTGGGTATGAAAGGAAAAGTTGCCAAAGATTTTGGTTATAAGGCTGAAATAGATTTTGCCAATGAGGGTGTGGCGCTGAAAGGTGTTTATATGAATTACACAGGTATCGAAGATACTGAAATTCGTGTGGGACATTTCAAGCCAGGCTATTCATTAGAAGATATGACAAGCTCGAATGATATTACATTCATCGAACGCTCTGCTGCAACTGAGCCATTTTCGACGTCGGAACAAATTGGGGCAGGGGTGCTGAACCACGGGAAGAATTACCATGTTGCTCTTGGTGTGTTTAACGATGATGCAGGTAGACAAAGCAACGATGATGAGCAATTCTCTGTAGCTGGACGCTTGGCAGGGACGCCTTATAAGGATGGTAAAAATCTTGTCCATTTGGGCGCGTCTGCGAGTTATCGTAAGCCAGACCAAGCCAATGACCGCTTTGATTATGACTCACGCGGTGAAAATCGTTTGCAAACGTCTGATTCTGTTTCTGCTGTGATTAATGATGGTGAAAACTCTACGGTTGTCGGTCTTGAGGCCGCTGCCGTTGCGGGGCCATTTTCTATCCAAGGGGAATATGTGATGGCCGATGTTGAAAATGAAGCGGGTAATGATCCCCGCTTTAATGGGGCGTCCGCGCAAATCGCTTATACTCTAACGGGAGAGAGCCGCCCGTACAAAATTTCCAAAGGCGCGTTTGGTGGCATTAAGCCCGCTAAGCCATTCGATCCCGCCAATGGCGGCTGGGGCGCGCTTGAGCTTGCGGCACGCTATTCGCATCTGGATTTAAATGATGGCGGCATTAATGGCGGCGAGATGAATAATGTTACCCTTGGGGCAAACTGGTATCTCAACAATAATATGCGCCTGATGAGCAACGTAATTTTTGTTGATACGGATGAAAACGCCGTCACGCCAAATGATGATCCAACGATCTTTATCACACGCTCGCAAGTGAAGTTTTAAAAAAAAAGCCTCGCGTTTTGCGGGGCTTTTTCAATATACGTAGATATTTTATTTTTGGATGTTAGCGCCTATGAACCAGCTGTCTTTGTCAATTTGACGGCTGATGCCTGTGAAGAGGTCAGCGGTGTTTTCGTCGCCTGCATCACCTGCTTCTGCTATGGCTTTGCGTATGTTCTTCCCAACCGCTGCGAAGCGCGTAACTAAATGATTGATATGGTCGTCTACATTATTGATGTCTGTCGGATATTTTTCCATAGAGTTACTACTGTTCACAGCCTCGATGGTGCCCATGGCTTGGCCGCCGATGATCATGATACGTTCTGCCATTTCATCACTGCTCTCACGAAGCCTATCTGCAACATCATCAAGCAGTTCGTGTACGCCGATGAAGCCCGCTCCTTTAAGTGTCCAGTGTGCTTGCTTGACAGCGAGCGTTAGTGCAGTGGTATCAGCTAGATTTTTGTTCAGGAGTTCTATCATCGACTTTCGAGTGTTATCTTCTAAGCCGTCAATAAATCTTGTATCATTTAATATTGTCATTATATTTCCTTTTCTTTACGCCGTACGAACGCAACAATGCACAAAAAGTTCAAATATTTTATGATAGAATTAAAGTTTTAAGCGATGATCGGGTTGTCTTCGCCAAGAGATTTCACGAGTTCCGCTACGTCATTCACGGCTTTTTCCAAGCTATCTTCATTAATGCCGCGCATCACAAGGCTCGTGCCGAATTTTCCATTTTGATATTTAGGATATGACCCAATGGAGACATCATCATAGTTATTCTGAACGACGGCTAATCCGTCGGCGATAATACTCTCAGGCAGATCAGCCGTCACACTACGTGATATGACAGACTTACCGCCTTTTAAGGTTGGGGCAACAGCGTCAAACATGCTTTGCATGATGCGGGGGACGCCTGCCATGATGAAGACATTGCCAATTTTGATCCCTGGTGCGCCGCTAACGGGGTTGTCAATTAATTCACCACCTTTGGGAATATAAGCCATTTTTTTGCGGCTTTCGGTAATTTCACTTTCGTCTTTATAATAAGCGAGTAATTCCGCATAGGCATCATCGCGCAGTTCTAATTCCACACCGAACGCGGCGGCAATGCTCTCTGCTGTGATGTCATCGTGGGTAGGGCCAATGCCGCCCGTGGTAAACACATAGTCATGGCCGCCATTTTCTGTGTCGCGCATTTCATTAACGGTATCAATTATCTTTTGGCGGTCATCAGGTATCACGCGCACTTCCATTAGGCGCACGCCAATTTTATTAAGATTTTCCGCAATATAGGCGGTATTTTTGTCCTGCGTGCGGCCTGATAAAATCTCATCGCCAATAATAATAAGCGCCGCTGTAAAAACCTTGTCTGTCATCTTGCTCTTCTTTTATTAAAGCCTCTTGAAATGTGATGCCTTATATATAAACTGCCTCACATGATGACACAACCCAGCAAATATAACGCCAGCGGCATTGAGCTACACACTGAATCTGACTTTGAGGGTATGCGCGCCGCAGGGAAGTTAGCAGCGGAAACGCTTGATATGATTACGCCGCATATTGTGCCCGGCGTAACAACAGAAACGCTGGATGAGCTTTGTAATAAATTTATCACTAAACACGGCGCGATCCCTGCGCCGTTAAATTACAAAGGTTTTCCAAAATCTATCTGCACTTCAATTAATCATGTGGTGTGCCATGGGATACCTGAGGATAAATCACTTCAGGAAGGTGACATATTAAATATTGACGTAACCGTTATTTTAAATGGTTGGCACGGTGACACCTCTCGTATGTTTTTTGTTGGCGATAAAATTTCTGTTAAAGCACGAAGACTTTGCGATGTGACCTATGATTGTTTAATGGTTGGCATTGAAGCGGTGAAACCCGGTGCAACATTGGGTGATGTTGGATTTGCTGTCCAAGAATTAGCGCACAAAAACCGTTTTTCCGTTGTGCGTGATTTTTGCGGTCATGGCTTAGGACGTACCTTCCACGCACCGCCCAGCGTTGTCCATTTTGGGGAGCCGTCTACGGGTGAGGTTTTAGAGCCCGGTATGTTTTTCACGATTGAACCAATGATTAACACGGGGAAATATCACACCAAAATTCTAGCGGATGGCTGGACAGCCGTTACCCGTGACCGTGGCTTAAGCGCACAATATGAGCATAGCTTGGCTGTGACCGAGACAGGTTTTGAAATCTTCACAAATTCCCCTGCGGGTTTTACGCGGCCTCCTTATGGCTGAGCCGCAAAAAAAAGAAAAGCCGCATTATTTAGGCCATCGGGATCGCTTGCGAGAACGGTTTTTAAATGCGCCTGAATCATTGCCAGATTATGAGCTGTTGGAGCTTATTTTGTTCATGGCGATACCGCGCAAAGATGTTAAGCCGATTGCTAAAATGTTGATTGATCGTTTTAAGAATATGAACGGGATCTTGAATGCTTCACTAAATGATTTGCAATCGGTGAATGGCATTAGTCACAATACTGCTGTTGCTATCCGTGCCATTCGCATGGCTGGGCTGAAACTGCTTCAACAAGATATGATGGAACGACCTGTTTTAAGCAGTTGGCAGCGTTTAATTGACTATGTTTCCGCCGCCATGGCCAATGAGAATAAAGAACATTTTCGGTTGTTATTCCTCAACAAGAAAAATGAAATTATTGCTGATGAAGTCCAACAATCTGGCACTGTTGATCACACGCCAGCTTACCCACGGGAAATTATGAAGCGCGCATTAGAGCTTGGCGCAACAGCCATTATCCTTGTCCATAATCACCCCAGCGGTGACCCTTCGCCCAGTGATGCCGATGTTCAAATGACAAAAGCAATTCAAGCCGCCGCGAAACCATTTGACATTGTAATTCACGATCATTTAATCGTCTCACGAAATGGAACGACGAGTTTCAAAACGTTAGGGTTAATCTAACGCTGAGAAAAACAGGCGCTTTAATCGAAAATTGTGCGAGCGTTAGAGAAGATCCTTCTTTTTAATCATGCTTTTCGTGCCAACGATAAAAAAAGTTAAAATATGGGTAACACCTTTTACCCAAAACATCTGCAAATTTTGTTGCTGATCCAGAAGAGCTTTTTATATCGCGTGGATTTGAAGCGCAGAAGCACCAAGTTAATCTTGGGGCAGCTGTGGACGCAAAAATATCGAAAAAAGTCGAATTATATTCAGGATATGATTTTGAATATAAAGAAGAATATAATGATCACGCCGTATATGGCGGTGTGACTTATAGCTTCAATTAAATTTCAACTTTATCTACAAATTGAATTAAGTCTGCTTATCTTTATCGAAAGCTTTCATGAGTTTTGTGTTTTTACTTTGATAATAAAGCGCGGCTTCATCTAATTGTCTATGAAGATATTGTCTTGCTTCGTTGTTGCTTCTGCCAATAATTCCGTCACCTTCTTCAGCTTCGTCTGTGTCCGTGTTTTCATTCAGGCTAACGAGCGCTTTATAAATTGCGTTGGTGTCGTAAACTGTGACGCTTTCATCTGCTTTATTATTGCTATCATCGTCAAGGCTTTCTGCCCCTTGCATATCGAAAAGAATAACATCTAGACCAAAAATTTCAGCAAGCTGTTCGATGCTTACTTCTGCGTCAGTCTCCTCACGAATATCTGATGATAGCTCTTGTAAACGAACAATGATGTTTCTCTTGATGATTTCTTCAACGCCATTATTACCATAGAAAACATCTTTCATCGGATTGTCTGATGATGATAATGATGAGTCGATTAAGCCTTCACCGCCATAACGGAAGAGAGAGCCATTACGAATTTCATCCATGAAGTTACGAATGTAAAATTCTAACGCTGGTCTACCTGTGTCAAGATCGTTACTTCCTCCGCCGATGGTTGTCCTATTCGTATCAAATGCATCCGTTGGGTCAGTCTGTGGAATATTAATGAGCTCTGGTTCTAAAGTGATCGTGAATGTTTCATCATAGGTCAGCGCTCCGTCACTCACACGAAGTGTAACGCTGTAACTGCTTGGGTCTGTACCAAATATTTGTGCGCCATTTGTGGTAAGAATATTACCGTTGGTAATAGAGAAAATGGGGTCGGCAGAAACAATTGTATAAATAAGGTTGCTGCTATCAACATCTGCGCCACTAATGATACCAACGTTCCACGTGTCTATGCCTTCTGGGAAGAATGTGTTGCTTAAGTCTATGTCATCTGGCGCATCATTGACGGGGGTGACATCCAAATGCATCGTGTAAGCAGTTGAAAGATCAACGCCTGTACCGATTGTGCCACCATCATCCTGTACTTGGAAAGTAAAGGTGCCGTAATCTGTTCCGTTACCATTTAAATCTGGTGTGAATGTCAGGTTTGGAATATCTGCTACATTTATAAATTGACCCGCTGATACAGGAACACCAGATAATGTTAACACACCATTTACAGGTAGCGTTGTGATACGAACCGCTTGTAGGTTGTTGGCTATCGTGTCGTTAGGGTCGCTAAAGTTAAAGTCCGTGGCGCTGAACGTGTAGCTGTTATCTTCATCAAATGTGATGGTGTTGTCTGCTGCCAGTGGTGCATCGTTGGCGGGTACAACTGTAATTGCAAAGTTTGCGCTACCGATATTTGTGGTTGCATCGCTTAGGTCAAAATCAAAATCATCACTAATAGTTTCACTGCCATCATGGGTGTAAACAACAAGACCTGCAGCCAAATCAGCTTGGGTGAAGCTAGTGATAGCAATGCCAGGGTTGGATGAAAGCTCAAGCTGGCCATTTGTTGGGGCATTTGTGATGGTGTAAAGAATATCCTGATCAAGGGTGTCAACATCACTGCTGGAAAGATCTGCTGTCGTGATCGCGAGTGTGTCACCTTCGAAAATTGTGATACCGTTATTTACATCCAAGATAGGGGCATCATCAACAGCGGTAATATCAAATGTGATTCTGTTGGCTGTTTGATCCGTATCTTCGCCGCCACCTGCTGTGCCGTCATCATCACGGACTTGGAAGGTGAAGTCTGTATAGTTTGCACCAAAATCATTTAAGTCTGGTGTGAAACTTAAGTTTGGAATATCAGCCACGGCAATTTCTTGCCCCAGTGTGACCGCAACACCAGAAAGCTCTAGCACACCATTCGCGGGCAGGGAGCTAATGATTACACCTGCAAGGCTGTTTGCTGGCATATCGTTGATGTCTGTGAAGCCAAAGTCACCGACACTGAAATTGTAAGGCGTGTCTTCTAATGTGGTTAAGCTATTATCTGTTCCTTGCGGTGCATCGTTTACGGATGTGACATCAATTGTCATTGTGTTTGGCGTACTATCTAAATCAATACCACCATTCGCAATGCCGCCATCATCACGGACTTGGAAGGTGAAATCAGCATATCCTGCACCATTTTCATTCGTCGCAGGGGAGAATGTAAGGTTAGGAATATCCAAGGCTGAAATTTCTTGCCCTACTGTCACGGCAACACCAGAAAGTGTTAGAATGCCATCGGCTGGAAGTGTGTTAATGATAACAGAAGATAGATTATTCGCTGGCACATCACTTGTATCTGTTAGGCCGAAATCTGTTAAGTTAAATGTGTAATCTGTATCTTCGAGCGTTGTCACAGTTGTGTCTGTTGCATCAGGTGCGTCATTAACAGGGGTAACATCAATTGTGACTGTATTTGACGTTTGGTCGGTATCAATACCCGCATTGGCAACGCCGCCATCATCTTGTACTTGGAAGGTAAAGTTATCAGAGGCTAAACCATTTGTGTTAAGGTCAGGCAGATAAACCAAATTTGGGATATCGGTCACAGCAATCACTTGCCCTGTTGTTACGGCAACACCAGATAATTCAAACGTTCCATTTGTGGGGATGGTTGTAATAACAATATTATCAAAGTTATTGGCAGGGACATCATCTGTATCGCTAAAGCCAAAGTCTGAAGCGGTAAATGTTAGGGCTGTATCTTCTAATGTTGTCAGCGTAATATCTGCACCAGATGGCGCATCGTTCACCGATGTGACATCAATAGTCATGATGTTTGGTGTACTGTCTAAATCTACACCACCATTTGCCGTGCCACCATCGTCGCGTACTTGGAAGGTGAAATCGCTATAAGCTGCGCCATTTTCATTTGTCGCAGGGGAGAATGTAAGATTAGGAATATCCAAGGCTGAAATTTCTTGCCCTGCTGTTACGGCAACACCAGAAAGGTTTAAGATACCATCGGTCGGAAGTGTGTTGATGATAACAGAAGCTAAATTATTCGCCGGTGCGTCATTCACATCGGTTAATCCAAAGTCCGCTGGTGCAAATGTATAATCAGTATCCTCTAATGTTGTGACAACATTGTCTGTACCATCAGGTGCATCATTCACGGATGTGACATCAATGGTCATTTGATTTGGTGTTTGGTCTGTATCAATACCACCATTGGCAATGCCATCATCATCTTGAACTTGGAAAGTAAAGCCATCAGATGCGGCGCCATTGATATTTAAGGCTGGCAAGTAAGTAAGGTTCGGGATATCTGCGACGGCAATCACTTGCCCTGCTGTTACGGCAACACCAAATAATTCAAACGTTCCATTTACAGGGATAGTCGTAATGATAATATTATCAAAGTTATTGGCTGGATTATCATCAACATCGCTAAAGCCAAAGTCAGCAGCGGTGAAGTTAAGCGTTGTATCTTCAAGTGTTGTGACGGTGTTGTCTGTTCCTGCTGGGGCATCATTCACGGATGTCACATCAATTGTGACCGTATTGGCAACTTGATCTGTATCAATACCGCCATTGGTAATACCGCCATCGTCTTTTACCTGGAAGGTAAAGTTAGTGTAGCCAGTACCATTGTCATTTAAGGCAGGTGTGAAAACTAAATTTGGAATATCTGTCACCGCAATCTCTTGCCCTGTTGTTACCGCCACGCCAGAAAGCTCAAGAACGCCATTGCTCGGAAGGGTAGAGATAATGACGGATTGTAAATTATCTGTAGGGCTATCACTAACGTCCGTAAAACCAAAATTTGCCGCATCAAAAGTTAAAGGCGTATCTTCAAGCGTGGTTAATGTAATGTCGGCACCGTCAGGGGCATCATTTACTTCGGTAACATCAATGGTCATGGTGTTTGCAACAGGGTCTAAATCTACACCGCCATTTGCCGTGCCACCATCGTCGCGCACTTGGAAGGTGAAGTCACTATAAGCTGCGCCATATTCGTTTGTTGCACCTGTAAATGTCAGGTTAGGGATATCTGCCAAGGCAATCTCTTGTCCTGCTGTCACCGCCACACCAGAAAGTTCAAGTATGCCATCACTTGGGAGTGTTGTAATAATAACAGACTGCAAATTATTCGCTGGAACGTCATCAACATCCGTAAAGCCAAAATCTGCGGCATTAAACGTAAGCGGTACATCTTCTAAGGCGGTAACTGTATTATCTGTTCCGTCTGGTGCTTCGTTAACAGGGGTAATATCAATTGTAAGCGTATTTGGGGCTTGGTCTGTATCAATACCGCCATTCGCAATGCCACCATCATCTTTCACTTGGAAGGTAAAGCCATCCGCCGCCAAGCCAGAGTCATTTAAGGCTGGCACGTAAAATAAGTTTGGTAAGTCAGTGACAAGAATTTCTTGTCCTGCTGTTACCGTCACACCTGAAAGTTCAAGAACACCTGATGTTGGAATTGTTGTGATAATAACTGCCTCGAAATTATCATTAGGCGTATCGATAACATCAGAAAAGCCAAAGTCTGTTGCATTAAATCCTAATGGTGTGTCTTCTAATGTTGTGAGGGTGTTGTCTGTGCCATCTGGTGCATCATTTACCGCTGTCACATCAATCGTCATGGTGTTCGCAACAGGATCTAGGTTGACGCCGCCATCTGCTGTACCACCATCATCGCGCACTTCAAATGTGAAGTCGCTATAAGAGGCGCCGAATTCATTCGCCGCTGGTGTAAATGTAAGGTTAGGAATATTACTTGCCGAAATTTCTTGCCCCGCTGTAACGGCTATTCCTGATATTTCTAATATACCATTAGCAGGAAGAGTTCTAATGATAACCGATTGAAAATTATTCGCTGGGCTATCACTTGCATCAGTCAAGCCAAAATCTGCTATCGTGAAGTTTAATGGTGTGTCTTCCAATGTTGTGACAGTGTTGTCGGTTCCATCTGGTGCATCATTTACACTTGTAACGTCAATAGTAATTCTATTGGCTGTTGGATCAGTATCAATACCACCATTCGCCGTGCCACCATCATCTTTAACTTGGAAAGTGAAATCAGCATATCCCGCGCCATTATCATTTAAAGCAGGTGTGAAAACTAAATTTGCAATATCTGCGACAGCAATTTCTTGCCCTGTAGTCACCGCCACACCAGAAAGTGTTAATGCACCATTTGCGGGAAGTGTACTGATAATTACAGCATCAAAATTATTGGCTGGTGTATCGTCTGCATCACTGTAACCAAAATCAGAGGCATTAAATGTGAACGGTGTGTCCTCTAAAGTCGTTACGGTATTATCTGTGCCATCTGGGGCGTCATTCACTGAAATAACATCAAAGGTGATGGTGTTTGGCGTCTGGTCAATTTCTATACCACCATTGGCTGTGCCGCCATCATCTTTAACTTGGAAGGTGAAATTTGTATAGCCTGTACCATTTTCGTTTGCTGTCGGCGTAAAGCTTAGATTTGGAATATCTGCCGCCAAAATCTCTTGCCCTGCCGTCACGGCAACACCCGAAAGCTCTAAAATACCATCTGCTGGTAATGTTGTGATAATGACAGATTCTAGAACATTAACTGGAATATCATTTGGGTCACTAAAACCAAAATCAGACTCGGTGAAGTTATAAGCTGTATCCTCTAAGGTGCTTAACGTATTATCTGCGCCAAATGGCTCACTATTCACAGGGATAACATCAAACGTGATTGTATTTGGTGTGCTATCTAAGTCTACGCCACCGTTGGCTGTGCCATCATCATCGCGCACTTGAAAATCAAAACTATCATAAGCATTACCGTTTAAATTCAACGCTGGCGTGAATGTTAAATTAGGGATATCTGTGGCTAAAATTTCTTGTCCTGCTGTGATCGCCACGCCCGATAATTCTAAGGCACCTGATGTTGGAATAGCGGTAATGATAACGCTGTTAAAGTTATTTGCTGGCGTATCGTTTACATCCGTTAAACCAAAATCTGCTTCTGCAAATGTGAATGTTGCATTTTCAAACATGGTAACGGTGTTGTCTGTGCCATCTGGTGCATCATTGACCGATGTCACATCAATGGTCATGGTGTTTGGTGTCTGGTCTAAATCAACGCCTGTTCCCGCTGTGCCACCATCATCACGCACTTGGAAGGTAAAGTCGGCGTATCCCGCGCCATTTTCATTTGCAACTGGCGTAAAAGTTAGGTTTGCGATATCTGCTGCCGTTATTTCTTGCCCTGTTGTGACTGTAGCACCTGATAATTCTAAAGTGCCCGTGCTTGGCAATGTTGTAATCACGACGGACTGGAAATTATTAGAGGGTGTATCATTCGGATCCGTAAACCCAAAGTCAGCAGCAGCAAATGTTAGAGTCGAATCTTCTAAGGTTGTGACGGTGTTATCCGCTCCTAATGGCGCATCATTAATGGGTGTGATTGTAATATTAAACGTTGAAGAGCCAATATTCGTCGTGGCGTCACTTACATCAAAGTCAAAACTATCTGTTGTTGTTTCTGTGCTGTCATGCACATAAACAACGCGATTATTGTCTAAATCATCTTGTGTGAAACTTGTGATAAGAACACCTGGGGCTGTAGTCAATTCTAACTGACCATTGGCAGGAGCATTTGTAATACTATAAGTAATATCTGTTGTCGCCGTATCAATATCACTGCTTGATAGCATCGCAGTTGTTAAAGTTTCTGTGAACCCTTCAAATGTCGACATACCTACATTGGTGTCTAAAATTGGTGGGTCATCAACGGCAGTTACATCAATGGTGATAATATTGGCTGTTTGGTCTAGGTTTTGGCCACCATCTGCTGTTGTGCCATCGTCGCGGACTTGGAACGTAAAGTCGGCATAGCCTGCGCCGTTTTCATCTGCGGCAGGGGTGAAGGTTAGGTTTGGAATATCGGCGACCGCAATCTCTTGACCTGCGGTGACCGCGACGCCCGAAAGCTCTA
>CALDTV010000002.1 GCA_937923625.1 uncultured Alphaproteobacteria bacterium
ACGATCCTTTCAATAGCTAAAAATAATAAAGTTATAATACAAGGAAGCTAAAGCCATGAAACACGGCATCAAACAAAGAAAACTAAACAGAAAGTCACCACATCGCCAAGCTATGTTTGCGAATATGGCGGCGGCTCTTGTGAAGCACGAGCAAATCACAACGACGTTGCCAAAAGCAAAAGACCTTCGCCCATTTGTTGAAAAACTCATCACATTGGGTAAAAAAGGGGGATTGGCCAACCGTCGTCTCGCGATGAGCCGTATGCGCGATCAAGACCAAGTAGCAAAGCTATTTGATACTCTTGGTGAGCGTTACAAGACACGTGAAGGTGGTTACATCCGCATCATGAAAGCTGGTTTCCGCTATGGTGATAACGCGCCAATGGCCGTGATTGAACTTGTTGATCGTAATGAAGATGCAAAAGGACAGGACAGTGGTCCAGTATTTGAAGACGATAATGTTGAAGAAACAATTGAGATTGAAGCACAAACTAAAAAAGCATCAGCTTAATTTATTCAAAAAATTATTTTATAAAAAGCGAGCTTTATGCTCGTTTTTTTGTGTCTAAGCTTGAAGGGTTTGACCGTTTTTTGTGCAATTTTCTGCACCTAGATCAAGGAATATTTTCGCAATTTCTTCGGGCGCGGGCAGTGTTTCAGGATTTTCCCCAGGAACGGCACTCGCACGCATATCAGTCCGCACGGCACCAGGGTCAATTAAATTAACGCGTAAATTTGTTTGCGCCACTTCCATGGCATAAACCCGTACCATGGATTCAAGCGCGGCTTTACTCACAGAATATGTTCCCCAATATGCGCGCCCTTTGACAACGCCAGCGCCCGTTGAAACAAATATAGCACGCCCATTTTTTGATGCACGCAGTAAAGGATCAAGCGTTTTTATTAATCTAAAATTTGCCGCAACATTAACCATCATGACGCGATCAAATTCAGTCGTTGAAATTTGCGGAAGTGGCATCAGCGTTCCCAATAAGCCTGCATTACCTATAAGAATATCAAGGCTGCCAAATCGTTCCTTTATTAATGGGCCTAGCTTGTCGAGAGAATCTAGATCCATCAAATCTGCAGGCATTAAAGTCGCTGTTCCACCTTCAGATTTTATTTCGTCATCAACTTCTTCAAGTTTTTTTACATCACGCGCCATTAAAATAACATGTGCGCCTGCCCTAGCGTAAGCTTTTGAAACGGCGGCACCTATACCGCGCGAAGCTCCTGTAATAAGGGCAATTTTACCTGAAAAATTCAAATCCTCTGACATAGTAAGCTTTAAAAACCTTCTTGAGATTCAGTAAATTCTGTTTCGTCTAAAAGATTAACTTTGTTCTTGGCGTTTTCGTTTCGGCACTCTTTCAAATGATTGAGATACGCTTCATCAATATCATCTGTTATATAATTGCCATCAAAAACGGAGCATTCATATCTGTAGTCTTTATTTTTAACATCTGTTGGTATCACGGCATTTATCAAGTCCTCAAGGTCTTGATAAATGAGCCAGTCCGCACCAATCTCTTTTTCAATTTCCTCATCACTTCTGCCATGACCGATCAGTTCAGATTTTACAGGCATATCAATGCCATAAACATTGGGATGTCGAATGGGCGGCGCAGCAGAGGCAAAATAAACTTTTTTGGCGCCTGCGTCTCTGGCCATTTGGATAATTTGTTGGCATGTTGTTCCACGCACAATCGAGTCATCAACCAATAAGACATTTTTATCATGAAATTCAAGAGGGAGCGGATTTAGTTTTTGCTTTACAGATTTTTCCCGCTGCTTTTGTCCGGGCATAATGAAAGTCCGACCAATATAACGATTTTTTACAAAGCCTTCGCGGAACTTTACGCCCAAACGCACAGCGAGCTCCATCGCACTCGGACGACTTGATTCTGGAACCGCGATGACAACATCAATATCGTGATCGGGGCGCTCTTTTATAATTTTATCGGCCAAATATTCACCCATGCGCACGCGTGCTTTATAAACCGAACTGCCATCAATTATGGAATCAGGGCGGGCAAAATAAACATGCTCAAAAATACAAGGTGTGAAGGTTAAATTTGATTTTAGACAATGGCTGTGAAGTTCGCCTTTATTGTCAATATAGATAACCTCCCCCGGATCAACATCACGGATCGTTGTAAACCCTAGCGCATCGAGTGCAACACTTTCGGATGCAATCATATAGTCTTTTTTACCATTTTCAGCGTGACGCTCCCCGTAAATAAGAGGACGAATACCATATGGATCGCGAAACGCCAAAATACCATGACCAGAAATATTGGCGACAACCGCATAAGCGCCTTTGCAACGCTGATGCATGTTTTCAACCGCCGTAAAAATTTCTTCTTTGGTCAAATCTGGCTGGTTTTGACGCTGTAACTCATGGGCAAAAATATTGAGTAAAACTTCAGAATCTGAATTCGTATTTAAGTGACGGTGGTCTGATAAAAATAATTCTTCCGCTAATTTTTCATGGTTGGTCAAATTACCATTATGCGCCAGAGTGATTCCGTAGGGGGAATTAACGTATAATGGCTGGGCTTCTAAAGCACTTGAGCTTCCTGCGGTTGGATACCGAACATGCCCAATGCCAATATTGCCCCTAAGATGTGCCATATGGCGCGTATGAAAAACATCACGTACTAATCCATTACTTTTGCGAACAAAAAATTTACCTTTATCTTCGGTGGCTATGCCTGCGGCATCTTGGCCACGATGTTGAAGAACGGTGAGGGCATCATATAAATCCTGATTTGCCGGGCTGTTATTATATAATCCAACGATACCGCACATATGATGACTTTCAAGTTTATTTATTCGTTAAATGTTGGTGCACGACTATTTGGTGCAATTTGTTCTTCAATAAAATCAGTGAGTGATTTTGCTGATTCAGGCGATGGATTGTCGCCAATTAGACTTTCAAGGCTTTGTCGTTCGTCTGTTTGGTATCCTGTTTCAGGATCAGTTTTTTTCTGCGTGGGCGTTTTAGGTTTCCCGTCATCAAGAAAATTATTTTCTAAAAGCTTCTTTTTGATTTCACTCTCTGTTTCATCAACCTTTTCTTTCACCTCATCAGAAGAGGGAAGGAATTTTGTCATGATAATAGAGGTTTTCTCGATAATATAATGAGTTTTGCTGTCGTCAAAATATTTAGTTTTTGACTCTGCATCCATCATAAGATGAAAGGGAAGGTAGAGTAGCCCGAGCAACAAAACGGCGCGGGCAATACCGAAAAGAACGCCTAAGGTGCGATCTACGGGGCCAAGCCCCATAGCTTTTACCGCGCCAGAAACAAAATGACTAATAACTGAAATGAGGATGACAACCAGAATGAAAATAGCGGCGTAAGCCAGCCCATCAGCGACGATTGTCATAGGGATAATATCGAATAATTTATTCACTTTTGTCGGGTCTTCAGGCACATCAAACCAATTCCTGAAAACAGGTGATAGTTTAGGACCGAAGGTCACTGCGGCGAAGAGGCCCCCCGCGATGCCCGCAATTGTTAAAGTTTCACGAATAAACCCCCGTAAAAAAGAAATAATTGCAGAAACAATGGCAATGGCAACAACAACAAGATCAATAATCATGAGCTATATGTACGAAATAACATTTTATTTTACAAGAAAATCATGTGCGTGAGGGGGCAGGTGGGACATAATTGTTTAAATTCATGAGCTGAATAACAAAAATGAGGCGGTTTCGTGAACTTCAAGACCCGCCAAGGTCTTACGACAGAATGAAGAAACCTTATGAGACGGCACGAATATGGGTGGCGAAGAGATCGTTAAGATCGTCTAAATGGTCAATCTGTTGAATGGCAAGTGGCGCCTTGGCGTTTTTGCCTTTGTTATTTTTACGCTTGGGGGGAGCGGGAATAACGGCTTGATCAAAGCCAAGTTTGGCGGCTTCTTTCATGCGAAGATCTGGTTGAGAAACCGTGCGTATTTCACCTGATAAACCAACCTCACCAAAAAACACGGTATTGCCCTGTACAGGCTTGCCTGTTTGGGAGCTAATGAGGGCAGCAGCCACGGCCAAATCTGCCGCGGGTTCGGAGATACGGATGCCCCCTGCAATATTAAGGAAGATGTCACAATCAGATAAGCTGACACCACATTTTGCTTCTAAAACAGCGAGTACCATGGCCAAGCGATTAGAATCCCAACCAATCACGGCGCGGCGGGGATTGCCCAGAGCGGAAGGCGCAACGAGCGCTTGAACTTCCACCAAAACAGGCCGCGTGCCTTCCATACCAGCCAAAACAGCACTTCCCGCAACATGCTCTTGGCGTTGGGAAAGGAAAAGCTCTGACGGGTTAGCGACTTCGACCAATCCTTCTTGCGCCATTTCAAACACGCCTATTTCATCTGTTGGCCCAAAGCGGTTTTTGACGGTACGCAGAATACGGAATTGATGCCCTCTATCACCTTCAAAATAAAGAACGGCATCAACCAGATGCTCTAATACCCGTGGGCCTGCTATTTGACCATCTTTGGTGACGTGGCCGACAAAAAGAATACAAATGCCGCGTCGTTTCGCAACGCGGATTAATTCCTGCGCGGATGTGCGGACTTGGGTGACCGTGCCAGGGGCGCTTTCGACGGTATCAACATACATGGTTTGGATGGAGTCGATAACCAACAAGTCAGGGCTATCGCCATTTTCCATCGAGGTGACAATATCACGGACAGAGGTTGCCGAGGCGAGCTCCAATGGGGCATCCGCCAGTCCCAAGCGTTCCGCCCGCATACGCACTTGGTCGACGGCCTCTTCGCCAGAGACGTACACACATTTTTTACCATTTAAGGCGAGTCTGCAGACGACTTGTAGGAGTAGGGTGGATTTGCCAATACCAGGGTCGCCGCCAATTAAGAGGGCTGATCCGTTGACGAGACCTCCGCCTGTCACACGGTCAAATTCGCTTAAACCCGTAACGTGGCGGGGCTTCTTTTCTTGTTTTTCACCTTTTAAGGGTACGAGGTTGAGGGCATTGCCTTTACGTTTTGCACCGAGCCCTTTGGGGATTGATGATTCAACAACTTCTTCAGTGATGGTATTCCACTCGTTACAAGATTCACATTTACCCGACCATTTGGACGTGACCGCGCCGCAAGATTGGCAATTATAGGATTTTGACGATTTAGCCATGGTTTAACCCCTTGATATAATTGTACGATTCACCCAACCCAGTTTGTTCGTTATTTTGAGGGGGGTGGGGGTGTCTGGAAATAATATATGCTTTAAAAAATGGGCTATATTGGACATAGCGCGGCGGCATGGGTTTTGAGCGCCTAAATATTCTATTTTCCCCTAGTCCTAAGATGCCAGATTTGGAAAGTTGAAGACCTAGCAGAATAAATAGCCTATTTATCGGCTCAAAGACCGATTTGAAAAAATAGCCTGATTTCTTGGCAGGAGGCAAGGACATAAAGATTTCCTCTTTATACCGCGCGAGCCAAAAGATAGGTCATAACAGTGCTGGTGAGTAAGTAAATAATCATGAGAACAAAAATAGTACAAATATTAGAACATATCAAGAACTAATATCATTATTTTTATAAAAATATAGATTTGACATAGAGTTCAGACTCTAATGAAGCCTATTCTAGGGTAGGCTTTAAAAAATCTTAATTGTCGTAAACATATATCAAGCTTTGATCTAGCAGAGCTTGTTCGTCGGTTAATCCCGTAACGCCTTGTAATGTTGCGATTTGTGTTGCTGCACCAAAAGTGCCTGAGCCAGTTGTGTCGACAAACACGCTAGAATCTGTTCCATCGTCCGTGATTTGTAAAAAGTTTGTGATGTTATCCTGTATAGGATTAATCCCGATTTCAAAATCATTGATTAAATCACTGAGATCGAGGACATCACGCTCTGCGGTATTAAAGTCGGTTATAACATCTATATCATTAAAAGCTGTTGTGGCTTCAAATACAAAACGATCATTTCCTGTGCCGCCTGTAAGGGTATCCAAGCCATCGCCGCCATATAAAACGTCACCGTTTGTTTCATATAAGCGAATGTTATCAATATCAAAATCTTTGTCACTTCCTGTGTAAGCAACGAATTCAAATGAGATAGTTGTGCTAGTGCTATTTGCTTGGAAGTTAAAGAAGATTTGTTCCATACCTGCTGAGCTAATTGAAACAATATCATTTTGTGAAATGATGCCCCCTGCATCTTCTACGGTAACACGCAATGTTGCGTCACCTGCGCCACCAAAGCTTAAGCCGCCATCAAGGAGTAGATCATAATTTTGTCCTGCCACTGTCGTGACAGTTTGGGAAACCCCTCCCCCTGTTGCAGCTGTCCAACCGCCAAGGGGCATAGAATAACTACCATCAGATCCTCTACCGCCACCAAAGGCATAAACGCCCCAGCCTGTGCCAATCGTCGTCCAATCTGGCGGGACAACCCCTGAACCTGTTCCGTTGCTCGTGTCTTCAAAACTGCCATTAAGAATAAGATTTGTTAAAGAGCCTGCTGTTTCATCACCGCCATTGATAACGTTATCAGCGTTATCTCCTGTTAGAGTGTCGTTGAAATTAGAGCCAGTAAGATTTTCAAAACTAAGAATTCTGTCAACGCCTGCGCCAATTGTATCTTGATAATTGGTGTTTGAAAGATCTACAGTGACGCCAGCTGAGGCCGAGATATAAGTCACAGTGTCTATACCATCTTGTCCATCAAGGAAATCATTACCATCACCACCATCAATGGTGTCATTACCGAAATCTCCTAAAATCGTATTGGCGTTACTATCGCCTGTTAGAGTATCGTTTTGGCCTGATCCATAAAGGTTTTCAATGCTGACAAAAGTGTCGATACCCGCGCCAATTGTATCTTGGGCGCCAGCAATCCTAAGATCAACAGTGACACCTGTTGTGATGCCGAAAAATGCTGCAATATCTATTCCTGCGCCACCATCAAGAAGGTCGTTGCCTGTCCCGCTATTGAGATAGTCATTACCATTTTCACCATAGATGAAATTTGTACCTACGCCTGCATAGATAAATTCATTGCCTTCACCACCATAAACGGTGTCGTTCCCGAAGCCGGCTACAATTTGGTCATTGCCATCGCCTCCATAAAGGAAGTCGTCCCCTGCTTGACCCTGTATATTGTCATTTCCCGTGCCACCCGTAAACGTATCACCGCTTGAACCGCCGATGATATCAAAATCTTCTAACTGTCCTGTCAGGTCAATTGTGACGCCTGTTGCTGCAAATTGTGCGGAGAACCTTTCAACGCCGACGATTGATCCATCGGTTGCGGATAAAGCATTGAGGCTTGCTGATGTCGTATTTAAATAAACGTAGTCAGTTCCCGCATCAAAATCTAAAATTCCACCGCCATAAATAAGAGCATCAAGCTGACCACCGGAAATGGTCAGTGTGTCATCTCCCGTTGACCCTGTTAGAAATCCATTTTCGACATTATTAACCGTTGGTGTTCCCAATGCCGTGACATCGACAACGCCTGCAATGTTTACACGACTAGTATCTGTTCCACCAGCTAAATTAATGAGATTTGAAAATCCTAAAGCCTGTTGAATCGTGTAAGTGACATCATCATTACCAGCGGAACCTGTAAGTATTTCAAGATTGGCTAACGTTCCAGTTGTGAAGTCAACGGTTGTCGCGTTCGTAAGAATAAGCTCGTCAGTGCCCATGCCGCCATTAATGCTTTCGCCTGCGGCAAAATCACCATTGGCTAGATTGAATGTGTCATTCCCGTTTCCTGTAGAAATATTATCAGTGCCTGTACCACCAGTAATCACGTTGTTTCCAAGGCTGGATGAAATCACGTCATCACCGTCGCCAGCGTTTATGATGTCGTTACCGGAGCCGGCGAATATTGAATCGTTCCCCGTACCAGATGTGATCGTATCATTATTGCTACTGCCGTTAAAAATTATGTCTTCCGTTTGACCGCTAAGGTCAAGTACAACATCACCAGCGGCTGTGCTTGCGCTTACTCTTTCCAGCCCTACGATTAATCCATCAGTTGCGCCGAGTGTGTTGAGGGTTGTTGATGTCTCAGTGATGCGCAATAAATCACCTGCAGCCGTTGAGTTGCTGCCAAAATCAATTATCCCCGCGCCATAGACGAGATTTGATATCTCTGTCTCGCCGACTGTGAGTGTATCATCATTACCCGACCCAATAAGGAAACCGTTTTCAACGTTGCTGACTGTCGGCACACCGTTTGCGACCGCATCGTAAACGCCATCAATTTGAGTGCGAATAACATCATTTACACCATCATCTAAATTAACTAATGAAAATTGCGCTAAGGTATCAATAGAAATTGTTAAATCTTGATCGCCGCTTACACCTCGCAAAATTTCTAAATTACTAAGAGCGCCTGTTGTAAAATCAACTATTACGTTAGAGTTTAAAATCAAGGTATCGGTATCGTCTCCTCCATCAATAGTTTCACCTATGCCAAAAGCATTCTGACCCAATGAAAAAGTGTCGTTTCCACTTTCTCCAAAAATTTGATCTGTGCCTGAATTACCGTTTATCTGATCACTTCCGTCACCTCCATACAGAGTATCATTTCCAGCGCCACCGGAAATACTATCGTTTCCCAATTCGCCTGTGATCGTATCATCACCTGAACCGCCGATAACAGTATCATCAAAGTTGGATCCCGTGGCCGTAAAATTTTCCGTTTGCCCTCTTAAATCAACAGTAACGGCAGAAGCCGCCCCTGTGGCATTAATTTCTTCAAGGCCATTGATAGAGGCGTCCGTTAAACCTAAATTATTTAAATCTGTAGATGTTGAAGTCAGGCGCAGAATATCACTGCCGCCTGCAAAGTCGATTGTGCCCGTTCCGAATATGAGCGCGTCTAATTGCGCGCCAGTAATTATCAGATCATCACTAACGCTTGAACCCGTTAAGAAACTGTTCTCTGCATTGATCACTATCGGTGTGCCCAGAGCTGTTGTATCGACTGTACCCGAAATATTCACACGGCTCGTATCCGTGCCACCGCCTAAATCAATTGTTGTAAAGTTCAGAGCTTGTTGAATGGAATAAGTTACATCCTGATCACCATTGGATCCGGTTAAAGTCTCCAACCCGTCAATGACACCAATTGTAAAATCAATCGTCATCGCACGCGATAAAATCAACTCATCCGTGCCCGCGCCGCCGTAAATTTCTTCGCCAGCAACAAATTCACCAGCAGAAACGTAAATTGTATCATCACCAGCATCACCGTGCACAATATCACGGCCTAAATTACCAACTAATATATCGGCACCATCACCACCATTTATAAAGTCATTGCCTAATCCACCATATGCGAGGTCGTCGCCGTCGCCGCCATCAAGTGTATCATCACCTGCACCGCCCGTTAGCTGGTCGTTATCAGCGCCACCAAATAGCTGGTCGTTATCGGCGCCACCGCTTAAGCGGTCATCGCCTGCGCCGCCAACAAGAATATCATCACCATTGTGACCGCTTAAGGCATCATTACCATCGCCACCAAAAAGCTCGTCGGCACCATCATCGCCAAATAACATGTCACTTCCAGTGCCGCCATAAATTTGGTCGTTACCATCTTGTCCAAAAAGACGATCGTCATCTGCACCGCCAGCAATAAGATCATTTCCGGCGCCGCCGCGTATTGTGTCTCTTCCGCCGCCGCCATTTACTTTATCGTCTCCTCCGCCTAAAGCGGCATTGTCATTGCCATCTAGTAAATCAAAAACTTTATCGTCAGAATTACTATAACTACGATGTTTGTCTGCGCCTGCCGTGAAAGTGTGTGTTGCGCCCGTTGTGAATTCTGAGGCTGCGGGCTCATTCGCATCAAAAATAAAATCGGCTGATGTGACATCGACTATCGATACTTGCCCGTCATTGAGAGTATTGCTAGATAAGAAATTCCCAGTATTGACATATTTATCGTTAATTTTGACTGAACGTACCTCTATAGTGTCAACGCTTCCTGTGTCCGTATCGTTAAAACGAAATTCGAGCGATGTGGGCAATGCACCCCCATACGGAATTGTGACGGAAATAGTGCTTCCTGATGCACTTATGGTATAGGCGCTGCCAAATTGGCTTCCTTCGGCCCAGATTTCAAAGCCTGAAACGCTGCTATTCAGCATGCTGAATAATTCTAATTCTAAGGTATAATTTCCTGCCATTTACCCTCTGTGATCCTATTTAAAGCCGTTATATAATATTTTTATTGGCAATAACTTTTGTCTATATGTGTTAAGCTATTGATATAAAATAGACTTCCCTATCCGTATATACTACTACAGTAGGTATAAAAAATAGTTAATTTTCATAACAATACTGTTGTATTCACTTTAAATGCGCTTTTAAGAAAGATATTCTTGGGAATTCCAATGAACCAATTGCCCCAGCGCTGGAATCTCTTTAAAAGCTTATATTATGTCTGAAGAAACTTCTGAAATATCAAAGCCGTATCAAGTTCTGGCGCGTAAATATCGTCCACAGAACTTTGATGACCTTATTGGTCAAGATGCCTTGGTGCGCACGCTTAAAAATGCGATTGATTCTGGCCGTATTGCGCATGCTTTTATGCTAACAGGCATTCGGGGCGTGGGGAAAACTACTACGGCACGTATTATCGCTAAAGCGTTAAATTATACAGGGGCAGACGGCACAGCAGGCCCCACCACAGGCTCAACCGAAGATTGTGACGTGTGCAAAGCCATTACCGAGGACCGTCATCCCGATGTCATGGAGATGGATGCCGCTAGCCGTACCGGTATTGATGATATTCGCGAGATTTTAGATGGTGTACGTTATGCCCCCACTTCTGCGCGCTATAAGGTTTATATCATTGATGAGGTGCATATGCTCTCTAAGGCGGCGTTTAACGCATTGCTTAAAACACTAGAAGAACCACCAGAGCACGTAAAATTCATTTTTGCGACCACAGAAATTCGCAAAGTGCCCATCACGGTGCTATCGCGCTGCCAGCGTTTTGACCTGCGCCGCATTGATGCTGATGTACTAGCGGATTATTACGGCACAATTGCGGAGCGTGAAGAAACCAAAGCTGAAGATGAAGCGCTCGCGCTTATTGCGCGCGCAGCCGATGGATCTGTGCGTGATGGGCTAAGCTTGCTCGATCAAGCCATTGCTTTGGGTGATGGTGCGGTCACAAGCGATCAGGTTAAAACAATGCTAGGCCTTGCCGATGCGGCAATGATTTTAGATTTGCTAGAGCAATCTTTAAAAGGCCAACCAGAAAAAGCGTTAGAGATCATGAGTGACCTTTATAAAAAAGGCGCGGACCCCGTTGTTGTGATCCAAGATTTATTAGAATTATCGCATTTGCTCACAAAAAATCGTGCTGTTCCACAATTTCAACAAAGCGGTTTGGTTTCAAAAGGGGAGCAAGAGCGTTTGGAAAATTTAGCCGATAGTTTGTCGATGCCAACTTTAAATCGTACATGGCAAATATTGTTAAAAGGTTTGGGGGAAGTCAATATTGCTCCTAACCCCCAAAGCGCGGCGGAAATGGTTTTGCTCCGTTTAGCATATGCCGCAGATTTACCTGATCCTGCCGATTTGATTAAGAAAATTCAATCAGAGCCTGCGACGCCAAGTGCTGCGCCTGCTTCCATGTCACAGCCTGCTACCGGTGGCACTGGCGCCGTTGCTGGTAATGGTGTGGGCAATACAACGATGCAACAGGATGGAGTACAGCCTACATCTTCAAGCAACGCTTTACAAAGCACGGCGCAGGCCATTCAACCCAAAGTTGAAGTGGCACAAACACCAAGCGCCCCCACATCCATCAGTAATATACGCGACGTCGTTGCCGTCCTTGAGGCAAATGGTGACATGGTGCTGGCAACGCAAGTATCAATGTTTGTGCACCCTGTTAAAATTGCTGAAGGATTGATTGAATTTCGTCCCGCTGAAAACGCGCCGCCGAGATTATCACAAGAATTATCTTTGGCCTTAAAAGCCGCCACGTCACAACGATGGGTGATTAGCATTTCTTCACAAGTGGGCGGGGACACTATTGCCCAAGAAAATGACCAAGCCGATCAAGCCTTGCGTACCCATATCCTAGAACAGCCATTAATGCAGAATATTATAAAACTATTCCCTGATGCTAAATTGAAAGAAATAACAAAGAAATGATTTTTGACTCTCTTCTCGACCGTCCGCTCGCACAAACTTTGTGGGACTATAATAAATTGAAACATGCGTTGAAGCCCGCAGATTTTCTGTTGCTTATTGGCTCTTACAACTTAGATGTTGCCGATTATGTTGATGTTTTATTCATGCAAAAAATGGGCAAAGTTATTGTTGTGTCTGGTGCATCAACGGATATGCAAGGCATGGCGCGTTTACCAAGGGATGAGCCAGAATGGAAAGAATTTAAAGAGCGCTTAAAAGAATTAGGCAACGCCGAAAATGATATTATTGTCGAAGATAAAGCCATGCGCATCTCTGAATCTATTGCAAATACACGTGATAAATTATTGGCGGATACGCAAGGCGAGTATAATAATGGGATTATCATTATGCCGCCGCATTATGAACGTCGTGCTTTTGCCACCGCGCAAAGAGAATGGCCAGATGTGAACTGGCAGGTGACGTCACCAAATGTGACCTATGATGATTATATAAATCAATATGATGAAGAAAATTTAATCCATTTATTGGTTGGGGATACCCAACGTATTATTGATTATGGAGAGAGAGATTTAATTGTTAAACAAGAAATCACAGAAGATGCGATGACAGCTTATAAAAAATTACGAGACAAAGGCTACACAAAACATTTGAATAAAGAGGATTAAAGCAATGAACATTCAAGATATGATGAAGCAAGCCAAAGTCATGCAAGACAAAATGGCGGAGATGCAGGAAAAATTAGGCGAGGTTGAAGTTGAAGGCGCGGCAGGCGGCGGTCTAGTGACGGTCACTATGACCTGTAAAGGGGAGATGCGCGGAATCAAAATTGATGATTCAATGATGGATTTTAATGAAAAAGAAGTTTTAGAAGATTTAATTAAAGCCGCCTTGAATGACGCAAAGGCAAAAGCAGACCAAAAATTGGCGGAAGAAACGCAAAAAATGATGAGTGAAATGGGCCTTCCCGCTGGTGCGGCGGGTGGCTTACCGTTTTAGATTATGCGCATTGTTACATGGAATATAAACTCCGTGCGTCTGCGTGCGCCGATGGTGGTGCAGTTAATGCGCGAAGAAAGCCCTGATGTTATTTGTTTACAAGAAACAAAAACATTGGATGAATTTTTCCCACATGAGGCATTTGAAGCCGAAGGATATGCGCATATTCATATCAATGGCATGAAGAGTTATAACGGTGTTTGTATTCTCTCTCGCTTGCCGTTTGAAGGCACAGATATTCATTCCCGTGTTGGTAAAGATGATTGTCGGCATATTGAAGTTTCGCTTCGCTTGCCCTCAGCTTTACAGACGCGCTTAGGGTCGGACACGCTTGATATTCACAATCTTTATATTCCTGCGGGCGGGGATGAACCAGACAGGAAGATCAATGAAAAATTTGGACATAAGCTGGATTTCATTGATGAGATGACGGAATTTTTTAGCAAAAAATATAATAAAAAAGATGCAGTTATCACGCTGGGTGATTTTAACATTGCCCCGCGCGAACATGATGTTTGGTCGTCCAAACAACTCCAAAAAGTCGTATCGCACACGCCAATTGAGTTGGAACATTTAGGAAGAATGTACGACTCGATTGGCTGGGAAGACGCGATTCGCCATTTTGTCCCTGATGAAGAGAAATGCTATAGCTGGTGGAGCTACCGCAACCGTGATTTTCGAAAATCAAACCGCGGCCGCCGGTTGGATCACATCTGGGTGACGCAACCCTTGGTAGATAATTTGAAAGGCTATAAAATTCTAGATAGCTATCGCGAAATGACAAAGCCCTCCGATCACGTCCCTGTGATGATTGAACTACAGAAATAAAAAATATTTTTCTTACCCGATGACTTTATCATCGAATCTTTTTTGTCACCCTTCGATCAAGTCAAAGGATAACAATGTATTTTTTACTTATTTAACTTTTCCCGCCGCGACTATTTCACCTGCGGTGTGGTCTTTTTGGACCAAAACAACATAGCCGCTGGTGGCTTTTATTTCGGATATGTCTTCGGTTACATTCTTTGCGCTCCCGTCCCATGTGCCAAATATTTTAATATGCTCAACAGGGTTTGTATAAGAAATAGTACGCCCACGGTTTTCACCGCTAGGGATGCTTTGTGTGTGTTCTGCGCCATGACTGACTAGCATTAACATGTAATTTCCCTTGGCCATTTCTGGTAGAGCAATATTTAGCTTATCACCTGACAATTTCAGGGCGACGGGCTTAAGAGGATTTTTTTGTAGATCACTAGCGATGGCGCGGTTAATTTTGTTGCCTTGCGACCCAACCATTTCATGGCGACCATTGACCACCGTTTGCGGGGTATAATTCCCTCGCGCTTTGAGGCTTTGCACATATTGCTGTTGGCGCATGGTGCAAAAAGGTTTAGACAATGTGTCTTTCCAATTAAGGTGATTCCAGTAAGTCACATTACAGCTGAGCGCGATGATATTGTCATTTGCCGCCGCAAGATTGTTTAAAATTTTATCTGCGGGTGGGCAAGAATGACAACTTTGTGAGGTGAAAAGCTCTACAACTACGGGACCTTTAGCGGCGGTCACAGCATCGGCGCTTTTGATGTTACCCATGCTTAAAACTGTTAGCCCCATTAAGATGACGGGGAAAAAAATCGCAAATTTCTTCATAATATTATCTCCTATTGCCGTTTTATTCGAATGAAAACCAAAAAGAATTACATTTTTTATTGACGCTACTCGTATTTATGGTAAGTGTTGCGCTAATAACCATAAGGAGTGTGTGTAATGAGAGATGTAGTTTTTAGCGTAAAAGTTCCAGACGGAAAGCGTAAAGAAGAAAAAGCCAAAATAACCAAAAATTTTCTGGCTGCTTTGCAAGCGCCAGTAATCTTAAACGGTGGAGCACCACAAAACCCGCATGTTGAAACAAATTTTAGTGGAACAGGTACTGTAGAATTTGAGATTGCAGGCGAAACTGATTTCATAGATGGTGTTATTGCTAACGCCGAAGCGGCTGGTTTTATAATGTCAAAAATGCCAACTGGTCTACGTGTTATCGGAAGCCCTAGAGTATAAAATATAGGGATCAGGTTTCCTAAATAGAGCCTGATCCTTACGAATTAATTATCCCTTGGCCTGACGGGCGGCGGTTTTGCGTTCGTGTTCTTTTAAGTATACTTTGCGTAAACGTAAAGATTCTGGCGTGACTTCGACCAATTCATCATCATTGATGTAAGCAATCATTTCTTCCAAACTCATACGCTTTGCAGGGATGACACGCACGGCTTCATCTGTGCCTGAGGCGCGCACGTTGGTCAGTTGCTTTCCTTTAAGGATGTTTACTTCTAAATCATTTTCGCGGTTATGTTCACCAACAATCATACCCTCATAGACTTTTTCTTGGTGATCGACCATGATGATACCACGGTCTTGAAGGTTGAAGATGGCGTAGGCCACGGCTTCACCCGTTGCATTAGATATCAATGCACCGTTACGACGGCCGCCAATATCCCCTTTATATGGGCCATAAGAATGGAAAATTCTGTTCATCAAGCCCGTACCACGTGTATCGGTCAAGAACTGTGATTGATACCCAATTAAGCTACGAGATGGCGCGAGGAAAATAATACGCGTACGACCAACACCAGACGGACGCATGTCTGTCATTTCGGCTTTACGCTGAGTCATTTTTTCAACCACGGCGCCAGAATATTCATCATCAACATCAACGGTGACTTCTTCGTAGGGTTCTGTGCGCTTGCCGTCTTCATCGGTTTTATAAATTACGCGGGGACGTGAAACAGTCATCTCGAACCCTTCGCGGCGCATGGTTTCAATCAAGACACCCAATTGTAATTCACCACGACCAGCCAATTCGAAAGCATCTTTACCATCGGACTCGCTGACTTTAATCGCGACGTTTGTTTCGGCTTCAGCCATCAAGCGCTCACGGATCATGGTCGAGGTTAATTTCTTGCCTTCTTGTCCTGCATAAGGTGAGTCATTCACCGTGATAGTGACCGCCATTGTTGGTGGATCAACAGGATCAGAATTAATCGGCTCTGTGACGCTTGGGTCACAAATAGTGTCCGCCACGGATGTTTTGACCATCCCTGCGATACAAACAATATCACCTGCAACTGCTTCTTCGACGGGTACACGATCAACGCCGTTGAAGGAAAATAATTTGGTAAGACGGAATGTTTCAACGGTTTTGCCATCAAGGGAGATGGCTTTTACTGGCATGTTGACTTTCGCCACGCCTGAGTAAATTTTACCTGTTAGCGTGCGACCTAAATAAGAGTCTGATCCAAGTAAAGTCGAGAGCATTGTGAACGGCGCCGTTGTATCAACATCTGGCGCAGGAACGTGATCCAGAACAAGTTCAAGCAATGGGTGTAAGTTATCACGCGCGCCATTTTCAAGATCCGTTGTACACCAGCCATCACGACCAGAAGCGTAAAGAACAGGAAAATCCAATTGCTCATCCGTGGCATCCAATGAGGTGAACAAGTCAAAAACTTCATTCAAAACATCATCTGGACGCGCATCTGAACGGTCAATTTTGTTAATCATCACGACAGGGCGCATACCCAATTTTAATGCTTTGCCCAGCACAAATTTTGTTTGCGGCAAGGGGCCTTCAGCCGCGTCATTTAACAAGATAACACCGTCACACATGCTCAATACGCGCTCGACCTCGCCACCGAAATCAGCGTGACCAGGGGTGTCGATGATGTTAATGCGCGTGCCTTCCCAGTTGATAGACGTACATTTCGCCAAAATCGTAATGCCGCGCTCTTTTTCCAAATCATTGGAATCCATCACGCGGTCATCGACATTTTCATTCTCACGGAACGAGCCACTTTGCTTCAAAATGTTATCGATTAAGGTGGTTTTCCCGTGATCAACGTGGGCAATAATCGCGATATTGCGGATATTTTTGGGGTCTTGCATGATTTTTAGCGCCTTATATATGTGCTTAATTATTTAATATTCGCCGTGTTTACAGGGTTTTATGCACAAAAGCCAGTGAAATAAAGGCATGATTTTACCTATATTTAATATTTCCGTAATTTTTCTTGAGTACACTGGTATGTAGAAAAGGTCTCTCTGTAGGGGAGGGGTGCCTTTTGTAAAGGGAAGGGGCGGTAAGATGGTTACCAACACAAGTATTTTGTCAGCGGGGCAAAAAAGTCAGCTTTTTGCTATTCAGCAAACATCGCGTTCATTAGCCGTGTCGCAAAACCGTGTTGCAACGGGCAGGGATGTGAACTCGGCGTTAGATAACCCGCAGAATTATTTTGCTTCATTGTCCTTAACGTCGCGGGCGTCTGATTTAAACCGTACGTTGGATGGTATTTCTAAAAGTATTTCCACACTTAATAACGCTGAGAATGCGCGAAATGCTTTGGGCAATTTAATCTCTCAAGCGCAAAGCCAAACACAAGATGCCTTGGCGAGTTTACAAGTCAATTCGCAAGATTTGGGAAGTTTAATTTTAGCCGATGATCCTGTCATTTATTATCGTTTAAATGAGGAAAGCGGAAACACCGCAACAAATTTAGGAAATGGCGGCGCAGCATTAAACGGAACATATGCGGGCGGTTTCGAGCTTAACTCTGGTGCGTTAACATTAAGCCTTGATAATGCTTCTGCCCGTTTTGATGGTGCCAGTGGACGTGTGAATATTTCAAATAATGCGTTGGTGAATACGGATCCCGCTGGCTACGCGCAACGAACAGTTGAGCTAACATTTCAGGCAGATGATTTAGAAGGACGACAGGTTTTATTTGAAGAAGGCGGGACGGGTAACGCCGCGGCAATATATTTAGACGATGACCAACTTTATTTTGTGGCACGTGATGCGGGGGATTTCGGGCCATTTAACATTAGCACGACAGTAGAAGCAGGAAAGACATATCAAGCATCTTTTGTGCTTAATTCTGATGAGAACTCATTTACAGGTTATTTAAATGGCGAGGAAGTCGGAACAGGATTTGTAAACAGGCCGTTATCCCGTCATGGCGGCGCGGTCGCCATCGGGCGTAATGCAGGGGGCACATTTTTTCATGATGGCGCTGAGGGGGGTGATGGTGAGTATTTTAACGGTCGCATCGCTGATTTCGCACTTTATAACAAAGCTTTAGAACAAGATGATCTGCGTGCACGCTACGATGTCACGCAATTGGCACAGGCAGAGATATTTCAAGAAGAAGTCGCAAACATACTATCCCAAGCGGATTCTTTAACCCAAGATGCCTCTTTTTCTGGCATTAACCTGTTAAACAACGAAGATTTGATTACAGATTTTACCCGTGATGGGTCATCTAATTTGGTCACGGAAGGCGTTGATTTTAGTTTCTCAGGGCTAGGAATTGAAACGCCTGATTTTTCTAATTTTTCAAATATTAATGATTCTGTTGTAAATTTAGATACTGCCAATGACACAATTGAAAATTTTGGCGCAGCCATTAGCAATGATCTTGCGGTCATAAACACCCGTCGTGATTTCGCAGAAAATACAATCAATGATTTAACAGCAGGTAGTGACGATTTACTTCGCGCGGATGTGGAAGCGGAGGCAGCCAATATTTTGGCGCAGCAGGCGCGGCAAAACATTCAAATTCAAACCTTTGCTTTAAGTGCGCAGGGGTCAAATATTGGTGACTTTCTAGGCCGTAGTTCAATATTTTAAACCCCAAGAAATGAGGAGTGTGCAGCGTGTGGGGCGATAATTCTAAGCTTGAATGCCTAAAAATCTGTGCAACGGCCACCCTTTTCCCAATCACCGTGACGTGTTGGGTCTGGCCCTTCTTGACCGCCATATTCTTGCGTTTCTTGGTTTAACTTGTTGGCGTTTTCTTTATGTTCTTTGATGGCTTGCTCACGATGCAGCATTTCTCTCACGTGCGAGCCTTGTGCCTTGCTTTGATTAAGGCTTTCTTTTTTATTTAGTTTTTCATCTGACATGGTTAAACTCCCCTCATGACAGAATTTATAGCACAAACCTTAAAACCGTTCCGTAAAAAAATTGACACATTAGACGACCAATTAGTTGATTTATTGGTAGAGCGGGAAAAAATTATCCGTGAAGTTGCAGATATTAAGGCAGAAAATAATATTGCGCCTGTGCTTCAAGACCGCGTTGATGAAGTGCGCGAACGCAATGTTACCCGCGGCGTTAAAAAGGGGGCGGACGAAAATTATATGCGGGAAATTTATACAAAAATTATTGAACTTTCCTGTGAGCTAGAAGAGCAAATAGCCCAAAAACAAGAATTATAATATATTTGACATAATTATTAATATAGCCTATCTTACAAACCTAAATTAATGATGATTTTGAGAATTATATGCCTGCCCTAGATCAAGATGATGCGCTTTTAAAGTTGCCCAACCTTTGTAGTGTTCATATTGACGCTATCCGCTGCATTTATGATGAAAGAATTAATCGCGTCAAAGATTTAAAAGATTCTCCTGCAACGCAATTTGTCTATTTGAAGGAAATATCCGATGATGCTTTTAAGTTTTGGGAATCTGTGTCAGATCGTCCTGAGGGCCGTCCAGATGTAAGGCAAGATTTTAAAGTCGCTATCTTCAATTTTTTTAATCGCGTAATTAGATATGCTAAACATCACGAAGTAGATAATCTGACTCCAGAGCAAGCGCAACAACAAACAGACTTAATTGCCGATCTTGAAAAGAAAATAGATAAACTTGACCCCGCGCCATAACCGTTTTATGTGATGGAAAGATTGCGTTTCGCAGAGATATAAGCCAAATCATATGAGCAAAATAAAATAATAAAGAAAAGAAATATATTATGACTCGCGAATTAGGGCTCGAAACCCGCAACATCGCCTATCAAATTTTATGTGAGGTTTTGCTTCGCAAAGCGCCATTGGATCAAATCTTAGCGCGTAAGGCTTCTTTCCATGCGCTTGAAAGCCGCGATAGAAATTTTGTGCGTATGTTGGTATCAACTTGCTTGCGCCATAAAGGGCAGATTGAAGATTTAATTTACCGCGCCGCAGATAAAAATAAAGATATTAAACCTGAAAAATTAAAGATCATTTTATCAATTGGTATTTGCCAGCTATTATTCATGAATGTACCATCACACGCAGCAGTGGATATGACGGTTGAACTGGCTGATAAAGAACATATGAGCCGCCAAAAAGGCTTTATTAACGCGATTTTGCGGCGTATCACCCGTGAGGGAGAAGCGTGGCGGGATAAGCAAGACCCCAGCCGCCTTAATATTCCCCAATGGTTATTAAATTGTTGGATTAAAGATTATGGCTTGGGCGTGACGGCTGAAATAGCACAAGCTTGTATCAGCGAAGCATCGACAGATATCACCATAAAAAACCAAAGTGAGGCCGAACATTGGGCGGCAGAATTAAATGCTAATATTATACCAACAGGTTCATTGCGCCGTAAATCTGGCGGTACTATCACCGATCTAGCTGGATTTGATGAGGGTATGTGGTGGGTTCAAGATGCCGCCGCCGCCATGCCCGCGAAGTTATTTGGAGATTTAAACGGTAAAAACGTTATTGATCTTTGCGCTGCTCCGGGGGGGAAGACGGCACAATTAGCCGCGGCGGGGGCGCAGGTAATCGCACTAGATCGTTCAGCAAAGCGCTTAGAAAAATTAAAAGAAAATATAGAGCGTTTGACATTAAGTGATAAGGTCGAAGTCATCGCTGCCGATGGATCAGTTTGGCAACCAAGCGCCCCTGTCGATGCGGTTTTACTTGATGCGCCTTGTACAGCCACGGGAACAATACGGCGCCACCCTGATGTGATGCATTTAAAAAGCGCAAAAGATCTGACGCAACTTTGTGACATACAGCAGCGTTTATTAGAAAACGCGACCAAAATGATTAAGCCAGATGGCGTTATCATTTACTGCACCTGTTCCCTACAAAAAGCTGAAGGCGAAGACCAGATTGAAAAATTCTTAAAAGCTCATTCTGATTTTAAACGTGCGCCTATAACTGAAGCGGAAGTAGGCGGCGTTGGCGCGTTGGTGACGGCAGAGGGTGATTTACGTGTTCTGCCGCATTATTTGAACGATGGAGGCGGCATGGATGGATTTTATGTTGCGCGATTGACTAGAATACAGTTGACATAATTATTATTATACTCTAACTTATCAGAAAATTTATGAAATTTAGAAAAATAAATGACTGACGAAAACCCTAAAAAAGAATTCCCACGTGCGGCAAGACCTAAAGATGCTGATCGACTAGCGCCGTTCTATGTGAACGCATCTGACCAGATGGCCGCAATCACAGCAAAAATCAAAGAACTTTTTAACATGCCTAAAACAGCAATCATGATTGACGGTTAAAACCCCGATAATAATAATAGACGTTTAGATTTTAAGCATTTTAAGGGATTTGTCGGGGTTTATTTAAAAAAAACTGGAGAATTACAAGTTCGCTTTAATACTGATTATGGAGACTTCATGGAGACTGGATATGATGATTCTAACCTCACCTTTCCTTTTTTAGAAGGGGAAGGAGCACAATCTTTTTTAGATAAAGACCCGAATGAGGTTGCGTTGCAAGTAGCAAAATATATTTCATATGTGACAGGTTTGAATTTTGATCAATCCGGTCTAAGCCATCAAGGACGCATAGGCTCTCAACAAACGCCGGGCCCTCGCCGGCAATAATTTTCATAGAAATTACAACTTTGGCTAAAGTCGCTGTGGAATAGCTATTTAAAGTGATTTCTTCACTTTATTCTTGTTGAAATGTTTAAATTCAACAAGCCATATGTCTTGTGCGGTTAGAGAGGGTTTTTAAAAAAGATTCATACCGTATGATGAGGAACATTCTCTCGGCCCGCTTATTGCCGTTGTTGCCTGTTTTATAGCGATATCAATATCTACGGTAGCGCCGTGCCAAAAAGCCATTAAGTCTATTTTTGCAAGATTTATCTCTTCAGGATTGGTGACAATTGCTGTGTAAACGCCAATTACAACACCGTTATCAATTGTCTTCGCTTGTGTTCCAGTTATATGTGCCGCTGGTCTACCTTGATCGCATGTTGCATAAACTTCTATAGCGTTTGCCGTATCTTGGGCATAAGCGTTGAATGACGCTAAACCTGCCGCGAATACTAAACCGTTTTTTATAAAATTTTTCATTTCGACTTTTTATATTATGAAAACATGAAAGTAAAGGGTTAAATATCAAAATTTGCGCTGTGGATAAAATCGCTGTACACTAGTTATTATAAGTGATTCCTTCTCTTTGTTTTTTCGAAACGCTTTTAAATTATGGGTTGTTTATGACGCAAAATATCAAAATTGCGCCTTCTATTTTGTCGGCTGATTTCGGTCATTTAGCCGATGAGGTCAAAGCGATTGACGCGGCGGGTGCGGATTATATTCATATTGACGTGATGGACGGGCATTTTGTGCCAAATATCTCTTTTGGTGCGCCAATTTTTAAATGTGTACGTGACGTGAGCAACAAAATTTTTGATGTTCATTTGATGATCGCGCCGACGGATGCTTATTTAAAAGATTTCGCCGATGCGGGGGCAGATATTATTACGGTTCATGCTGAAGCAGGGCCGCATTTGCATCGCTCCCTTCAAGCTATTCGGGCGCTGGGAAAAAAAGCTGGGGTTGCGTTGAACCCCGCCACGCCGATGGATTTTTTATCTCATGTGATTGATGATGTTGATTTGGTTTTATGTATGACCGTAAACCCCGGTTTTGGTGGTCAAAGTTATATTCCCGTGCATAATAAAATTAAGGCCGTGCGCGAGGTTATTAATGCCTCTGGCCGTGACATTGATTTGGAAGTTGATGGCGGCATCACACCAGAAACAGCCAAGGACGCCATTGGCGCAGGTGCGAATGTTTTGGTTGCAGGGACAGCGGTCTTTAAAGATGGCGCGGATAAATATGCTGATAATATCGCGGCGATTCGCCATTCATGTTCTTCATCAATAAGTGGGGCATAAGACCTCGCTATGTCTCTGCTTCACACGATTGAAAACCGTATTCGTCAACATGCTGGACGGCTCACATATAATTCACCTTTATATAATTGGAGTCTGGGGGGCACTGTACCGCATAGATTGGTTTTTAGCCCCTGTGACCCGTGGTCAGGAGAGGCAGAAAAAGCCCGCTGGCTTATTCGGTCTGGGATTTTCACCATTGGTGGCGATAGATTAGAGCTACGAAATGCCAATTGGACCCCTGATGATGTTGCGCCAATTTGGCTGGAGCATATTAATGGGTTTGACTGGTTGCGTGACCTTAGGGCGCTGGGTGGTGATCAAGGACGTAAAACAAGCCGTTTAATGATCGAAAATTGGATCCGCTCCTACCATGCATGGCATGAAACAACATGGCGAGCGGATATTTTAGGGCGGCGTTTAAGTAATTGGCTGGCGTCTTACGACTTTTTTGGTGATAGCGCCGATGAAAAATTTCAAGCATTATTCTTTGATAGTGTCGTAAGGCAATTACGGCATTTATCCCGTGCCGTGCCGTCACAATTATCAGGGATTCCGTTTTTATATGCACTCAAAGGTTTGGCTTATGGTGGCCTGACGTTTGAAAGGCGAGAGAATTATTTAGAACTGGCCTTGCATTATTTAGATGATGAAATTGATAAGCAAATTTTAAGCGATGGGGGGCATGTGACGCGCAACTCACAAATGCTACTGGAGGCAATACGGATTTTAATTGATATACGCTCTGCCTTACGACAAGGCGGCTATCCTGTTATTCCAAAAATTCAACATGCGCTGGATCGGGCTGTGCCTGCTTTGCGGTTTTTCCGTCATGCTGATGGAGGATTTGCTTTATTTAATAACACGCAATGCCATAACGCAGAAGTCATTAAAAACACGTTGATGCAGGCGGGATCTCGTGCGCGCACGCTAAATTCACTGCCGCAAACAGGTTATGAACGTATTGCGATGGGGCGGTCTTTGATGATTGCCGATGTGGGTAAGCCCCCAATTTGGCCGCATGATCAATCAGCGCATATTGCGCCTTTATCTTTTGAATTCTCTCATGGGCGGGAGCGTATTTTTGTTAATTGCGGCACGCACCCTACATGTCCAGATTGGCAGGATGCTCTTCGTTCAACGCCTGCGCATAATACGCTTATTATTAATGATCGCAATATGTGTGATCTTCATAAAGATGGCTCCATGGGGCATCGCCCAAAAACAATTGTGGTCGACCGTGATGATCAAAGTAAAGAAACAGTTCTAGTTGATGCCTGTCACGATGGGTATGTGCCAATTAATGGAATTACCCATCGCCGCCGTTTTTATATGACGGATAAGGGGCATGATTTCCGTGGTGAAGATAACTTGACATGCTCTGTTGGGCTTGCAACGCCGCACGATATTGCCCTGCGTTTTCATTTACACCCTAAGGTGCAAGTGTCCTTGGTTAAAAATGGTGAAGAAGCTTTATTGCGTTTAAAAAATGGAACAGGCTGGCGCTTCACGATTATTGGCGGCGCTCTCTCGTTGGAAAATAGTGTCTATTTAGAAGAGGGCACACGCCCCCGCAAAACCAAGCAATTGGTTGTGAGTGGTAAAATGGACAGCGACTACCGCCAATTTAAATGGGCGTTGCAGTTAGAAAAATAGATCACGGTGAGCAGCGTTTAAATTTTACTTTTACGACGCTTTTTTTATCTCTTTTGTTTTTGTTGAATCCTTTACAGCGCCATAAGTATTTTCCTTGGCGGGAAAATTGCGGGACGTCACCTCGTTGGCATATTGCTCAATAGCTTTTTCAATTTCCGCGTTCAGTGTGGCATATTGTTTCACAAATTTAGGGGGCTTACCCAGGGTTAAGCCCAGCATATCCTCCGTTACCAATATTTGCCCATCACAGGCCACCGAGGCGCCAATGCCAATGGTGGGGATTCCTAACATGGTTGTAATTTCTGCCGCTAGAGTTTCTGGCACGGCTTCTATCACCATGCAAAACGCGCCTGCCTCTTGGACGGCGATGGCATCTTGTTTCAAAATTTCTGCGGCATCTGCGTCTTTGCCTTGGACGCGGTACGTGCCATCCGCCGCGACAGATTGTGGTAGTAAACCAATATGCGCCATGACGGGAATATCGTTATCTGTGAGATAATTTATTGTGTCGGCTTGTGCTGCGCCGCCCTCGAGCTTGATGGCATCACACCCTGTTTCATCCATTATTTTTTGCGCATTCTTCAGCGCTTGAATAAGGTCTTGTTCATAACTGCCATAGGGCATATCGACAACAACGATCGCTTTTGTTGCGGCCTTGGCAACGGCTTTCCCGTGGCGGATCATCATTGGCATGTCTGCTTCTTGGGTGCTCTCCGCACCATAAAGCACCATAGAAACACTATCGCCCACCAGTAAAAGGTCGCAATACTGATCTGCAATACCCGCCATGGGCGCAGAATAAGCGGTGAGGCAGATAATGGGGGTCGTTTTTGTTTTTAAGGCCGTTAAATTTTTTATCATGAGGTCTTTTAGCATTCACAACACTGTTGGCCAATAAAATATATTTGACATAATTATTTTACTGAGGTACTTATTTTCTATGACCCTTAAAACAGAATTCACCTTTGGACTTTTTCGGCAATGTCCTAATAACGTCGCTTATAGAGTCATTGAGGGTGAAGAAATTACTATTACTTATAATGGCAAAGCCTGGGCCTTATTGACGAAAATAGATGTTCGTTTGCCTGAGGATGGCAATTATTCTTTCGCGGGATTAGACGGCCTGAAGAATGGTAGAGATATACTCTTAATAAAAACGAATTTTGCTAATGGTAAACCAGTCGTTTTAAAAGATTACCCTCCAAACGCACGCGCTTGGCCGCTAAGCCTGCGCCCAAACAAAAATATTATTTTGATGCGTCCTTTATAGGTTTGTGTGCAATAAAAATTCTTTATAAATTATGCCATAAAACGGTCATAGTTGTTTCTTGAATTGGCCTTGATGGGCGCGTAATATCGCCTCATGTTTCAAAAAATTCTTTACTTATTTTCGATTATCTTGATTGCTATCGGCGCGACAACTTTTTCGCAAGCACAAGAGGCTACGCGAAATGTGCCTTCGTCTAAAGTGGAAATGACGATGTCCTTTTCACCATTGGTGAAAAAAGTCTCTCCGGCTGTGGTGAATATTTATACCAAGCGCGTTGTTACGCGGAATGTCAGCCCGTTCGGTGGTGATGCTTTTTTTGAACAATTCTTTGGCGGTGGATTTAGCCGCGGTATGAAGCGTCAGCAACTTGAAAACTCCCTCGGTACTGGCGTTATCATCAGCCCAGAAGGCGTGCTGGTGACGAATGCGCATGTTGTGAAAGACGCACAAGAAATTTCAATAGTCTTTAATGACGGCAAAGAATTTTCCGCCGAAGTCTCTTTGGCGGATACAGATTCTGATTTGGCTGTTTTGCGTATTGATACCAAAGGCGAAAAACTTCCCTATGCCCGTTTAGCGCCCAGTGAAAATTTAGAAGTGGGTGATATTGTTTTGGCGATTGGTAATCCATTTGGTGTAGGGCAAACAGTCACTAGTGGCATTGTCTCCGCATTGGCGCGATCATCTTTAAACATTAATGACTTTAACTTCTTTATCCAAACAGATGCCGCCATTAACCCTGGTAATTCTGGCGGACCATTGGTGGCGATGGATGGTACAGTTGTGGGGATTAACACGGCAATATATTCACGCAGTGGCGGCTCACTTGGTATTGGTTTTGCGATTCCTTCTGAAATGGTGCAGACCGTTATTACGGCTGAAAAATCTGGCGCTCAAAATGCGGGTGCTGCGCGACCATGGCTGGGGGCATCAGGGCAGGCGGTAACGCGTGATATTGCCGCTTCTCTTGGATTGGATCGGGCGCAAGGTGTACTGATTTCTAATATTCATAAGAAAAGTCCAGCGCGCAAGGCAGGGCTTAAGGTAGGGGATGTTGTTACAGCGATTAATGGGCGGGATATTAAAGATCCTGCTGAATTAAAATTCCGTTTGGCGACTGTTCCAATCGGTCAGATGGCGGATTTAACAGTATCCCGCAAGGGGCGTGCATCAACCTTGGAAATGGAAGCGATGACCGCGCCGAATGATCCGCCGCGTAATGACACAATTTTAACGGGTAATCATTTGTTAAATGGCGCGAAAGTCACCAATTTAAACCCGCTTTTAAGCGTAGAGCTGGGGATTGAGGATCATCGCGAAGGCGTTGTGATTATTGCCGTTGATCCACGCGACCGCAGCAGCCGACTTGTTCGTGCTGGTGATATTATTATTGCGGTTAATGATGATGAGGTTGATGATATCAAAGATTTAAGACGTGAATTAGCGCAAGGCGCATCACGTGGCATTTTTGATGTGACAGTTGAGCGAAATGGCCAACAACAGCGCATTGTTGTGCGGTAAGTTTTCCTTGGCTTTGGTCGTTTATGCCTCTAATTTGAAAATATGACTTCAAGCTTATTTGATACTGCCGAAATGCAAAATGATGCGCCGCGCCCGTTGGCGGACAGGTTGCGCCCCCGCAAATTATCAGACGTCGCAGGGCAAGATCACCTTGTGGGGTTTGATGGACAACTAACCCGTATGTTGGACGATAAGAATTTATCTTCTATCATTTTCTGGGGCACGCCAGGGTGTGGAAAAACAACGTTGGCACGTATTTTAGCGGATCACAGCGATCATCATTTTGAACAAATTTCTGCAATTTTTTCTGGCGTAGCAGATTTAAAAAAATTATTTGAACAAGCAAAATTTCGTCGTCAATCAGGTCAAGGTACATTGTTATTTGTTGATGAAATTCACCGTTTTAATAAATCTCAACAAGATGCATTTTTACCTGTCATGGAAGACGGTACGATCACCTTAATTGGTGCAACAACAGAAAATCCTTCGTTTGAATTAAACGCCGCCTTATTATCGCGTTGCCAAATATTGGTTTTAAAACGCCTTGATGACAACGCGTTGGAAAAACTTTTGGCGCGGGTAGAAAATGATATTGGTCATGAACTTCTCTTAACAATAGAAGCGCGCGATGTTTTAAAAACATTAGCGGATGGGGACGGGCGTTATTTGTTGACGATGACAGAGCAAATTTTAACACAAAAAGAAGCGCTGGATGTTGACGGGCTTATGCGCATTGTTCAAAAACGCCGCCCTGTTTACGATAAAAAAGATGACAGTCATTATAATTTAATTTCGGCGCTGCATAAATCTGTTCGTGGCTCGGACGTTAACGCTGCTTTATATTGGTTCGCGCGGATGCTGGCGGGTGGCGAAGATCCTAAATATTTAGCGCGACGCATTACCCGCATGGCGGTTGAGGATATTGGCTTGGCTGACCCACAGGCGTTGCCACAATGCATTGCGGCGTGGGAAACATTTGAGCGTTTAGGCACACCTGAAGGGGAATTAGCGCTTGTCCAGGCGTTGATTTATTTGACGACAGCGCCCAAATCAAACGCAGGATATAATGCATATAAAGCCGCGGTGAAAAGCGCGAATGAAACTGGATCATTAATGCCACCGAAACATATTCTAAACGCACCCACATCAATGATGAAAGATTTAGGGTATGGCGATAATTATCAATATGATCATGATCAAGAAAATGCTTTTTCAGGACAAAATTATTTCCCCGATGATATAGAGCGGCAAGAATATTATAACCCTGTCGAACGTGGTTTTGAGCGTGAGATTAAAAAGCGCTTAGATTATTGGTCGAAGTTGCGGGATAAGCTTTGAAAAAATAACGCATAATTTTTATATGCTTTGCGCTATATCAAATTTTTCTAAGGCATCTGCTTGACGTTGATGGAGGGTTTTTTCATCAAATCCTTCAATCATTTCGTTGAAAACTTGATACCAATTAATTTCCGCTTTGAGGTGTAAGAATACCGACCCAAGCCCCAATGCGGCACGATCCATAAAGACAAATTCACGGGGTATTTGCACGCCAGACCCTAATTTTTTAAGTTTGGTATGGACGCTTTCGGCAATTTCGCGGCCATAAATACCGTTGGTAACTTCCCCAATAGGGCGTATTTTATCTTCTAATATAGGGCCGTATAAAAAGCGCGCCCATTCAATCAAGATTTCAACTTGTTCCTTAGTGATATCTTTAAAACCCCATGTTTCAAAAGCATGTACAGATTGTTCGATATCGTTATTTTGTAAGGAGCGATAAAGATCAATCACCGCGCCGACAAAGCTTGCGGGGAAAACACGCACACAGCCAAAATCCATCAGGTTTATGGTGTGATCTTCGCGCACAGAATAATTCCCCAAATGGGGATCTCCATGAATAACGCCGTAGTAATATAGCGGCACATACCATGCGCGGAACATGTTCATCGCAATTTGGTTGCGGTCTTCTAGCGGTGCACCTTTAAAGTTAAGAATTTTTTCGCCCTCTAGCCAAGTGCTGGAGAGGAGGCGGGAGGTCGATAGATCATCAATAATATCTGGCACGTGGACGTTGGCCTCGTCACGTAACATATAGGCGTAAAGTTTTTCGTATTTGGCTTCCAAGGTGTAATTAAGTTCTTCGCGCAGGCGTTCTGATAATTCCGCATAAATTTCATCGGTCTTAATGGATTTATCATAGCGGCCATAAATAGAAAAAAGTAATTTAAGCTGGTTTAAATCTGCTTCAATCGCACTTTGCATGTCAGGATATTGTAACTTACAGGCAATGTTTTGACCGTCATGGGTAACGGCTTTATGCACTTGCCCTAACGAAGCGGCAGCAATAGCTTCTTGGTCAAATTCTTTAAATTTCCTCTGCCAATCGGCACCGAGTTCAGTTTTTATGCGGCGGCGGACAAATGACTTGCCCATTGGTGGGGCGTTTGATTGCAAGGTCAAAAAATCATTGGCATATTCAGGGGGTAAAGCTTCGGGAATTGTTGCAAGTATTTGCCCGACCTTCATTAAAGGCCCTTTTAGGTTACCGAGCGCTTCGGTCAGTTGGCGGGCATGATCATCCCGTTTAATATCAATTCCTAGATATTTTTCTCCAGCAACGCGTGCCGCTAGCCCCGCCATTGTTGTGGAAACGCGGCCATAGCGCGCCATGCGGTTGCCTATGGAATTCTTTTCTTTTTCTGATGTCATAATGGTAAAATGACCTAAAATGCACCGAAACACCAGTGTTTTTTGGTGACGCTGTCTATACAAAAATAAGGATATAAGGCATATATATAGGATGAAAAAAGATCTGTGTGACATTCAGGATGAGATTTTGTTAGCGGCGCTTGACGATGTTGCCTTTGACGGGTGGCAATGGCACGTCATTGAAGGGGCAGCCGCAAAAACCGAACATGGTGTTGATATGGCAGCCGCAGTTTTCCCAAATAAATTAGAAGATGCCGTAAGGCATTTTTCCAATTGGGCGGATAGGCAAATGTTGGATATGTTAGAGAGCGCTAATCCACAAGAAATGCGTGTTCGTGACCGTGTGCGCCGCGCCGTCATTGTACGTTTACATGTCTTAGAGCCATATAAGGAAGCCGTACGCGCGGCGTCAAGCTATTGGCTTATACCAACAAGAAATATTGATGCGGGTAAAATTGTTTGGAAAACAGCGGATCAAATTTGGCAGTGGGCTGGGGATGATAGTACTGATTATAATCATTACACCAAGCGATTATTGTTAAGTGGTGTTTTAACGTCAACCACCTTAACGTGGTTAAATGATACTTCGCCAACGCACGATCATACGGTTGAATTTTTAGATAGGCGTATTGATGACGTGCTGAAAATTGGTCGTGTTTTTGGCAAAAGTGCAGGAAAAATCATAAGCGGATTAAGCGCCTTTAAGAAAAAATTTAAAACGCCCTATTGCCCTGATGAAACGAAATTATAGAGCGACCATTTAAGAGGAAATCTATTGAAATTTTTTTATGAAAGATTTGTTTATCGCTTTGCTTTTCTCATTGCCTTTGGCGGCTTTGTGATGGTTTTGATCTATGCGCTTAAGGAAGAAAAGGCCGTGGATTTACCAGACCAAGTTGTGCCATTTGAAGAAACTCTCGGCGCGCCCTTGCTTGGTGGCGTGGGGCCTAATCAAAAAGCGGCGTTGGATAAACCGCATCGTAGCGTGCAAGAAATTCAAGATTGGGTCAGTCAAATGGTTGCTGATTCTGTCACTTTTGATGATTTCAGCTTTCCGTTGGTGAAGGCGCGGATTAAAGCTTTTTATACGAATACTGGTTTTGAGCAATATGAATCATATCTTCAAAGCTCGGGCATTTTGGAAAAGCTAAAAGATAGAACGCTCATCCTACAAGGCTTTGTTGAAGGGCCGCCACAATTATTGAATGAACGTAATGTTGATGGCTCTTATCGTTGGTTATTTCGTGTGCCACTGGTTGTGAGCTTTATACCCGCAGGCGCAAATTTAAAAACGTCGGCTGTAAAAAGAAGTATTTCCACCAGCAGATTAAATGTCACGATGCAGGTAAAACGGGTCAATTTTCGGGGTAATTCTGATGCCTTGCAAATTGAAAGTTGGAAAGTTGGTGTGCGATAAAGTAGGGGCATATGGATCTAAGATAAAAATTATCACAAGCCTCTTTTTACGCCGTGGGCAAAACCACAAAAACCACTGGTAATTGACTTAGAATCGCGCTTAATTGCGAAGATATTAATATAAAAATAATTCATCAAAAATATGTGAGGACACAAAATATGACCAGCAATGTAGCAGAATTTAAAAGCGGTGACGGCGAAGCAGGCGAGGATGTTGGCGGTGTTGCTGGCAAACGTTTGCTATCATTCTTTGAACGTATTGAGCGTTTAGAAGAAGAAAAAGCCGCGTTAGCAGAAGATATCAAGGAAGTTTTTGCCGAAGCAAAAGCAGCTGGTTTTGAAGTGAAAATCATGCGCCGCATCATGAAATTGCGCAAAATGGAAGTTGAAAAGCGTCAAGAAGAAGATGAACTGCTTAACTTGTACATGGCAGCCATCGGCATGGAATAAAGCTCCATTGCCAGAGTCTGGCCGGTCTTAAATTTGGGTCAGAATATTGCCAATAAGTGGCTTTTCATTTTCTAACCTGATAAGAAAATTTGATTTTTATTTAAAAAATGCGCCTCAGCGAAAGCTGAGGGCTAGATGGTTTAAAGAAAAAATCTCACCTTTCTTCTTGCTCCCTGATCAGATTATCCCAAACTTGATTTGGAATGTAGAAATGATGTTGCGTAAATTTCCCTTTTGAAAGGGGCTAATCTGTCGCTTAAACCGTTGAAAAACAACGATTTAATATTTTCATAACGTTTTTTCTATATGATTACCCTAAATCGATAAAAGGGGACAGGATGCAAAAAGCATCGCTATTATCATTACAAGACATTATGAACGACATTGCAGGGCAAAGGCCTGATGCTGTGGCGCAGACTTGTCAAAAAACAGCCAAAAAGAAAGCGGCGGCAAAGCCATTGGATGAATTACAAGCCTTCATACAGCTTGATCCATTATTGGCAGATTTGCATAAACAATATATGGGTGCCAAAAATAATTGTGCTGAATTGGTGCGGGCACATGGAAGCGATGATGTCATGGTTGATGTTGCTATGGATATGGAAGACAGCGCATGGTGCATGATGCAAACGCGTTATCTGGAAGTGCGCGCCAAACGGGGTTTAATGGAAAAAGCGCAACATTTAATGCGCGTGTCTGAACATGACATGAGGCAAGTCGCTGAAGAAGATTTAAAACAAGAGCGCAAAAAGCAGTTTGATCTTTATTTGGCGATGCTTGAAATGTTTAAACAACAAAGACAAAAAGAAAGGCGCCTAGATTTAGGCACCTTTGAAGCATTATTTGTTCTCCTGATATTTAAAATACTACCTGTGCCAAATAGATTAATAGGGCCAACAGCAAAACTAATAGCCTAGATTTTTAATATCGAGGTCGAGGATAATAATCACCTTTTGATGATCGCGTGCGTGTTTGAATATTTCTAGTTCCGGGGGGAAAGGTCATTTGGTCCGCAATGCTTTTAGGAATAGGACGTGATGTACACGTTAATTCATTTCTTGACGGCCATATTTGAGGTTTTGCGTCAAAAACTCTTTCACATCTGAAAACCTTACTAAGTGGTCTTGTAATGCTTTTTATGTATGAAGGCTCGTTTGTGTGATGCTGATTATGGCTTAATCCTGAATGTGGTGCTGAAGCGGGTGCTGAGACTACTGCCCCTCTGGGTGGATGAACTGGCACAGCCACTGGTGTTTTCGTGATTGTGATGCCCTCCGAAATACTAAAATCAATATTGGTTCGTGAGCCCGTTACAGTAGGCGGAGTGTAAGTAGAGGAGTTTGTGCCGGTTGGAGGGAAGGTAGTGCCTGCTGGAGTATGACTGTCTGCGCCTTCTTTTGCTGTGACACAGCCGCCTAATAGGCCTACTAAAGCGAAAGCTCCTAAAATATTTGATCTTCTTGCCATTATCTAATTCCTTTACTAAACAAAACTTTCAACTTTATATGCTAAAAATTTAATCAAGTCAATAAAGTTATGTAAATCTTATCTTAAGATCTCTATTTTATGCGCGGTTTTTGATGAGATCATCAACCACAGCAGGCTCTGCCAGAGTTGAGGTATCCCCTAAATTATCCAAATCATTGGTGGCGATTTTGCGCAAGATACGGCGCATAATTTTGCCTGACCTTGTTTTGGGTAATCCTGATGCCCATTGAATCATGTCAGGGGTGGCAATAGGGCCGATAATTTTACGCACCAATTGAACGATTTCTTTTTTGATCTCATCCGAAGGTGCATGCCCTTCGCACAACGTTACATAAGCGTAAATACCTTGGCCTTTAATGTCATGGGGAAAACCAACAACGGCGGCTTCGGCAACGCAATGATGTTCGTCTATCGCGCTTTCAATTTCTGCTGTGCCTAATCGGTGACCAGAAACATTAATCACATCATCCATGCGTCCCGTAATCCAATAATACCCATCGGCATCGCGGCGTGCGCCATCACCCGTGAAATATTTTCCTGCAAAAGTGGTGAAATAAGTTTGTTTAAAGCGTTCATGGTCACCATAGAGTGAGCGCATCTGCCCTGGCCAACTATCGAGGATACAAAGCGCCCCTTGTGCTTCGCCGTTTTGTGGGGTGCCGTCTTTATCAACGATGGCGGGTTGTACGCCAAAAAAAGGTTTACAGGCCGACCCTGGTTTGGTCGCCGTCGCACCGGGAAGGGGGGTGATGAGATGCCCCCCTGTTTCGGTTTGCCACCATGTATCAACGATGGGGCATTTGCCGTTCCCAATCACATCATTATACCAATGCCATGCTTCGGCATTAATGGGCTCGCCCACTGTGCCGAGGATACGAAGCGATGACCGATCTGTTTTTTTGACCAAGTCATCCCCTGCTTTAATTAATGCGCGGATGGCGGTGGGGGCAGTGTAGAAACTATTAACTTGATGCTTATCCACCACCTGCCAAAAGCGGGAGCAGTCAGGGTAGTTTGGCACGCCTTCAAAAATAAGCGTGGTCGCGCCATTGGCAAGAGGGCCGTAGACAATATAGCTGTGGCCTGTCACCCAGCCAACATCCGCAGTGCACCAATAAACATCGCCTTGTTTGTAATCAAAAGTTATTTCATGCGTGTATGACGCATAAACCAGATATCCGCCCGTGCTATGAAGCGCGCCTTTCGGCTTGCCTGTAGAGCCAGAGGTGTAAAGAATAAAAAGTGGGTCTTCCGCGCTCATCTCTTCGCAAGGGCAATTATCCGATTGCGTGGTGACATGCTCCTCCCACCAAAGGTCACGATTATCGGTCCAATCAATATCGCCGCCCGTACGTTTTAAAACGAAAACACTATGCACGTCGGGGCATTCGGCTAAGGCTTTATCTGTGTTGCTTTTTAGCGGAATTTTCTTTGCGCCGCGTACCCCCTCATCGGCGGTAATGACAACGTGGCTGTCACAATCAATAATGCGGTCACGTAATGAATCGGGAGAAAAACCGCCAAAAACAACGCTATGCACCGCGCCTATACGCGCGCAAGCCAGCATGGCATAAACGGCCTCTGGCACCATGGGCATATAAATTGTCACGCGGTCACCTTTTTTGACGTTGCGTGATTTTAACGCATTCGCCAGTTTTGAGACTTCAGTTTTTAACTGCGTGTAAGTAATTTTGGCATCATCATTGGGGTCGTCACCTTCCCAAATAAGGGCAACATCATTGGCTTTAGTTGGCAAATGGCGATCAACGCAATTATAACAAGCATTTAAAACACCATCTTCATACCATTTGATAGAAACATCTCCTTCAAATGAGGTGTTTTTAATTTTGGTGGGTATTTGAAACCAATCAAGCCGCGCCCCAATATCTGCCCAAAATGTGTCAGGATCTTTGATTGATTGATCATAAAGGGCGTTATATTTTTGTTCATCCACGTGCGCCGCGGCGCTCAGGGTTGTAGAGGGAGCATAGGTTTCTTGTTCTTTTGTCATGAGCGTAAATATAGGACGAAAATTGTTTCTTGTCACGATTCAACGGCTTATGCATAAAAAGCGGCGTAGTTTTTTTTAGAGGATATTGCTAAACACGGCCTTTTTCCAACCGACGGAAAGTAATAATAGCAACTCCCATAATGGTGAGCGCTCCGCCCACTAAGATAGGCAGTGTTATCGCCTCATTGAGGAATATCGCGCCGATAACCACTGCCAAAAGCGGAATGAGAAGCGTCCATGGAACCATTTGGCTAACGGGGTGTTTTGCAACCATATTTTGCCAAAGCATGTGGCTGGCTGAAAGTATGACGGCCTGATACATGACCACTAAAATAATAACGTCCCACCGCAATGTGCTTGCGGTTTCTATCCATTCTGTGTCTTCGATCAATATGCTTGAAATCAATAAAATTGGAACGCTGGGTAAGCTTAAAAGACAGATATAGGTTGCGGGCCTTACATCGCCAATTTTCTTCATGCCTAAATAATTTAATGCCAAAAAGAAGGCGGAAGCAAAAGATAAAACATAGCCAACAGATGAAATTGCTGCTGATGGCATGCCGAGCAAAACCACAATACCAGATATGCCCAACCCTATACCTGTCCATGTGCGCCAGCCTACGCGCTCTTTTAAAAATAACCATCCAATCAATGTGACTAAAATAACACTGGTTTGTAATATGATTGCCATGATACCCGAAGGAACAGTTTGTAACGCAACATATAAAAACCCTTGGTGTAAGGGGCCCATAAGAACCCCCACCACAGCAATCGTCAGCGCCTTTTTTCTCCCCGGCCATTGTATGAAGGGCAAAAATAAAATCCCCGCCACCATAAAGCGCATCGTTAAGAGCATAAGCGGGGGAATTTCCGCCACGCCCCATTTAATCGCCACAAAATTGCTTGCCCATATAATAAGGACAAGCAAAATTAAAAAGATTGTTTTAGGTGTGAGCGCCATTTATGCCTAAAATTCAAAAGAGAAATTATCTAGAAAAATAGCAGAAAATAACAAAAATAATCCAATTAAAAGAAACCCGCCGCCAGCAACCATGTTCACGCGTTTTACAAAACTAGTTTCAGATAACGCTTCTTTTGCTTGATGCACCAAAAGGAGCAGAAGAATATCAATTGTTAAACCGGTAACAATTATAAGTGAAACGCAAATAATAATATCATTAGTTGTTAAATCATTTAATGGCACAAGTGTTGGAATGAGGCTTAGAAAGAAAAATACAGGTAGGGGGTTTGATAGGTTTGTAAAAAGGCTTAAGAAATAATTATCAATAAATCTCTTTTTTTGCGCTTGGTCAACAGGCCCTTCCCATTGACCTTTTTTAATGTTTTTAAATGTTTTCATAGCTAAATAGATAAAATAGATACCGCCGATAATCTTTAGATAAAAGCTGATATCTTTAAAAAATTCTGTAACGGCTGTTAAGCCTAAGACAGCTATAAGGAAAAAGAAAACGCAACCAGTAATGACACCAAGAACGACATAAAATCCTGCCCAAAAACCATCATTAAGGGCGCGCGTAATTTTTAACGCCTGCCCAGGACCTGGCTTAATCCATAAAAGGATTAAAGCAGTCACAAAAACAAAGATGGTTTCACCTGTCATATTACACGCCCTTGATTATAAAATACTGAAGGAATTTTCATCCAAAAAAACGGCAGAAAATAGCAGGAATAACCCGATCAATAAAAAGCCAGAGCTGGCAATAAAGTTTATTTTTCTTACAAATCCAGTTTCAGACAACGCTTCTTTGACCTGATGCACAAGAGTTAGCAGCAACAGATCTGCAAAAAGTGCCACACCCGCAATACACAGCAAACCGATGGCGACATCTTGTCCCGTCATTTCTCCAACTGTCACAATACTCGGCATAAGCCCAATAAAAAAGAAAATTGTTAGGGGATTTGCCACTGTGACCAGTAAGCCGAGCGAATAATTTTCAATGAAGCTTTGTTTTTGTGTTTTATCAACGCGTCCTTGCCATTGTCCTTTATTGATATTTTTAAACCCTTTGTAACCTAAATAAAGTAGGTATCCTCCCCCCAGAATTTTAAGATAAAAACTGGCATCGTTAAAGATTAAGGTTAGGGTGTTTGCGCCCAAGACAGCCACGAGAAAAAAAACAAAACAAATTGTGATGTCCCCCAAAACAAAATAAAAACCCGCCCAAAATCCATCATTCAGCGTACGTGTAATTTTTAAAGCTTGCCCTGGCCCCGGTTTTATCCAAACAAGGAGCAAGGCCATAATAAAAATAAAAATTGTCTCAAGTGTCATTTAAGTTTTTTATATAATTGAAAAAATTCCGCTAGGGCGGAAGGCTATTTCATAGACTTACAAATGGTTGGTAATATTCTGCATTATAAACTTTCTTTACGCAGAGGACGGTCAAGGACTTTTTCAATGATATCATCAATGGGCACGTCTTCGTGCAAAAACTCATAGACTGCGCGGGAAATTGGCATATCAACAGCGTTATTTTGCGCCATCACCCGAAGCGCTTTGGCGGTGTGAACGCCTTCGGTCACGGCGATACGATCGCCAAGAATCTCTTCTAACGTTTTGCCCTCACCAAGGGCAACGCCTAAGGAGAAATTACGCGATTGCATTGAAGAGGCAGTGAGCATTAAATCACCAAACCCACACATACCCATTAGGGTTTCTTTTTTGGCGCCCATGGCTTTTGCAAGGCGCGCCATTTCTGTTAAACCCCGTGTGACAAGCGCGCAACGTGCGCTCTCTCCCATGCCACGCCCAATAATCACGCCGCTAGCAATGGCGATAACATTCTTGACGGAACCGCCAATTTGCGCGCCAATAATATCATCCGTTAAATAAGTACGAAGGGTGCGTGAGCCGATCATTTCAACGATATCTTCGCCCAATTTTTTATCTTCTATGGCCAATGTCACGGCACAAGGAAGTCCACGGGAAATTTCAGAAGCAAAGGTTGGTCCACATAGAAAACCAATTTTAGCATTTGGAATAATTTCTTCAGCAACTTCAGATAAAAGATGGCCTGTTTCTTTTTCAATCCCTTTGGAGCAAATAATAAATGGTTTTCCGGTTAGTTGGAATTCCATTTGTTGTAAGGTGCCACGTATATGTTGCGCAGGTGTAGAGATTAAAAATAAATCACAAGCTGACATCTCGGCCAAATCATGCGTTGCTTTAATCATCTCATTAAGGCGGACACCTTTAAGATACATTTTATTTTCGTGGTGTTTATTGATGGCATCAACGACTTCGTTCTCACGCGCCCACATCAAAACATCGCGCCCAGAATTTGCCAGGGATTGTGCAAGAGCTGTACCCCATGCGCCTGCGCCAATGACTCCAATTTTATGCATATTTACACCTTTTACTTCATATTTATTTATTTTGTTCTAAAAAATTGATACTCAATTTGTTCTCAGGCTTTAACAGTTTAAGCCTTAACGCCGCCGCCAGGGCGCTTTTCAGCCGTGGGATCAAGCGGCCATCTGGGGCGCGCAGCGACAGCGAATGTATCAATGTCGCCTTTTAGCAATTTTTCGATCCCAACCCAAGCGATCATCGCCCCGTTATCCGAGCAGAGCGCCAGCGGCGGTGCTATAAAATCCATCTTCGCTTGCGCCGTCAAGTCTTGCAATTTTGCCCGAAGATGCTTATTCGCCGCGACGCCGCCGCACACCACAAATGCGGGTGGTTTATTGCCTTGCGGATAAGTCTGGAAAAACTGCTCAATGGCGTTATGGCAACGGTCAATGACGATATTACCGACCGTGATTTGAAAGCTATAGGCCAGTGCGGCAATATCTTCGCGGTTGAGGTCACCAGCGGGTAGTTTCTCAACATGGTTGCGTATAGAGGTTTTCAATCCAGAAAAAGAAAAATCACAACCTTGACGGCCTTTCAGCGGCGAGGGCAGAGGGAATTTTTCTAGCGCGGTTTTTTGGGCTTGCGGGGAAGCGCAAAAAGCCGCCATTTTTTCTAAATTAGGGCCGCCCGGATATTCAAGCCCCATTAATTTTGCTGATTTATCAAAACATTCACCTAAGGCATCATCAATAGTTGTGCCCCAACGCTTATAAACACCAACATCTTCGGCAACCAAAATTTGGGTATGACCGCCTGATACCAACAACACCAAAAATGGAAAAGCGGTTTGATTGGTTAAACGCGCCGTAAGTGCGTGGGCTTCGAGGTGATTTACGGCCAAAAACGGTAAGTCATGCGTGGCAGCAATGGCTTTTCCAGCCATCATGCCAATCATCACGCCACCAATTAAACCTGGGCCAGTCGTGGCGGCAACACCGTCTAAATTTGTGAAATCTATTTTTGCGTCCTGCATCGCGGCCTTAATTAATGTATCAATATGATCCAAATGCGCCCGCGCAGCAATTTCGGGGACAACGCCGCCGAAGGCTTTATGCTCTTCTAGTTGGCTCAGCACTAAATTAGAAAGAATCTGTCCGTCTTCGCGCACAACGGCTATGGCTGTCTCATCACAGGAGGTTTCTATCCCTAAAACTATTTTCATTTTTGTCTCTATTATCTTTCGTTTTCGTCATAGCGCGCAAAGCAAAGCGACTTGTATCAATAGAAATTAGGATAAACCTGCATTATAGTGATAATTGACGATAAAACAGATATTTCATCTTTTCATGACGCTGTAAAGCGCTTACAAAATGCGTATGTCTGCAAATAAAACACAAGCGAAAACATTACGAATAGGCACGCGGGGCTCCCCCTTGGCATTGGTGCAGGCCAATATGTTGAAAGATATGTTGACCGCGGCACATGCAGGACTGTCCGTTGAGATTGTGCCTATCAAAAGTGGGGCGGACTGGAAAAAACAAGATGGTGAAAAATCTTTATCTGCTTTGGATGGCGGTAAGGGGCAATTTGCCAAGGAAATTGAACAAGCTCATTTAAAGGGCCTAATTGATTGTGGGGTGCATTCTTTAAAAGATATGCCTTGCATCTTGCCAGAAGGCTTGCAAATCATACATTTCATGCCACGCGCAAACCCATGTGATGCGCTGATTAGCGCGAAATATAAAAGTTTGGATGATTTACCCGCGGACGCGGTGATAGGCACCTGTAGCCCACGTAGACAGGCTTTGGTATTGCAGCATAACCCCGCCTTGAACGTTGTGCCATTTCGGGGGAATGTTCAAACACGCATGAATAAAGTTCGTGACGGGCAGGTTGATGCTACCTTTTTAGCGATGGCAGGTTTACAGCGTTTAGCGATAGAAGATGAGATGATCCATGCGTTGAGTGCGGATGAATTTCTTCCCGCCTGTGGTCAAGGCGTGATTTGTATTGAAACAAAAATCAATGATGATTGGGTGAATGATTTAATGGCGCCCATTATGTGCCCCAAAACAGCGATTGAAGCCGTTTCCGAACGCCAAGTCCTTGAGGTTTTAGACGGCTCATGTCAAACACCCATCGCCGCTTATGCTGTTTTAAATCAGGGCCAATTGACCCTAAAGGCGCTTGTAGCGTCATTAGATGGTCAGCAAATTTTTGAGGAAGCACGCATCATGGCTTGTGCGTCTCTGTCAGAAGCGGCACTTATTGGCAGGCAAGTGGGGGAAGCTTTAAAATCCCGCGTTCCAACAGGAATTTTAACCGCATGAAGGGGCATATCCTTGTGACCCGACCCGAAGCGGATGCGATTGAGGTTACCCAAGCCTTACGCGCGAAAAACTATGAAGTCACTGCAACAGCATTTCTAAAAATAAATCTCTTACGTCAATCTTTGGGCGATTTATCGGCTTATGGCGGTCTGATCTTTACAAGCGCCAATGCTGTACGTGCCTTTTGTCACAATAGCGCCGTGCGTGATTTGCGCGTTTGGTCGGTGGGGGAGCATACATCAAAGGCCGCGCGTAAGGCTGGCTTCAACGACATACGCACAGCAGACGGCAACGTTGCGTATTTAACAGAAATGCTTGGTCAGCATGAATTTGATAAGCCTTATTTATACATACGCGGTCGTCATATATCAAAACCTATACGCAACGTACAATTAAAGGAGATCGTGTTGTATGAAGGCGAAAAACTAACAGAAATACCGCTGGAGACTAAAAATATTATCTGTGCGGGCGGTTTTACACATATTATGTTTTTCTCTAAACGTACAGCCGAAAGCTTTGCCGAGGCTGTGGAAGCCAGTGAGTACGCGCCTTTGTTAAAAGAGGGGCTGAAAACGACTATGGCCTTGTGTTTGGGGGACTCTATGGTAGAGTGTCTTTCCGTATTGCCATGGCAAGACATTAAGGTCGCTAAGAACGCGAATAGGGACAGTCTTTTTGCCATTTTGAATTAAAACACAGGAGATATTATGGCCGAGAAGTCAAAAAAAAGTACAAAAACGCCTCTTAATAACGCCTCAGAAATTATTGAGCGTTTCGGGGGCATAAGACCCATGGCAGCAAAAATCAACACGCCCGTGACAACCGTACAGGGCTGGAAAAAACGCAATGTCATTCCAGGGGCGCGTCGCGACCTTATCGCGCAGGCAGCAACAGAGCATAATATTGATATCTCAGATTTGGCTGATAGCTCGGCTAACAGCGATGTTGTCGCAAGTGTTAATATCAGCGCCGCGGCTTCTAAGAAGACACAACAAAAAATTTCTAACGCAGATAAAAAGGCAGAAGAGACGAGCATTAAAGACAGTGCCAATAAGCCTAAAAAGACGTCAGATAAGCTCTCGAACAGCACCACAAAAATTTCTCCGACGTCATCAGAAAACTCTTCTGGTGCCGAGAGCGCAAGCGGCACGCAACATGATAGATTAATGGCGGCGATGGAAGCCAAGAGTCGTAAAGCAATGGTTGGGAGCGCATGGATCACAACAGGCTTAATTTTATTAGCTAGCGCTGTGGCGGCCTTTTTGTTATGGCCTTCTGCGCAGGAAAAAGAACAGATCATTCAACAGCAATCGCAAAAATTGGTGGAATTAGAAACTGAATTGGGGAAAGCAACCAATGTTTCTGAGGCGGCCACAGGCGGCATATTGGGGGCGATGATGCCCGATAATATCCAAGAAAAAATGGATCGCTTACAAAACCAAGCACGTAATATTCAAAACACGGTGGATCAGCTCTCTGATCGTGCGGAAGAGATTTCAAGCGAATTTTCAACTGCTGTATTGGGGCCAGACGCAGGCCCTTTATCACAACGCTTGGAAATGTTGGAAGAGCAAATTAGCGCCCTGAGTGGTAACGAAGCCTTTAGTGAATTGGTGGGGCGCATTAAAAATTTGGAAGACTCTATCCCAGGTCAAGCACAGCTTGATAAAACCATGACGGAGTTACAAAACTTAGTGCAAAAAAGCCCTTCTGAAAAAGCGTTAAATGATGATCTTGCCGAAGCGCAAGGCGAAGAGCGCAGTGCGCTGGGTCAAACGCTGGAGGGTGTTTCGGGCGATGATTTAAAAGCAGCCGCGATGTTGGTGGCATTTTCACAATTGCGCAATACGCTTAATCGTGAAGAACCTTTCAATGAAGATTTGGAGCTTTTGCAAGGCTTGATTGGTACAGATAATTTGGCGCTGCAAGGGGCACTAGAAAAATTAGCGCCACACGCGAATGGCGGCGTTTTAACAGCCAGCGGTTTGTCGGGTGAACTTCGCGGTTTAACAGGGGATATTGTTGCATCATCGTTAAAGGGTGAAGATGTATCGTTGAAAGAAAAAGCTCTGGCGCGTTTAAATGATGTGATGCAGGTTGAAAAAAACGGCCAATCAATCATGGCGGCGAATGACACGCAAAAAACCGTTGAAACGGCGCAAAAAATGCTTGATGAAGGAAACATCCAAGAAGCGATCAATAGCCTTAGAAGCTTAGACGGCGAAGCGGCAAAACAAGTACAGCCTTTTATTAATCAAGCCGAGGTGTCGTTGTTAGCGGAAAAAGTTCAAACCATGATGAGCGATACGATTTTATCAAAAGTCACGGGCGGCATTCCATCGATTGATGCTTTAACGGGAAAAATTTTAGGGACGGCTGAAGGTGCATCGGCAGAGGGGGCGGCAGATAACAATTCTATTGCCAATCCGACTGATCCAGCTTTTAATTTGCCTTTGACCTCAAAAATTGATCTGGACGCAGTAAAGAAGAATTTGGAACAAGCTGTGCCTTTCATTGATAACAATAATAAAGTCATTAAAGACGAAGCGTCAGGCCTTTCGATCTTGCCAAAACAGCAAGGATTTAAAGGCTTTTCTGCGGGGGAGTAGGCCGTATTTAAGCGATTAAATCGGCGCCGTACGTTTGAGAAATATAAGTAGAAATAATGGGGCTGTTGCGCCCATAAGGAGAATATTTTGATTAAAACCCTGTGGTTCCTCTTAAAAATTATCGTGATTGCGGCGGTGGCTGTTTGGCTCGCAACGCGCGAAGGCATCGTCTCCATGAGCTTTTCTGTTTATGATTTAAAAATGCGGGCAGGATTTTTTTGGTTGGCACTTTTTGTGGGGGCGTTTGTTTTTTATTACACGTTTCGGCTTATCGGGCGGATTTTTTCTGCGCCAAAGGCTTTGGCGAATTATGTTGAAAAAGATAAAAATAAAAAAGGCTATCGGGCGATTACACGCGGGCTTGTTGCTGTGGCTGTAGGGGACACAAAACAAGCGACAAAATTTTCAAAACAAGCGAGTAATTATTTAGAAGAAGGCAGCGCTTTGCCGCTTTTATTAGCGGCGCAAGCTGCACGATTGCGTGGTGAAGAAGGTCAAGCGCAACAAAAATTTGAAGCATTAATGCATGATAAAGATGCGGCATTTTTGGGAGTGCGGGGCCTTTTAAAATCTTCGATTGAAGAAGGTGATATGAAACAAGCGCTGGAACATGCAAGGCGCGCGCAAGCGTTACATCCACATCAAGATTGGATTATTCGCAATGTTTATGATCTTGAAATTCGCAATGGCCTTTGGAGTGATGCGATTGAAACGGGTAAGAATGCTTTACGTCGTGGCGCGATAGCAGAAGAAAAAATTATTAGTGATCGTGCCGCGATCTATTTAATGCGGCATGATTATAATAAAGACGCCGGCAATGATGAGGCCGCGTTCAAGGATTTAAAGCAGGCGCATAAAATAAACCCAAATTTTATCCCAACAGTGACACGCTTGGCAGATCATTATTTTGAGCAAGGTAAAAGGCGCAAAGCGATTAAAATTATCGAACAAGCTTGGCCGCATAATCCGCACCCTGATTTAGCTGATTTATGGAGAAAATTATGCCCGCATACGGATAACCAAGATAAACGTTTGAAATGGTATGAAGATCTTGTCGCGTTGAAAAAAGACAGCGTTGAAGGGCACATGGCCGCAGCGCACGCCGCAATGGATATGAATTTGTGGGGCGAGGCTAAAAGCTATTTGAACGTGGCGGAAAAAATTTACCCTTCTGCCCGCGTGTACCGTACCCGCGCGATTGTTGAGCAAAATAGCACCCATAACGAAGATGCAATTCATGAGTTAATGGAAAAAGCGGCGAATGCCATGCTCGATAAAAAATGGGTGTGTTGCCAAAGTGGTTTGACTTATGATAGCTGGTCTGCAATTGCGATGCCGCATGAAAGCTTTAATACAATTATTTGGGACTACCCAGGGATGAAAATTCTTCGCCAGAATGACACGGCGTTGAAAGATCACAAGACAACTTTAATGATTGACCCTGCGGCATAGATTTCGTGATAGGGGGCGTAAAACTTTCCTTATTTAACTTGATTGTAGAACGATAGCAGGTTTTTTGTTGATAAGCTGAGATTACTCTTTTCCAATAAATTTATTATTCATTGAGTTTTAAAATTTTTTCTAATTTAGGCGCAATACTTTGGTTGTATTTGATCGTATCATTGAGCTCTGAATCATCAAATTTATTATGTTGCCTTTGCGCTTCTTCATGCATTTTACGGCTAACTCTGGCGGTAATTCTTTTTACTCTATTTTGAAGTTTTTGCTGTTCTCGCTGCATGTCATCAACAGGAAACAAGCCAGTTTTAAATTGGTTCTGTAACTCATGTTTTAATTGATCTTCTAAAATTTTTTTGTACTTTTTAAGCGTTCTTTGTGTGATTTTAACATGTTCTTTTTCATGTTCTAAAATTTTGTCAAATATGGGCGTGCCTTTTTTAAATTTTGAGCTGATATAAATCGTTGGCGCATAATTCATTGTTATTTTAACTTTTTGAATTTGCAAGCAAGCAAGTTTGCCGTCATTTTTATCATCATTATATTTTTCAAAATAAAATTCTATTTGATGGTTTAAAAACTGTTTTCCAACGGTTAATCCCCTTGTTTCAGTGTTGAAATGCCCTTCACCATAGGCAGAATAAGCGTCTTTGCCGATATGGTTAAGCTCTGCTGTTTTCTTTGAGAAATCATAACGCACAGCATTTTGCGCTGGGACGACATGAATAGATAATGGCTTTTTTGAATCACACTCGATCTGGTCCGTTAAAGGATTTACCTCTAAGGCCGCAAAATGTAAAAGGCCAACGGATAAAAGCTCTAAACCAAACATAAAATTTCCTAAGGCAATATAAAATTCCGCAATGCTATAATGTGATTAAAGCTTCATCCATTTAAGCACGACAAACCCACCCAGGAAGCCGCCAACATGTGCTGCCCATGCGATCTCACTGCCACTGGGCCCACCCAGCGAGCCAAAGACAACAGAAATACCAATCCACAATAAAACAAATGGCCAAATTTTTTGTTTGCCGCCTTGCATACGGTTAATCATCACGAGGGCAAGGGTGAATAACCCACTTAGGCCGCCAGAAGCGCCAATAACAGGGTTGATTGATTGGAAATTTAACGCAAAATGTGCGGCAATACCAAAAAGACCGCAAACCACAAAAAACGCGATCATTTTTTTGCCGCCAATCCAGCGCTCAACGCCGCTGCCAAAAGCGAGCAACATGACGCAATTCATGGCAAGATGCAGCCAGCCGCCATGAAGTAACATATGAGTGAAAGGTGTGATGAGCGCCAACGCTTCAAAATTCACAAATCCCGTAAAGCGTCCAGGGATAAACCCTAAATTTAAAATCGACCATTGCGCCTGTGAATCTGATAATAAAAAGGCCACGACAATATGAATGCCAATAAAAGTGGCCAGCATATATTTTGTGTAAGGCGGCAAATTAAATAATTGCTCATTATTTTCGGGGGGTGGGTTTTGTGGCGGCGGAGTTTTTTTCTCCGACTGTTTTTTATCACGTGCGGTTTTTAAGGAGATAATGTTATCTCCTTTATAAGGCGCATTTTCGCCTCCTGAGTTTCCCCAAGGATTTTCGCCGTCATGTCCGTCGCCGCCACTTGTCATGATTATGTTCTAACGCATATGGCAAAAAAAATCAGCGACTTTTTTAAAAGCTGCTGATTAAGTGAAGGATACTCTTCTTTTTATTTTATTATTATCCCTGATAAATACTCATTACTTACTTATTATTACTCTTTTGTTGCTATCCAGGCGATATTGCACCAAATAAGGCGCCTGTTTTCTCTGAGTCATATTTATAATTAATTGTCTCATTGCCTTTTGCTTCTAAACCACCGCCGGGCGTGGCTTTTTGAATAATATCACTGACGTTTTTCATGATATCCATCGCCATAACTTTTGTTTGTTGAAGCTGCTCTTTAAAATTCTCATAAGCTTGCGCAAAAGCCTCATGTGCTAATTCTTTACCCATCACAACAAATTTTTCAATTTTTGCTGTTTCTGGAACGTCACCGTCACTGACTTTTTCAAAAGCGCTTAAGGATAAATCGGCTTCTTCTAATTCTTTTGTTGCAGGCTTCTTGCCGCCGCCGCCACCTTTTCCGCTTGTGCCTTCTTCTTCCTCATCTTCTTCCTCTTCATGCTTTTTAAAGCTAGAATCCGTTATCAGCTCAAGGAATGTCGGCGCTTGATAGCTTACAGGGTAATTTTTTAAGCTAGAAACATCTAAATCACGACCCGTTAAACCAGCTTTTAATTCAACGCGGCAGGTGTCTCCTTGCCAATTTACCACAACACAATGGCTTTTAAATTCGCCTGGTTGAACGTATTTTTTGACCAGTTTTTTGCCTGGATAAATTTTCTCATCCAATCCTGTTTCATGAACGAGCTCTTGAATATTTACGTGCATGACTGTCTCCTCGTCGTTTGCCTCTTTAGGTCACTTGATAAAAGCGCCTGATTTACATATTTTTTAATATAGGCTTATATTGCCAGCCAAATATTAAAGAACAGTAAATATTATTCATAATATTTTTATGAGGCTGTAAGCGTTTGTAAAGCCTTCATTTTAATAGGAAAATTGTTATATATTTATAGGGCGTGATATACTTAATTTACTCGTGGTAACAAATAAAACGGAACATTTAATGCGTATTTTTTTCACATTATTAATTGTTATGGCTTTGACGCCTTTAAGCGCGCTGGCGCAAACGACGGAAAAAGAAGGGCGCCGTCACTATAATAGTCGTTCTGTTCAAAAAGCTCCTGTTTATGTTGCGCCTAATTTTTCTGCAAGTTCTAGCGCTTATCAGAGCGGTAACAATTTTGTCAGCTCAGGCCCATTGGATTTAAAGCGTTTATCCCGCGGTAGATCTAACACAAATTCATATTCAAACGGTGTGGTGTCGCCATATCAGGGGAGCAGCTATCAAAATAATGATTATTCTTTGGGATTAACCCCAGATCAGGTGCGTAATAGCAGGGCGGCGCGAAATCAAGCAGCGCAAGAGCGCCAGCGGTTGATTGAGCAACAGCAACGCGGCGCCACTACGCCAGCGGCAACAACACTCGATCCAACGCAAGTAGGGGCAAATGCTTCGGCTGTTGTGGGCGCAACGCCAAATGCACCCCAAGGTCAAAATATTTTCAACAGTCCTGTGACAATTAATGTCCAGAAGCGAAATATTGTTACCGCCCCCAAACGTGTTTTTAATGGGTATGATTAATCTTGGTTAATAGTCATGTGCGGCCTTCTTATCCCCGCATAATAATGCCTAAAACAGCGAATAATTTGCGCGAAACGCCTTATTCCCTAAACTAATCTAATGATAGAAGAACTGATTTCAGCTAATTGGGTGCCGTTGCTTGTTTTGCTGTTTGCCTTAGCGGGGCTAGCGGGTTTTTTAGCAGGGTTGCTGGGTATCGGCGGTGGCTTGGTGCTCGTCCCTGGGCTGTTTTTTATTTTCAATGCACTGGGGTATACCACCGATAATATTATGCATCTGGCAGTAGGCACGGCTCTCGCGACCATTATCTTTACCAGCGCGTCATCGGCAAGGGCGCATTGGAAACGTGGCTCTGTTAGGTTTGATCTAATAAAGCGTATCGGCATTGGCATGGTCATTGGTGTAGGCGTGGGCACTTATATTGCATCGAATGTAACAGGTTTATGGCTGACGGTATTTTTCGCGGTAACATTAATTATTCTGGCGGGGTTAATGATGATTAACCCCGAAAAATTTAGCCTTTTTAAAGACGTTCCTAAAAACCCATGGCCGAGCTTTACAGGCGTTGGGATTGGTATTGTTTCAACGCTTATGGGGATTGGTGGGGCGGCATTAAATGTACCCTTCATGACGTTAAGCAATGTGCCCATTCATAAGGCGGTTGGGTCTGCTTCGGCGATGGGATTGCTAATTGCTATTCCAGGGGCTATGGGCTTTTTCATAATTGGTCAGGGAAATACAACGGGGCTTCCGCCTTTTTCGTTTGGGTATATTAATTTCTTGGCGCTGGCTATTATTATTCCTGTGACGGTATTTTTTGCTCCGTTGGGCGTTGCGACTGCGCATAGATTTTCAACGCAAGTTTTACGCCGAGTCTTTAGCGTGTTTATGGTCATTATTGCGGCAAAAATGGTGTATGAAGTTTTTCGTACTGCCGCTTAAAATCAAGCGCTCAATGAAGTGAGAGAGCGATCACAATCAATGCAATTTTTACTTAAAGACATAAGGGCGCTGTGGTTCATTTTGGCCTTGGGGCTTTATGGCGTGTTGGGATCACCAACGCCCGATCACCCCGCGATAATCGAAGCATTGATTGGCTTACTACTGATTGCCGCCATCAGTCCTGTTGATTATCTGCATCAATTTGCATCCTATGTGAAAGCGCAAGAACGCTGGCAAATTGCGGCGCTGATGCTTTTTCTTTATGGCTTGTTTGTACCTGTAGGCATGGCACTGGTGGAAGGGGCAAATTTTGTTGCTGTTTTGCGTGATCTCATCGCGTTTGCTTTTTTATGCTTACCGCTTTTTTTGTTCTTTTTCTTTCGTCAAAAACCAAAACGACAAAAGATATTTTTGGGCGCTATTATTTTTATGGGCTTCGTATTTTCGCTGCGTGTGTTGGCGCCCCATTTAGGGGTAGAGCATTTAAACTTGGCGCGTTTAAACCCTGCGAATGAAAATATACAAACGCTTTATTTGGCAAACTCTCCGCTGGTGCTGTTTAGTATGATATTTCTGCTATCCCGCGCATGTCAGGCTTTATATGAAAAAATTAACATGAAGCATATGGCGCTGTTTGGTCTGTACGGCATTGGTGCGGTCATAATTATGATGGCTGTTTTTGTTGATGTGCAACGGGCATTTTTCGCGGCGTTAGTCCTCAGCATCCTCATGCTTTTTATACTGGGCTTTGTCACATCCCCGTTAAAAGTGATTGGGCCTTTATTGTTAATTTTGTTAGGCGCGCTGGTGTTCCATGAATCTTTGACGGAAATTTACCAGCAAGTTTACCTGAAAACCTCTCGCGTGGGCTTTAATATGCGCTTGCAAGAATGGCAGGCGGTATGGGAGAGCATGCGCCATGATCCATTGACCATCATTTTAGGCCATGGATGGGGCGCACATTTTGCTTCGCCAGCCGTGGGGGATTATCATGTAACCTATACCCATAGCTTGTTGAGCTATATGTTGTTTAAATCAGGGATTATTGGCCTGTTTTTAACTCTGGGTTATCTGTTTTTTATATTTGAAAAACTGGTGCTGGTTTCTTTAAAGTGTCCCGTGAAAGGAAACGCGCTGTTTTGGGCGTTCATTATCCCTATTATGCTTTACGCGTCATATAAATCGTTGGACTATGGGCTTTTGCTAACGGCAATCACTGTCAGCGCTATGGCGCTTGATCGTAAATCACAGGTAACGGCATGAGCACAAAAAAGCCAACTATTCTGCTGATTAACCGCGTTTACCCACCGCAACGGGGCGCGACCGCACGCATTATGCAGGATTTAGCCTATGCGTTACACCATATGGGGTGGCAAGTGACAGTGTTGACTACGGGGGAGAAAAAAACCAAAAAAATTGAACATAATATTACGATCCATCGTCTGAAGGCGACGCAAAATTATCGTAAGATTTTGGGCTTTTCCATGTTGTGGTTGCGACTATATCGTAAGGCATTATCGTTGCCCGCACATGATGTTGTTGTCACATTGACCGACCCACCAATGACAAGTGTGATTGGCGCGTCAATTGCCCGCAGAAAAAAATCAAAGCATGTGCATTGGAGTCATGATCTGTACCCTGATTTGCTTAAACCATTAGATATCCATCTGCCTGAATTCTTACAAAATTATTTTATGCGATTATCTCGCCGCACAATGAATAAGGCAGAAAAAGTTGTTGTGGTTGGTGATTGCATGGCCAAGCATTTAAGCCATACAGGTGTTGAGGTGGCAAAAATTAAAAAGATAGCCAATTGGGCAGATTTTGAAGTTATAAATCCGTCTGTAAATAAAAAATATGATTTTTCAAAATTTGAAAAAACAGGCGTTGCCAAAAAGCCAGATGAAATGTTCCGTGATGACTCGCCAAAATTTCGTGTGCTTTATGCCGGTAACATTGGTAGAGCGCACCCTGTTCGCCCTGTCGTCGAAGCTGCTGCGTTGCTTGAGGAGCATAAAGAGATTGAGTTTATCTTTGTTGGTGATGCCGCTGTGCAGTCTATTTTAGCGCGCGAGCGCGGGTTGCGTGGTTTGGATAATATTAAATTTATGCCCTACCAGCCTATTGAAAAACTTCGTGAAGTCATGGAAAGCGGTGATCTTCAATTGGTGTCTCAACGGGATGAAACATCGGGTCTTTTGGTGCCTTGTAAGTTTTATTCTGGTTTGACCGTGGGACGCCCAACAGTTTTTATTGGGCCAGAAGACACTGAAATTGCCGCTGTCATTAAACGCTATAAAGCGGGAAAGATTGTTGCAACAGATGACCCTGAAGCTTTATCAAAAGCTATCCTTGAATATCGTGATGATGGTGAGGCATGGTTTGAAGCCCAAGAAGGCGCACTTCACGCGGCGCAGGCGTATCATCCTAATTTATCCCTTCATAAGTGGATCGAATTGCTGGAGAAAGTGCGCACAAACAGTTAGGCTTTGTGTATGAACGAAGAAGTCAGCTTAGCAGATTTATTAAAAAGCTTTTGGCGCGCCAAATTTTATATGATTTTTTGCGCGCTTATTGCGCTTATTGTGGCGGCTATTTTTATATCGGTTTCTGTTGCTGAATATCGCGCAACGATGATTGTCGCGCCTGCCGATGGCTATGCGCTGGGGGATTATGCATCTTCGGTTGATAATAGCCGTATTGCCGCCTTACCGTTTTGGCGCCCGAAGGATTCTGAAGGGGCATCAACAGATTTTTACCGTTTTATTTACACGATGCGCGGTACGCAAGCGGCAAAAATTTTAATGCAAGATCAGGCTGTCGTTTCTCGTGTGAATGAAATGCTCAAAGAGCCGATTAACACGCCCGAAGAATTGTCACTTTACTTAAACCGCAATATTCAAATTGATCCGTTGGGTGCAACACCTTTAAGGCGGCTTATTTATAAGCATCAAAATGCTGAATTTTCTGTGGCGTTGTTGCGTAAACTTCATTTGGTGGCGGATCAAATGATCCGCCGTGATCGCCGCAGGCAATCGCAAAGCCGTATTGAATATTTGGAAAATTCTTTACGAAAAACAACTAACCCTGATCACCGTAAAGGCATAACAAATTTGCTTATGCAACAAGAGCACGTGCAAATGCTGGCGAATTTAGACGAAGCCTATGCCGCGATTGTCGTAGAGCCAGCAAGCGCCAGTCCGCGTCCTGTTTGGCCAAATGACGTGTTGATTTACACGGTGGCGGCTTTATTGGGACTGTTGCTTGGCTTTTTGATTTGGTCTTTGAGATGGTCAGGACGCCATTCAAAAAGATGATTCCCGTCACGATTATCATTACAACTTTAAACGAAGCGAAAAATTTGCCGCGTTGTTTAGCGGCGTTAAAAAATTTTGAAGAAGTGATTGTCGTTGATTCTGGTTCAGACGATCAAACCGTCGAAATTGCGGAGCAATATGGTGCAAGAGTTGAAAATTTTCAATGGAATGGCGCGTATCCCAAAAAACGCCAATGGTGTTTGGATAACTTAAACATTAAAAATGATTTTGTCTTTTGGGTTGATGGTGATGAAGAACTGACGAGTGATTTGATTGTCGAAATATCGTACCTTGATTTTAAGGCGGCAGGGTACTTCGTTAAGGGATGCTATTGCTGGCAAGGAAAAGTGCTGAAATATGGTTTAGTGAATAATAAATTAGCTTTGATCAACCGCCATAAAATTAAATTCCCTGTTATTGATGATTTAGGGGAAGGATGCATGGGTGAGATGGAAGGACATTATCAACCTGTATTGAAATCTGGTTATGAACAAGATGCGTTAAAACAGTTATCTGCCCCCCTTCGTCATTTTGCCTGTGAAGATCAAGAAAGTTGGGAACGCCGTCATCGACGTTATGCGCTATGGGAGGCAAATATGATTGCGCGTCATGCTTACCCCAAAGATCCCGATCGCTACCGTGAAATGCTAAAAACATTATTTAGACGCCTACCGTTTCGTGGCGTGATTGCTTTTATGCATTGTTACTTTTATAAGCGCGGGTTTTTGGATGGTGCGGCAGGGCTTAGTTTTGCCAAAAGCCGCTATAATTATTATCGCATGGTGTCAAAAAATCTCAGGCGCGTTTTAAAAACCAATAAAGCTTTGGGGCAAAACGTCTTAATTGATAAATAATTGTTTGCGCCGTAAAGGTGAATATATTTTCAAAAAATGATACGCCATTTTCGCGACGGATTTTATATTGCTCTATGCGGCCTTGCCTGACTTTTTGTTGCGACAGGCCGCCACTTTCAAATACGCATAAAGGCTGATGTATATACGCAATATTTTGCGTTTGGCGCATGGCTTTTAACGTCAAATCATAATCTGCGGCGACGCTGTATGCTTCATTATATTGAAGATTTTCTAATAAATCATGATGGTAAATCATGGCTTGGTGATGGGTTATCATGCCTTGTTTTATTTTACTGTGATCGCGGGCTGTTTTATAGAATTTTTTATCGCCAAAACATTCTAATGCATCGCCGTAGATAAAATGAGGCTGGTCTTTTAGGATGGTCTTTTGGATGATTTCTAAGGTTTTAGGCTCAGCTAAGTAATCACCACTATTCAGAAAAATTAAATATTGCCCGTTGGCGCGTTTCATCCCTTTGTTCATCGCATCATATAGGCCGCTATCGGGCTCACTGGTGATGTTTGCGTCATTAATGGTGTTGAGATAATCAAGCGTACCATCATTGGACGCACCATCAACAATAATCCATTCATAATCCTGAAGCGTCTGTAGGATAAGACTTTGATGAGTCTTTTTAACGCCCGCTAAATGATTAAGCGTAATCGTGATAATCGAAAAAGTTGGGCGTGCTTCGGTGGGGTTAGTTGTCATCTCCGATAGCTTCAATGTAAAGCCCCGAAATTGCAAGATTAGCAATCATTTGACTCACACGTCCTGCACTTTCAAGAAAATCAAATGGTTTTGGATCACGTGGGACAATGATGGTGGAGCCAGGGGGAATCATCGCGGTGCTGTGATTCCAGCCACTAACATTTAACGGTTGAGCACTTCCATCTGGATAGATCACAAAAATACGGTTTTTATTGGCAAAATGCGATGTACCGCCCGCTTCACGGATATAAGTCATTGGGTCTTTGCCCGTTTGAAATTGAAGGGCGGCGGGGTTTAGAACTTCCCCAGCCACGCGTACCGTCATGGGGCGCTTAGGGATATAAATGCGATCCCCACTTTCAAGTAAAATATCTTGCGCAGGGTTGGCCGCAAGGGAAGCAGGGTCTGCCTCAACGGTGATGCGACCAACGGCTTTGGCATTTTTAAGTTGGGTGATCAGGCTTTTGGTTGCGCTGACTTGGCTCATATCTGGTTGTTTATCATCATCCATTTGTTGCAAGCTGGCGGCTAGTTTAAGTTCTAAATCTTGTGCTTGTGATTTATAACGACTTTCTTCGGCGCTGCGTTCTGAGGCGCGGCTGAAAAGGGCGCCATCGGCATAGGCTTGATCAGTCAGGCCGCCTGCCCGCGAAACCAAAGTGGATAATGTGTCACCAGGGGATAAATCATAACGCCCAGGGTGGTTTACCTCGCCGATAATCATAATGCTTTGATCGTGAATTTTATGAAATTTTTGATTAACGCGCACGGTATCGCCTGCTTTTAAGGTCACCGTCATGGGAACTTCAAAAGAGGTGTTGATGATACGGCGGTTTTCACCGCGCGAAGTAATTTCAATATTTTCAGGGTTGCCTTCAAGGGCAATCCCACCAGCTACCGCCAAAATATTTTCTAGCGTGGTATTTTTTGTAACGGGGTATGCACCTTCTTGTCTTATGGCGCCGCGGGCAAATACCGCGCGCTCTTTTAAAAAGGCGCGGGTGATGGGGTCTTCAATCATTTTTTCTTTGGAAGATGATAAAGAAGCCTTATGCAGTAATGGTTTTGCATCGTCTAAATCACGAATTTGTGCCATTGAAAATAAACGAACAACATCGCCTTCGGATAATTTTTGATCGTATTTTTTGTGTAAGACCTGATAAGGGGAAAAAGCTACGAGCTTTTTGGTTAGCTGTTTGGGGTCGCGTCGTTCAATCACGCCGATTAAGGGGTAGATATCATTGCCCAAAACTTTTTCATCATTAATAAGGCCAGAAAGCGTGCGCGATTTTTTTAGATCATGTGTGCCGGGTTGGCGGGTATGTCCCTTTAGGGTCACGGCACTGGCTTTTTTTTGGGCGCTTTGCGCTACATTTAAAATTGTACCATCACCGAAAATCTTTGCGGCGGGGGTTGATACATCCTGAATGGTTTCGCTGCCGCTAACGGTGTATTCCATTTTAATGTAACGGTTTTGACCGGGGGTAAGAACGCCGCCTGATAACCCTAAGGCTTGATGCAAGCTTAATTTTTCGCCTTGCTTTATTTCATAAATAGCGGGGCGCTTAACGCTACCTGTGACGGCCATTGTTGGGCCAATTGGTGGCACAATGATGCGGTCACCATCACGCAACATTTTATCCGCGCCCTTACCACTCGCCATAAGAAGTTGGTAGAGGTCAATAAAATGACTGCGCCCTTTGCGGATTAATTTAATTTTGCGCAAAGAACCAGTTTTTTCAATGCCGCCTGCCGCGTTCAACGCATCTAGGACGTTGTGAAAAGCGGTAAGAGTTTGGCGCCCTGGCTTGTTAACATGCCCCACCACCAAAATACCGATTTGACGCACACCGTTAAGGGAGATAAAAATTTCGGTGTTGTGAAGCGTGTTAACTTGTTTGCTAAGGTCGGTTTCTAACTGACCCAGTGAGCGCCCTGCGGCGGTTATAGGCGGTAGATCATCAATGATAATTTTCCCCTGACGATCAATGGTGTAATTGCGGCGTTTGTTAATTTGCCCACGAAACGTAACGGTTAGGCTATCGCCTGCGCTTAAGATGTAATCACTTTGTATCACCCCTGCAGGGATTTGATCGGCGGCGTTGCTGATATCAGCATTATCAAAAAGATTATAGCCAAATTGCATGGGTTCATCGACGACGCGCCCCGCATATAATTCCTCTAGCGTTGATTGTTGCGCATGAGGTGTTTGTTTGAAGGGGTGTGACGCCATCAAGGAGGGCGCGTCATAGGCCAAATTTTGTCCGCTGGTAAGTTTTTCTAAATCCGCCAAAGAGAGCTTTTTGGGCATTATGTCGTCGGGCGCTCTGGGCGCTTGTACGTTTTGCTGGTTCGCCGCCTGTCCCCATGGGTCGTAAGGCATCACCAACGTCCCTTCAGCTTTGGCGGAGAGGGGAAGGATCATGATAAATATGATAATCAGAGCGATAAAACGCATTAAGGGACTTAAACTGTTGGAAAATATAGGGTATCAAAACAAATCATACACTCGCAATATACTCCTGTATTCAAAATATGTGAATCCCTAACTTAGATTTAGTCACATCGCCCGAATTTAGATTATCTATTATCCATGGAAACTTGAGCCAAGAACTTTGTTTTAAAATAGCTATTTCCTTTATTTGGATAGAAATTTATGGCACATAAAATCTATGACAACACATATGATTAAATTGGTGGTTGGGGTCGAAGATCTTGATCAGTTTTTGGAAATACAGCGCCGTAGCGTGGTGGATTATAACGGCCAACCAGCCAACACCGTATGGACGAGGTTTAAAGCAAAACGCGCTGACGAAATTATTGACAGTGGTGGATCAATTTACCGCGTCATTAAGAATAAAATCCAATGCCGCCAAAAGATTTTGGGCTTTGAAATGGTTGAAACTGTCGAAAAAGGCACGCAATGTTTGATTATGGTTGAACCTGACATCATTCAAACCATCAGCAAACCTAAACGTCCTTTCCAAGGGTGGCGTTATCTTGAGCCAGCTCAAGCACCTGCAGATAGAGGGATTTACCTTGGTGGTGGTGAGCGTGAAGAAATCCCTGCCGATATGGAAGATGAATTGCGGGATATGGGACTGCTTTAAATATTGATAAAATATATTTGGGTGCAAATTTAAATCACTCCTGCTAGCTTGTTAAAGCTCCGTTTATAACTTTGGTGTTCTGCTTTTTATTAGTGACTGAGAAATGTTTTTAAGATCGAATTTGTCTTGAGCGGAAAGAATATCCATAGCAGTCAAAAACAGCCTAACATTATTGATGGTTAATTTCGTCTATTATCAACGTGCTCGATATGAAGAAAAATGCTGTAGCCAAGATTCCACCTATCAAGAATATTTACTTTATATGAAAGATAAGAGCATTTTTGCGCCTATTGCACGAGCATATAATAGCATAAAAAAGCTGTTGATGGCATGAATATAATGTTGACCTGATTTGCGTTAAACGCATAATATTTACCTATAATGATAAGATAAAATGGGAGGTAAATAATGCGTTTTTCATCTTTTGGGGCGACGGCATTTGTGATTGGACTATCTTTGTGTGGTTCTTTTAATGAGGCTCTCGCACAACCCTACGGTAAATTTGATGCGCCTGCGGCAAATGAGGATAAAGGCGCGCCCTTAAATCATTCGATAACGGTTGCTAAGGAAGATTTAGAGACTGGCGCCTCTGCTGAGGCGCCCGATGTTGTTGGGGCACATATTATTTTTGCACTGGATGCGTCTGATTCTATTAATGCTGTTGAGAATAGTCGTCTGACTGAGGGGGTTGTTAGTGCGATTTTAGAGGGGAACCTTAATTTCAAAGAAGGTTATGCAATGACAGTTGTTAGATTTTCAGAGAAAAATACTATAGGGACAACGCATATATTCTATTCTGAAGCGGGTGCGCGTGCTTTCATTGAAAGTGAGCTGACTCATGATCCTTCAATTTCTCCTAATGATCAATATATGGGCATTGGTATCTCTACAAGTATCGAGGCTGGATTTTTGGCTGCAAAAAAGGTTTTTGAGGCAGAAAAAACCCAGCTGAACTTGGATCCAGTTAGGCGGGCTGTCATTATGATATGAGATGGCGCCGCTAATCAGGACAGCAGAGATGTTAGACCCCACGTTCTCGCTCTAGCCCAGAATTTTGGCGTAAGTGTCTATGGCATTCCTGTGAAGGATCTTAATGGATCTAAGACAGAGCGGGCCATTGACTATTATGAAGCTCATATCCCAACGCCAGATGGCTTGTCTTATATGCAAACTTATGGCGCCCATTCTTATGAGGTGCGTGTGCCTGCGGGCTTTGTTGAGCCTGCAGAAACATTTTCCGATGTTCGTAGATCGGCGGCGAAAGTGTTGAAGTTTAGCGCTCTTTAAAAGAAAAGTGAAAAAAATTTAGAAAAAGTTAAAAAAAGGGTTTACAGGGGCAATCCTTTGCGTATATAACCCCTTTCACAAGCGCAGACCAAGTCGTTACTTGTTAACAAATTGGGACGCGCTTTTTTATGTGAGGCTCTTTTTTAACGCCTAGTTTAAAAGAGACGCACATAAAAAATTATTTCGGGATTTATTCAGAAATAAGCTTGACGGATCAACTGGAACTTTATATGTTCCGATTCATCAATTTAGCGTTGATTACTTTCTGCGACTTGGACGGCCGTTTTTGTTGTCCGGATTGCATTATTGGTTTTTGAACATCGTGAATAGAAAAAAGAGATACACAGACAGCAGGTTTTGTGATCGTGAGTTTACTCATGGTTATAATGTTGAACGCATTTAAAAAGTCAGTACTAGATACTGGCAAAAATTAAGTGACCTGTTTGTATGATGTATCACTAACTTACAAAGTTACGTGATGGGATCAGTTGGATTTACCAGCCCTCCGGTTTACCGGTTTGGCTGTCTAAAAAAGACTGTGAACAGAACAAAAAAAGCAAGCAGGTCCTTGCACTTCTTAAATCTTATTGATTTGGTTGAAGTGTTTTAGGACGCTTCAATTTCTTTATATTGTATTTATACAATATGAACCAAAAACAATGAAGATGATTTGAGATAGGGATTAAACTTGAGAGTTTGATCCTGGCTCAGAACGAACGCTGGCGGCAGGCCTAACACATGCAAGTCGAACGAACCTTTTAGGTGAGTGGCGCACGGGTGCGTAACACGTGGGAATATACACACAGGTAAGGAATAACACAGAGAAATTTGTGCTAATACCTTATAATGACTCCGGTCCAAAGATTTATCGCCTGTGGATTAGCCCGCGCTAGATTAGTTTGTTGGTGAGGTAAGAGCTCACCAAGACTACGATCTATAGCTGGTCTTAGAGGATGATCAGCCACACTGGAACTGAGACACGGTCCAGACTCCTACGGGAGGCAGCAGTGAGGAATATTGCGCAATGGAGGAAACTCTGACGCAGCCATGCCGCGTGAATGAAGAAGGCCCTAGGGTTGTAAAATTCTTTCAGATGCGAAGATAATGACGGTAACATCAGAAGAAGCTCCGGCTAAATTCGTGCCAGCAGCCGCGGTAATACGAATGGAGCGAGCGTTGTTCGGAATCATTGGGCGTAAAGCGTATGTAGGCGGAACAGAAAGTTGGAAGTGAAATCCCGAGGCTCAACCTCGGAATTGCTTTCAAAACTCCTGTTCTAGTGTCCCGGAGGGGTTGACGGAATTCCTAGTGTAGAGGTGAAATTCGCAGATATTAGGAGGAACACCAGTGGCGTAGGCGGTCAACTGGACGGGTACAGACGCTGAGATACGAAAGCGTGGGGAGCAAACAGGATTAGATACCCTGGTAGTCCACGCCGTAAACGATGTGTGCTAGTTGTCGGGTCCATAGGATTCGGTGACGCAGCTAACGCATTAAGCACACCGCCTGGGGAGTACGGTCGCAAGATTAAAACTCAAAGGAATTGACGGGGACCCGCACAAGCGGTGGAGCATGTTGTTTAATTCGAAGCAACGCGAAGAACCTTACCTACACTTGACATACTCGTCGGGGATTACAGAGATGTTTTCCTTCGGTTCGGCCGGACGATGTACAGGTGCTGCACGGCTGTCGTCAGCTCGTGTCGTGAGATGTTTGGTTAAGTCCAGCAACGAGCGCAACCCCTATCGTATGTTACCAGCATTTAGTTGGGGACTCATGCGAGACTGCCGGTGTTAAGCCGGAGGAAGGTGGGGACGACGTCAAGTCATCATGGCCCTTACGTGTAGGGCTACAAACGTGCTACAATGGCTACTACAGTGAGCAGCGAGGTCGCGAGGCCAAGCTAATCTCCAAAAGTAGTCTCAGTTCGGATAGGACTCTGCAACTCGAGTCCTTGAAGTCGGAATCGCTAGTAATCGTGGATCAGCATGCCACGGTGAATACGTTCCCGGGTCTTGTACACACCGCCCGTCACACCATGGGAGTTGGTTTTACCCGAAGGCGCCGCGCTAACTACGGAGGCAGGCGACCACGGTAGGGTCAGCGACTGGGGTGAAGTCGTAACAAGGTAGCCCTAGGGGAACCTGGGGCTGGATCACCTCCTTTCTAAGGATGTTGTTTGGCATTTGTTGGTATTTATACCGATCAATCCTGCTGTCGGTGTATCTCTTTTTTCTACATAAGAACAAAGAAGAATTATTTATAAGCCTTAAGGCTTTGAAATGGTTTTCTCAGAGTAAGGGCTTGTAGCTCAGCTGGTTAGAGCGCACCGTTGATAACGGTGAGGTCGCAAGTTCAAGTCTTGCCAGGCCCACCATTTATCTTTTTAATTTGGGGCTGTAGCTCAATTGGTAGAGCGCCTGCTTTGCAAGCAGGAGGTCGTCGGTTCGATTCCGTCCAGCTCCACCATTTTGCTTCGCAAAATGCTTTTTAAGAGGTTTAACCTTCCTAAAGTCGGTTAAGACAAATCTAAAAGAGAGTTTTTCTTCTGCCGTAGACGGCTTGCCGTCCTGAGGCACTCAAGATTGAGTTTAAATATAAGAAACATTATTTCTTATATTTAAGATCAAAATTGATCTTAATGTTCTTGTACATCGTGAATAGGTTTGAAATGAAGTTTATAGAAAGAAATTTTCAACTAAAAAAGATTTTTAGTTAATATTATTATAATACAACATAGAGGTAGTCAGCAGATTAATTTGCTAACTATTTTTAAAAAGTCTTTGAAAAGTCTAACTTTAAGCTGAGTGTCGTACTGTCCTATCCTTAGTTAAAACGGATGGTACGACTTATTTAATAAACAAACACACGTATGTTCTCCCTAACTTTGCCGAGCCAAGGAGAAACGTACTGATTGCTTTGTTCGTTTTGTGTCAGGTGGTTATACAAACACCTGATTTTCGCGAATATTAGGAATAACTATCTTAGGTTATTTGAGCAGTCTTTATTGGCAGATTTAATTCTGCGCGTGGTTTGAATTCAAGTGTCTAAGAGCATCTGGTGGATGCCTTGGCGATCAGAGGCGATGAAGGACGTGGCAGGCTGCGATAAGTCTCGGGGAGAGGTCAACACTCTTTGATCCGAGAATTTCCGAATGGGGAAACCCACTCTTTTAGAGTATCTCAACGTGAATACATAGCGTTGAGAGGCAAACCCGGTGAAGTGAAACATCTCAGTAACCGGAGGAAAGGAAATCAATTGATACTCCCCTAGTAGCGGCGAGCGAACGGGGACTAGCCCAGTGGCTAGAGTGTAAGAAATAGAAGCATCTGGAAAGTTGCACCAAAGTGGGTGATAGTCCCGTATATGTAGAAAGCACTTTAGTCCTTGAGTAGGACGGAACACGTGAAATTTTGTCTGAACATGGGGGGACCATCCTCCAAGGCTAAGTACTCCTGATCGACCGATAGCGAACTAGTACCGTGAGGGAAAGGTGAAAAGAACCCCGATAAGGGGAGTGAAACAGACCTGAAACCGGATGCTTACAAACAGATGGAGCAC
>CALDTV010000003.1 GCA_937923625.1 uncultured Alphaproteobacteria bacterium
CCACGGTATCAATCACTTGAAATTGTTGGCGGGCACAAGAAGGGCAAGAAATGACATTAACGCCACGATGGCGCAGCCCCAAAGATTTTAGAATATCAAAACCCGCTTTTATTTCTTCCACGGGGTCCGCCGATAACGACACACGAATTGTGTCGCCTATTCCTGCCCAAAGAAGATTCCCCATCCCAATTGCGGATTTTATTGTTCCTGTGCGCAAGCCCCCTGCTTCGGTAATACCAACATGCAAAGGATAATCACAGGCTTCCGATAATTGTTGGTATGCGGCGCATGCCATAAAAACATCTGATGCCTTACAAGAAATTTTAAAGTTAAAGAAATCATGATCTTCTAATATTTGAATATGACGCAATGCACTTTCGACCATGGCATCGGGGCATGGCTCGCCATATTTTTCTAATAAATCTCGCTCTAACGAGCCTGCATTGACACCAATGCGGATGGAGCAATTATTATCTTTTGCCGCATTTATGACTTCTTTCACACGCGCTGCTGAGCCAATATTTCCAGGGTTAATGCGCAGGCAAGCCGCACCATTTTTTGCGGCTTCAATGCCGCGCTTATAATGAAAATGAATATCCGCAACAATTGGCACAGTCACTTCAGGAACAATTTCTTTTAACGCGGCACTAGACTCTTCATCGGGGCAAGAGACACGAACAATATCGGCTCCCGCCACTTCCAAATCACGAATTTGTTGAACAGTCGCCGCGACATCATGGGTTAGCGTATTCGTCATGCTTTGCACCGTAATTGGCGCATCTCCACCCACTGGCACATCGCCCACCCAAATCTTACGGCTTTTTCGCCTTTCAATCGAGCGCCAAGGGCGAATAGAATTGTGATCTTGTGTCATAGGTGTGTTTTGGCGGCTTTTTTTAACTTTTTCAATAACTATAAATTTTTGCTTTATCGGAGCATCATATTGCCCTTATTTAATTATCCGTCATTTGTAAAATTCTCTGGCTTCAACACAACATTCCGAACCACTGCGGCGTTGTCCCCTATTGGGGTGATTTCTACGCCGTCAATCACGACCATCACGCCCCCAGCATTACCTGTTGTCAAAGAAAGGTCTGAGTCTTTTGGCACGATATATCTATCTCCGGGCTTCATTACTTTACTAATCAGTTTTTTGCCTTCAGCATTTTTAATTTCAACCCAGCTATCCGCTGTAATGACAAGCTCCATTTGATTGGCTGGTTCTGTCACCGCGGGCTCAGCTATAGGTTTGGGAGGCTCAACTATTTTGGGTTGAGGATTTGCTAAAGCCAAAGTGACCTGTTTAAGACTTTCTGGCACAGGGGGAATTTTTTCGACATAATTGGTTGGGGTATAAAAAATTGTCCAATAGGCAATGAATAAAATTGTTAACACAAGCGACGCCGTAATAACCCAAAGATTGGGCGCATTGCTATTTTCATAGGTCACTGGAAATTGAAGTTCTGGCTTATGACGCTTGCCGATAATCTGCGCCTTAAACAGCTGCACCATTTTATCGCCATCCAGCCCCAAATATTCAGAATAAGCGCGGACGAAACCAATTGCGTAAACGCGCCCAGGTAACAGCGCGATATCCCCCTGCTCTAATGCCTGAAGTTGGGAGGCGCGAATGCGTAAATTTACCTCGACCTGTGGTAAACTCTGCCCATAATATTCACGGGTACGACGTAAAATCTCGCCCACAGATAGATCATTATAATGGTCTAAATCAATCTCAGGCGATGCCTGATCTACATTTTCCGCTGCATTCATGGGTGGAGCATAAACCAAAACAAGAAACTCTTAAAGTAAGAGTTTATATCCTGTAGACCGATTAATCCCGTCATTGCCAAAAAATTATTGACATAAGGCGAGAGATTGTTTACAAGCAGTAAAATTATTATGGAGCGTAACAATGCCAGAATATGATGAAGTTTTATATAGCGCACTCGAAAGGTCGGGTATAGAAGAAGAACTTGAAGATTATGTTCAGATAACTATCAAATCAGACCAAATAAAACAGCTAATTAAATTGCTTCGTGAAATAGAAACATTTAAAATAGAGAACAACGACGTCATTAAAATTTCCAATCAGGAATGCGTCTTGTTGACCGCTGCAGTACATCACACAAAAGCAATGCTTTTATCGCTTGAGGATAGCTTAAACACCGATTTAGAATCTAAATCACTTACCTTTTATGTAGCTTTTAAGCAACCAATCCCCGAAGGTAATGTTGTTAGAAATGATATAGCGGCAATTTTTAACGAACCTAAGGTGAAGCATGCAATTAGATCTTCAAGGCCTGATCCTAATAGCGAAAAGCATCACTTTTTTTGCACTTTACAAAAAACTTAATTATACGCATCTAACCCATAAGCCGTGTGTAAGGCACGGACAGCAAGCTCAAGATACTCTTTATCAATAATAACAGATATTTTGATTTCTGAGGTCGCGATGACTTGAATGTTAATTGATTTATCCGCAAGAGTTCGAAACATAGTTTGCGCCACACCTGCATGTGACACCATACCGATACCAACAACAGAGATTTTTACAACGTCAGCATTCGAACGTATCTCTGCGCCTTTTAACTTCTCATTTGCGTTAAGGCTCTGAAGCGCTGCCTCTAACTCATTTTCAGGCACGGTAAAAGTTATATCGGTCACTTTACCATCTTCTGAAACATTTTGAACGATCATATCGACATTCACTTCAGCGTCCGTTAACGGGCCAAAAACTTCAGCCGCAATCCCCGGTGTGTCCGGAATATTAAAAAGAGTGATTTTAGCAGCATCTTTTGCATATGCGACCCCGTTCACAACGTGTTTTTCCATGATGTCTTCCTCTCTTGTTACCAATGTACCGGGCAAATCACTGCCAATGGCCTCATCAAAGCTTGATAATACCTGAATAGGAATATCGCGCTTGTAAGCCATTTCAACCGAGCGTGTCTGAAGTACTTTTGCGCCTAGAGACGCCAGCTCCAACATTTCCTCATAAGATATTTTATTAATTTTACGTGCCGCTTTCGCGATCCGTGGGTCGGTTGTGTAAACACCATCTACATCGGTGTAAATATCACAACGATCCGCCCCGAGCGCCGCCGCAAGCGCCACGGCTGTTGTATCAGACCCACCGCGGCCAAGCGTGGCAATACGTTCGCGTTCAGTTACCCCTTGAAATCCTGCTAGAACTGCAACCTGACCACGGCCAAGGTGACGCAGCATTTTTGACGCGTCAATATCCTCAATACGGGCTTTGCCGTGCGCTTCAGAGCATAAAATCGGCACTTGCCATCCCTGCCAAGAGCGCGCATCAATCTCAAGCTCTTGCAGCGCCATCGCCATGAGGCCAGCCGTAATATTCTCCCCGCTTGAAACAACTGCGTCATATTCACGCTTATCATATTTAGGGGAGATTTCATCACAATAAGCCACAAGTTTGTTGGTTACACCGGACATAGCAGAAACAATAACCGCAACCTGATTTCCAAGGGCAACCTCACGCGCAACTTTACTTGCGGCGCGTTGAATGCGTTCTGTATCTGCGACGGACGTTCCGCCGAATTTCATGACTATAATAGACATTATTCTTTCATACCTTTTGTCATTACGAGAAGCGAAGCAACGCTGCAATCCAGACTCTCTTCCTAAAATCTCTGGATTGCTTCGCTAAGCACGCAATGACGATTAAAAAAAACTTCGCTTCTTCATCACTTCACGTTAAAACGATTGTTATGAATACAGTGGACGCGCAAGAAATTCAAAACTTTTCTAAAGATTCTAACCATTGGTGGGATGAAAATGGCCCTTTTAAACCTCTTCATCGCCTAAATCCTGTTAGATTAGGTTATTTTAAACAGCAAATCTGCCAGCATTTTGGCCGTGATATAGACGGGCTTAAAAGCTATAATGGGCTTTCCATTATTGACGTTGGTTGTGGCGGCGGATTGGTATGCGAGCCCATGGCACGATTAGGCGCAAATGTGACAGGCATTGATGCGGATGAAAATGCCATCAATATCGCCATAGAACATGCCAGCCAAAGCGGGCTGGATGTGGCATACAAAGCCACAACGTCAGATGATTTGGCCGCTCAAGGGCAAAAATACGATGTCGTGCTTGCGCTTGAAATCATCGAACATGTCAGTGATTATGATACCTTTGTTAAAACTATTGTAGATTTGTGCAAGCCCGACGGCCTCATCATATTTTCCACCTTGAACCGCACGGCAAAATCTTATGCCTTAGGGATTGTTGCCGCGGAATATATTCTACGCTGGGTGCCGCAAGGCACACATAGCTGGAAAAAATTTGTAAAACCTTCGGAACTAAGCCGTTTATTAAGAAATCAAGGCGCACAGCCCCAAAATATATGCGGTTTAAATTTTAACCCGCTGCAAAATAAATTCACCCTCGCCCCAAATGACACAAGCGTGAATTATTTCATGAGTGCTGTAAAATCAACCTCGACCTAAGCCAAAATTAAAACTAGACAAACCACGAATAAATCTTGCGCCTAGACTTAATGGACAATCTTAATCTGGAGACTCCACATAAGCCTCAGCGGAGAGAATTGGCGCTGATGCTGATGTCTTAAAAGGACAGGAAACACTACCTCTATTAGCAAGAGTTCCATGGTCTTCTCGTGCGTAAGGGTGCGTATCTGACGTCATTTTAAATCCTCTTAATTTTTTAAATAAGATTAATTTATCGCAGGTCAACGTAATTTAAAATCATAAAAATAGTTTTTCAACATATTAAATTACAAAATTTAATATCCCGGCATAGCTCTATGAAGTCGGCTTGACGGAGGATTTTCACCATAAAAGCCAACTTTGGCCATAGGAAAGAGCTTAAGTTTAGCAATAGCTTTTTTAACATCGCCGGTGCAAAAACGGTTTTTCGTCCTTGTTTCAATACAAATACCATCAACATCCTTTTTTAATAAACTTGATAACCTTGTTTTATCACGCTCAATAAATTTAACTGTTCCATCCCCTCCCACTTTTTTAAACTGAGCAAATGGGCGCTTTATCTCTCCACGTTGTTTAATCACACATCTTGTAAAGAAGTAAGTATCACTATTTAAAATCATAAAACGCCTTGATAAAAATTTAATAAAAAACAATTTATATTAATCCCAAAAAATAATTATGTCAAATAATATTTATTATTCACCCTAGCCACACAAAATGAAAAAGTTTATATTATTTTCATGTCAAAAATATTCTTTATTCTTATGTTAGTTTCCATGGCTCTAGTCGTCATTTCCTTGGTGTTAGGGATTGCCTTTATGACGAAAGGCGGCGAAGCAAACAAAAAATACGGTAATAAGCTCATGCGTATGCGTGTCACGTTACAGGGACTCGCGCTAGGCTTCTTTATTCTTGCCGTTTGGACGCAAAACTCTGAATAAAAAAAGATAAATTTTACAAACTCCTTCCAAGTTAAAACTCTAAAGAGGAAAATCTAAAATGAAAGTTCTAGTTCCCGTCAAAAGAGCGGTCGATTACAACGTCAAGATTCGTGTTAAAAGCGATGAAAGCGGCATTGAGCTAAACAATGTCAAAATGTCGATGAACCCGTTTGATGAAATTGCTATTGAAGAAGCGACAAAATTGAAAGAGGCAGGCACTGTGACTGAAATTGTTGCTGTAACGATTGGCCCAGCAAAAGCACAAGAAACATTGCGTACTGCCATGGCGATTGGTGCAGATCGCGGGATCATCGTTGAAACAGATACACCCACAGATATTGGCGGCGTTGAGCCTTTGGCCGTTGCCAAAACTCTTAAAGCGATTGTCGAAAAAGAAAGCCCCGATTTCGTTATCATGGGGAAGCAATCTATTGATGACGATAGCAACCAAACAGGGCAAATGCTTTCCGCTCTTCTTGGGTGGTCACAAGGGACGTTCGCGTCCGAAGTACAAATTGCAGAGGGCAAAGCCACTGTCACGCGGGAGATTGATGGCGGTTTAGAAACCATTGAAATTAAGCTTCCCGCAGTGATTACAACAGACCTTCGTTTAAACGAGCCACGCTATGTGAAGTTGCCCGATATTATGAAAGCAAAGAAAAAACAGCTTGATGTAATGACACCCGATGAGCTGGGCATTGATTTCACCCCGCGCTTAAGCGTTGTTAAAGTCGTCGAGCCCCCTGCCCGCCAAGGTGGCGGCAAAGTCGCCGATGTTGATGAGTTAATTGATAAATTGAAGAACGAAGCGAAAGTAATTTGACCCGCACTGTCATTGCGAGAAGCGAAGTGACGAAGCAATCTAAAAAAAAATCGATCCAGATTGCCGCGCTCCTCTCAATCGCTCACATTGACGTCTTAGAGAACAAGGAAAAAATAAAATGACCATCTTAGTAATTGCAGAGCATAACCATAGCGCCGTAAAGCCCGTGACATTAAACGTGGTTGCGGCGGCACGAAAAATAGACAGCGATGTGCATTTGCTTGTCGTTGGAACGGATTGTGGCGGCGCAGCAGATGCGGCAGCGAAAATTCATGGCGTCACAAAAGTTTTAAAATGTGACAGCCCTGAATATCAAAAGCGTCTGGCTGAAAATATGGCGCCCTTGATTGAAAGCTTGGCAGGGGAATATTCTCACATCCTTGCACCCGCAACCACATTTGGTAAAAACGTCATGCCACGCGTTGCCGCAAAATTAGACACGCAACAAATTTCTGATATCACCGCCATCCATGATGCGGATACGTTCGAGCGCCCTGTATATGCAGGAAATGCTATTGCGACCGTTAAGTCATCCGATGATAAAAAGATTATTACGGTGCGTGGAACGGCCTTTGACCCTGTTGCCGCCGAAGGTGGCAGTGCAAGCGTTGAAGATGTCGCCGCGGCAGGTGATAGCGGCCTTTCCTCTTTCGTAAAACAAGAGCTATCAGAATCTGACCGTCCAGAACTAACCGCCGCGGAAATTGTTGTTTCTGGTGGGCGTGGTGTTGGTTCTGGTGAAAATTTTGATCTTATTGAAAAGCTAGCAGATAAATTAGGCGCGGCGGTTGGTGCATCCCGCGCCGCTGTTGATGCAGGGTACGTGCCGAATGATTACCAAGTAGGTCAAACAGGAAAAGTTGTTGCCCCCCAGCTTTATATTGCAGTGGGTATTTCTGGTGCGATCCAACATTTGGCGGGCATGAAGGACTCTAAAATTATTGTCGCCATCAACAAAGATGAAGAAGCCCCTATTTTTGGCGTTGCTGATTACGGCCTTGTGGGTGATTTATTCGATATTGTCCCTGAGCTAACGGAAAAATTGTAAATTTCACGTGACGTTTTCAAATGTATTAGATTTGGATGCGTTTTTGCACCAACTTTTAAATATGGGCTAATTTTCTAGAAAAGACAGATTTGCCTGACGCACTTATGCCAATGACGGCAATCTTATTCGGCATCACCATCTAAAGCTTTCATCTTAAAAATCCCCCCTGTTGGGCGCATGATAGCATCATCGAGGTTGGCGTCATCAAAATTCACGTTTTCAATGATGGCTCCCGTGAAGTCGGCTTCGCGTAAGTCTGCGCCGCTAAAATTACAAAAGGTTAAGTCAGCATCTTTAAAACTGGCTGATTTTAAACTGCAATTAGAAAAATCTGCATAAGAAAGCGACGCTCCCGTAAAATCAGACGGGCTAAATCTTTTTTCGGCCAACGCATTACCAAACATTAAAGGATCAAAATTACAGCCCCTTAAATTCGCATGGTTAAAACGTGTCTTTCTAAAAGTTGAGCCACGAAAATCTGCGGCCTCCATATCACAGCGGCGGAAATCGCACTCATCCAAGGCCGCGCTTTGCATTTCGGCTTTATATAGGTTCATCCCAAAAAAACGTGCGCCTACGGCCTTCATTGCAGTTAATTTTTCTGCTTTTAATGTCTCAAGCGGTCGCATATCAATTCCAGATAAGTCCAATTGCCGCCCATCTTTGCCTTCACTTTCAACCCATAAACGATGGGTTTCAATCATGCTAACAAGTGGCTCTTCCATTTCCTTGACCGAACGGCCAATATTGGCATCTGTAATGGCTTCAGAAAAGTCAGCATCATTTTCGGTCATACCCGTTAAATCAACGCCAGTAAAAATAGCCGCCTTCATCTTGGCGCCCATTAAATTAGCACCAACAACTTTAGCGCCTGATAAATCCGCCCCATTCATCTTGGCGTCACGCAAATCTGCGCCCATAATGTTAATACCCGCCATAATAGCATCAGAAAAATCAGCTTGCCCCGCCAGTGAACCGGTTAGCTTTGCGCCGCTCAAATTCGCCCCTTTGAAATTCACCCCTTTTACCGCGCCAAAGCTCTCTCCATCTCTCGCGACGCCGCCTACACGTAAATCAGCATTATTTAGGTTTGCCCCCTTTAAATCAGCAAATTCGATCCTTGATCCACGTAAGTCGGCGCGCACAAAGTTACAACGGGATAAATCCGCGCCTGACAAATCGCAGGTATATAAGCGCGCCTCTTGAAAATTTGCACCAGACAAATTCATTCCCATCATGGAACAGCCACTGATATCGGCTTGGCGCATATCGCTCCCTTTTAAAGAAAGCCCTGATATATCCATATTCTGAAGCATCGCACGACGCCCGCCCAAACGCCCGACAAGAAAACGTTTATGCAATTCTACCATCGCATCAAGCTGCTGTTGGGTAAGTGTTCCCTGCTTTAATGTTTGATGAAGCGTTATGCGTGTATCCATGCTCCTATTATGCCTCTGAAATAGTTAAAAAAATAGTTAAAAACACTATTTTTATAGCGCCAAAAGCGCATTAAAGAATTTTATGGCATCTGGCCCCGCCCAATTGGCATCCCCTTCAAAAACATAAAGGACTTCCCCTTGGGGGTTTAACAGGTACGTCGTTGGTATTCCGCGCATTTCAATATTTCTTTGAACATCACCATTCGTATCCATAAAAGCCGCAAAATTGCTCATATTACGATTTTCTAAGAATTGCTGTATTTGACTGTGACTTCGTTGCGCATCAAGGGAAATTGCGATCACTTCTAGCCCTTTTCCATCATATTTTGCGCGTAATTTATCAAGTGACGGTAATTCAATGACACAAGGGGGGCACCATGTCGCCCAAAAATTCACTAGTAAATAGCGCCCCTCGAAATAATCCCAACTAATTGGCGCGGCTTCATAAGGCGTAAATTTAGCCTCTTTCATAGCCGCCAAGCGTTTTTTTGTAACAACACGAGAGAATTGGCCTGAAAAGTTTCTTGGCACTTCAACAACCGTTTCAATTCTTGCTCGTGGCTCTGGCTTATTTTTCACAAGATAAATCGCGCCCCCTATGAGGAAAAGAAGGCCCAAAACACTAAAAAACGAAAAGATTTTTTGCTTATTCATGAAAGATATTCTAAAGAAAATGGATGAGATTATTATTACTGATATTTTGTGTATTTAGCCTGCCCCTGACAGCTTGTGGGGTCAAGCCAAAATCTGTTGACGCCCCACAGGGAATGGAAAGAGATAACTTCCCACGCCAATACCCAACGGCGAAATAGGATTGATTTATCATGGACATACAACAAGATATTCAAACAAAGATTTATGATGTTATGGCTTCAGGCAACACGCCTGGAAGTTTTTATTTATATGACACACGTCCGATGACGGCAAAGCTGGAAGAGCTAAAACAAAAACTTCCCCCATCCGTGCAGATTTATTACGCCATGAAAGCCAACGGGCATGAGGCGTTTTTAAAAACCGCTTTAAACGCCAATGTAAAAGGTATCGAGATTGCCAGTATGGGTGAAGGCGCGCGCGCAATAGACGCTGGCTTTAGCTTCGACCAATTAATTTTTACTGGCCCTGGAAAAACACCAGAAGAACTCTTGTGGGCTGTCGAAAATGGTTTGGATAAAATTCACATTGAATCCCTTATAGAAGCACACCGCCTTAATAAAATTTGCGCCGATCTGGGAGTTCAACAAGACATTTTGGTGCGGGTGAACCCGAATTTTGACATTCATGGTGCGCAGGCAAAATTTTCTGGCGATAGCTCAAAGTTCGGTATTGATGAAAATCTCTTTATGGATTTATTGCCCGATATTTTAGCACTCGAAAATTTAAACTTTAAGGGGCTGCATGTTTACGCTGCCTCTGGCGTTCTTCAAGTTGAAGATCTTCTTGAAAATTGCCGCCGTGTCTTCACGCTTGCGTGCGATATCGAAGCCGCTCATGACGGCTTAAAATGTGATATTATCGATTTTGGTGGTGGTTTTGGTGTTGATTACCTTGAAACTGGCGCAGATTTCTCTGTTGATATTTATGCGATACAATTATTTAAATTAATCGAAAAGTTTGGGTTCGAAGACCGGCAATTTGTTATTGAGCTAGGGCGTTATTTAACAGCCGATAGCGGTTGGTATTGCACAGAAATTCTTGATATTAAGACCAGCTTAGGGAAGAAACAAATTATCACACGCGGCGGCAACCACCATTTCCGTCGCCCAGTTGCCTTGGGCATTAATCACCCCCTATCGATATTACCGACAAATACCGAAAAGGTCTTTGAGGGGCAAGAAAGCGTTGAAGATGAGATGGTCTTTATTGGCGGGCCATTATGCAACAGCGTCGATAAATTAGCTCCTAAAGATATATATGTGAAAAAGGCAGAAATTGGCGATATTGCTGTTTTAGGGCTTGCAGGCGCTTATGGGTTAAGCATGTCCCATGTTAATTTTCTTTGCCACCCTCACCCACCTGAAATTATTTTGTAGATAACTAAGCTTATTTATAATGTTGGAACAAATGTCAGGTTCACAGAGCCAATACCACGCGGGACAGCTTTGTAATTAGACGTGAAAGCAAAAGACTCCCCTGCGGCAATATTACCTACTGGCGCATCAATAAGCCATCCTACAGTGTCTTCACCATTGGTTGTTCTTAAGGTTGCCATCATTTGCGGAACCTCGATAGGTTCTCCTGTCAAATTAAGAACACGCCCTTTAATCACCAATGTTTCATGACCACCAGAGTTAGTCGTTTGATCTTCACTCTTAACCATATTGGCGCTTAATCGCTCAATCACAAGCCCCTGCCCCTTATATGAGACAGAAGAACCAGCTAACTCATAAATTACGGCCACAGGGGGCCATGCAGAAACAATCTTTTCTTTAAATAAAAAGCCTGCAGCAATACAAATCGCTACAATCGCAAATCCTGCGCTAAAGCCCGCAATTTTCGCCTGCATAGAAACAGGAGCAGCGATGACCTCAGACTTTTTAAATCCTTTTTCTTTTATACGTGGCTTCACAGCCTCTGGAATTGGCTCATCCTCTAGATTATCGCGGGCGCGGTCTTCCGAAGTGGATTGATTGAATGAATCATCCTCTTGCGCTTCGTTAATAGAGTTATCAACCTCATTTGAATTGGTATCAAGCTGCGCAATCGCAGGGATATCTGGCAATTCATCTTCATCATTGCCATCATCATCTAATATTTCATCGGCAATATTCGCAAGGGTTTGGGCAATATCATGCCCGTCGGAAATGCCAACATGCCATGTATTCGAACATTTCACACATTTCACTGTTCGCCCTTCTTCCCCCACAGCGCTGTCGGGCAAATTATATTCGGCGTCACATTTAGGACAAATTATTTGCATAATAAGAACATGTATGATTTATTGCTTTCGGTTCAGTATATAGGTATATGATCTGTAATCAATTAGTGCAATTAGTGGTAAAAGTTTAGTCCCATGAAATATAGTGTTTTTTTAGCCACGATCATTTTTTTAATGTTTTTGCCTAATGCGGCCAACGCATCGTGCCGAGCCACAGATAAGCTCTGTGTTATGAATCAGATTAAAGAAACAGCTTTTGCGATTGAAAATAAGGACAGACGCAACAAAACGCTTGCCAATTTGACGAAGAGCTACACCCAATTAGGGCACGAAAGCAAAGCCTTAGCGCTAATTAACGATATTTCATCTCCTGATATGAAAGCCAGTGCTATTCGTAATGTTGGCATGACAGCTGCATTTTCAAAATGGCGGACAGCTGATGGTTATCGTGACAGGGCACGTTACAAAAGATTATTTGAAAACTTGAAATCCAAAACTGAAGAAATCAAACACCCACCGTCATATGCCATTTCTTATACCTATATTGCTATGGCACAGGCTTATGCTCATGATTACGACTCTGCAGACACAACAGCACGGGAAATGAAAAATGAAGCTTTACGTCACAAAGCTTATGCTGAGATAGCTGATATTCAAGCCAAGCGTGGTCAATATGATAAAACCATGGAAACTATTAGTAAAATTGGCAGTAAATCATATAAAGATAAGATTTATGGCAGAGTAGCCAGAATTTTCAGTGAACGCGGCATGATCGAGAACGCTTATCAAACTGCAGATAAAATTGGCAATGCCTTTGCCAAAGCACAAATCTTACAAACTATTCTGAGTGCGGAACAAGAAGAGCTCTTGTCAGAGTAAGATAATCTATTACTCTTCGTAGGGTGATAAGAATCAATCAAAATAGATGGGCGTTACTGACATGATAAAATTTGAACATGTCGGACTTCGGTATGGCGTTGGCCCAGAAGTCTTGAGTAATGTTAATTTTACCCTCGAACCTGGCTCTTTCCATTTTTTGTCTGGGCCGAGCGGTGCTGGAAAAACCTCTCTAATGTCCTTGCTCTATTTAGGGCAACGCCCAACACGTGGCTTAATGACCATGTTTGATCAAGATATTGGCTCTATGAGCCGAGAGGAATTAAAAGAAATTCGTCAAAGAATCGGCGTCGTCTTTCAAGATTTTCGTCTTTTAAACCATATGTCTGCTTTTGATAATATCGCCCTTCCCTTGCGTATTAACGGCACGCCAGAAAAAGAGATTAAAGATAATGTCATTGAGCTGATGGAATGGGTTGGCTTGGGAGACCATCAACATATGCTTCCCAACACTATGTCAGGCGGTCAGCAACAACGTATAGCGGTTGCGCGCGCCGTCATCACCCGCCCGCGTCTGTTACTCGCAGATGAGCCCACAGGTAATTTAGATGATGAAATTGGCCTGCGTTTAATGAATCTGTTCGATCAATTGAACCGTATGGGAACCACAGTGCTCATTGCTTCGCACAACCAACCATTAATGGAGAAATTTAAACAGCATAAACGCCTTATTTTAGACAAAGGTCATGTCGAATTACTCACGCCCAAAAAATCAGTTAAAGATAAAATTCGTGGGGCTTTTTAATGTTAAAATTTGCTAAAAATACTGGTATTCTTGGCGTCTCTCATGATCGGCAAAGATATGATCTACCGCTCGATAAGGATGGCGGGAGCCTATTTTTAAAAATTCTCATCATCTTGATGACATTTTTAGCCGTTCTTGCCCTATCTGGCTCATACGTGCTTTCCGCCATGAAAGAGCGATGGTCATCTGGTTTAGAAAACAAGGCCAGTATAGAAATTTCTGCGCAAGATGCCGAAGGCAATATTTTGACACCAGAAGAAATTAATAACGCCACAGATAATATTTTTCACTTTGTCAAAAGTCACCCCGCGGTTGAAACCGTCACAATTATGCAAGATGAAGATATCGCCGCCTTAATATCCCCGTGGATTGGCGATAATATTGCCTTTGATCAAATACCAATGCCAAACATTTTGACTGTTAGTTTTAAAAAGAACGTGGAATTTGACACAACAATTTTTGAAGGACGTTTAAAAATAATCGCGCCACAAGCTCGATTAGACACACATGAAAGTTGGTTGAAAGATGTTTTGCGATTTACCAACGCACTGAAATTTGCCGCCATTTTAATCACAACAATTATTGGTTTAATTACAATCATATCCATCGCAGGTGCCGTCAAAACACGGATGGAGGTTTATCACGAAGAATTAGAATTGCTTCATTTAATGGGCGCTGCCGATAATTACATTGCCAAACAATTACAACGCTATATTTTCTTCTCTAGCCTTCAAGGCGCCGCCATAGGAACATTTACTGGCGTTGTTATGTTGCTCATTATCAAGCTAGCTATAGGACAGATGGATATGGGGTTATTGCCCGACTTTTCACTTACACTCACACAAATTTTATCATTTGTGCTTTTGCCCGTTTTTATTGCTTTTTTGGGGGCATTAACAGCACGCCATACTGTCTTGCGTGTTCTACGCCAAATGCCGTAAACTGTAGACTCAATGTTCAGAATTTTTACTTTTATTATGACATCATGTGCGACCCTGTCCGTTCTTTGGGCGGGCGGCTGGTTGTGGTATGCAACAAACATCGCTTTATCTGAGCCAACAAAAGACCAAAGCACAACAGAAGCTATCATTGTTCTTACTGGCGGCAATGGCCGTATTAACGAGGGGCTTGATCTGTTAGCGACCAAAATGTCAGAGAAATTGTTTATTTCTGGCGTTAATCAAGATGTTAGCAAAGATGATATTTTTAAAAGTTGGAAAAACCCAACAACCCCGAAGCCATGCTGTATATTTTTAGGCTATAATGCACATGATACTGTTGGTAATGCCAGTGAGGTGAAATCATGGATCGAAGAGAATAATGTAAAATCTTTTCGTTTAGTCACCTCCAATTATCATATGACCCGCGCAAATTTATTGATTAAACGTCAACTTCCCAATATCAAAATTATAAAACATAATGTATTTTCTGATGATTTTGAAAATTGGAAGGGACGTTTCTGGCAACTAAGCTTTAGCGAATATAATAAAAGCTTAAGCATATGGTTAGGATTGAATTCAAAATGACATCATTCGTAATTTTTATACGCTCAATCATTTTTAATATTTTCTTTTATGGATTTACGACACTTGTTTGCCTTCTTTTGATGCCGGCACTGCTTTTTCCACGGAGCGTCGTTTTGGGTGTAACAAAACTTTATTTAAATGGTGTGCGCGTCATAGAAAAATATATTCTTGGGCTAACTTACGAAATTCGGGGGCAACAAAACTTGCCCAAGGACGGTGCTTATATTGTTGCGGCAAAACATCAGTCCGCCTATGAGACAATGAAGCTGCACGCACTTTTCGGCGACCCAACAATTGTCTTAAAAAAGGAATTACTTAACATACCCATTTTTGGTGCCTTCCTTAAAAAAATTGATGTCATCCCCATTGACCGAAGCAGTAAAGAAGATGCCATAAAAGCCATTGTATCTGGAGCAAAGCGCATGCAAGAAAATAACCGCCCTATCGTTATTTTTCCGCAAGGAACACGCACAGCCACAAATGCAACAACGACGCAAAAACCTTATAAAGGGGGAATTGTCAAAATGTATAGCAATACAGATTTGCCTGTTATTCCTATGGCTTTAAATAGCGGTCTTTTTTGGGGGCGCAATAGCTTTTTCAAAAAACCAGGAAAAGTTATATTTGAGTTTTTATCACCAATAGAAACAGGCCTGCCAGATAAAAAAGTTATGAAAGCCATAGAGGACAGAATAGAAGAAAAAAGTTATGCCCTTATGCGTGAAGCAAAAAATGATTTTTCCTACTTAAATGCACCGCTTATGCTTGAAGACAAGACAAATAAAACAGAAATAATTGGACAAAGAAAATGAAGTTTCTAAAACGATTTTTTATCTCAATCATTTTTTTGTTTTTTATTTACTGCGGCGTATGGCTGTTTATGGCGTATAAAACCAATCAGCATTTGGAACAATTATATACTGTTGATGCCCAAAGCATGGGCATTCAATTTTACGGGGAACAACCTAAAATGTCTGGCTTTCCTCTTACGCCAACAATCATCTATCGTGATGGATTTTCGTATAATAATTCGGACATAAAATTTGATACGCTTTCTTTGAAAGGATTCCCATTTCCTTTTTTACCCCTCACCTTAAAGATGGATGGCAATATCATTGTGACGAATAACACAACCAAACAAACATTAAATTTAGATACACTTCTACTCACAGTAACAATACTCAACTCTACCCCTCAAGAATCAACACAGGCCGAAATGGCGAAATGGCAAAAAAATGTGGGTGAAATTACCGTGCGTGATTTTCTTATACAATCAGGCAGCGTTAAAATTCGTGGAGAAGGCACAGTAGGATTAGATAGAAATCTTCAACCCACTGCCCTACTCCCCTCCGAAGTCACAGGGCATGAGGAAATGATAAGTTTTTTAATTAAACAAAAAACAATTAAACCACTCGTCGGCGCAATAGCCCTTTCCGCCCTTAATGGTATGACCACAATAGATGAAACCACGGGTCAAAAACGGGTTGAATTTGATGTAAAAATACAAAATCGTCAAATATCATTAGGCCCCCTCAATACGTTGCGCTTACCCGAAATAACATGGCCGTAAAAAATACAACCTGCCCTATCATTACGAAGAACGAAGGTAAAGCATCGACGCAATCCAGAAAAAAGGGGGGCTTTTAATCAATCTTCGTCAGGATAAACATAGTCGGCTTGACCTGCGTCGATGATCTCATTGCGGATGTCGCGTGTCTCTGAAAAATGCTGATAAAGATAATCTCCATCATCTTTACGGATAGCTTTTTGTAGGGCGGTTAAATCTTCACTGAAGCGTTGCAACATCTCCAAAACCGCATCTTTGTTATTCAAAAAAACATCACGCCACATAGTCGGGTCGCTTGATGCAATACGCGTAAAATCACGGAAACCAGAGGCAGAAAACTTAATCACTTCGGATTTAATATCATCTTCCAAATCATTTGCCGTGCCAACAATTGTGTAAGCAATTAAATGTGGTAAATGCGATGTAATACCGAGCACCAAATCATGATGCTCTGGCTCCATGATTTCAACATTAGAGCCACATGCTTCCCAAAGTGCGGTTATTTTCTCAATGGCTTGTAATTCTGTATGGGGTTGTGGAGTTAAAATACACCACCGATTTATAAATAATTCCGCAAAGCCGTTTTCTGGCCCCGAAAATTCTGTTCCTGCAATGGGATGCGCGGGCACCAAATGTACTCTATTTGATAAACGAGGCTGCAATGCCTTAATAACAGAATTTTTAACCGACCCAACATCGGTGACAATGCAGCCATTTTCCAAATGCCCCGCAAACTGCGCCGCAACTTTTCCCATCACACCAACAGGCGTACATAATATAACAAGATCACTGCCCTGCACACCAAGTGCTGGGTCAGTCGTTGCCTCATCCGCCAGCCCCATGGCCAGCACACGGTCACAAACATCTTGCGATTGGTCCACGCAGACAACATTGTCGCTCAAGTTTTTTTCAATAACCGCCCTTGCTAAGGACGATCCAATAAGGCCAAAGCCAATAAAAGTAATTTGTTTAAACATTTTGATGATTTCCAAAATAATACAAGCAAGGCAAACAGCCCGCTAAACGTTAAAAATAGATATGAAGAATTGTGTGAAATAAGCAATAAAAAACATCCCTAAACGGGATAGTTTAAGGTCACGTCATAAGCGATTGCCGCTAATATATTGCTTTGATTTATCATTCGAAGATGATTAAAGCGTAAATTATAGAAAATCTCAAGAAAATTTTTAATCGGCTTTTGGGGCGGCGGGGATGTCATCTGTTTTGGCAGAGATGGTTTTTTCATAGATAGCAGGAACAGGAAAACCACCGACACACACTGCTGACGCATCATCACCTAAGGCTTTTGCAAGCTTTTGCATATCATCTTTTTTATTCACCCAATAGCCCACCACTTCCACCAAATGTTTACGCGGATCACTATCAATAAGTGCTTTTTTTGATGACAGGCTTACGGGTTTAAAACCATTTTTCTCCGCTTCGCTAACCAATTTTCCACGGCTGACGCTACTGTCGCATTCCACCAAAATAAAGGAATGATCATCATCAGAAGAATCAAAACCTGTTTTTGCAACAACAACCGCACGATGGCTTGGGTTTTTATGGGTAGGATCATCCCCATGCGGCAAGCGCACAATAATGCTCATGGCTTGTTCTGTGCCCGGCTCTAGCTCATCCCACCAAGGGTTTTCTTCATAATTTTCCAAATCCATATTAGGATAAGGTACAACGGCAAAATTAACGCGTCCATCACGAACCGCGCGCACCGCGGAGCGCGGTGTGTCCATGCGGCTCATCGGCAAGCAACTCCCAAAGTAATCTTTGGCTAAATCCCAATATTCGGGCTGTTCATGAGAATTCGAAACGACAACTTTTAAACCTGTTTGAAGCAATGACACCGCCCCAACAAGTTCGCGCCAAATACGCACAACAGCCATTTCGGGCAATACGCCCTTATGCTTGGACAGTAAACGGCGGATCATACGCGCTTCGCGGGCTGGCTGGACAATTTCAATATTATTCTTGCGCTTTTCTTCGCCAATTTGAAGAACCAGTTCCGCCCGTTTCACAAGGGCATCATGAATTTGCGTATCAAGCGCATCTATCCCTTGGCGGATAACATCAAGTTTTTCAGAATGGTAAGGTTTTTGGCTCATCTAAATTTTTCGACTAATCTTTTATTTTTAATGAATATTATTTATAGTGAAGCCATGCCAATTGTCAAAGCCTCAAACCTTCCGACTTATGATCGCCTAATAAAAGAAGGTCGCCCAATCTTACCGACTGACCGCGCTGTCACGCAAGATATTCGGGAGCTTCATATTGGCTTTTGTAATCTAATGCCTGATGCTGCAATGGAAGCGACGGAGCGCCAGTGGTTCCGTCTTATTGGAGAGAGTAACCGCGTTGCACAGATTTACATTCACCCCTTCACCCTGCCCGTTTTTGAACGGGGGCAGGATACTCAAACGCATATTGACGCTTATTACGAAAATTTTGAAACATTAAAAACAGCAGGACTTGATGCTTTGATTGTGACTGGCGCGAATGAAGAAACCAATCCACATGTCAGCGACATTGATACATGGCATCCCCTTAAAGAATTATTGGAATGGGCTTATGATAATGTGGCATCAACCATTTGCTCTTGCCTCGCAAGTCATGGATTAATGACCTATTATCATGGTCAAAAACCTAGCTGGCGCGACACAAAGAAATGGGGCGTCTTTTCCCACAAAGTCACACAGCGGGATCATCCACTTATTCGCGGGATGAACACGCGCTTGGATGTGCCGCACTCCCGATTTAGCGAAATATCACGCTCACAATATGATAAAGCGGGCATGAACGTCTTAATAGAAACGGGCACACAAGATGTGCATCTAGCCGTCAGCCCCGATGGCTTTCGGCAAATTTGCCTTCAGGGTCACCCTGAATATGACACCAGCAGTCTCATGAAAGAATATAAGCGTGATGTTGGTTGGTATCAGACAGGACAAATGGCGCATTACCCCCCTCTACCCGCAAATTATTTCAATGATGAGATCATCCATATTTTAGACGGCGTTAAAGAAAAAATTCTGGCTGGTGAGAAGGCAGATTTTCCTGAGGAAGAAATTACCGCTTTACTGGATAACACATGGGCAGACAGCGCAAGATCCTTCATCGCAGGTTGGATTGGCCATGTTTATCAAACAACAAACGTTGACCGTCAAAAATTATTCATGGATGGCATTGATCCCAATAACCCTCTTAATCTCTAAGAGTTTTTCGAGGCGCGCCAACTGGTTTTACTGTCATAGGTTTTGCCGCTTTAGCGCGTTTTGTTACGACAGCTGTGCCGCGTCCGGCATAGAGTTGTTTTGATGCTTCGATGATATGCACGCCCCCAAGAGCGGGACATAGATAAGGGCAGATTTTTTCGAAAAAATTTGCCCCACGAAGTAAAAAATGTTTTTGGAAAGGTGGAGAGAATAACGCCTGCGTTGTTTTTTCATGGACAAATAAATTCTCGCTTAAGAACTGTTCGACCTGTTTGGCGGAATATGGACGACCATGGCCAAGGGGACTCCAATCCGCCCGCGCCCAAAGACCTAGACGGTTAGGCACTACGATTAGAATGCGGCCAGAACTTTTTAATGCACGCCAAACTTCAGCAAAGCTATCTTCGGGGTCATCCAAAAATTCCAACGCATGCACCATGATTATGCGATCCACCGAATTGGTTTCAAGGGGGAGAGAATTTTCAGCGTTCAAACAAACTAAGTTTTTCTCATCCTGCGGCCAATTATGCACACCCAATTGTGCTGGCATTAAATTAATGACACGTCCCGCTTGCCCCAAATAAGGACGTAAATAAGGCAAGCCATAACCATATCCCACAATAGAAAGTGATTTAGATGAAGGCCATGTCTCAAGAATTTTATCGCGAATAAGGCCGCGAATAATTTTACCGCGAAAGCTGTTGTAAAAGCCTTTTAAATCATAAGCCGTAAGCTGACGCATGGCTTATAACCGATCTTGGATTTGGTGAATAAGCGGAATATCAGCGGCAGGCATATCATATTTCGCAAAATCATTTGGCAACACCCATTCAAGCGTTTGGCCTTCACACGGCGTAGGGTCATTCTTCCACATACGGCATACATAAAGAGGCATCATCAAATGAAAATCATCATAGCTGTGTGAAGCAAAACCAAGCGGTGAGAAACAACATTCCCGCGTTTCAATGCCCAATTCTTCTTCTAATTCACGACAAAGGGCGAACTCTGGCGTTTCCCCTTCCTTAACTTTTCCCCCCGGAAATTCCCACAGCCCCGCCATAGATTTGCCTTCAGGGCGTTGCGCCAACAGGACTTTATTTTGCGGATTAACCAACGCAACGGCAGCAACAAGCAATATAGGCAAGCCCGCGGGGGTCAATGAACGCGGTTTTGCTAATGCTTCAATACAACCCATCGAATGCTCCTTGTGTATTTTCTGGCCTTATCCTGCTGGATTTAGTTTGCAGTTTGCTCGGGAACAATACCAATCACGCTTGCTCCCTCCTTTAGCGGCTGACCATTAATATCAAACTTTTCAATTTTGGCATTCTCACGCCATTTGCCTAATAGCTCGTCTAAAATCTCACGGCGCGCTTCAGCTTCTAATGTTGGCTTCATTTGTTCGAACGTTGGCTTTGTACGCTGGCGAACATCCTCAACCTTTATCACGTGCCAGCCAAACTGGGATTTCACAGGTGTTTTAGAAAAGTCACCTTTACCCATAGAAAAAGCCGCATCAGAAAATTCAGGCACCATCTCCTCTTTTGTGAAATACCCTAAATCACCGCCTTTTGAAGCTGTGGGGCCTTGGGATAGGCTTTTTGCAATGTCTTCGAATTTTTCATTACCTTTATTAAGCTTTTCTATTGCCGCTTTGGCCTTTTCTTCTGTATCCAGCAAAATATGGCGTGCGCGACGTTCCTCGGCTTCAGGTAATTTTTTGATAAATTCTTTATAGCTTTTTTCCAAACGACCATCCGTTATTTTGTCATTAACTTGGTTTTGTAAAAATAGATTACGCCCAATTTGTTGTTTGGCTTTCACTAACTCCGCCTTAAATTCTGGTGTTTCTTCTAAATTTGCCTGATTAGCCTTGTTTTGTACAATGCGCGTATTAATGACCTGCTCCATCGCCAAGGGATACACTTGTATTGCTGGCATTTGCTGAACATTTGGCGGCATGGTCTGAATAAAATTATATACATCAAGGCGGCTAATATCTGCACCATCAACCTTCGCAACAATAGGATTACCCTCTTCTATAACAAAATCTTTTCCTGCTGCGCCGCTTTCTGTTTTCTGGCTATCTTCTGTTTTCTCCACATTTTCTGAGATCGTGTCGTTATCAGATTCTTGAGAATTTCCAGCAGATTTTGCGGTCATTTCTTGGCTTGCCAAAGATTTATCTTTATTTCCCACGAAGAAATATCCTGCCGCTAAGACGGCGATGAGGGCAATTATTGCAAAAATCCCTTTTTGTTTGTTCTGACCAGACATTTTGTAAACCTTTTCTAATTTGTTGCTTTATTTAAGAATTATGGCGCAAATGTTGCCCCTTCTATCCTTTAAACGCAAGGGGGCAAATATGCTTTTCCTGTGATAATATTATGACATTGTGTTTCAACGCATTGACCTGCTTTATGCCCCGCTTTATAACTCTTTTAACTGCCTTTGATGCTAGAAAAAGCGCTTGGGCTTTTTACAACCTTATTTTGAATTCTCGGGGATATATATTTTGTTAAAGCTGGCCTTAAAATTTCTTGGATCGTCCAATGACCGCGAATTAAAACGTTTAAAAGCATTAATTGAGCCTATCAACACCCTTGAGCCAGAATTTGAGAAGTTGAGTGATGGCCAAATTAGATCAAAGACCTCAGAATTCAGAGAACGTTTAGCAAAAGATGAAACCTTAGACGATATTCTTCCAGAAGCCTTTGCCACCGTGCGCGAAGCCGCAAAACGTGTTTTAGGGCAGCGTCACTTCGATGTGCAGCTTATTGGTGGCTTATGTTTGCATCAGGGCAAAATTGCCGAAATGAAGACAGGTGAAGGTAAAACGCTTGTGTCTACCCTTGCCGCTTATTTGAATGCTATCGAAGGTAAAGGCGTACACGTTGTCACGGTCAATGACTACCTTGCGCAGCGGGATTCCCAATGGATGGCAAAAATTTACAGCTTCCTTGGCATGACCTGTGATTGTATCACCAATAACATGCCCGACACCGACAGACGCCTTGCATATGCATGCGACATCACGTACGGGACGAACAACGAGTTTGGCTTTGATTATCTACGCGATAATATGAAATTCAAGTTGGAAAATATGGTGCAACGTCCGTTTAACTTCGCCATCGTCGATGAAGTTGACTCGATTTTAATTGATGAAGCAAGAACCCCTCTCATTATCTCTGGCCCTTCTGAAGGCTCAACAGAGCTTTACCACAAAGTCGATAAAATCATTCCAGAGTTAAGCGCCGATGATTACGAATATGACGAAAAGACTCGCGCTATTAGCCTCAATGAACAAGGCAATGTCAAAGTTGAAGGGTTGCTTGAAAAATATGGCATCATTGAAGGCGGAAATCTTTATGATCCGCATAATATATCCTTGGTACATCACGTTGCCCAAGCGTTAAAAGCCCATGTTGTTTTTGCACTTGATACAGACTACATCGTTAAAGATGGCAAAGTTGTCATCATTGATGAATTTACGGGCCGTATGATGGAAGGCCGCCGTTATTCTGATGGTTTACATCAAGCCATTGAAGCCAAAGAAGGTGTGGAGATTCAAAACGAAAACCAGACATTGGCCTCTATCACATTCCAAAACTACTTCCGCCTTTATCCCAAACTATCAGGAATGACAGGAACGGCGTTAACTGAGGCAGAAGAATTCGCACAAATATACAGCCTCGGCGTTGTTGAAATCCCAACAAACGTCAACGTCGCGCGAATAGATTATGATGATAAAATCTATAAATCTTTCGATGAAAAATTCGAAGCCATCGCCAAACTCATTGCCGAATGCCAAGAACGCAATCAACCTGTTTTAGTTGGCACAACGTCAATCGAAAAATCAGAAATACTTTCTGGCTTATTGAAAAAGCGTAAAGTAAAGCACCACGTCTTGAACGCACGTTACCACGAGCAAGAAGCCAGTATCGTCGCCCAAGCAGGCGCTCCGGGTGCCGTCACAATCGCCACAAACATGGCAGGTCGTGGAACCGATATTCAACTTGGTGGTAATCTTGATATGCGGATTGCCAATGAAGTCGATGAAGATTGGACAGAAACCGGTAAAAAAGAAGCCATCAATAAAATCACAAAAGAAATCACGGAAGCAAAAGACATTGTACACCAAGCGGGTGGCCTTTGTGTTATTGGCACAGAACGCCATGAATCACGCCGTATTGACAACCAACTCCGGGGCCGTTCTGGTCGTCAAGGAGACCCAGGAACGACTGTTTTCTTCCTGTCCACCGAAGATGATTTGATGCGTATTTTCGCCGCCGATAAAATGGCAACATTGTTAAAAAGTAATATTGGCCTGAAAGAAGGCGAAGCCCTTACCCACCCGTGGCTCTCAAAAGCGCTCGAAAAAGCGCAAGCGCGGGTTGAACAACAAAACTTTGAAATTCGTAAAAACTTATTGAAGTTTGATAACGTGATGAACGACCAAAGAAAGGTCATTTACGATCAACGTAAAGAAATCATGGAAGCCGATGAAGACCTTGATGAAATGGTCACAGACATGCGCCACGACACCATTGAGGATATCGTTTATGCCGCTATCCCCGAAAAAGCATATGCCGAAAAATGGGATATTGAAACATTAGAGAATGAAACTCAAAGATTGCTGAATCTCAATCTTCCCCTTGCTGAATGGGCAAAGGAAGAAGGCATTGATGAAACAGAGATTTTAGAGCGTATTGAAAAAGCCTCCGATGATCTTATAAGAACAAAAATTGATAATGCGGGCAAAGATTCTTTCCGCCAGATGCAGCGGGCATTCGTGTTACAACTTCTCGATCAACATTGGAAAGACCACCTATTATCATTGGATCATTTGCGCCAAGGAATTAACCTTCGTGCCTTCGGACAGCGCGACCCGCTCAATGAATATAAAGCCGAAGCCTTCGGCCTTTTTGAAAATTTACTGATTAAATTACGCGAAAGCGTCACGCAGACCTTAAGCTTTGTTGAAATTAATTTGGACGACGAAATCTTACGCGCCCTGCAGGCAGAGCATGAGAAATTGGCGACAGAAGAAACACGCCAAGACCCCGCAATGATGGGAACGCCGATACAAACAAAAGGCAATCAATTCGCCAGTGTCGCGCCATTCCCAGAAAAAATGGAATTTGACAAAAATGACCAAACCACATGGGGAAAAACCCCACGCAACGCCATCTGCCCGTGTGGATCAGGCAAAAAGTTCAAACAATGTCACGGGAAGGTGAGTTAAAGTCCTGCATCTAAGCATATTGGCTTTACGCCACCTCGCGGAACGTAGAAAAAACGTCTTACATTATATTCCCCTAATTTTGCATTTAGTGGATTTGTAATGAGATTACCTTTATAATCTAAATTTCTTACTGGCCCATGACCGTCTTTGTGAGACCAAGTTTTAGAATTAAAATCTTCACGTAACCAATGATATGAAGGCTCTTTCCCCCCCTTTTTAGTAGAGAGAGAGAGCCACTCGATAATACCCTTCACGAATATGTGGAAGCTGTTCTCCTGCCGAAATCAAACCATCTTCTTCTGCTCCATTAGTAAGAGCCTTAACGAAATCATTGTAAAGTCCATGCTTATATTCTTTTGTTTTGCCGCCTGGATCAGGTTTTGAACCTGGGTAACTCTCTGTAAAATTAACAGCGTAAGCATAACAATTCGCTCTTGTTTGCTGAAAAGAGAAATGAGCTACAACTGCTTGTTTAATTATTTCACAATCAGAAGCTAACAACAGACCTTTAATTTTAGATATATTTATATTTGTGTGAGGATATTCCGAAATATCATCAGCGAGAGCGACTAAGTTACCTAAAGATAAAAGCCTTGCAGCTTGCAAAGAAGTCATAATTCCATAATGGTTTAACCTCAAATATTGAAAAAAATTGGCTACATTCTCATGTACACCTTCCTCTAGATCATTCCAGATCTCAGGTTCATATAAAGGAGCATCGGGATTAATAATAGCTTCTAACGACATAAAAAAAAAATAACATTTTTATTATGTAAAGTAAATAGTTATTTTGGCTCGCTTACCCTTACAAGAGTTAGTTGATTACGCTGCTTTTTAACTATATCAAATCTAAAATCATAAAAGGTAAAACTTTGGCCTGCCTCGGGGATGGCTTGGGCTTCGTGGATGATGAGGCCGGCGACGGTGGAATAATCTTCATCCCCTGGCAAATCCCAATCAAATTCACGATTAAGATCACGGATCGTGACATCCCCTTCAACTAAATATGAACCGTTAGATTGCTTTCGTACACCAACGACAGTTTCATCGTGCTCATCATCAATCTCACCAACGATCTCTTCTAGAATATCTTCGAGCGTGACGATTCCCATGAAACTGCCATACTCATCAACAACCACGGCGAAATGCTCTCGACGCGATTTAAAGGCTTGGAGTTGATCATAAAGTGTTGTTGCCTCTGGAACGAACCACGGCTCTGTTGTCAGTTCTTCAATATCAATATCAGCAATATCTTCTTTATTGCGCTCGCGTGTTTTTAATTCCCGCATAAGTGCCTTTGCATGAAGCACGCCAATAATATTGTCATTATTATCCCGATAAACAGGCATGCGCGTATATGGACTTTCGAGCGCCTCTTCAATAATTTTTTCAATTGGGTCCGCAGCATCAAGCATCAAAACGTTTTTGCGGTGCGTCATAATTTCTTCAATATCAACATCGAACAAATCAAGGACAGAGCGTAACATCGCACGTTGTTCCTGCGTTTCTTGATCGGCCCCTTCATGTAAATCAATCACGCCGCGCAATACTTCCATATGCGATCCGTCTTGCATTTTATCCATGTCCGCACCAAAGAGCTTTAAGGTTGCACGCACAATATAATTTACAGCAATCGCCACGGGTGAGAATATTTTAATCACGATATTTAAAATGGGTGCTACAGCCACGGCCATTTTATCCGCATGTGTTAACGCGTAAGTTTTTGGCAGCACCTCAGCAAAAATAAGAACCAGCAACGTCATGATCAAAGTGGCATAGACCACTCCTGCTTCGCCAAAAACTTTAATTAATACACTTGTCGCAAAGGCTGAGGCTAGAATATTGACGAGATTATTGCCCAATAGCAATGCGCCAATCATGCGGTCTTTGCGTTCACGAATACGATTCACGAGCCCCGCGCGTTTATTGCCTTCTTTTTCCCAGCCATGCAGACGTGATTTTGACGCCGCCGTAAAAGCAGTTTCAGAACCAGAGAAAAATCCAGACAATAAAAGCAAAACAAAAACGATGCCTGCGGCAATCCATAAATCCATTTTAATTTATTCCCATTTTATTACCCTTAGACATGATCAAAAGGTCTTGGTGATGTTGAAAAGATGCCTCGATCAAGTCGATGGATGACAATATTAATATCGTCATGATTTTGATTTTTCCACCACATCAATCACATCCATGCGATCGACGTCATAGCTTTGAAAAGCTTCGCCAATCCCTTTGGATAATATGAAGCCGATTTTATCACCTTTTGCTTTTTTATCTCCCGCCATGAGTTCGACGATTTCCTCTGCAGTTTGTTTCAACGGAGGAGAGATGTCAGAAATTTTTGTTTTCATGCCGCAAGCTTTTAAATGCGCTTCGGCACGCGATGGGTCTTCTTGAGGGCATAATCCCATTTTAAAAGATAAATCAAACGCTTGCACCATGCCAATCGATACAGCCTCCCCATGTAACAGGCGTCCATCATACCCTGCCGCCGCTTCCAAAGCATGACCAAAAGTATGACCAAAATTAAGCAAAGCACGCCTGCCTGATTCTTTTTCATCTTCGGCAACAATGGTGGCCTTCGCCATACAAGATGTTTCGACTGCGTAGCTGATTGCATCATGATCAAGCGCCAAAACCTTGTCTCCGTTTTGTTCTAACCATTCAAAAAATGGCAGGTCATTAATAAATCCATATTTTACAACCTCAGCATAGCCCGCTTGTAATTCTCGCTCTGGCAATGTGCCCAATGTGCCAATATCGCATATGACACTGACGGGTTGATAAAACGCCCCAATTAAATTTTTACCCTGCGCCGCATTGATCCCCGTTTTGCCCCCAACGGAGCTATCGACTTGCGCCAAAAACGTTGTAGGCACTTGGACAAAGTTTATTCCGCGCAAAACGCTGGCAGCGGCGAAGCCACCAAGGTCACCAATCACGCCGCCCCCCACAGCGATCAAAACGCTAGAACGATTAACTTTATTTTCCAACAGCCAATCCAGCACTTTATAGTAGCCATCCAATGATTTGGAAGGCTCACCACCCTTCATGCTGAGCGTTTTTGTCTCCGCGCATATGCCCGCAAGGGAGTCTTCTAAGACTTGAGCGTAAGGATAAACATTGGCGTCATATAATATGAAGATTTTACGGGAGGTAAGGTCAAGCGGAATCAAATCCGCCGCTTGTTCTAAAAAGCCCTTACCTATATGGATATCGTAAGAGCGCTCCCCCAGATCAACATTAACTTTTTTATTTTTCATGTCGAGATATTAGGCATCAGAAAGGTAATTGTATAGCGCTTCTGTCACGCGCGCCATAGTTTCTTCTAAAGGCTCATCAAATGTCTCGACGGTTATATCGGCTTGCTCATAGATTGGATAGCGCTCTTCTATTAATTTCTCCAACACCTGCCGAACGTCTTTTCCGTCAAAAAGTGGTCTTCCTGTGCCATCGCCCACGCGTTTAACCAAAACATCAATATCCGCTTTAATAAATAAGGATAAGGATTTTTCTTTAATAAGGTTGCGCGTCTCTTCATTCATAAACGCGCCGCCGCCCGTGCCAATAAGATATGGCGTTTCGGATATAATCAAGCTCTGCATTGCTTGCTTTTCTAGTGTCCGGAAATAGGCTTCGCCCTTTTGCGCAAAAATGTCACTTATAGAACATTGTTCACGATCAATAATAACCTCGTCAGAATCCATGTACGTATAGCCCAACCCTTCGGCAAGCAAAGCGCCTATCGTGGTTTTACCTGCTCCGCCTGTTCCAATAAGAACAAGTGGTTTTTGGCTAAAATTCGAATTTTCCATCAGATTTATTTAGGGGAAATAAAGAAAAATGAACACTAAAAACTTCACATTGCATTCATTTATGGCCTTCGATACTGTTAAAAAATAAATAAAGAGGCATACATGTTCACAAAATTTATCTTATTGGCACTATTAGTTTTCGTTGTTGGGGGATTCGGTTATTTTGCTCTTACCGACGTTCCTGTTGCTCAATCACAGAAGGTCGAGACGCTTAATGCAGACGATTTTTTAAGCAAATAAGTGTAAAAGAATACAGAATCACCTTCTCTCAAAACAACATTTTGATAAAAGTACGTCTTAAATTTTTATTTACAAACCTCGATTAAGTTAATATTATCCTTTTTACAGAATATATATCACGGAAATTTAGCACTTAGATTTTAGTAACAATATTTTTCATATTATTTTCACTTTGTTTTTGTTGCCCCTTCCGCAAGAAAACAAGAAAAGAAAGAAATAAAATAAACATATGTATTACATATACTTAGAGGTAAAAATTAAGTCTAATTCCAACCTATGAAAATGACATTATTCCTAAAAGGTTAGCAATCAAAAGTCCCTTTATTGAAATAAAGTTACAATATTAGGAATTTCTTACTTGACAAACCGCCCTTATTTTCCAATAATCTGTGCGTTGCTTATGAAAAACGACGTGCTTGACTTCGCGTGTACATAATATAATGTCATCTTGTAGTTCAAACAAACATCGGTTAAAAATACTTCTGTAAACCGATTTTCGTCTTACTAATTAAGTAATATACTGTGTAAAAGCTTGTACACATAAACAGGAATGCGTCTTGAATGTTTCAAGGCAAAGGCTTTAAAAAAGTATAAGCGATGTGGGGTTAAAATATAAAAAAGTTCATTTATTGGCGAAATAGTTTGCCGTTTAATGAGAGTAATTTTTAAGGAGAATACAATTATGGCTCGTCCAGGTCGTCCAAAAATGCCGAAACCGGATTTACATCCGTCGGTCGAATCTTTTCTAGAAATGCTCACTGCGGAACGCGGTGCGGCAATGAACACAAGACAGGCCTATTGGCGTGATCTTGCTGATGTAACAATGTATCTTCGTAAAGAGAAAAACACGGATCTTGATAAAGCGACAAGTGACGAGCTTAAGGCTTACCTTGACGACCTTTCGAATAAGATACACACAAAGGGTGAAAATAAATCACAAATTGCTGTTCGCACTGTAGCCCGTAGATTATCTGCTATGCGTCAGTATTACCGCTATCTTGTATCAGAAGATACACGCGGTGATGACCCTACAACAACAATTGACAGTCCCAAGCAAGGCCGCACACTTCCAAAAACATTAAGTGAAGAAGAAGTAGCCCGCCTTATCAAAACCGCTGGTGAAGGTGGTGGCGCAGATAGTATTCGTTTGGTTTGCTTGCTTGAAATGCTTTACGCTTCTGGTCTCCGCGTTTCTGAACTTGTTGGTTTACCAATGGCATCGGTTAGTGAAAATCAAGAATTCTTAACTGTTGAAGGAAAAGGCGGCCGCGAGCGCATGATCCCGCTTTCTGAGCCTGCACAAAAAGCCATTAAAAATTACCTTGCTGTTCGTGAGCAGTTTATTGGAATTGAAAATAAAGCGGCACAAGACAAATCATTTTTCCCTTCTAAAACGTCACAAAGCGGGCATTTAACCCGTCAACGCTTTGCGCAGCTCCTTAAAGATTTAGCGCGCGATGCTAAGGTTGAAGAAGGCCGTGTGAGCCCACACATCTTACGTCACGCTTTCGCAACGCATTTGTTACAACGCGGTGCAGATTTACGTTCAGTGCAAAAAATGCTGGGTCATGCGGACATTGCAACAACTCAAATCTACACGCATGTGTTAAATGAAGATTTAAAAGAAACAGTTGATGAGAAACATCCTATTTCTCAGAACACAAAAAAGTAAGTTCTCTTAAGATATAAGAACTTAAGGCGGTGATCTCTTGTGAGGCATCGCCTTTTTTGTTATTAAAGCGTATATTTTAGGATTAAAAATTATTATAATATTTTACGATCAATATAATCGCGCGATAAATAAAGTGAGTAAATTTTATTCTGTGCGATAAGTTGATTTGAAACAAAAGATGAAAGTATTTTGATGTCTAAGCTTGAATTTGAAAAACCTATTTTGGAACTTGAAAGCAAGATCTCTCAACTCCGCCAAGTTGAGGGGGAAGCAGATGTCGATATCGCCTCAGAGATGCAACGCATGGAAAACAAAGTCGACAGACTTTTGAACCAGACCTATAGCAAGTTAACTGCGGCGCAAAAAGTACAAGTAGCACGTCATGCCAACCGACCGCATTATTTAGATTACGTTGATCATATGATTGACGATTACACCCCCCTAGCAGGCGATCGTAATTTTGCCGATGACCATGCCCTTTTAGGTGGCCTAGGGCGCTTTCAAGGGCAAGCCGTTGTGATTATGGGGCAAGAACGTGGCCATGACACAGAAAGCCGTATCTTTCATAATTTTGGTATGGCGAGACCCGAAGGATACAGGAAGGCTCAACGCCTTGTAAAACTTGCAGAACGTTTTGATCTTCCTATTTTAACTCTTGTTGATACAGCAGGCGCCTACCCTGGCTTAGGTGCAGAAGAGCGTGGGCAATCCGAAGCTATCGCAAAATCTATCGAAACATTTTTAAATGCAAAAGTGCCCATTATTTCCACCGTTATTGGTGAAGGTGGTTCTGGCGGCGCCATAGCTATTGCAGCGGCAGACCGAATTTACATGTTGGAGCATTCTATTTATTCTGTTATTTCGCCCGAAGGATGTGCTTCGATTTTATGGCGTAGCGCAGAATTTGCACCAGATGCCGCAGAAGCATTAAAAATTACAGCGCAGGATATTTATGATCTGAAACTTATTGATGGTGTTATTCGTGAACCGATTGGTGGCGCACATCGCGCGAAAACAGAAACTATTGAGAATGTTGCAAAGCAAATTTCTGCCGCTTTAAAACAATTAACGCCTTGGGACGCAGATAAATTGAAAAAAGCGCGCCACAAAAAGTTTCTCGCATTTGGAAGAGATTAATAGTCGAGCGCATCTCAGCCTTATAGCTACCTCTGCGCTGAAAAATAAACGGGAGCGTTCCAGGAATAAAATAATCAAATTCTTAGATTTGGATCTTTGAAATTTTTTTAGAAATTAGCCCAAATAAAATAATTAAAAAGATTAAATAAGCTACTTTTGAGCCATTTCCTGATCCAATTCTAATGGATCAGCAATCATCTCTGTTAATAGCTCTCTAAACAGGGATTTAAGCTTATCTTCGCCAAAGACTATACCAGCACGACGCTTCATCCCCTCAAAACATCCATGCCCCGCTTTCTTATGACCGCTTTCTGTTGCAGCGGCGCGATAATATAGCATTAAAAACACCCGAACAGCCGCTGTCAGAGATGCTTCATCTGGCTTTTTATTGCTAATCAGCGTTGCAAGCTCATGAATCGTGCAAGACTCTCGTTCTGCAATCGCGTTGAGCTCACGCCACATTGCAGGCTCTAAACGAATAGAAGTTCTTTTTTCTTCGATTTTAACATTATAAATCGACAGGAAGCTTTTGGATTTTGCGTTTTTAGTCACGAGTTTCTAACCTTATCACGTTCAAGAAACATAAAAGAATCATGAAATTACAATAATTACAACAACTTACATATAAGAACTGCATACAATTGTACACATATTTAAATCGTTATCAATTACAAATTAAGATAAAAATCAAAAAGCTATATTAAACATGATTAGAGTTCTCAGAATCGAGTTGTTTGGCCAAGCGTTTTGTCATTTCTTCCATTTCAGCTTCTTTTCGTGCTTTGATAGCAGACCAATCTGACGCCATTCCTGCCCGCCGCTTCATATCCTGAAAATCACCATGTCCAGCCTTAACGTGTCCCTGCTCTGTTGCGGCAGCGCGATAATAAAGCATCAAGAACACGCGTATCGCAGCCGTTAATGATGTCTTTTTATTCTTACGAATACTAATGAGCGTACAAATATCATGTATGGAGCAATTTTCACGCTCTGCTACATCTTTTAACTCTCGCCACATTTCAGGTTCCAGCCGAATGGATGTGCGCCGCCCCATAACGGTAATGTTTTTAAGAATAAGGGAGCTTTTTGCTTCCTCTGTCATATTATCTTGCTGATATTCTGCCATGATCACTTTCATCATTTTGATGTTGGTGAAGGAAGTATACAACCGTAGGTTGTAAAGTAAACATAGAATTCTATCGTATTCAGATAATACTATCGTATGCGCCTTAGGCCGCTATTTTACTTATGGTTGAATAATTTTTATTGAAAGCGCGTGAATTTGCCTCATTTCATCTTTAAGAACCGCATAAATGGACTTTTCACGCTCTACTCTATTTTTGCTCTCGAAGGGTTCGGCGGCTATTTCAATGGCAAAATGACTCTCACCAGTACCATCATCCCCTGCGTGCCCCGCATGAAGATGACTTTCATTGCGCACGATCAATTCTGTTGGTTGAAATGCCGACTCTAATTTAACGCGAATTTTCTCTTCCATTTTCATACGAAACATCCTCTGTAATGCTTGTTTTAAGCGTAACTAAACCGCTATAATGCGGTGTAATGCCCAAGATTAAACTGAAACCACAATCGCCCGAATTTGATGACAGCGTCAAGCCGTCAAAATACGCTAAAGATTGCGATATGCCTTATTGCCCTAATAAGGGCACGTTTCGCGCGCCCAAAGATCGCTCGCTGTCCGATCATTATATGTTTTGCCAAGATCATATTACGGAATATAACCGCGCGTGGAATTTTTTCGAAGGCATGAATCAACGCGAAGTAGAAGAGCAAATCCTTAAAAGCATGTTTGGCGACCGTCCCACATGGCGTTATGATAGTGACGGCATGGCAGAAGAGACCATGCGGCGCCAAGCTTATGAATTTCACGGCACAGGCTCGACCGATGATCAATCAAGCCGCGCATGGCAAGAATATCAACAAAATAAAAATGCCGTCGATCATACCTCAGCAGAATTTGAAGCAATGGCCATATTCGGCCTTGCGCCCCCCATCGATTTAGACAAAATAAAAGCGCGCTATAAAGAACTTGCAAAAAAATATCACCCCGACATTAATCGTGAAAACCCTAAAGCCGAAGAGCTTCTCAAAAAGGTCAACATGTCTTATACAGTCTTAAAGCTTGCCTATCAAAAATTTGATAATATTGAAAAAAATTAACGCCTTAGCAGGAACTCATCTATGTCTGATTTAGCCGACAATAAAAACGAAATGACCGCCGCCTCCTTCGACCTAACCAAGGTTGTTAATAAGGACGGAAAATATACCAGTATCCCTGATACAAAATATGATGTTCGTAAGACTTTTGGCTTGGATATTGACTGGCAAGTACCTGGCTTTTCCGAGGATGGCCCAAATGTTCCCGCGATTGATAATACTTATCAATTTGACCATGACACGACGATGGCAATTTTGGCGGGCTTTACGAATAATCGCCGCGTCATGGTGCAAGGATATCACGGCACAGGTAAATCAACTCATATTGAACAAGTTGCCGCACGTCTTAACTGGCCGTGCGTGCGCATAAACATGGACAGTCATGTAAGCCGTATTGATTTACTCGGCAAAGATATGATTGTCTTGCAAGAAGGAAAACAAATCACGCGCTATCAAGAAGGCTTGCTGCCGTGGGCGATTCAGAACCCAGTGGCGTTGGTGTTTGATGAATATGACGCGGGACGTCCCGATGTCATGTTCGTAATCCAACGTATTTTGGAAGCCGAGGGCAAGCTCACCCTCCTAGATCAAAACAAAGTTATCCGTCCTCACCCTGCGTTTCGCTTATTCGCCACCGCTAATACCGTTGGCCTGGGGGATACGACAGGACTATATCATGGCACCCAGCAAATAAACCAAGCGCAGATGGATAGGTGGAACATAGTCGCGCAATTAAATTACTTGGCGCATGACAAGGAAATGGATATTGTCGCGGCAAAGATTACTGACCTTGACAATGAGGAAGGCTTAGAAACAATTGATGGTATGGTTCGTATGGCTTCCCTAACCCGTCAGGGATTTATCAATGGTGATCTTTCCACGCTCATGAGTCCGCGAACAGTTCTAAGCTGGGCAGAAAACTATCTTATTTTCGGCGACCGTGACCTCGCCTTTCGTTACGCTTTCATGAACAAATGCGATGAAACCGAATGGCCAACAATTAATGAATATTACCAACGATGTTTTGGGGTGGAGTTACTGGAAAATTAATGATCGCACCGTTGTGCTAAACTTTTCCAAGTTGGTATACGAGGATCTAGATTATAATCTTTGTAAGAATCTCGTCCTTCATGATCATGCGGCGTAATGCGAATGTTACTACTATTAAATCTTTGTGCCCAGCTTGAATGGGCGTCTCTTTCAATGCTTGTTCGGTCACTAATATTTGCATCCCAAACATTTTTACTTGTTAAAGCAGAATGAAACACAGTCATAAGATAAGCTGCATATTCGCATGTTGTCATACTTCCAGAACGATTTAGCTTATTCTTATAATCTCTCAAAAAATTAAATTCGGCATATTCAAATCCTTCTGGTTTGCGTCTGCATTTACTAGCATTGCGTTTAAGATTAGAGAATTTATCACTTAAATTTTTTGATGCTATTTTAAAATCAGCCTCAGATGTTGCTTCCTTAATATTTTGATTAACGCCATCAATTACGGATTTCAAACAATCAAGTACAAAACGGTAATCTTCAAAAGTATCCGAATAACCTTCTATGTATTCAAAAAAATCAACATATGGAACAACAAATGAATTACCGACAGGAAAATAAAACCCTGCTTCTTCAGGTTGAACCACAGCAAATAACTTAAATTGAAAACTTGCCTGAGGTTGCTCAGATGCACAGCGTCCCAAGATTCCAAGCGTATTCATAGCAAGCGCCAGACGGACAGCTATATCATCGTATGGATTCGCCCAATCTATATGATCATCATAATTCATAGATACGTATTAGCACACAAAAACGTTATGTCAATAATTTTCATGCCGTTTTAAAACCATTTTATGCTAAACAGATAGGCCATGAGCACTAAAGATAAATTAGAGAATTTTAAGGGCGCCACAGCGGCGACGTTGCGGGCAATGGCCGGTAAGCGCGAATTTGATGTCGGCTTTTCGGCGCAGGAGCGTGTGGATCGCCCGACTAATCCGCAAGAAGACCGTACGACCCTGCCCTTATTGGATCCGGGGCCGGATCAGGAATTGGATGAGACGAACTTAACCCTGACACGTGGCGCGGCGGATGCCAAAGCATTACGCCTGCAACACCATGAAAGTGCTATTCACCTGCAGAACGCGCCCATGGACCTCACCGCACGCGCGGTTTTTGAAGCATTAGAACAGGCAAGATGCGAAGCCATTGGCGCAAACCAAATGGCGGGCGTGAAAGAAAACCTCAATCAAACCCTCAATGAAAAATGCGAACGGCTGGGTTATCACCGCCTACAAGAGCGCGAAGATAGCAACATCGCCGATGCTGTTCACGCCTACGCCCGCATCGCTCTAACGGGAGAAACCCCGCCCCCCAACGCAAAAAATTTGCTTGAGAAATGGTCACCATGGATTGAAGAAAAATTAGCAACAGAAAATATCGCTGACCTTAAGCCAATATTGGACGACCAAGAAGCCTTTGCCCATAAAGCCCGCGAATTTATGGCGGCAATGGGTTTGGTCACCATCAGCGATAGTAACAATAATGACCTACCAGATGAGAACGCCCCTCCTGATGATGCCCAAGCCGACGGTGAACAAGACGCCCATGTCGAGCAAACAGAAGATGAAGGATCGGAACAAGAAGACGCTGGCGCGCAATCTACAGAATCAAAAGACGAAAGCGAATCCGAGAGCGATGAAGAAGATGGCGATGCACAAGACACCAACGATTCTGAAATGGGTGGCGAACATGAAGACGATCCATCCGCTTTAGACAATGCCCCGCCAGACATGCGCCGCCCCGATAGCCTCAATATGTTGGCGGGTGGGCGTTATAAAATTTACAGCCGTGAATTTGATGAGATTATTCCCGCCGAAGATCTTGCCGATCCTGAAGAATTAACCCGTTTGCGCCAGATGCTAGACGAGCAAGGCAAAAATTACCAAGCTATCATCAGCAAGTTGGCCAATAAGTTACAACGCAAATTAATGGCGCAGCAACAACGCAGCTGGCAATTTGATTTAGAAGAAGGCACGCTTGATGCCTCTAAACTGACACGTATTATCACAGGTGATGTTGTCCCGCGTGCTTTTAAAATGGAAAAGCAAACTGAATTTCGTGATACGGTTTTTACCTTACTCATTGATAATTCAGGCTCAATGCGGGGGCGTCCGATTGCGATTGCCGCCATTTGCGCCGACATTTTAGCACGCACGTTGGAGCGTTGCGGCGTAAAAGTTGAAATTCTTGGCTTTACCACCCGCGCATGGAAAGGCGGCAAAGCCCGTGATCTGTGGATTGATAATGGCCGCCCCCCGCAGCCCGGCCGTTTGAATGATTTGCGCCATATTGTTTATAAAAATGCTCACACCCCCTTGCGCCGCGCCCGAAAGAACCTTGGCTTGATGTTAAAAGAAGGCTTGCTGAAGGAGAATATTGATGGGGAAGCCCTTGTTTGGGCACATAATCGCCTATCACGCCGACGCGAAGCGCGTAAAATTTTAATGGTGATTTCTGATGGTGCGCCTGTCGATGATTCTACTTTGTCTGTAAATCCCTCCAACATTTTAGAAACCGACCTAAACCACGTGATTGGTTGGATTGAGCATCTAAAGCAAGTTGAACTTACTGCCATTGGTATTGGTCATGACGTCACAAGATATTACAACCGCGCCCTTACCATTTCTGATGCCGATGAACTTGCAAATGCCCTCATCAGTCGTTTAGAAAGTATTTTGCAGCTAAACTAACATAAAATTAACTTTGATTTACATAACTATGAATATATGCTATCATGCTGGCATGACTTTAAAGCCCGGCCAACATCAAATCGAATTTCAGCTTAACGCAAATTCTTTAGATCCAAATACGGATTTGAATGATGCGGTCCCTAAAATAATTGATTTAAAAGATAAGTTTAAAAATGCGCTTTTAGATAAGGACGTAACATCGCTCGATAACATTATCGTCGGAATGGCGCAACCAAGGCATGATAAAGCTGATCGGGGGCTTGAAGGCACTATCAGGGTTATAGCGATAATAAGTTCAAGCGATGCAAGAAGGCTAAGCGAAAGCGTTGAAGAAACTGGAATAATTCTAAGAAATACCGCAATAGCAATCAATGAAGAACTTTCAGACTTTGTTATTAAGGCTGATGGACAAACGATAACACCTAATAGCAACCTAAGCTGTGAGTGGTTTGACACACGCTTCTTCTTTGGAGGGGTTGAACCACTTTCCGATCAAAGTGTTATACGTTCAATTCACTCTGTTGGTTTGTCTCTGGAAAAAAAGTAATCTTTACAGCAAAAAGTAAACAACTACTCACCACTCACGCGTGCTATCTGGCGCGTATCTGGATCAACCGCGATTTGGATGGGATTGTTATTTGCCGCAGGAGATTTGGAAGCTAGTTTTTTATAGTTAGGCTTAGATGGCACAATATATTTTGGCTTTTTATGATTCATAGAAGATGCATGAATAGGCTTTTGGAATAACGCATCATTCTTTATATTTGCCAGGGCTCCACCTGGCGTATTGCCAGAAACAGACATTTGCACCATAGCATCCATCATGGATTTGAAAGAACTTTCAAAGCTAGAGAACATATCCCGAATAAGGGCGCTTTGTGCTTCCAATATTTGGGTGTGCTGGTTCTGCTGCGTTTCTTGTTGTTTTTCTTGTGCGGCTTGCTGAACCTGAAGCTGTTGCTGTTGCACAGCCATTACTTCATATAACGGGTTAAAATAATCTTCAAAAGAGCGACGATTATATGTTGGCGCATGTGTTTGCGGCGTCCCCGCGGAGAAAGTTGGCACATAAGGTGCAAATCTATAGGTGGAGGCTACCGCACCAAAACCCACGACCATCCTTTTGGGATCGGCATAGCGAGAGAATTCGCGTCCTAAGTCGGCATCCAGATACTGGAGCCGCTCCAAAATTCCTTTACTCATGGCACACCCAAACTTTTTTTTAAGTTAAGTTTTTCTATTATTAAAAAAAAGCTATCATCAAATTTTAAAGTTTGAAACATCCTTTTTAAGGATTTGTTAACATTATTAACAGAAACGCAAAAAACGAAAAAATATTTCAATTTTATGTTTTTAAAGAAACAAAAAACGCCAATGGACAGGTCGAGCTTATTAAATTAAAACAGGCTAATACAAGACATATAATGAGTAAATAAAATGGCTGAAAAGCAGAAGATATACAAACCTAAACCCATAAGCGGCTTCCCCGAATGGCTGCCAGAGGAACGACTAGTTGAACAACGCTGGTATGACCATATTCGCCGCGTATTTGAATCCTATGGTTTTTGCTCCATTGAGACCCCTAGCGTCGAGGAAATCGACGTGCTTCTTGCCAAAGGTGAAGTAGATAAAGAAATCTACGTCTTAGAGCGCCTGCACAAAGATGAGGACAGCGACAAAGAATCACGCCTAGCGCTCCATTTTGACCAGACTGTTCCTTTTGCCCGTTACACAGCACAACATTTTAATGATCTTGTGTTCCCCTTCAAACGTTACCAAATGCAACGTGTCTGGCGCGGAGAGCGCCCTCAAATGGGCCGTATGCGTGAATTCACCCAATGTGATATTGACGTTATTAATGTTGATAACCTTCCTTTGTCTTTCGACGCCGAAATCCCCGCCGTTATATATGAGGTGCTGGATGGCCTTAATATTGGTCGTGTGCAGTTGCGTATTAGTAATCGGAAAATTTTGATTGGCTTGCTCGAAATTATGGGCATTAATGACGCTGTTCCCGTGACGCGTATTATTGATAAAATTGAGAAAATGCCGCGTGAAGAAATTACTTTTTTATTAAAAGAAGAATTAACAGTTGGTACGCAACTAACTTCAGAAAATACGGCAAAAGCTGTTGAAACCATATTAGACCTAGCCGCAATTAAAGCATCCCCTTCTGATTTTTCTGGATTGCTTCGCGATTTCATCGCTCGCAATGACGTCATTGCGAGGAGCGACAGCGACGCGGCAATCCAAAGATTTAACGAAGGAATAGAAGAGCTAACTTTTGTCATGGACAACCTCTCCCACCTTCCTGAAGGAGCAGCAGTGGCTGACCTCTCCATCGTCCGTGGTCTCGATTATTATACGGGCACAGTTTACGAGACACAGCTTTTAGATGTGCCAGAATTTACAGGCTCTGTTTGTTCTGGTGGGCGGTACGATGATTTAGCCAGTCAATATATTAATAAGAAACTGCCGGGTGTTGGAATCTCTATTGGTTTTAGCCGTTTGTTTGATGTTATCCGTCAATCACGCCCTGATTTAATGAAAATTGGTGCAAAATCCCCAACAGATATTTTGATGTATACGGAGGATAAAGAGTTATCACAGACCGTGAATAAGACAGCACAAATTTTGCGTAAACGTGGCTTTAACATAGAGACTTATCATACTGTTAAAAAATGGGAAAAACACTTTAAATACGCCACGAACAAACAAATTCCATTTATCTGGTACGTTAAAGGTGAAGACAATCACGAAGTGAAAACCATGCAAAGTGGTGACCAAGTCGCCACAAATCCAGACACATGGGAGAAAGCATGATGAAAAACTTATTACGTCATTGCGAAGGAGCGACAGCGACTGCGGCAATCCAGAGATATAGAAACATTATGGATTGCTTTTTCATTACATTCCTTACAATGACCTTGCTATTCGTTCCTTTCGCCAATGCACAAGATAATCAGCTAAACGAAATCATTGCCAATACCGCCTTGCCAGAAAATGCGGAGCGATACGCCCCAACGCATTGTGATTTTGATCTTGTTTTCCCAACATCCGCCACAACAACAAAAAGATGTGTTCAAACGGTTAAAAGTGGAGCAGAAAAATGTTTTAATCTGCGAAGTTACAGCCGTATTTTTGATAATAATTCTGCCTTAGATATCAAGGTGACTTGCGTGCCCTCTTCTATGCAAAAATTTGATCGATACAACGAACCTGTTATGCGTACCATATTGAAAGCTATGGGCACCAAGGCCAATGTCGATAACCAAACCATAAATGTTAAGAATGATACAGATTATCGCCAAGGCGTTTTACAAGGCGCTAAACGCAGTGCCGATTCAGAGAGAATATACGAAGCACAGCTCTGGATTGGTCAAAACTCTGTCCTAACTGTTGAAGGAACTATGTCAGGCACACAAAACGATCAAGCCGACCAAACATTCGAATCCATCATGTCGAGTATTAAAAGGCGCTAAATATTATCCCTGACTCAGCGCGCCTATTCGCTCCACCATTGCGAAAAAACCGTTGCGGCGGTTGGGGGATAGATGTTGATCCAGTCCTATTTCTTTGAAAGCCGCCTCAATATTTACTTTAGCAATCTCATCCGCCGTTTTACATTGGTAGGCACTTAACAAAACTGCGATTAACCCTTTAACTATATGCGCGTCGCTATCGGCAGTGAAAAAATATTGCCCTGTCTCTGCTTTTATTTCACATATCATCCATACTTGCGAGGTGCACCCCTTAACAAGGGTTCTTTCATCTTTCAAAGAATCATCCATCTGCGGTAACGCTTTTCCTAGATCTATCAAATACTTGTAACGATCTTCCCAATCATCAAATAAAGCAAAGTTTTCAATTATTTCTTCTAAATTTGGCTGTGTCATGGCTTTTTAAGGTATTTTGTAAATTAAGGACTTCTTCATAGTCTTAATATATTGATAGTTAAAGTGAAATGTTTTTCACTTTTAAATAAATCGGCTCTTGCACGGGGCACTATGGGTAGTTACCTTTAAAGGGTTGATTCATAATCAATTTGTAATAATACCGAGAAATTCAAAAGGCAAAACAAATGGGCAAATCATCTGATAACGGCGGCGATGACAATAATGGAGACGACGGCGACAGCAAGAACACTCTATATTGTTCCTTTTGCGGTAAAAGCCAACACGAAGTCCGTAAGTTAATTGCAGGGCCAAATGTTTTTGTCTGTAACGAATGTGTCGAGCTCTGCATGGACATTATTCGTGAAGAAGATAAATCGCAACTTGTTCGTGGCGAAGAAGAAGGCGTCCCTTCCCCGAGTGAGATTAACGGTTATCTTGATGACTATGTTATTGGACAGGCACAAGCCAAACGTATTTTATCTGTAGCCGTTCACAACCATTATAAACGCCTTGAGCATGGCGCAAAAGATGGTGAACTTGAATTACAAAAATCGAATATTTTGATCTTGGGGCCTACGGGGTGTGGTAAAACTCTTCTTGCCCAGACACTTGCACGGGTCATTGATGTGCCCTTCACCATGGCGGATGCCACGACCCTTACCGAAGCAGGTTATGTTGGTGAAGATGTCGAAAATATTGTGCTTAAGCTTCTACAAGCTTCTGATTACAACGTTGAACGTGCCCAGCGCGGAATCGTCTATATTGATGAAATTGATAAGATCAGCCGTAAAGGTGACAACCCCTCTATCACCCGTGACGTATCAGGTGAAGGCGTGCAACAAGCGCTCTTGAAATTGATGGAAGGAACGGTTGCTTCTGTGCCGCCACAAGGCGGGCGTAAACACCCTCAGCAAGAATTCTTACAAGTGGATACGGCTAATATCCTCTTTATTTGTGGTGGTGCGTTTGCGGGAATTGAAAAAATCTTGGCAAATAAAGACCGTGGTCAGACTCTTGGTTTTGGGGCAGATGTAAAACCACCTGAAGAAGGTGACGCAGGTACATTGCTCAAAAAATTAGAACCTGAAGATTTGGTCAAATATGGTCTTATTCCAGAATTTATTGGTCGTTTACCGCTTATTGCGACTCTAGAAAATCTTGATGAAGATGCACTTATCACCATTTTAACAGAGCCAAAGAACGCGCTTATTAAGCAATATAAGAAGCTCTTTGAAATGGAAGGGGCGGATTTAGAATTTACTAAAGACGCGCTGAAAGCCGTTGCCGCTGCTGCCATTAAACGTAAAACAGGCGCACGTGGATTACGCTCTATCTTGGAAGTTATGTTGCTAGATACAATGTACGACTTACCTGATAAAGAAGGCGTTGAAAAAGTTGTTATCAATAAAGACGTTGTTGAAGGCAATGCAGAGCCAGAATTTATTTTTGCTGAAAAGAAGAAAAAAGCGGCAAAGAAAAGCGCCGCCAAAAAAGATGATGATACAAAAGATGACGATGAAAAGTTAGAGTCTAAAAAAGAAATTAAATCTAAATAAAAAATAAGTAATTCATTAACCTTCCTAAGCTAAGCTTAAAAAAGATTTATTTTAAAAGGAGTTACCTGATGTCTCAAGCAGTCAAAATTCAACCAGAACCAAATAAAAAATATCGCCTTATTACCCGTTCAGATATGGACGGTTTGGTCTGTGCGGTTTTACTAAAAGAAAAAGGCTTCGTTGATGAGATTACTTTTGCCCACCCTAAAGACATGCAAGACGGCATTGTTGAAGTAACGGCAGATGACATCACAACCAACCTTCCCTATGTCGAAGGCGTGTTTATGGCGTTCGATCACCATTCTAGTGAACTAGATCGTGTTGATAGCAGTGTTGAGAACCACATAATAGATGCCGATGCAAAAAGTGCGGCACGTGTTGTTTATGATTATTTTGGCGGCGCAGAAGCTTTTCCAAATGTTTCTGAAGAAATGATGCTGGCAGTGGACAAAGCAGATTCTGCAGGCTTCACTAAAGAAGACATTATGGATGCACAAGGCTGGGAGCTATTAAGCTTCATCATGGATGCCAGAACAGGCTTAGGGCGTTTTCGTGATTTTAATATCTCTAACTATCAACTCATGATGAAGTTGATTGATGAATGTCGCGAAAAGCAAGACATTGCAGAAATTCTTGAAATGCCCGACGTAAAAGAACGTGTCGAGCTTTATAATTCCCATACATCAAAAGCCCGTGAACAGATCGAACGCTGTTCCCGCGTGAATAAAAATGTTGTGACCATTGATCTTCGTAAAGAAGACACGATATGGGCCGCCAATCGTTTTCTTATTTACGCCCTCTTCCCACAATGCTCCGTTTCGATTCATGTGATGTGGGGTAAAAATAAACAGAACACTGTTTTGGCGTGCGGTAAATCCATCTTGAACAAAACAAGTAAAACCCAAATTGGTAAATTAATGCTTGAAAAAGATGGAGGCGGCCACGATGCCGCAGGAACATGTCAGGTTAGCAATCTGAAAGCCGATGAAATCTTAGATGAGATCGTTGAAAAGATTATCGAAACTAGCTAAAGTGGCTTTATAGAATGTAGTCTCTCAGTTTGTTGTCTGGTATATGTTTATCTGCTGTTTCAATTTTACCTTGTTCTTTATATATAACGACATTCCTACTTCCCATTAAATTTGAAATTGTCCCAGAAATAACGCTCGTAGCAAGAGCAGCAGCTAGAAATGGCGCTGCTACAATACCGTTGTCATATGCGTCTCCTAAACAAATTGGTTTTTCATTTTGAAGAACAGTTTGCTCAAAACATACCCCATCGAAATGTTCCTTTTTAAAGGCATCAAGCATGTCGCTATGTTCACCAATCATATCTGCGGTAAAAAAACCTAATGGGACACCCGCTAAAGAACCAACCGTGATAGAGGTTATCCCATGATTTGGAGTTTCCCTTCTTCTCTAGAAAGTACTTGTAACGTCATACATCTGCCCCCTGCCTTTTGGAGAAGATGTTATTTTATTTTTCTTACTTTTTTTCATCATCCATAAAGTATAGAACATCTACAGTTATTATGTCAAAAAATTATATGGATACTATTGAACTATCCCCGCTCTCATGCGTATATAGGGTATGTCAAAAGCTCCCATTATTATCTGGTTTCGTCAGGATTTACGTCTTTCTGATAACCCTGCCCTTCACGCCGCCCATGAGGCCGGTCATCCTATTATCCCGCTTTATATCTTAGATGATCAAAACGCCAAAGAATGGAAGATGGGCGCGGCTTCGCGGGTTTGGTTACATCATGGATTGGACGCGCTTAGCAAAGATTTGTCCGATCACCTTGTTTTACAAAAAGGCGACGCGACTGAAATTATTCCCGGCCTCGTCACCAAGACTGGCGCGATGGGAATTTATTGGAATCGCTGTTACGAGCCATGGCGCATCAAGCGTGATGAAAATATTAAATCTTTTTTTAAAGACAACATGGAAAATTTTGACGTCCAAAGCTTTAACGGCTCGTTACTGTGGGAGCCATGGACAATTCAAAATCAAGCCGGCCTTCCTTATCGTGTCTTTACGCCATTCTACCGCAAAGGCTGTTTACAAGCCGATGCCCCGCGTGAGCCACTGGAACGTCCTTCACGCATAACTTATGGCCAAACGCAGAAACTTGGTGTGTCGCTCAATGATCTCAACCTGCTTCCGGCAGGTGAAGGCGACTGGCATAAAAACTTGGTGAGTTATTGGACGATTAGCGAAGATGGTGCACATAAAAGACTTCATAAATTTTTAGAAACAGGCCTGCCTAATTATAAAAAAGGCCGCGATCACCCTGCGGATGAAAACACTTCGCGCCTTTCCCCTTACCTACATTTCGGTCAAATATCCCCTAATCAGGCATGGTACGCCGCAAAAAAGCATAATATGAAGGATAGCGAGGCAAAAGATCGTGAGCATTTCTTAAGCGAGCTTGGCTGGCGCGAATTTTCTTATTCCCTACTCTATCACTTTCCTAAAATCACGTGGGATAACCTGCAAGAACGCTTTAATGACTTCCCATGGAACGCCCAAGAAAGCGATGATCTTGAAAAATGGCGTCGCGGGCAAACAGGATATCCAATTGTTGATGCAGGCATGCGCCAGCTTTATGAAACGGGATATATGCATAATCGGGTGAGGATGATCGTTGGCTCATTTTTGGTGAAAAATATGCTAACTCACTGGCATCGCGGCGAAGAATGGTTTTGGGATTGCTTAGTTGATGCCGACCTCGCCAGCAACGCCGCCAGTTGGCAATGGATTGCTGGATGCGGCGCCGATGCCGCCCCATATTTCCGCATTTTCAACCCAATGTTACAAAGCAAAAAATTCGATGGTGCTGGCGAATACATCCGCCACTTCGTTCCCGAATTAAAAGACTTATCTGATAAAGATATTCACGCACCTTGGGAAGCGTCAGAAATCGAACTACGCGCCGCAGGAATCGAGCTTGGTAAAACCTATCCCCACCCTATGATGGATCACGGCGAAGCCCGCGACCGCGCTTTAGAAGCGTTTAAATTGACCAAAAATGAGGACGCGGCTTAAAACGCTTCTCCATGTCATCCCTTGGCTCGGCCAAAAGATCTCCTCATAACAAATAAGATCCTTCGTTTAAGTCGAAGGATGACAATTCTGTCGTTAAGTGTAAAATCATTTTCATGAACACTCCTGCCCCCATCTACCCTTCCGCCCTCAAAAAAGGCGACACGATAGGCGTTATTGCCCCTTCAAGTTTCTATGACGTGACGCAAACGCAAGCTGCTGTTGAGTTTTTGAAAAATAATGGCTTTAACGTTGTTTTTCATCCGCAAACAAAACTTAAGCATGGTCAATGGGCGGGAACGCCCGAGCAAAAGGTCGATGCCTTACATGAATATTTCAAAAACCCTGATATTAAAGCGATAATTTGTTTGGTTGGCGGCAATGGCGCAATCCATATGTTAGATAAAATTGATTATAATTTAATTCAACAAAACCCTAAAATATTTATTGGTTACAGTGATATAACAATACTTCTTAATGCTATATCTATGCAAACAGGGTTGATTACATTTCATGGCCCTACACTCTCTCGCCTCGATAGGACGGATCCAATATATTTAGAGCAAATGATTAACGTTGTTACAGGTCAAACAAGCAGCCTTGATGTCGAGAATGACTCTTTATGTGAGGGCCCGCTTTATGGGGGGAACTTAAGTGTTATGCAAGCCCTGATTGGAACGCCTTATACTCCTGACCTGAACAAAGCCATTTTAATGCTTGAGGACACGAATGACCACCTAAGCCGTTATGACCGTATGGTCGCCCACATGAAACAAGCGGGGTGGCTCAAAAATCTATCAGGAATCATTTTGGGGGAGTTTATCAAAACGCAGGATAACCCAGAGCGTCCTTATGGCTTTACGATGGAAGAAATCATAACGAATCTAACGCCCAACACCCCAATTTTAAAGAATATCCCTGTTGGCCACGGCGAGAAGCTCTGCACCTTGCCTATTGGAGCGAATATATCCTTGAAAAACAACAAGCTCTCCTTTAAACCGCTGTCATGACTTTTGTAGTGACCGATCTTTGTATCAAGTGCAAATACACCGACTGTGTTGAGGTATGCCCCGTTGATTGCTTTTATGAGGGCGAGAATATGTTGGTTATTCATCCTGATGAATGTATTGATTGCGGTGTTTGCGAACCAGAATGCCCTATTGAAGCCATCCTACCCGACACAGAAACCGAAGCCGAAAAATGGGTTGAATTTAATCGTGATTATTCTGAAAAATGGCCTGTCATAACAAAGCAAAAAGATCCATTGCCTGAAGCCGAAGAATTTAAAAATGTAAAAAACAAGTTAGAAGAACACTTTAGCGAAAAACCTGGAGATGGTGACTGAAGTAACACACAAGCTTTCCTCGCGTGAATTTCAGCAATGTTCACGATACATTCTCAAATTAAAGTTGATTTTAACTAATTTTTAATGTATGGTCTTTTCATGGTTTAACGATAAGCGGTTAATAAAGGCAAGTTGTCCACTGACATAGAGGGCTTATAGTCACTGCACTCCATAGAGTTTTTAAGTCTCTATCGTTTCCATTTTAAATGATTGTTTACCGCAGATCCCCTTTATGGATCTGCTCTTTTGTACGGCGTACCGCCAACAGTAAACATGACGAGCGAATATAACTAAGAAAGGTAAAAATACTATGGCTGCTGAAAATGATAATTTCGCAAAAGGTGACTACGTTGTTTATCCTGCACACGGTGTAGGTTTAATCGAAGGTATTGAGACTCAGAGTATTTCTGGTATGGAAATCAAGTTATATGCAATCAATTTTGAAAAAGAGCGCATGCGTCTTAAAATTCCGATGATGAAAGCGAAAGAATCTGGCCTGCGTAAGCTTTGCACGGCATCTCGTATTAAAGATGCGATTAAAACATTAAAAGGCAAGGCAAAAATCCGCCGTACAATGTGGAGCCGCCGCGCCCAAGAATATGAATTAAAGATCAACTCTGGTGATCCAGTGATGATTGCTGAAGTTCTCCGTGACCTAAAGCGTAGCAACGATGATTCAGAGCAATCTTATTCTGAACGTCAAATCTATCAATCTGCTTTAGAACGCCTAGCGCGTGAAGTTGCGGCCGTTGAAAAAACAACAGAAGAGCAAGCAACAATGCGTCTTGAGAAAATTATGGGCACAGAAGGCAATGCAAAAAGTGTTGTTGCCAATGACGTTGTAACCGGCATCAAATCAGCGGCATAATTTTTGACGTTTTTGAAGCGTGAAGAAATAAGAATTAAAAACGGGCTACCTTGAAACCAAGGCGGCTCGTTTTTTATTGGGACTAAATACAAATATTATTTCCCTATATAATCTCACCTTGCTTCGTATAAGTCGCCATGACACAGAAACAGCGTGACGTGGCGATTTATATTGCCTCCACCCCAAATAACTTTAAAGATAACAGCTATGCATATTCTTACCCGCAGGCTTTTGCCTTACACAATATTTGTTGTTTGTTACATGGCTGTTTTCTTGGCCGTGGCGCTTTATAATAACAATAGCGAATTTCTTTTCTACCAAGGGACAATGATGATAATCATATCTTTGGTTATATTCATGGATATACGCGTGACCTTCAGCCATCTTGTGCTGGCTGGTTTAACGCTGTGGGGATTTTTGCATTTGGCTGGGGGGCTTGTGCCCATTCCGACTGATTGGACAATAATTGATGCCTCGCGTCCCGTTTTATATGATTTAAAACCGCACAAGAACTTTCCCAAATATGACCAAATCATTCATGCTTTGGGTTTTGGCATAAGCCTTATGGCCGCTTATGAAGCGTTACAAGCCCACCTTAAAACCAAACTTAACTTGTCTTTTCCAATTATGGTGGCGTTGTTTCTCATTGCTATTGGCTTGGGCGCACTGAACGAAATGATTGAATTTGTCGCCGTTATTTCCATGGCAAATACCAATGTGGGTGGCTATAACAACACAGGTTGGGATTTGGTGAGCAACGCAGCGGGCGCAATCTTGGCGCTTTTATATTTAAATTTTCGTCATAAACTCTAAAATAAAGACATAAAATTTAAATAAACCCATGGAATCATTGAAAAATCATGATATAATTCTATGATTCTGGGAATTCTTCCCACATTTTTATTCCGCGCTTATTCAAGCATTTAATTCTTACTCTAAAGACGAAGGCTCCCACCCCCAGTGTGTTGTCGCTCATCAGATCAAAAATTCTCCGCCCTTGGCCAACCCAATAAGGTCTGGGCGATCTCTTCTATTCATGGGGATGTCGAAAAATTGATCCAAATGCATGATGCCTTGTTTGAGCATATTAATGCAGGGGATCGTGTTATTTATCTCGGCAATTATACGGGCTATGGCGATTATTCACGCGAAACAATTGATGAGCTTTTAATGTTCCGCCGCTTGCTTTTGGCGCAACCAGGCATGAAGCCCGATGACATTACCTATTTACGGGGCACACAAGAAAATATGTGGCACAAGCTCAGCCAGCTTCATTTTGACCGTAATCCTACCGATAGCTTGCTGGATATGATGTCCAAAGGACTTTCCGCTACAATGCAAAGCTATGGCCTCTCCCCCCATGAAGGCATTATGGCGGCGCGTGAAGGCATGACATTCCTAACAAAATGGACAAATGAGGTACGCCGCACGATTCGTCAAAATGCAGGGCATGATGTCTTTATGACACATAACCGCCGTGCGGCTTATACTAGCGCACAAGGGCGCTTCCCTCTTCTGTTCGTTAGTTCAGGCATAGACGCCTCAAAGCCGTTAAACGAGCAATCTGAAGCTTTTTGGAGCACACAAACAGAATTTGAAGCGATTACAGCCCCTTACGACCCTTTTGATAAGGTTATTCGTGGTTTCGACCCACAACACCAAGGCGTGCATTTAAACTGTGTTACAGCAACCTTAGATGGTGGCTGTGGCTTTGGCGGCTCACTTGTTGCTGCACAAATGTCCCCCGAAGGCGAAATCTACGAGCTTTTAGAAGCTTAAAACAGATAAAATTCAATAATATCAGAGAGTTAAGTGGTGGGCGGTAACGGGTTCGAACCGCTGACCCCCTCGGTGTAAACGAGATGCTCTACCAGCTGAGCTAACCGCCCTTCCTTAATAATAACCAAGGTTTGAAGGTTTTAGCCCCAAACAATCAAATTATCAAGCGATTTCTGACTTTTAAGCCAGATAACGTTTATAAGCCAAAAACCCTGCAAATTTGCACTTCGTAAGCCTTTTTTAATATAATATAAGTAGGATAGTGATAGGAGTTATAGAAAATAAAAATGGCGTTAAGATTTCCAGATGCATATTCTGAGAGACTTGCTGAAATAGAAAGCAGCAAAAATCCGCTTGCGACCAATCCAAGCGGTGCTAAGGGCTTGTTTCAGATCATGCCGCCAACTGCAAAGCAATACGGTGTCAACGACCCTTTTGACATTCAGCAACAATTTAAGTTCGAACGTCAATTTCGTGCAGATAACAAAAGATATGTAGAAGGTAAGCTTGGTAGGGAAATCAGCTATGGTGAACAATACTTAGCACATCAACAAGGTATGGGCGGTGCAGTTAAACTTTTGTCAAACCCTGAAGGTAACGCTGCTGAAACTGTTGGGAAACAGAGAGTTTTACAAAACGGCGGTAACGAAAGTATGACCAATCAAGAGTTTGCCAATCTATGGATTGATAAATTTGAAAAAAGCCCTCTTATTGCGCCTTCTAATCGACGTAGTAACGGCATTCAAGTTGCCAGTGCAGATGCGGAGCAAGCTCAGCTTTTATATACCAGTATGTCTGGATCTTTTGAAACAGCGCCTACTTCCGCGCCTATGCCACAGGGCAACCCGCGGGCTACAACAGCTGCTTATAATGCCTCGGCTGATTTAAATTACACTGTTAAAGCAGGAGACACGCTAACAGAAATATTCATGGAGCATAGAGGGTTAGATGCACAGGCGGCGTATAAGGAAGCTTTGGAATATGCTGCCGAAAATGGATTCGACGCCAATGTCATTCAAGTGGAGCAAACAATAAATCTATCGGGCGATATATCCGCAACTGTTGATCCAGCATCAGATTCCCCTGTAGTATTTGAAACACCTGTTGTTGCCGCAAGCTATTCGTCGGGTGTGAGAACCGCTTTAGATACAAGTGATTTTGCCAATAGCTTTACCACGACAATTGAAACAGGAATTGAAACATTATCTGCGATCTTGAACAAAGTTGCCGATGCATTAGGTCTTGATGATATTATAAACGCACCAAGCGCACCAGAAGTAGAACAAGCTGCCCCCCCGTCTTCACATGCTAAAGACTATGGGCATATGCATTTCACTGGCTAAATAGAAAAAAGGCCGCTTAAAAAAAGCGGCCCTTTGAATTCTTCTTTATAGCAAAGCTTACTTGTTAACAGCTTCTTTAAGCTCTTTACCGGCTTTAAATTTAACATTTTTAGAAGCTTTGATCTTAATTGCTTCACCTGTGCGTGGGTTACGGCCAGTTGTTGCTGCACGTTTTGCAACAGTAAATGTACCAAAACCAACAAAACGTGCGTCGCCGCCTTTTTTAACTGTTTTAGTGATACCACCAAATACAGCTTCAACAGCGCGTTGAGCATCTGCTTTTGTCATTTCTGTTTCTTTAGCAACGTGCTCGATAAGTTCTGCTTTATTCATTTTATAATCCTTTTAAAATTTTTGTTTTGAAAATGATCAAGCGCCATTTTAAAAAGCGCCCGATCGACAATGTTTCGACATGATAGAAGTGTTACTGACCGTAAGTCAGAGACAGTTCTTTCCCATCGAAGACACGAATCATTTTTAAGGGGTTTCGGGGAACGACTCAATGCCGAATCACTTCTTTTCCCTTATTTTCTGCTGTTTCTGGGGGTATTTCTTCATTTTTTGGCAGTTTTTCTTCTTCTACCGGCTTTGGCATGCTCAAAAGCGCATGAATCAGCACTTCTTCAATCGTGTTCACGGGAATGATTTCAAGATTCTTCTTAACTTTATCAGGGACATCCGCCAAATCTTTTTCATTCTCTTTTGGGATCAACACGGTTTTGATTCCACTACGCAAAGCCGCAAGAAGTTTTTCTTTTAAGCCACCAATTGCGGTGACATACCCACGCAAATTAATTTCGCCCGTCATGGCAATATCGCGGCGCACCTCGATACCTGTTAAGGCCGAGATAATCGCTGTTGTCATCGCACCACCTGCCGAAGGCCCATCTTTGGGCGTTGCCCCTTCGGGCACATGCACATGAATCGATTTTTCTTTAATATCTTCATATTTAATACCAAATTGATTGGCGCGTGACTTGATCAACATTTCAGCCACCTTAATAGATTCTTTCATCACATCTTTAAGGTTACCTGTCGTAGAAACCTTGGCGTCCTTACCCGGCATGGTCACTGCTTCGATGGATAAAATATCGCCGCCAAATTGCGTATAAGCCAAGCCCGTGACAACACCAACACGGTCTTGCTCTTCCACTTCGCCAAAGCGGTATTTTTTAACGCCTGCATACTCACCAACTTTTTTCGGTGACACGCTGATAGCTTTTTTCGCTTTCATTAAAATATCTTTAAGTGATTTACGGCATAAGTTCGCGATTTCACGCTCCAAATTACGCACCCCCGCTTCGCGGGTGTAATAACGTATCAGCTCACGGATAGACGCGTCGCTGATTTTAAATTCAGATTTCTTTAGGCCTGCCGCTTTCATTTGTTTATCCAACAAATGACGTTTCACAATCTCCAGCTTCTCATCTTCTGTATAGCCAGAGATGCGAATGACCTCCATACGATCTAATAATGGTTGCGGCATGTTTAATGAATTCGCTGTACAGACAAACATCACATCAGATAGATCATAATCCATCTCCATGTAGTGATCATTAAAGGTCGCATTCTGCTCTGGATCCAAAACCTCTAACAACGCAGAGCTTGGATCGCCGCGCCAATCAGAGGCCAGCTTATCAATTTCATCAAGCAAGAAAAGCGGGTTTGATGTTTTCGCTTTTTTCATGCCTTGGATAATTTTACCTGGCATCGCCCCTATATAAGTACGGCGGTGACCACGAATTTCGCTTTCATCACGAACGCCCCCTAAAGAAACGCGCACAAAATTACGATTAGTGGCCTTGGCAATAGATGACCCCAACGAGGTTTTACCAACCCCAGGTGGCCCAACAAGACAAAGGATTGGCCCCTTAACTTTATTTGTGCGTTGTTGCACCGCTAAATATTCAAGAATACGCTCTTTAACTTTTTCAAGACCGTAATGGTCTTTATCAAGAACCTTCAATGCGGCTTTAATATCTTTTTTTACCCGAGATTTTTTACCCCATGGCACAGCCAACACCCAATCAAGGTAATTACGAACCACCGTCGCCTCGGCCGACATCGGGCTCATTTGGCGTAGTTTTTTTAATTCTGTTGTAGCTTTTTCTTTGGCTTCTTTTGATAACTTGGTTTCATCAATCTTCTTTTCGATCTCACCTAATTCATCAAGGCCATCTTCGCCCTCACCTAGTTCTTTTTGAATGGCTTTCATTTGCTCGTTCAAATAATACTCACGCTGGGTCTTTTCCATTTGGCGCTTCACGCGATTGCGGACACGTTTTTCAACTTGAAGCAAACCAATCTCGCCTTCCATGAAGCCATAGATTTTTTCCAAACGTTCAGACACAGTTTTTAGCTCAAGCAATTCCTGCTTTTCTTCAATTTTCAACGTCAAATGCGATGCCATTGTGTCCGCCATTTTTGCGGGCTCATCAATTTGATTAATCGACACTAAAACTTCTGGTGGAATTTTTTTGTTAAGCTTCACATATTGCTCAAACTGAGAAATTGCCGCACGGCCTAGTGCTTCTATTTCTTCATTTACAATCGTATCTGCCGGCATAATAGTTGCCTGCGCTTCGGTATAGGCGCCATCATCAAGAAATTTATCAACGTGATAACGCTCCCCGCCCTCAACCAACACTTTAACTGTGCCATCTGGTAACTTTAAAAGTTGAAGAATATTACCGACAACACCAACATCATAAAGATCATCAGGCCCTGGATTATCTTCAACGGGTGATTTTTGCGTCACAAGAAGAATTTTTTTATCGAGCTCCATAACATGCTCTAATGCTTTAACTGATTTTTCACGACCAACAAAAAGCGGCACAATCATGTGCGGGAAAACCACAATATCTCGAAGCGGTAAAACGGCAAAAACTTTATCTTTAGAATCTTGAGACATAGAAACTTATCTTCTTTCATTTGTGTGCGTTAATATGCACACAAAATAAGGGTTAATCACTAAGGAACAATTAATATTAGCAAAAGCCTTCACAGCTATGCAAACAATGTTTTGATTTTACGAAAAACGAGCTTAAACAGAAATAATGAAAGATAATTAATCTTTATCTTTATCCGTCGCTTCTTCAACTGTCTTATGGGCTTCGACGACTTTATCAATCAAGCCAAACTTTTGTGCTTCTTCTGCACTCATGAAATTATCACGATCCATTGATTTTTCAATATCTGCCAACTTTTTACCCGTGTGACGGACATAAATATCATTCAACATTGCCTTCATACGTAAAATCTCACGTGCTTGAATTTCAATGTCTGACGCCTGCCCCTGTGCGCCCCCTAATGGCTGGTGAATCATGATACGGGCATGCGGCAAAGCAAAACGCTTACCTTCTGCGCCTGCAGTTAATAAAAGTGACCCCATAGAAGCCGCTTGACCAATACAAACAGTCGAAACGTTCGGCTTAATATATTGCATTGTGTCATACATCGCCATGCCAGAGGTCACCACGCCGCCTGGAGAGTTAATGTAAAAAGAGATGTCTTTGGTCGGATTTTCCGATTCAAGGAAAAGAAGCTGCGCACAGATCAAGCTGGAAACATAATCATTCACCTCACCTGTCAAAAAGATAATCCGCTCTTTTAATAAACGAGAGAAAATATCAAATGCACGCTCACCACGGTTTGTCTGCTCAATCACGGTCGGGATCAAGTGGGAATTATATAGCTCTAATGGGTCGCGCTCTGTCATGAAAATCTCTTATGTAGGATGTGAATCAGTTACTTAAAAGAGAGTATCGCAGGCAAAGATGTGGTTCAAGCATGAAATAAGATAAAAAGCTGTCATTGCGAAGGAGCGGCAACGACTGCGGCAATCCAATATCTGGATTGCTTCGCTACGCGCGCAATGACGTTAAACTATTACTTCTTTGCTGCTTTTTTTGAGGCTTTCTTTGCCGCCTTCTTCGTTGTTTTTTTCGCTGACTTTTCAGTCTTGCCAGATTTCTTAGAAGATTTTTTGGCCTTTTTCTTGCCTAAAACTTCATCATCATCATCTTTCATTAGCTCTTCGATAGAAACTTCTTTTTCGGTAATGTCAGCATCTTCAAATAGCAATTCAACAACTTTATCTTCAAACATAGGCGCACGAAGCGCTTCAAGGGCTTGTGGGTTCTTTTGATAATAATCAAAAACCATTTTCTCTTGCCCCGGATATTTCTGCGCTTCGGTAATTACCGCACGCTGAAGCTCCTGATCATTCACTTGTACTTTACGCTGCTGACCAATTTCTGCAATTACGAGGCCTAGACGCACGCGGCGCTCAGAGATGACCTGTAACTCTTCTTTTTCTTCATCGGTGAGCTCTTCAGCATCAGGATTCGCTTTACGCTCTTGCTCGATTTGCGCCGTGATACCTTCCAATTCAGCCTTCACCATCCCTTGTGGAATATCGAAACTATGACCATCGTCCAACATATCAAGAAGCTGACGCTTCATTTTTAATTTGGTTTGATTCTCATAATCAGATTTTAGCTGATGCTCAACCGCATCACGCAATGCTTTTTCATCATCAAAGCCAAGCTCTTTGGCGAAATCATCGTTAATTTCTACTTCTGATTCTTCATGTATCTCATTGATTTTAACTTCAAAAATCGCTTCACGCCCTGCAAGCTCTTTGGCGCCATATTCGTCAGGGAATTTAACATTGACATCAAATTTATCGCCCGCTTTTTTACCAATCATTTGGTCTTCGAAGCCTGGTATGAATTGATTGCTGCCCAGCTCAAGTTTATGACCTTCTGCTTTCATACCATCATGGTGAACGTCATCATCTGCTGTGCGTCCATCAAAGTCCATAATAACAAAATCACCTTTCTTTGTTGCACGATCACCTTTAATCGGCTTGGAACCTTTATGATGCTCCGTGATACGCCCAAGGGCTTCGTTAATATCTTTTGTTTCGATCTTCGCTACAGGCTTTTCCAACTTCATGCCTTTTAAATCCATGACATCAAAGTCAGGAAGAACGTCAACTTTCATTGAATAAGTAAGGTCTTTACCTTCATCAAATTCCTTCACTTCAATTTGTGGCTGTTGTGCAGGACGGATTTTCTTATCTTTAATAACTTGAGCTGTTGCTTCATTCACAACTGATTCTAATACCTCGCCCATAACGGCACGGCCATAGCGTTGTTTTAACATATCCATCGGCACTTTACCGGGGCGGAAGCCAGGCATTTTTACTGTTTTACCGACTTCAGTCAGACGCTCGATCACATGTTTTTCGATATCATTGGCTGGAACCATAACTTCCAACTCACGTGAGAGACCTTCTGATTTAATTTCTTTAACTTCCATATCCGTATTTCTTTCTTTTTTGCCTCAGGCCTACAAGCCCAATACGACCTTCTTATTACGTCATTTATGCTTTTCCCTACCATTTAAAAAATGGGGCGGCTGACGGGGTTCGAACCCGCGACCACTCGGACCACAACCGAGGGCTCTACCGCTGAGCTACAGCCGCCACAAGAAAAGCCTGTCATTGTCTACATTGAAACAAGGATAACGGTCAAGTTTTTCCTTACTCTTTTTCCTTTGCATTTTGCTGCGTTTGATGTAAAAAACCATCAATTCACATCTGTGCGGGTGTGGCGGAATTGGTAGACGCGCCAGATTTAGGTTCTGGTATCTTCGGATGTGGGGGTTCAAGTCCCTTCACCCGCACCACTTATAGAAAAATCAATCAACTTTAAGTCGTTTCGTTAAGCATCATAATATGCTTTCCGTCATTTTTGATAATCCCCCTATTTTCTGAAATTGTGCGCTTAAAAATTTCCTGCCTATAAAATTTCTTTTTTGTATCAAAAAGACTCGACCTTTGTTTTTATGAATGATATCAATTCACCTTATTCAAATAACGCATAGCTAAAATGCATAAAACGAATATACAACATAACCCGATTTGTACTTTTATAACGCCTTAAAGGAGCGAAGAAAATGTCTGATAATGAAGTGAGCTTTAAAAGCCATTCTGATTTTAAAAAATTCTGTGATGAACATGATGTTCAGTTCGTAGGATTCGAATTCACCGATCCACGCGGTAAGCTACAGCATACCGACCAACATATAAGCACAGTTGATAAAGATATGTTTGAAACAGGCGTAATGATTGATGGCTCTTCTATTGCTGGGTGGAAAGCCATTAATGAATCAGACATGTGCCTGATCCCTGACTGGGGGCGTTGTTTCCTTGACCCGTTCGCGGCGCAACCAACATTAAAAGTGTTTTGTACTATTGAAGAGCCAAACTCTGGCGATGCTTATGGACGTTGCCCCCGCAATATTGCAAAAAAAGCAGAAGCTTACATTAAAGAATCAGGTCACGGCGACACTGCTTATTTTGGCCCAGAAGCGGAATTTTTTGTTTTTGATGACGTCAAAATGGCCGCCAACATGAATGAAGTTTCTTATAAAATCGACTCTACCGAAGGCCCCTACAATAGCAATCGTGATTACGACGAAGGCAATACAGGCCACCGTCCGGGCGTTAAGGGTGGTTACTTCCCAGAAGGCCCTGTCGATAGTGGCGCCGACCTGCGCGCGGAAATGGTAACGGTTATGCACGCAATGGGCATTCCTGTTGAAAAGCATCATCACGAAGTTGCGCCCTCCCAACATGAAATTGGTTACACCTTCAGCACATTAGTAGATGCCGCAGACACATTGCAGATGTTTAAATATGCAGTGCACAACGTTGCGCATATCTATGGCAAAACGGCGACCTTCCTGCCCAAACCTGTTTTTGGTGATAATGGATCAGGGATGCATGTTCATCAATCTATCTGGAAAGGCGGCAAGCCAACTTTTGCGGGAGAAAAATATGCGGGGCTTTCTGATAATGCACTTTATTATATTGGTGGTATTATCAAACATGCAAAAGCATTGAACGCCTTTACCAACCCATCGACAAATAGTTATAAGCGCCTTGTACCGGGCTACGAAGCCCCTGTCCTTTTGGCTTATTCTGCGCGTAACCGTTCTGCCTCTTGCCGTATTCCACATGGCGTATCGCCTAAGGCAAAACGTGTTGAGGTGCGTTTCCCTGATGCTACATCGAACCCTTATTTGGCATTCTCTGCCATGTTGATGGCCGGCTTAGATGGGATTGATAACAAAATCCACCCCGGCGAAGCGATGGATAAGGATCTCTATGATTTACCTGCGAATGAGTTAGCCGAAATTCCAAATGTTTGTGGCTCTCTGCGTGAAGCGCTTGATTCACTTATGGCGGATCATGACTTCTTATTAAAAGGCGATGTTTTCACAAAAGACGCCATTGAAGCTTATGTAGAGCTTAAAATGGAAGAAGTATTGAAATATGAAACCATGCCACACCCGATTGAATTTTTGATGTATTATTCATCATAGTCAAACAGTGTAATGAGACATTTTTTAAAAACCGAGGCCAAGTGCTTCGGTTTTTTTATGGCTTACTGTTTATATCCTATTGGCTGTAACGACGAAGATTTTTTACAACAATCTTATAGGCCTCAACGTTACGTGCCCACGCAAAAAAATCTTCGTCGCGCGTTGGTGTTCTTAAGGCCGTAATGTAGAAATAATCCTCATTCTCAATAACACTCATCCAAAGCTCATAATTAATCATATCAAAACGTTTTGAATTAAGCGCATAAACTTCTGTCGCTCCAAAGCTCATATCTTTGTGATATTCCAGATCAACGCGTTCAATAAGCTTGCCTAGCTCATAATTTTCGATTTTCAGCTTATCACGATAAAACATCACTTCCTTGCCGCGTGTTGTTTCCAACATCTTATTAGATAGGAAAACATTAATTTGCCCATCTAGCCTTTTTCTATCGTAATTATAAAGCACCGCCCGCATGCGTTCGATATTGTTAATTTTATATTTTTGCAAACGCCAAGATGATGGGTAACTCATAAAAGATTGGTCCAAGAAACCATAAGTTTTTATGTCTTCAACCCCTTCTAAACTTTGATTGATTAGCTCAAAGGAATTAAGCACCTGTGCCTGCCTAATTTGTTTTTCTTGATATGCGCTTTGTGGCACAAAATAACGCACGAGAATAATCCGTGATCCATTAATGAGAGCTTTTAAACGGACAATAAATGTTTGATCGACACGCACATCAACATAGATCGCTTCGACTTCACGCTTTGACGAGGCAGTGACAGCAGAGAGTGTTAAGCCATTGGCGATCACGTAATCAGCCAACCAATCCTTAGCGCTTATTTCATAAGTTAAATCAATCGCTTCAATCAAAATATAACTTCGCGCCTTATTCGCCATCACGGGGCTTTGATATTTTGCCAGAACGCCCAGGATTTTCTTATTAATAATGTTAAGTTTCTGATCCGTAATAGCCTGCTTATCTTCATCCCAATATTGGGGCAAGCGCATTTTAAAAGCCAATCCTTCATCTTTAAAGGGCGTCACTTCGACCAGTCGGGTTTGTTTGACGAATTTTTCTTCTGGCAGCAATTCAAGCTTTGCCAAAGGCGGCACATTTTTAATCTCTAAATCAAGCGCCCAAATTGCCGATGGCCAAGCGCAGATAAGCAAAAGAGCTATTAATAATATTTTTTTCATCATTCTTTATTATGCCTTGTTTTGCCTTAAATTAAAAAACATCCCTTTGTTAATAGTTTGGTTTTTGCGGTTTTCATGACGCTACTATATGATTAACTATATTTATTAAATTAACTTTAATGGAAAAGAGCGCCTAAATTATGGCCAAAAAGAGCGTAAAAGACAGTAACACCCCAGAAAACAGCCCTTCAAGCAGCTATGATGCGGCTGATATTGAGGTTTTGGAGGGGTTAGAGCCCGTTCGTAAGCGCCCGGGCATGTATATTGGTGGCACGGATGAGCGCGCCCTGCACCACCTTGTAGGGGAGATCTTTGACAACTCGATGGATGAGGCCGTTGCGGGGCACGCCAATCGCATTGAAATGCATTTACATGCCGATAGCAGCGTCACAATAACAGATAACGGCCGCGGCATCCCCGTGAATGAACACCCTAAATTTCCAGGAAAATCTGCGTTGGAGGTGATTTTAACCACCCTACACTCTGGCGGTAAATTTAGTGGTAAAAACTACGAAACAGCTGGCGGACTTCATGGTGTAGGGATTTCGGTTGTAAATGCTCTCTCTGATAAAATGTGGGTAGAGGTTGCGCGCGAAAAAGAGCTTTTCAAACAAAGCTTCAGCCGTGGTCATGCCACAACAAAATTAGAAAGCTTAGGCACAGTCAATAACCGTCGCGGAACAACTGTTTATTTCCATCCTGATCCAGAAATTTTTGGCAAAGAGGCAAAGCTTAAAGCTTCCCGTCTTTATCAAATGGCTCGATCAAAGGCGTATTTATATCGCGGTGTTAAAATTAAATGGTCATGCGACAAAGAGCTTATTCAGCCCGAAAGCAAAGTGAAAGAGGAGGAGCTTTTTCATTTTCCAAATGGCTTAGAGGATTTTTTAAGCTCCGTTCTTGAAGGGCGCCCAACCATTACCACCCGCCCCTTCGCAGGACAAACAGACTTGCCCGATGGCAATGGCCGCGTTGAATTCGCGATTGCATGGCCGCAACGTGGCGAAGGTTTCATGAAATCATATTGTAACACCATCCCCACACCACAAGGGGGGTCACACGAGGCAGGCATGCGCTCCGCGATGCTTCGCGGGTTCAAAGCATATGGTGATATGATTGGTAACAAGAAAGTAGGCATTATTACTGCCGAAGATATTTTTGGCGATGCTGCTGCGCTTTTATCGGTTTTTATTGGTGATCCACAATTCCAAGGACAAACAAAAGATAAATTGGCGACCGCCGCCGCAACACGTTGGGTCGACACAGCCATAAAAGATTATTTTGATCATTGGCTAACCGAAGATCCCGGCGCGAGTAAATTATTGTTGGAAAGCATTATTCTCACCGCCGAAGAACGCCAACGTCGTAAAGCCGACAAAGCCACCTTACGCAAATCTGCCACGCGCAAATTACGTTTACCTGGAAAATTAGCGGATTGCTCCCGCAAGAATGCCGATGATACTGAGTTATTTTTGGTTGAGGGTGACTCTGCGGGCGGCTCTGCGAAGCAAGGGCGTATGCGCGAAACACAAGCCATTTTGCCTTTACGAGGTAAAATTTTAAACGTTGTTAGCGCCAGCCGCGATAAGATAAAAGCCAACCAAGAAATTCAAGATTTAATCCAAGCTATTGGCTGCAACATCGGCAAAGATTTTGATATTTCCAAATTACGCTATGAGCGCATTATTATCATGACAGATGCGGATGTTGATGGCGCACACATCGCCGCCCTTCTTGTTACATTTTTCTATTCACAAATGCGTGCCTTAATTGAAAACGGTCACCTTTATATTGCGCAACCGCCACTTTATCGTTTGGTCAGCGGGAATTTATCTGAATACGCCCAAGATGATGAGCATAAAGATAAGCTGATGGAAACAGTATTTAAGGGCAAAAAGAAAGTTGACGTTAGCCGCTTTAAAGGCCTTGGTGAAATGCCTGCCGCGCAGCTAAAAGAAACAACAATGAATCCAAAATCACGCGTTCTATTACGCGTCACACTGCCCTTGGCACAAAGCATGAGCGCCATTGACGATGATGGCGAAAGCGGTACAACCTTGGCTGAGGTTGATGATCTTGTTGAACGCCTGATGGGTAAAAACGCCGAAAGTCGTTTTAACTTTATCCAAGATAACGCAGAATTCGTTGAAGATTTAGACATATAATCCCTCCTCATGAAACGTCTTGTCTTTTTTCTAATCACTACATGTTTCGTTTTTATTGCGCTGACATATTTTGTTGCTATCCCAAAAGCCAAAGACAAAATACAAACAACGTTACAAAGCATTGGCTTTTCAAAAGCTGAAGCGACAAATATTGACTTTTCACTGAAGGGCGCCAGTATTGAAAAAATAAATTTTGGCACAGGGGGATTTAACTATATTGAAGGCCTTAAAGCAGAAATATTCTGGCCAACTTTTTTAATTAATCCAACATTAGACACATTAACAATTGATAAAATACAAATTATTAGCGGCTCTAACCCTTATAAAAATTTGATGCGGTTAAGATACCGATTAACGCCCAGCAAAATAAATACGATTGATCTAAAAAAACTATCTATCAACAAAATAATTTGGGATGTCCCTTTAGCAAAATCAGCGATACGCTTTGAAGCTAACGCCCAAATTGAACAAGAGGATATAAACAAAAAAATTATTTTCTCCGTTAAAACAATACAGCATGAATTGGCTTTCGAATCCCAATGGCAGGGTTTTATTAATGCCGACAATCATTTTAAGCTTGATGGCACATTTGAAAGGTTGAAAATTAACTTCGCCCCCCTTCGTATCAACAGAGGGGTCGGCTGGGTTTCTTATAGTAATACACAAGGTGAAGATAATTTTTCTGGAGAGATTGAGGCAGGAAGCGGTTCGCTCTTTAAAGTGCCACTTAAAAATATTGCCGCAACAATCGGACAAAACAAAGACACGCATCCGCTTTTGTTTAGAGCAGAAGCCGCAGGCATTGAAGATGTGCGTTTAAGCGCCGATGTCACTATTTCACAACACACCAACAAGCAAAACATGCAGGCTAATTTAAACATTGAGAATTTAAGAGATTTCGTATCTTTTCTGGAAGAAAAAGAATTAATCCAAAACACGCCCATCGTGGGCAATGATAAAACAAAAGTAAATTTGATATTTTTGCCTGAGCGAAAATTTGCGAATGGCCCTTTGCCTTTTCAAGCGAGTGTCACCCGCCAGAACAAAGCAGAGCTTGATGGCACATTATTACTTTATCCAGATACATATGACATGCGTGGAACGTTAAATAGTAATAACGAATTTATTGATATTTTAAGGTCAATGACTTCCTTAAAAGACAGCCAAGTTAATGATAATGTCATTCGGATAGATGAAAACTTACGGTCTTTTCTTCCCTAACATAAATTTATTTCTTTAAGGATATATACACGAATCGAATGTGACCTTGGCGAAAGAACGCGCGCCAGATTCTACGGAAAAACGATATTCGCGCCCCCCCACAACAACAGAATGACGAATGGGCAAAATACCTTGTTTTGTTTCAACTTGTCCCCCGTTCTCTATCTTTAACTGCACCATCTGCGCGGGATCATACCAAGCTTCTGGCGCATTTTTTTCGTTACGCGCAGACACACCAACACCTGTAATAATAATGCTACCATTTGCAATACTGACTGAGCTTTTAGCTCCCTTATTCGCAGGAGTCGCAACCACAAATCTTTTTGTTTCTGGATCAACACAGCCCGTTGGTGGGCGTGCAGAGCGAATAACAAATGATAAACGTTCTGGATCCATGCCTTGATCTAATTGCTCGCGCACTAAAGCAACCAAATTTTGCATCGGCCCTGCAGGCATAATACTTTCAACTTGTTCTTGAAGCTGCTCGTAACGTTTATTCGCTGTTTGCGCCGAGGCACTTAACTCAGTCACTTGCTTTTGCAAAGCGTCACGTTCTTCAATAAGCGAAGCATTTGCAGTAGTCAAAACAATCGATTTTTGCGCCGCAAATTGTTTTCCCAGCCAAAACCCAATAAGGACTGACAGCATGATAATGGCAAGCACACCAAAGGTTGCAGATAATCTCTGCGCCGCGCGTTCTTTGTAGCGTGTATGTGGATTATAATTTCTTAACGACATAATCTAAAAAAAATTTAGCCCCTCCGTTAAAGGCCATAGTAAAGTTTCGCTATGAATATATAGGCAATCCACAGCACGAGCACAAGAGGCACACCTGCCTTCATGAAGTCACGGAAACGGTAATGCCCTGGGCCCATAACAAGTAAATTTGTTTTATAACCGATGGGGGACGCAAAAGAACAATTTGCGGCAAAAATCACCGTAATTGCAAAAACAATGGGATCTGCCCCCATATTTACCGCCATATTCATCGCGATAGGTGTGAACAAAATAGCACACGCATTATTAGACAAAATATTGGTACAGAGCGCGACAATGATAAATAGCAATGCAGCCATATAAAGCGGTTTATCCGCAAAAGGCGCCTGAAGCATTAAATCTGCGATAAATGTTGCCCCGCCAGAAGCTTGTAAAGCCACGCCAAGCGCCAGCATCGAGCCAACAAGAAGCAGAATCTTCCGATCAATTGCACGTGTTGCTTGCCTGATATTCAAACATCCTGTTGCGACCAACAAAACCGCGCCTGTAATTGATGCCACAGCAATAGATAATATTCCTGTTGATGCAAGTAAGATTGTAATAATGAAAATAAGCCCCGCAATCGGCGCTTTCTTTGGCAAGGGCAATTCTTTTTTCGATCCTGATAAAACAATGACATCCGTCTGGCCTTTGCTACGGATATCATTAATTGAGCCTTGCGCACCTGCAACCAGTAAAACGTCACCAGGCTCTAAACGAATACGCCCCAATGTCCGACGAACGACACGTGCGCGACGTTGAATCCCCAGAACGACAATGCCGTATTGGCGTTGGAAATCGACTTGATCAATCGTCATTTCAACAAGACGTGAAGCAGGCGGGATCATCAACTCTGCTAAAATTCTTGTTTCTTCTACTGTTGTTTCAAGGTCATTCTTTGCCTCGTCATCCCCGTCTTCTTCTTCAGTACCATCAATAACTTTGACTTCTTCTTCAGACAGCAAAAACCCTGGAAATTTTGATAATACATCAGCCAAAGACTGCCTCGTCGCGGCAGCAATCATAATATCATTTGCTTCAATTGTGTAACCTTCAAAGGGCGGAAGAATTAAATGTCCTTTACGTTGAATTAAGCGAACATCCAACTCTGGCAATGCAGGAAAACGACCATTAACACATTCCATCCCTACTAAAATACTATCCGCCGTTACATCTAACTCAGCGACAAACTCTTTTTCATTGCCTTCAATGGCTTGCTTTAATGACTGACGTTCTGGCACCAATCTTGGTAAAATGATTACCACATAAACCAGCCCCACTGCGGCCAAAATTGCGCCAGGCACCAGAAAATCAAAAAATGCCAGAGGCTTATAACCAAGCTCCACCATCGCACTAGAAACCAAAAGGTTTGTGGACGACCCCACAAGAGTCATCATTCCCCCTAAAATCGCGGCAAAACTTAACGGCATCATTGTCTTACTGTCAGATATTCCTGCGGAAATGCCAATCGCTTGCATGATCGGGATCGCCAGAATAACAAGCGGCGTATTATTTAAAAACGCACTAAACCCTAAAACGAACAATAAAATACCGAAAATGGCTATTTTGGGTGGAAGATATTTATTACCAACAAAGAACTTAATCAACGGGCGCAATGAATCTGTCCTAATAATTGCTTGCCCCATAACAAGCAAAGCCAGTACCGCCAAAAGAGCTGGATTGGCAAAGCCTGCCAGCAAATGATAAGCGTCCAACTGGTTACGTCCATTAACATCGGGGAGTGGAAAAATTTGCCCAAACAAAAGAAGCGACGTTAAAATCCCAATACTCGTTACCTCTAAAGGGTATTTTTCGCGCGCGAAAAAATAAACTGCCGCTGCGGTGACAAGCAACACGAACCACATATGATAGCTACTATCAATAACCAATCCCACAAAAAATCCTTATTCTTTATTCGTTGCTTTCAAGCAAATCAAAATCATCTTCTTCATCATCGTCGTCATCATCCGAGCCAAAACTAATGCCAGATGTTTCAAACTCCCCAAGGTTTTTCAGACCGATACGCGCGAAGATTTCCGTATCACTATCCCCTGTTGAGTCACGGGTCAAAACTCTTCGTCCCGTAAGCCCAAAATTAACGCATTGTCCCGTATAATCCAAGCCATAAGATAAACGTCTTAATCCTTCGGTATTATCGGCTAAATCATATTGTGCGCCCGTAAAAACGCTCCATTGATCATTAATGTTATAACGTGCGGTTCCAAGGATTTGCTCACGACTTTCTGTAAAATCAGTGCCTTGCAACGCGTCTATGTAAAAATATCGCGTGCTTAATGATAAATCACCGATCTTGCCACTGGCATCCAGTTCATGCCGTTGCGAAGCTAAATTATTATTTTCAAGCTGAACATCGTAATTCAAATCCAAGCGCGGCCCTAATTGCAACGAAACATTCCCGACAAAATCCGATCTTTGTTCTGATAAACCAGAACCATCAGGGAATGGATTATCATCTTCATCAAAGCGATAACTCTGACCAAAGAAAATTTGCCCGTTATAGCCATTGTCCCCATACAAACCTGAACGCACACCATAGGTCGCGTGGGATCTATCCTCTATACGATCATAACCAGGAAAACGATTAGCGTTAAATAAATTTGTAGAATCCAAGAAAACATCCAAACTATCTTCATTCGGAATCTCATCATCATTATCCAAATTTGTTGCTGCCGTTATCGACACCACGGGCTCGACTACCATTTGTGATTTTTTAAAGTTTTTTGAAAATGGTATAGATGTTTCTAAATTTGCGTTCGCAAAACCGCGCACAGCGGAAAGATCATTATCTTTTGCGGTGGGGTTTTCAGATAGATCAATATCAGTAACCTTATAGCCATCCCCACGCACCGATAAATCTAATGTATTCACTAAGCCCCAATGACTAACGTGACGCTTTTGCCATCCTGCTTCGATTGTTCCACGCGCTAGATCCTGTTCACTGCCCTCTCGTTGCAAGGCCAATCCTGACAACTCTAGACTGCCACGTCCGCCCAATAATGAATTAGGATTACCCAAAAAGCGTGTATATATTTCGGGAAGAATATTGGGTTGATCTTCTGCACGATCACTTACTCTAATATCTTTAAACCCAATCAAGCGCGCTGTCCCATAATTGCGCCCAGAAAAGCGTTCGACATATACTTCATTCTCCAGCACATCCTCATTAGAAATGTTATATTGCCGCAAATATTGTTCATCAGTGACAATTTCTAAACCTGTTCCCGCACGCCATTTATCATTTATATTCCACAGACCATCTAAAAATAAATGCCCACGGAATTCATCGTCTTGTGCGACGTCGTCATCATTCACGCGGTCAATACGCCCTGCATATGTTGTACCGCCACTTAAAACAAATTGCGCATCCCGAAAGCGATGGCGGTACTGCCCCGTTATAAGCGGTGTTTCATTGGTCATGACCATCGCGCCAATTGTTGCGTCTTTGTTTGGCGCGATATTCCAATAATATTCCTGCTGATAAAACGCCCCAAGATCGCTATCAAAGCCGACCGTGGGCGTTAGAAAACCACTTTTACGCTTTATCGTTCCATCCGCATGAGAGAAATATGGCATATACAAAACAGGCAACCCACCAACCTCAAAGGTCGCATCATCATAAGAAATACGCTGTTCATCTTTATGATGCGTCACTTCACGCGCCTTGATTTGCCAGATAGGATCTTTTGAAGGATCTTTCTTACATGGCTCACAAGCCGTGTAACTCGCCTTGTTTAAAATGATTTTAAGATCGGCAATTTTTTCTGCTTGTTGCGCCGTGAATCTACCGCCATCTGCCAGCACCCCGCGCAAGCCGTTGACGAAACCATTTTTCATTTTATCTTCTAATTCAACACGATCCGCAAAATAAGTATCCCCAGTGACTTCGTTTAAAACAACATCGCCCTCTGCAATAAGCTTGTCTTGCGGCAAGTTATAAGAAATTTTATTTGCCCGTAAAATACGTCCCGCTTGCACCAATTCAATATTACCGATGGCTGTTACAATGCCCGCATTCTCATCATAGGTCACTTCATCTGCCAGCATATCAACAGGCTCATCCGAAGGCGCGAAAGGATCAAGCGCTTTTTTTTGAGAGTTCGCCGCAACCGACGATGCCGCGATAAGCGCTTGCGAAGAAACAACTGTATTGTCAACGCGCGTTATTTCAATTTTCTTGGCGTCAACATTCTTGATCGCACCTTCTTTCGCCCAAGCGACATTATCACCTGCAAAAACGCAGGCGGTGATCATTCCTAAAATGAACCGTTGCCGTAAAATTTTATCGCTCCTTTGGTCAACAAGAAATGCCATAGAAAAGTGGCTAAGACGTTATGATTCTTCGTTAAATTGGTGATTTGGTCAAGGGTTTTGACGTATTAAGTTGAGTATTATCGCAAAAAGGCCGGAATATCATCCCCAAAGCTATCTCCCATATCGTCATCATCATGGTGCTTTTTGGGATTATTTTTGGGCGCGTTCTTTTGTGCCCCTTGGGAGGGAGCGTCTTTCTTATGCTTTGCGGGAGACGCATCAGAGTGACTTTTTGAAGGTTTAGTCGCAGATTTGCCAGAAGGTTTTTGCCTGCCATCGCTAGATTTAAGGTTTATTTCCACTGGCTCAAACTGGCGTTTAATCAATTTTTGAATGGCATCCATGAATTTTTCATCATTTTTGGTCGCAAACATCCATGCGCGCCCCTTGCTACCCGCACGTCCCGTACGACCAATACGGTGGACATAATCATCGGCGCTAAAAGGAACATCATAATTAAAAACATGCGACACCCCTTTTACATCCAAGCCACGGGCGGCAACGTCACTACACACTAACAAAGTGATTTCATCATCTTTAAAATTTTGCAACGTTTCGGTTCGTTTTGATTGCACCATATCACCGTGTAAGCCCGCAGCCGCATATCCTTTATTATTCAAGAACTTAGACAGCGCATCTATATCTTTTTTACGGTTTAAAAAGATAAAAGCATTTTTGACTTTTTCTTGTTTCAACAGCTTGTGCAGTAAATCCATTTTTGCCTTAGGCGCACATTCAACCAAAAACTGCTCCACTGTTTCCGCAGGCGACGCAGCGGCAGCCACAGAAACATGCTTTGGATTGCTTAAGAATTTTTCCGTTAGCTTTTTAATCTCATTTGGCATTGTCGCAGAAAACAACAATGTTTGACGCATCGGCGGAATAAGCGAGACAATCTTTTCGATATCAGGAATGAAACCCATATCTAGCATTCTATCTGCTTCATCAATCACCAAAATTTTAATATCATTTAATAAGATCGAGCCCCGTTCGAATAAATCTAGCAAACGACCAGGGGTCGCAATAAGTACATCAACCCCCTGCTCTAATAGTTTCTTTTGCTCAAGCATTGACTCACCACCAACCAATAGAGCCTTGTTTAACTTATGATATTTGCCGTAGTCATCAAAATTTTCAGCGACCTGCGCGGCTAATTCACGCGTTGGCGCTAACACAAGTGAGCGCGGCATACGCATCTTGGCGCGACCACCACTTAAAGCGTCAATCATCGGCAAGGTGAAGCTGGCGGTTTTACCTGTTCCTGTTTGCGCCAAACCAACAACATCACGTGTCATCTGGATCAACGGAATAGCCTTTGCCTGAATCGGGGTTGGACTATCATAGCCCTTCTCTTTTACGGCTTTTAATGTTTTTGGGTCGAGCCCCAGATCGTCAAACTTCATATTACTTTTTCAGATTTTTTTAATTAAGCCATATTCATGCTGGCCAACAGCAGAGTAATAACAGAGTGGCTAGGCTTTCTCAAGCTTTCCCACATATTTCATGAACACCCAGCCAACACCATAAACCAAGAATGCCGCAACAATTCCGGGTAAGGCTTCATAGACATGAGCATTATACCCCATTAAACGCCAAGCTATACCGACGCTTAAGCCCACCAGCATCATGGCAAAAGCCAACCAAGACGTTAGTGGCCAACGATTAACACGTATAATCATCAACGGGGCAAACCCTGCCCCCATGATCGTGATCGCAAATAGTACTAGATCAAAAACGCTCTTTGATCCTGCAAGAGCGATAGCCAGTGCCAAGCCCGTAACCGCCACTGTTGTGAATTTTAAAAAGCGATAAGAGTCCTTATATTTTGGGAAAATATCCCGCGAAACAGACGCCGTAGAGCTAAGCACCAAAGAATCAGCAGTAGATATCGTTCCCGCAAATATTCCCGCCAGAATTACCCCCACAAGCACATCAGGCAACATAGATTGCGCCAATTCTGGTAAGGCCAATTCTTTGTCAAAGCTATCGGTGTCAGGCACAAGAACCCGCGTGCACAAGGCCACAATATATGCCGTCACATAAAACGCGCCATAAGAAAGCTGATACCAGCCGATCGCCCTTTTTGTGTCACGCGGTTTTTCAAGCGTCATAAATCGCACCATCACATGTGGGAAGCCAATGAAAGCAAAACCTAGCGATGCCCACCCCAGAATGAAGAGCAAAGGACCAAAAGGATTAGCGCTAGGGAAAAACGCTACTAACTTCGGATCAATCGCAGCAAGTTGATCGTACAGCGCTCCAAAGCCTCCAATATGCAATAACGCCACAATCGCCAGCAAGGTCATCGCGCCATACATCACAATAATCTGCGCGACATCCGTCCAAATCGACGCCCTTATACCGCCCGCAAAGCAATATAAGACCACAATGATCGCGCCCATGACGGCGCCAACGCCATACTCCCACCCAAACAAGACATGCAAGGCCTTACTGCCCGCGGTAAGCTGCGCCGTTGCATAAAGTGTTACCGCAAAAATACTCACTAACCCAATGATTACATGGATAAATCTTGTGTTTCCTTTTATGCCTGAGACTAAATATTCAGAATAAGAAGCTATTTTCTGGCGTTGCGACTCCGTTCTAAAACGTCGTGCCGCAATAAAGAAAGCCGTCAGCAATCCCGCAAAAACGCCCAGCACAAACCATGCACCAGACAAGCCCATCATATAGCCATAGCCGATAATACCTGTAAAACCAAAACCGCTGGCGGTGGTGGCAGCGCCCGAAAGCCCAACAAAAAACGGGCTGACTTGGCGACTTGCCAGTAAATAATCTTCCGCCGATTTACGACGGCGCCTAACGGATAAAAGGCCGATAATGAGGAAAAAAGAAAGAAAAGCGAAAAAACTATAGAGTACAACGTCCATTCGCTAGCGCCCTAAGCGTGAAAGGCGAAGTAAATAGTCACATTGAACATGAATAGCGCGCTTGCGATAAATAAGATCTTGTCTGAACGCTTTTTCTTAGGTGTACATGGCTCATGGGAGCAACCCGTTGATCTACAATCAATACGTTTTGCAACAAAATGAAGCGCCCAGCCGACAGCCAAAACAAAACCAGAAGCCATAATCATTGGCACCTCATAATCATGCATCGCATGATGAAGGGAATCCAGTCCAGCTGGCATAGCAACAATGATTCCTAATGCAGATAACAAACTCATAAGGCTGAATAGCATTGGCAAACCACAACATAAAACGTGAGTGATTTCTGATGAAACACAGGCCCAATGAATAATTTTTTGAACTTTTTGCATGCTAAATCTTATTGATTGTTTGAATTTGAAAGACGTTAGCGTCTTATTCAGCAATTTGTCAATTTTTTAATGACTAATGATATCAAGAAAAAGGCGGTTTTTCTGGCCTGCCGATGCCTTTAAAAGCCCAGATTGCCCCAATTTTATGCCTTCCTTCACCCCAAGGATAAGGCGCGTGCCAGATGTGGGCAAAGCTTCGACGGCATATTTATTAATAATACCTCCGACCTTCTTTTCCCAAGCCTCCCCTGCGCGCCATGATGTTTGCGGCATATCGACATAGATAAGCTTCGATGCTTCATCATAACTAATTTCATATTCCGTTGGCGCAGATAGATCCATGACCAAACGAACCTTGTCTGGATGCACCCCCACACGCATGTCATCAACAGACGATAATAAACCACTATTTAGTGACACATCACCCAAAGAAATATTCTCTACCGGCATTCTTGGGATAGATTCATTTGGCATAGAAACACTTTCAACGGATGTATTGTAAAAAGGTGCATCATAAAGAAGCCCGCCCCCTGCTGCTGGTTCAATAGCGGAAGGTATCGCGCTTACAATTTCTTTTTTCATCGTTGATTCTGGCATCATTATCGCCCCTTGAGAACCAAGGTTCGAATTATTTATATCAACATCAGAACTATTTGCTTTAATGCCCTTAACCAAATTTAAAATACTTTTTGCCGACAATGCCCCATCCGTGGAGACATCTGCCACAGGCTCTAAAGGTTCAGAATTATCTAAGCTTGCGATTTCGATATCATTCCCAAATTGAAAAAGCTCATCTGGCGTTAAATTGACGATAGTCGCTGGAATGTTAAATCCACTTTGTGGGTCCGCTTGAATATTATAGACGCCTGGCACAATACGCTCGAATGTATAATAACCATCTCCGCCTGTTTGCGATGAAGATACCACAACACCATTTTCATCCAATAATTGTAAATCTAGTCCCGCAACAGGACGCCCATTGGTGTAAAAAAGTGTGCCGTCAATAGCCCCAGTTTCCACCAACGGAAATTCTAAGCGATGAATCACACCAGGCCGCGGATAAATACTGTAGCCAGGAGATTCGGCCACCAAATAAGGATCATCAATGGAGCGTGAAGAAACGCCCACATTTGCAACACGCCCTGATGAAGTGCTGATGCGCGTAAGATACCCATTATCATCTGTTTCATCTCTGGTCGTTCTTCGACCGATTGATATACGTGTGTCGGGAACAGGTTCATCGCCTTCCGTAAACTCACCATCGTAATCACGATCAAGATAAACAAAAGACCCAACAGGCCCTGCCGCAGAGATAGGATCACTGGTCATCAAATATGATCCATCTTGGTTATACGGCCCTAGAGCTGTTGACGCCCTCAACTGGAATCCAAACCCTGCCTGTGATGACCAATCGGTTTGAAAACTCGCACGGTATTTTTGAAAATCTCTGGTGAGCTGCACGGCAGCAATAGTTTCTTGGTTGTCAAAATTTCTTGTTAAACTAAGGCCGCCAGAAAAGTCTTTATTTTTTCGATAGCGCAAATCTGCTGTGTAAGTGTTGATATCGAATTCAGGGTGAATATCGTAACTTAAGCGATTTCTGAAAGTAAGTTTTTTGCGCCGCGTCGAAGAAGTCAACGCACCAATCGTTGTTGCATGATCGCCATTTAAAATATTTGTTCTTGTGTTGTGGGTTAAACGTGTTGAACGAATGCCCAAAGATTGCCGCGTTACAAAATTGATGTTCTCACTACCATTTTGCCTTTTCAGGTAATCCCCGCCAACTTCCAATCCAACAGAACCAATTGCGGTGGAAAAATTGCGCCGAATATTTAAATCAAGTTCAACTTTTTTCGCATTCTCACCCGAACGGGCATCGGGGCTTTCAAAATCGCTGTAAAAAGCTGACTGCGTGTTTATTTTAAAGCCTTTAAAGTCACTTGCTGTTTTAACGTCTATGGCTTCCCCACCGCCAAGTTCTTTGTATAATTCAATTTGGCCTATCGTCCTCCCCAATGAAGCAATAACACCTGTGCTTAAATAATTTCGTCTTTCTGTTTCGATATTAGAGACACCATCATTCAAAGTATTGGCCGTAAAGAAACCTGTGATTTTTTGCGTAAGACCACGCGCCGCATATATATTTGCCGCCAGCCCTTCAGCGCGGGTATTATTACGGTCATCATCAATTGGAATAAGTTTTCTTTGCGAGTCAATGACGCCACCAATAAAAACATTATCGCCTTTTTTAACAACATTGCTTCGGAAAAAGAAATTTTCAACACGCTCTTCAATTTCCCCTTGCGGGCCATAAAGAACTACCCTGACACGGTTATTACCAAAACCAATCGAAACATCTTCAAATCGATAAACACCTGTATCATCCACAACACCAAAATCAATCAATTGATCATTACGATATAGCTCGACCTCATAACCAGGGATGGCAACACCATCAATAACAACTGTGTCAAATTCAGTTTGAAAATCATTTCGCTTTGTTGAAAAAACAAAACCACGACCACTTAAGCTAGAAGAGATGAGTTCACGATTTCGGATATTAACATCCCCCCATTGCGTATCTTCCAAACCTAAGGGAAGAGCACCTTCGTGAATATTTTGACGTCTAAAACGCAAACGAATATTTTCAGGCGGGGTTAAGTCACCATCTTGATAAGATAAGATCGCGGAATAATCCGCACTCGCGTAAAGCAAGTCCTGCACACCAAATAGGTTTGCACGATATTGCATTTGGTCGCTACGCGCATTGTAACCAACGCTTGCGTCAACGCCGAAAGAAGGCATACCAAACAAACTATAAGGCTTGGCAACAAAAGGGAAAACGATGTTGTCATCTTCCTTTTCGGCATTTCTTTGTGACAATCTCTCTTGGCGTTTTTTTCTGTCCAAGAAAAGCTGATATGGCAGTTTTTCGTCTGGCGTGATTCTTAATATTAATGCAGACAAATCCACATCAAGCGTGAGCGGCCATATTTGGGTTAATACTTCTAGCTGAACGTAAAGATCATCATCGGCAAATTCTTGACCTAAGATCGCATCGGATGGCAATTTTGCAGATTTACCCTTATAGCTCACACTATTATTTAAGACATCAATGGTGTAATCGCGATCTTGCGAGATTGTCCATCCTTCGACGAGTTTGTTATCATTTGAAATATCAACATTAATGCCAAGCACTTCGCCCAATTGGCGCACAGGCATGTAATAACGATTATCTTTTTGAATCGCGAACATACCAGAAGACAAGCGATCTTTATCAACGAAAACCGCTAAAACCAAATCTTCGACAAACACTTCATCATTATAATCAGGGATTTGTGATGGCGGCTCTCCGATTTGTTGCCCATATTTAGCAACAAAGGTTTCAAGCGCAGATTTCTGCGGAGACGGGCCACGAACAATCTGCGAATAAGAAGGCGCAGAAAAAGAAAAAAAGCATACAAGCGCCCCTCCTAAAAAGAAGGAAAAATTATGCCGTTTGCGATTACATTTCTTTTTGATCATGGGCATGACTTTGTGCTCAGACACGAGCGAGGGCTGTGGATAGAATCATCCACAGGTTATGATAACACAAATCATGCAATATTTAACAGATGTTTAAAAGAAAAAACTAATAAAAAACAATAGATTAGATAGAATCAAGCTATGAGCCGCCTTAATTCACAGCAACAGAGGCTTGTGCAAGCACACGTTCACCATCTCCTTTAAAGCCATCAACTTCGCGATAAACGACATTTAAAGTGTTACAGCGTGACTGACCTTCTTTAAGTTTAATATTAAATTTCATATTTCGCTGGTTGGTTTCAGCATAAATAGCATTCCCACGAGACACGCTTAATTTATATGCGCCGACCCCAGAATTACAGGTGTATTCAAGATCACCATAAGTACTGCGCTCGCCATCACGCACAAGCTTGTAACTGCCCGTTACAACATCACCAGATTGCGAAGCTTGTAAGTCTGTAATACCTACTTTAGCGCCCAAATTACCTTTTCTAATAATAACAGGCATCGTCACACCAGCAAGCATTTCAATCTTTACTGTGCCCTGCTTATCATTACGCTCTACTTCTTCACGTTTTAAAGAATCAATTTTTGCCTCAGGTCGAATCCATAAATGGGATCTATATTCACCATCTTCGACACCACCACGCATCCTTAAGATCATGCGCACTTGTTGCGACGCTCCAGGTTGAAGAGTAAAGCGGCGCGGCGCAAATTTAACCATATCTTTGGAAGGTTTAATTTCAGGGGGTAAAGACTGCTCATTCACATCCGACAGACTCTCGTTCGGCGTCATAAGGAAATGCCGCCAACCCAATCTATATGTGACGGCCTCATCCCCGCTATTGATTACCGTGATAACTTCGGCTCTTTTGGGACCCTCAAAAACAACGCGGCGCAAAGTAATTTTCATGGCCATCGCAATTTCACAAACAAGTCCAACCACAATCAAAACAGCAACAAAAGACAAAAACTTTTTCTTCATAGTCATGAGCAAAACCTCAAATAAAATTAACATAAACAACGGCCGTTCCTTGATAGAACTGACCATCCAAAAGATCACCCTGCAAAACACCGCCCACAGGAACAACAAAAGATGATTGATTGACAGAAGGCATAACCATAACGTTTGAGCCTGCCCCCTGCTCTACAATATCAAAGCGACTAACCTCGATATTAACACCATCCTCATTCTTTAAAAAAACAGTATCTGCCTCCATATTTATCATGACTTCGGATATAAGGCCAGAAATCATCATCATCGCAGGCTGTCTTTTATTATCCTCATAGCTATCAGACGGCTTAATATAAATTTCCTCTTGCACAGAAGAATTAGACCGCACCAAAAAAGGAATTTCAAAACTCACCTCTACGCTTTTTGAAACAGAGGCCCCTAATTTACTTTTTAAATTAAGCTGCGCAAAAACATGAGTAGAGGATGAAACAACCAAAACAAAAGAGAGCAGAATTATTCTATTTTTAAGAAAATTTTTGACCATAAAGCTACTGATAGTTCGCTGTAATACTATAGCTGCCGCTATAGGTTCCTTCGGTTTGCGGAGAGCCTACATTGAGCCTCCCCCCGACAGGAACATTTATAGATGTTGCGCCAGTAGGGATTGTCACAACAATCGCATTGCCAGCCCCACCACCAAGATCAAAATTATTAACATTCATTGTATCACCGCCAACTTCTGAGACGGTAAAAGAAGAAGCCGTCATCACAACATCAATGGCAAAATTGGCTTCACCAGAAATAAGAAGATTTCCTTGCCGCTCAAAACCGCCTGCCGCGACAGGAACAACAGAGCCGGATACCGAACGTGTCCCCCCCGTGCTCATGGTAACCGTGCCACCGGCCCCCGCAGAGAATGCGCCAAAATTTAATTCTTGTGTGGCCGAAATGAAAATCGGCACCGTTTGAGCCTGCACTTTCCCCGCTAAAAAGCTCAAAGGAACAACAGCACATGTTAAAGCGATTTTTTTAGAGTTATTGCCCATATATCAAGTTTACCATTAAAATCATAAAACACGAAAAAAAATACCTGCCACACATAATTATGGGGGCAGGTATTGAAATTATAATATTTTTCTTACTGATAAATAGCAGAGATTGTAAATGTTCCCTGATAAACACCATCACCAGCACCTGGACCAAAACCTGTGGTGTTCAAAGTACCACCAATGTTAATGGTTTCAGTTGTCGCTGGTGTTGCGATATCTAGGTTTGCAGTCCCCGTTGCCGTCACACCTGCTGTACCCTGTCTTAGAGTAAATGTGTTAACAGACATTGTTTCACCAGCATCTGTCGTATTCGTCACGTTGTATGATGTTGCGCCCATGTTGATTCTAAGGGCTACACCACCTGCTGATGTGATACTCACCACACCTTGGCTGACGGTACTACTTGTCACGGGTGACATACTACCTGTTGCCGCGCCACGCGCCCCGGCAAAATCAAGCGGTAAAGTACCCGCTGCCGCACTTGCGATAGTGACCTGACCAAAATCTAATGCTGTCGGTGCTGTAATGCCAATCGGCGTCAAGACCTCCGCACTCATTGGTGCTGTTGTTAAAGATGCAGCTTGCGCTTCCGCAACTGCTAGACTGCTTAATGAAATAAGTGCCGTTCCCATCATGAGAGCCTTATTCATCGACTTACCTTTCTTGGTTGTCTCCATAGCTTATCCTCGCTTCCTTGTTTGTTTACAAAAACTATTGAATGATTAATTATAGTCTGTGAAGTACTAATGAAATCTTAATAAAATTTGTATTATTTAGAATAAAAAGCCCGAAACGGCTTTTCCTGTGTAAAATATACTATCATCAATCACTTTTTTTTAAAATTTTAATCATTTCATTCAATTAATAGAATACATACGTAAACAAAAAGCAAAAAAACAATGAACAAATCAGTTGAAGTCACCTATGAAGAAGCCCTAAAAATTGCTCAGCAACACCATCAAGCTGGAAACCTTACATTGGCGGATGCCACTTATAGGGATATTCTAAATGTTAACCCCGAAGATTACCCTAGCCTTCACTACCTTGGGATCATCTCTTATCAACGTGGCAGTATCGAGGAAAGCCTTGCTTACATGCAAAAGGCCACTGAAGTGAACGATAACGCCCCTGAAAGCTGGAACATGTATGGCGTATTTTTATCCGAATCAGGACAAAGAGAAGAAGCCTGCAAAGCTTATGAAAAAGCGATTGCGCTTCAACCAGATTTAGCCGAGGCCTATGGCAACATGGCAAACACGCTGTGGTTTATGCGCGAATATCAAAAGAGCAAAGAAGCCGCCTTAAAGGGAATCGAAATTAACGCTAATTACGCCGATGGCTATGTGAATTTAGGAACGGCGCAATTTGCGCTTGGCGAGGAAGAAGATTCTATAAACTCTTGGAAGAAAGCGCTTGAGCTTAACCCACAACATGTTCACGCGCATATCAACTTGGCAAATGCTTATACTGAACAAGGCGCACTAAAAAAATCAAAAGAGCATTGTGAAAAAGCATTAGAAATTTGGCCCGATAATCCTGATGCCTTACTCAATTTAGGAAACGTCTATAAAGGCATGCTTATGCTAGAAGAGGCAGAAGAACATTATAAAAAAGTTGTCTCTCTTCGTCCTGATTCTATTGATGCGCACAATAATTTAGCACTCACTTATATGGATTCGCATCGCTTTGCCGAAGCCGTTACCGAATCAAAATACGTTATTGCTTTTGACCCCAAAAATACAAAAGCGCTCGGCAATATGTCTGTCTGCCTAAAAGAATTAGGCGATATCCCCGAAGCTGAAAAAGCAGCAAGGAAAGCTCTCTCGCTAGATCCTGATTCTGCCGCTGCACGGATTGATTTGGCCGACATATTACTTGCCGCAGATCATTTAGAAGAGGCAAAGTCTCTTTTAGAAGAAGCGCTAGAGCTAGAACCTGATTCTGTGCCTACATATATAAGACTCAGTAACGTTATGGAGCGGGTAAACGATATCGACGCCGCTTTGGAGGCGGCAGAAAAAGCATTAGAGCTTAGCGATGAAATGCCTGAAGTTTACCATCGTTTGGCGCAGATATATTTTATGAGCAACCAAATCGAACTATCGCTTGAGTCTCTAGACAAAGCTTTGGCCATAAAAGAAACCTATCCTGCGGCGTTGGCAACAAAGTCAGAAATTCTTCAATCGCATGGAGATATGGAAGGCGCAAGGGAAGAAATTGAAAAAGCTATTGCCCTTAATCCTGATATCCCTTCGCTTTACTTCACATTAAGTAAAGTCAAAAAATTTACGCCAGATGATAAAGATTTCTTAAAAATGAAAGAAATTGTCGCACAAGACAAAGCGATTGGTAAGGCACAAACAGCCTCTTTAAATTTTGCTTTATTCAAGGCACATGAAGACATTAAAGATTACGGCTCTAGTTTCGGCTATTTAAAAACAGCCAATGATAGTAAACGTTCAATGGTTTTCCTTGATTTAGATTCACAGATCACCTTGCATGAACAAGTCAAAAAGAAATATACAAAAGAATTCATCAATAGCTTTGAAGGCAAAGGCACTCAAGATGACACCCCTATTTTTATTGTGGGTATGCCACGTTCAGGAACAACCCTGACGGAGCAAATTATTTCTTCCCATCCAGATGTTTTTGGTGCGGGTGAGCTTTATACGCTTTCTATGGTTGAAAAAGAATTTGGCGGTGAAATTACCCCTGAGAACTGTAAAATAATGGGCGATAGATATATTGATCTTGCACGATCCATTGATGACGAAAGCATGAAAGCGCGTAAAATTACCGATAAAATGCCCGCGAACTATATTCGTTTAGGGCAAATTGTTGCCTCTATGCCCAATGCAAAAATCATTCATTGTCGCCGCAACCCTGTTGATACGTGTCTTTCTTGTTACAAACAACATTTCGCGCATGGCCATTATTGGTCTTACAGCCTCAATGAAATGGCTAGATATTACGAAACATATTTTAACATGATGCAATATTGGCGCGACACTATTGGCGATCGCTTTATTGAGGTTGATTATGAAGACACCGTTGGTGATTTCGAAAACCAAGCCCGTCGCCTGCTGGATTATGCAGGGCTAGAATGGCACGATGCCTGTTTAACGCCGCATAAAACAAAGCGCTCCGTGCTTACAGCAAGTAAAGGTCAAGTCCGCAAGCCAATCTATAAAACATCCGTTGAAGCGTGGAGACGTTATGAAGATGACTTATCTGACTTCGCCAAAAAGCTAGAACCGTTTAATCAACGGGAGATTTTAGGCAAGGCATCAAGGTAAAGCAGCCTTTAAAGCCTTTTAGCTTTTTTATCCTGCCGCGTGAAATACCATTGTGCGGCAGGCACATAAATACACCAAACAAGCTCACTGATAACAATAAAGAACGTTGTTTGCGGGCTAAAATATAAAAATGCCAAGCCTATCGCTAAACCATTATTCATCGCCCCTGATGCATAGATATAAGCACTGCGTTGATCATGTGGCACGAACCTAGAGTACACGTAGCCAAATAAATAAAAGAAGAAAAATAGAACGAACATAATAAGCGTGCCGTTAATCAAATCTTCCCAATTCTCTATAAGTTGCTCTTTGTAAGACGCCATAATAATCATCAACACAAGCGCAATTGATATGACAGAAATCGCCTTCCCCCAGCTTAAAACAAATTGTTTTGCAGGCTTAATATTTTCAATCAAAACAAAATAAATAGCGAGCGGCACAAATAATACAACAACAAGCGTCATAAATAATTTAAGAATATTTACTTCAACAACATACCCTAAAAACGAAAAAACAGCCGGAATAAATGCCGTAATTAAAATGCTGGAAAACACCGTTAAACTAATCCCAAGGGCTGTTTTTCCATGACTTATTGAACAAAGCGATGCCACAACAATTGCGGCAGGCATAAGGCCCAACAAAAGAACCCCTATCGCATAATCGGGCCAAAGAACCGTTGATAAGTAATATAAAAAGATGGGAAACACGGCATAACGAAGCAGGCTGAATAACCCCACTTGGAAAATATCAATCTCTCCAAGGTCTTCGCGTTTGATACTTGCCGATGCTAACAACACTTGCCCCGCAAGTAACAAAATAATTGCGATATCGGCGTGCGCGCCTGGGTTGGGAATAAAAAAACCCAAAACCGCCCCTAAAATCAAAATAATCGGAAAGTTATTTTCGATAGTCGTTTTAATCATATTCATTCCCCAGTTTAAACTCTTCCACGGCGTGCAAAATACCATTGCCCTACAACAACATAAATACTCCACACAATTTCACTTAAGACAATAAATAACGTTGTTGCCGCGTCAAAATAAGCAAATGCTAACCCTACCGCTAAAGAATTATTCATCGCACCAGAGCCATAAATATAAGAAATTTTCTGATCTACTGGAACAAAGCGAGAGAACACAATACCAAAAACATAAAACAGCCCAATCAAAACTGTCATCACAATCATGCCTTCAACAATCAAGCTTGGCTGCGCGAGAAACTCTTCTTTTTGCGTTGCCATCAAAATCATCAGAATAACGGACAATATAATAATGGAAGCTGATTTATTTGTGTTTTTTACAACTGCCTCAATTTTATGCCTTTTATAAACAATCAAAAAATAGGCGCAAATAGGGAGCAAAACCACATATACCAATGTGAGAAAAAGGCTCAGAATATCGACATTTACAACCTGCCCCAAAAATAAAAAGACACTTGGCACAAAGGCCGGCGCAAGCAGGCTCGACATGATCGTTAAACTTAAACCAACCACGACGTTTGCACGACTCATTGAGCATAAAGATGCCACCGCCACGCCCGCAGGCATCAACGCCATTAACAAAACACCCAATGCAAAATCAGGCACAGTTTTTTGTGCCACGAAAAACAACACAAGCGGAAAAATCGCAAAGCGCAAAAGCGTAAAGACACCTGTTTGAAAAATATCAACCTTAAAAAAATCAACTGGCTTAATATCAGCGCAAGCAAAGAAAATGAGCGCCCCTGTCAAAAAGATAACAATTTCATCCGCATTATCGCCAAAGCTTGGGATGAAAAATCCAACGACAACACCTAATAACAAAAGAAGTGAAAAATTATTCTCAATCATTCTTTTTAAATTTGTCATTTTGCTACCCCGTTAATTGCTGCTGCGTGTCATTAATTGCATTTATGCCGTCTATTACATGAAATTCGACACTTGTGCGCCCTTGCCAGTGATTTAATTGAAACTGCCCCGCTAGATGAAACGGCGTGACACGGTAATTCTTCATCAGCATATCACCGAGCGGCGTACCAACACCACCAAAAAACATCGCTTTCATGCGGCTTCCCCCTTCCGCATCACTTATCATCAAGCGAATATGCTTTTCCTTTAACACATTAACATCAAAAACTCGCACGCCAGATAAAGCAAAAATGGGTTCCACATTACCAATCCCAAACGGGCCTACGTTATTATTTAGCAAGTGAATAAAATCTGGCTTTGCGCCACGCACCGTTGCTATGGCATCAATATGAAGCGGTTCAATAACATCGCGCGTCATTTTCAAATCGCGAATATATTGCGCAATATAATCTTTAAACGCGGTCAAATTATCGGGCAGTACCGTAAATCCACCCGCCATGGCGTGTCCGCCACCTTTTTCAATAACCCCGTCGTTCTTAGCAGAAATAAAAATATCCGCCATATTCACACCTTTGATAGAACGACCAGAGCCACGTCCTTCTATGACACCGCCGCCAATATCTGTGTACGTCACAACGATGGCTGGTTTATTATATTTTCGCACCAATTGCCCCGCGACCAAACCGCTCAAACCTGGGTGAAAATCCTCATCATCTACCATGATAAAATCACCGTAATCGCCGCCCAAAAATTCAACTTTATTTTGCGCGTTTTGCATCATTTTTGTTTGAATGGCGCGGCGCTCGCGATTGCAATCTTCTAATGCCCACGCAATAGATTGCGCCTCTTCCACATCATCCGTAGAGAGCAGCTTTGCCCCAAGGTCAGAACGATGCACACGCGATCCCGCGTTAATACGTGGCCCCATACACCATCCCGCATCTTTTGGATCAGGTAAATTTTCAATCTTACCCACCAAACAAAGGGCATTAATTCCTTCGTTATTCTTATGACGCATTTGGTCAAAGCCAATTTTTACGAACAAGCGATTAACCCCTGTCAACGGCACCATGTCACAAACTGTGCCAAGCCCGACCAAATCAAGCCAAGATTTAAGCGGTGCTTCTGTGCGTCCTTCTTCTTTAAAATAACCTTTGGCACGTAAGGCTTTGTTTATTGCCACACAAACCATAAAGCACACACCGCACGCCGCTAACATATCCAAACCCGATTCATCGTCATGCCGTTTTGGATTTATAATATGCCAAGCCATTGGCAATTTATCTTCTGGCTCGTGGTGATCAAACACACAGACTTTCAAGCCCATATCATGCGCGGCCTGTAAGGAATCAAACGCAGTGATACCACAATCCGCCATTAAAATTATTTCCGCCCCCTGCTCTTTTAAGCTTTGCATCGCTTCCGCGCTAGGACCATAGCCTTCGGTTAATCTATCAGGGATATAAACAGGCGGCGTGATATCAAGATGACGCAAAAATCGCGTTAAAATAGCGGACGATGTTGCGCCATCAACATCAAAATCGGCGAAAATGCCTATCGGCGTTTTATTAATGATGGCATCTGCCAAATTATTCGCAAAATCATCCATTCCCGCCATGCTAAATGGATCAGGGAAATTATCGCGTAGAGTTGGGTTTAAAAATCCTTGCACATCTTCGGGATCAACCCCGCGTTGCACCAAAAGCCGCGCCACAAATTCTGGCAGATCATTATTTTGAACAAGCCGCGTAACAATATCATCATCCGCAGAAACAAATTTCCAACGTTTATTCTCTAATGATTTTTCAACATTTAAGGCGCACATGTTCGTTTCTCTTTTTTATCGCGAAGACGCGAAGGAAAATTATAAAAACACCGTTTTCTTCGTGGCTCAATATTTTAACCGCTCATAAACACAAATCAAAACACCGTCATTGTGAAGCTAAATTTATTTGGACGAAGCAATCCAGAAAAACTCCCTCACATCTCTGAATCCCCCTAGATTGCCGCAGTCACTAACGCTCCTTCGCAATGACGTTTAATTTTGGTCTACTCATCACTTGGCGTGAACCCAGTCTTACGGGTGAAATTATGCGTGCTTTTTACGTGGCGCACGGTGCCTGATTTTGATCGCATTACGATAGAATGGGTTGTCGCCCCGCCCCCATAACGGCGGACACCTTGCAGGATATTACCGTTTGTCACACCTGTTGCGGCAAACATAACATTGTCAGGCTTGGCTAAATCATCCGTCGCATAGATGCGGTCATAATCTGTAATGCCCCATTTATCAGCGCGAGCTTTTTCATCATCATTGCGAAAGACTAAACGCCCCAACATCGCGCCACCAACGCATTGAAGCGCGGCCGCTGCCAAAACGCCTTCGGGCGCACCGCCAGTGCCGACATAAAGATCAACACCCGTTTCGGGTTCTGTCGTCGCGATAATCGCGCTCACATCGTTATCGCCAATAAGCGATATACGCGCACCAGCATCGCGCACGCCTTGGATAATGTCATCATGGCGCGGACGATCCAACACACAAACAAGGAGATCTTCAACTTGTGCGTTTTTTTCTTTTGCAATTTTTTGCAACACATCCGCAATAGGCGCATCAAGATCCAAAACATCAGGGGAAATTGACGGGCCAACCGCCATTTTTTGCATGTAAGTATCAGGCGCATTCAAGAAGCAATCTTTATCCGCCATTGCCATCACCGCGATAGAGTTCGTGCCGCCCTTCGCGGTGATTGTTGTGCCTTCTAAAGGGTCAAGCGCAATATCAATTTCAGGGCCCCCTGCGCCAACTTCTTCGCCAATATAAAGCATTGGCGCTTCGTCCCGCTCCCCTTCACCAATCACCACACGGCCAGAGATCGACATGGAGTTTAACGCATCGCGCATGGCATCGACCGCTGCCGCATCTGCCGCTTTTTCATCACCGCGCCCTACAAGCCTTGATGCTGCGAGGGCCGCGGCTTCGGTTACGCGAACCGCTTCTAGCGCGATGTTCCGGTCCATCATATTCTTGGCAATCATATCTTGATTTTCTTGCATGCTGTTTACGGTCATGGGGGACTCTTTCTTTTTGATTAAGCAGGGATTTAATTACCGCTCTTATTGATTAAAAATATTATCACATTATTTCGTAAAACGCCTATATGTCTTCTATACGTAAAAGGGTTGGCTTGTCTAGCACACAAGCTAAGCCCTCCACTATTTTCACGGCCTTTTGGATATCTGAAAATCTGGCTTCATGTGTCACAATCACAACGGAGGCACTGCCGTCATCCTCATGACCACGTTGAATAAAGCTGTCAATCGATACATCGGCTTCTTTCAAACAAGCCGTAATATCGGCAATCACACCTGATTTATCCTCTGCTTTTACGTGAATATAACACTGACAAGATAACACTTCCGCCCCTTGCCATTGCGCCGTGTTTAATTGCGCCGTTGGTACGCCAAAGATGAGGCGATTATTTCCACGCGCCAGATCAATAATATCTGCCAATATTGACGATGCTGTTGGCCCTTCACCTGCGCCACGACCTTCCATCATCGTTTGATCCACAAAATCACCATTGGTTTGTACCGCGTTAAAGACCCCTTCAACACCAGCAATCGCGCTTTTTGTTGAAACTAAACATGGCGCTATCGATTGCATCGCATTGCCATCTTGACTCAATCGCGCCATACCAATCAGCTTGATACGATAACCAAGATCATCTGCATAGCGAATATCTTTGGAAGTAATGTGGCGAATACCTTCTATATTCAGCGCGTCAAAATCTGGCTTCACGCCGAACGCCAAAGCCCCCAACAAGACCAATTTATGCGCGGCATCAATCCCATCAACATCAAAGGTTGGATCCGCCTCCGCATAGCCTTTTTCCTGCGCTTCATCCAAAACATCTGCAAAATCACGTCCTGTTTCACGCATTTCAGTAAGGATGTAATTACAGGTTCCATTTAAAATGCCGTAAACGCTGTTGATTTTGTTTCCCGCCAAGCCTTCACGCAAAGATTTAATAATCGGAATGCCGCCCGCCACAGCAGCTTCATAGGCAATTGTCACATTATTATTTTCCGCCCGCTGCGCCAAATCATATCCATGATGCGCCAGCAGAGCTTTGTTCGCTGTCACAATATGTTTGCCATTATCAAGGGCGGTTTCAACAAAGCTTTTTATCTCCCCATCTGATCCCCCCACCATTTCAATGACGGCATCAAGCCTTTGATCTTGCGCCATGTCTTCTAGGGAGTTTGCCCAATCATACGCGCTTATATCCACGCCACGGTCTTTAGCTTTGATTCCTGCGATCACCGATATAATTTCGATTGATCGCCCCGCCCGCGCAGCAATAACATCGGCATTTTGTTGTAACATTTTGATCACACCCACACCAACAGTGCCAAGGCCAGCCAATCCAATTTTAAAAGAGTCGCTCATATGATTTTTACCGTTTAATTTTTAGCCCTTAGATTTTTTTACGTTAAAAATTTTAACGCTCACCCATGATGATATCAACGCGGCGATCTTGGGTGTCATTACCACTGGCTTTTGTTGCCCCCCAGCTCACTGTCTTGATTTTTTCTGCAGGCACCCCATTTTTAATAAGTTGCTTTGAAACCGCTACTGATCTGTTTGCGGATTCTTTTAAATTTAATGTATGTGCCGTTGGGGAATTCGTGCCCGCTTGTGTTGGACGGCTTGCAAAGCCTTCAACTGTAATGCGGCTAACGGGAGCAAATTTAGCTTGTTCAGCAATTTGCGATAATTTTCTGAGATCGCCGCTCCCTAAACGTGACGAACCATCACGAAAAAAAATATTATTCCCCCCACTTGCCGTCATGGACGATCCACCAAAATCACCGCCGATACCGATATTGGACATTCCATTTTGAGACAGCGGCATTTGACCTCCATATTGTGGCATTGGCGCCCCACCATCCAATGGAAACACTGTCACAGAGGGATCATTTGTAATCATCCCCCCCTGAAAAGCAGGCATGTTTACACCGCCAATAATTGAAGGCGGCCCGCCCAGTGGTAATGGTATAACAGAACCATTCACAGAAGGTATAACGCCGCCCGTAGGCGACCCAACAGGCGCAGGCACACCAGAAACATTTGAGAGATTGTCAGAGCTAACCGTGATGGCATCATCCTTTAAGAAGATATCATCAACGGCCTGATGAAAAGAGGTGCAACCAGATAGAAAGCTTATGCCGACCATGCTTAATAATGTTATACGAAGAGTCAAAATATTCTCCTACACTCTTGAAATTATTGTAATTTTAATATGCGGCTATCCTGTCGTAAATAAAGCCCTTTTTCAAGTTTTCAATGATAAAAAGCGCTATTTATACTCTTTTGCAAGGCGCACGTAATTATCGGCAGAAATACTTAAAAAATCGGTTTCTTCAGGCGTTAAATCCCGCATGTAGCGCGCAGGGTTGCCGCCCCAAAGCTGACCAGAAGGAACGACTTTGCGCGGCGTCACAACCGCCCCCGCCGCAACCATGGCGCCCGTCTCCATCAACACTTCATCAAGCAAAACCGCTCCCATGCCAATCAAGCAACGATCTTGTATGGTGCAGGCATGGATAATTGCGCCATGCCCAATCGTGACCTCATCCCCAATATAAGTGCCAGACAAACCACGTGTCACATGCACGACTGCATTATCTTGAATATTCGTGCGTGCCCCTATCCGAATTTCATGCACATCCCCCCGCATCGCCGCGCCAAACCAAATGGAACTTTCCGTCCCAATATGGATATCACCTGCAACGATGGCGATGTCCGCCACCCAAGCATTATCCGCGATTGTTGGTTGAATATCTTTATATTTTAAAATTGTCATTTGCTGCGCGCCACTGTTTTTATTTGGCACACTTCATGAAAGCCAATCTTGCCACCCTGACGCCCAAGCCCTGATGCTTTATAACCACCAAAGGGATTTTCAGGACGATAAAAATGATTTTGATTGGCGCTAACGCCACCCGCTTTAATATCCGTAAAGGCTTTTTGTAAGATATCTTTATCATTGGTGAAAACATATCCCGTCAAACCATATTCTGTATCATTCGCAAGTTTTATCGCCTCCTCATATGTATCAAAAGAAACAACAGGCAACGCAGGGCCAAACACCTCTTCATTCCAAACAGCCATATCAGGCGTAATATTGGTCAAAATTGTAGGCTCATAAAATGCACCATTTAGCTCTGCGGGTCGTTTACCACCGCAATGTAATATGGCCCCTTTTGCCAAAGCATCTTTTACTTGCTCTTCAACCTTCACCGCTTGGCGTTCCGCGACCAAAGGGCCTAAATCTATATCAGGATTTAAAGGGTCGCCAATCGTTTTACTTTTTGCAAAACTAGATAACTTTTCAACACATTCATCAAAAATATTTTGATGCACAATCAAACGTTTTAAATTGTCACAAAATTGCCCCGTGTTGCTAAAACGGGCCCAAAATAGTTGCTCCATAAACGCCTCATCAAGCACACAATCTTCGAACACGATAGCAGGACTAGAGCCACCAAGTTCCAATGCGATGGGTATAAATTTTTCAGCGGCTTTTTTGTAAAGCTTTCGTCCTGTCGCAGAGCTTCCTGTAAATGAAATAAAATCTATATCTTGTTCAAAAAGCATTTGCCCCGTCGTACCATCACCATAGACAAAATTTACAACCCCCTCAGGCAAACCCGCCTCCGCAATAATTTCTTCCAAAAACTTAGAAAATAAAACAATCTCTTCCGAGTATTTCATCACCACACTGTTACCCGCCAATAAAGCTTGCGAAGCACTTATAACAAAATTAGCCAACGGGAAATTCCATGCGACGATACAGGCAATAACGCCATAAGGCTCATAGACAATTTCATTGATTTCATTACCGTCATCAAAAACCACATCATTCGCCAAATATTTGGCCGCATGATCACAATTCCATTGAAGATCAGAAATCGCGCTATCGACTATGCTTTTTGACAAACTATGTGCCATGCCCATTTCTTCTGATGTTCGCCTAACAAACGCCTCCTTATTTTTTTCAAATAAAGGAATAAGTTTTTTAATGTGCTGAATGCGTTTCTCCACACCAAGCACAGCCCATTCTTTTTGCGCAGATCGTGCCGAAAGAACTTTAGACTTCACCTCATCTAACGATGATACTTCTACCTCCCCCAGCACTTCAGAATTAGTGGGATTATAAGAAATGATTTTTTCGTGACCTTGGGCGCTCATTATTTTTTCCAAAATGTTAAAGTTAAAACGGGATTGGGTATTGGCGATAGACCGTATCAATATCGGCCATAACATCATCCGATAGTTCCAGATCAAATGCATCAATATTTGTTTTCAACTGGGCCATCGTTGTCGCGCCGATAATGGTCGACGTCACAAAATTTTGTTTATCAACAAATTTCAACGCCATCTGACAAACATCCAAGTTATGCTTTTTTGCTACATCAATATATTTACCAACAGCTTCAAATGTCTGCTTATTTTTTAAACGCCATAACGCTCCAGACATTCCTAACGCTTCTGTAACGTGCGCACGCGAGCCTTCTGGATATTTGCCATCTTGATACTTACCGCTCAAAATACCTGTCGCTAAAGGTGACCAAGGTAAGTACGCAATATCTTCAAGCATACAAACTTCCGTTACATAAGGATCGTCAATTCGTTTCAGCAAACTAAATTCATGTTGTATCGATGCCATTCTTGGCAAACCATATTTTTCTGCAAGCGCGATATATTTCATCATACCCCATGCCGTGTCATCAGACAATCCTGCGTGACGAATTTTACCTGCTTGGACAGCTTCATCCAAAGCCCTCAAAATATCCAGCAAGTTTTCTGTTTGCTCTTCACCATCAACAATAGAATAATCGTGTACTCCCGCATGGTTACCACTCCCCAGATGCGGGAATGGACGGTTAGGCCAATGAAGCTGATACAGATCAATATAGTCTGTTTTCAGTCTTTTAAGAGAGCCTTCTACAGCTTGCCTAACACTCTCCCCTGATAACTTATCCCCTCCGCGTATCCACGGCCACCCACGACCAACGACTTTCGTAGCAAGAGTAATATCTTCACGTTTTTTTGTTTTTTCAAACCATGTACCAATAATTTTTTCCGTCGCCCCATATGTTTCAGCTCGTGGAGGCACGGCATACATTTCCGCCGTATCCCAAAAATTAACACCTTGTTCAAACGCGTAATCCATTTGCGCGTGGCCGTCGGCTTCGGTGTTCTGCTCCCCCCATGTCATGGTGCCCAAACATACGCGCGAAACCTCTAATCCCGTTTTACCCAATTTTGAATATTTCATTTAAACTCCTTATTTTTGCAAAAAAGACTTTAAAGAGATATGAGCAGAGATCAAGAAGGGTGTTTATCAAAGGTTTGTTGTGGCACCCTAAGAGAAGCCTCATGCCACGCAATCATGTCCTCGAACCTATCGGGGCAATGATGTTTTATTTGCTCATATTGCCTGATGGGTAAATTAGGTCTTTTTGTTGATAACTCATCCAACATTTGATCCCGAACAGAGTCAAGAATAGAGCGCGCTTGATGTGCGTCAAAGAAGTGTTCATCACCACGTATATCTAAAAACTTCACTGCTTTTTCAAAGCCATCCTGCCCTTGCTCAATATTGCCTGTATTAGACATTGATAGACAGTCCTTTAATTTAATCCATTCAACGTTTCGGACACCTCTTTCTTTCGTTGATATTGATAAGTCAGGGCATTCATCAAAAAATACCCTGTATGTTGTTACGTCTTGCAGGACAAAGTTACCAGCCGCACCAATAGGGCCGTGTTGCATACCATCGGCCGTGCGGAGATGGACGCGCTTTGGGATTATATTCATGGCTTTAAGATCTAGCCCTATGTCTTCTAATGCATCTTGAACTGCGGTATGCTGATCGCTCAAGCACAAGCCTGCATCATTTGGAAATGGCTGATTAGCTTGCGTCTTAATATCGCTCGGCTCTAGATTAATGTCAGGTCCATTGCGCATGCCCTCAATAAGATTCCACTGCACGTAATCCCGATGAAATTTTTTCTCTGACAGCAAAAGGAAGTATAAATCACCTTTACTGTCTTTAGCCAAAACGCAAAGACGTGCACCACCTTTAAAACCTCGATATTGGTCAATAATCTGCCCTTTAGGGTCTAACTCATAGCCATATGCAGGAATTAAATCATTCGCCTTTTCATAGGCTCGCAAAAGTTTAGGAAGAATTTTCTTAAGCGCTCGCCCTGAAACGCTTCTGAAAGCATTGCGTAGACCTAAATTTCTGTTTTCATTCATAAATCCCATTAGACTTTTTAAACAAAGGAAATTATTATGTCAACAATTTCCTTTGTACTTGGATATTAGCAAGTCAAGAATACTTGCACACGGAATCTAGTCACAAAAAAAAGCGCTCTTTTGAAGCGCCCTTTTTATCAATAATTTTAAACGATTAACGCTTCGCCCACTGTTTCGAACGACGGGCTTTGTGCTTACCGATTTTCTTACGCTCAACCACACGCGCATCACGTGTCAACATGCCTGATTTTTTCAAGGCAGGGCGAAGTTCTGGTTCGAAATTTTCAAGTGCACGGGAAATACCGTGACGTACCGCACCAGCCTGACCAGAGAGGCCACCGCCTTTTACCGTACAAATAACATCAAAGTTATTAACGCGATCGACGATCAAGAATGGTTGATTCAACACAAGCAAATGTGTTTGACGACCAAAATATTCTTCCTGAACTTTGCCATTCACGGTCACTTTTCCTGAACCTGGCTTGAGCCAAACACGGGCCACAGATTCTTTACGACGCCCTGTTGCATAAGCACGTCCTAAATCATCGACCTTACGTTCTTTAATTTTTGATTTTTCAGCTTTATCATCTACAGCGTTGCTTTGCGTCGAATCCGCCGCATCTGTCGCCGTTGCGCCTGTTGTTTTTAGGTCTTTTAGATCTTTAATTGCTTCAGCCATTTTTAGTCTCTCTTATTCTTAGGATTCATAGAAGCGACATCAAGTACTTCTGGGTTTTGCGCTTCATGTGGGTGCTCCGCCCCAGCATAAACACGTAAGTTGCTCATTACCTGACGTCCCAAAGGACCGCGGGCAATCATACGCTCAATCGCTTTTTCAACAACGCGCTCTGGGTGCTTACCTTCAAGAATTTCACCTTTTGAGCGTTCTTTAATGCCGCCTGGATAGCCAGTGTGCCAATAAAAAATATCGCCATCACGCTTGTTACCTGTCAAACGCACATCTTTTGCATTAATGACAATAACATTGTCGCCGCAATCCATATGTGGTGTGTAAGTTGGCTTGTGTTTGCCTTTCAGGCGCATCGCAACAATCGTTGCCAGACGGCCAAGGATAACATCCTTTGCATCAACGATAAGCCATTTCTTATCGATTTCCGATGCTTTCATCGAATATGTTTTCATTTCTCGTATTCCTTCTTAATGACCTTAAACAAGCGAGCCTGCAAAGGTTTTTCTTAACGCTGCGCTGTTATCGCGATATAGCGCCCTTAAGTCAAGAAAAAACGTGTAAAAACAGCACGATATAGGCGCGGTATTATAACACCTTGAAAATATGCCTTATTTAGAAAGATCTCTCTCAACATAACATTGTATTCGCCCATATGATTTCAATCATGATAATATATCATGCACATCAAGAGTTAACTTCGTAACAGCATAATTTTAAACAATAAGGGAAAAGCAAGAATGTCTGATGATAAGAAATATGGCCTCGAAACAGTTTCAATCCATACGGGCTGTGGACCTTGCCCTGAAACTGGTGCGCGCACCATCCCAATTCATCAGACAACCGCTTTTACCTTTAAAGATGCCGAACATGGTGCAAACTTATTTGCCCTAAAAGAAGCAGGTTATGTTTACTCCCGCTTGACCAACCCAACCGTGGGCGCGTTGGAGGAAAAACTAACCGCCCTTGAAGGTGGCAGTGGCGCAACCTGCGCGGCATCTGGCCATGGCGCACAGTTACTTGTTTTAAGCGCCCTGATGTCACCCGGTGACCATGTTGTAAATTCGTGCAAATTATATGGTGGATCGGTTAATCAATTCGCCCAAATTTTTCCTGACATGTTTGGATGGCAAAACACCACATTTAATCCAGATAACGCGGAAGAAGCGCGCGCTGCGATTACGCCCAAAACCAAAGCCATTTTTGTTGAAAGCTTATCTAACCCCGAAGGCGTTGTTGCCGATATTGAAGGGTTAGCGGCAGTGGCCAATGAGGCAGGTATACCACTGATTGTTGATAACACCATGGCGACCCCTTACTTATGTAAGCCGCTTCAGCATGGCGCGCATATCGTCACTTATTCCACAACAAAATTTTTGAGCGGACACGGCAACGCCATGGGCGGTGCGGTGGTTGATGGTGGAAATTTTGATTGGCTAAAACAGGCAGGTAAATTCCCACGCCTTGCTAAAGCCAACCCCAATTATAATAATATTATTTTTGCCGAAAGCTTCGGCAACATGGCACTCGCCATTCATAACCACGCGGTAGGCTTGCGTGACCTTGGCATTAATCAACAACCCTTTAATGCTTACCTAACCTTTATTGGTTTAGAAACGTTATCTTTAAGGATGCAAAAACATTGCGACAATGCACTTACCATCGCCAAACATCTTGAAGCACATGACAAAGTCGCATGGGTTAGCTATGCAGGATTAGAGTCCAGCAAACACCATGCCGCCGCAAAGAAATACACCAACGGCGAAGGCGGTGCGGTTTTTACTTTCGCGCTAAAAGGAGGCTATGACGCCTGCGTAACAGTTGTTAAAGAGCTAGAGCTATTTTCACATTTGGCGAATATTGGTGATACGCGCTCTTTGGTTATTCACCCCGCCTCGACCACGCACTCGCAATTAGATAGCGATGGTCGTGCCAAAGCTGGTGCAGGGGATGATGTGTTGCGTGTATCTATTGGCATTGAAACCGTTGAAGATTTAATTGCTGATATAGACGCAACTTTGGCGAAGGTTTAAAGTTTTTAAAATCTTATTGTTTTAGAAAAAAAAGCATCACAGCTATCAAAAAACATTAAACGCTGACAAAACTATAGAAATAATTACAAAATATATGTCGCAGCAGCCATGTCGCGGACTTCGAGCGTAACAGCGCAGGCGCCATCGAATACTTTAACGGCTTTTGTTACTTCCTCATAAATAGCAGTCGAATATTGCTTCTTGAGCACATCATCACGCCCCTCAAGAAGCAAAAGCGTAATATGAACCATTGCGCCATCTTGCCCCTTATCACCAACAACATAATGCGCCAAAGGGATAGCTCGGGATTTAATACGTGCTTTTTCAACGCCTTGCGTTGCCAATGCCTCTTGCGTATCTACAACAAGCTTTTGAAGGTCAACGCTGTCATTCAAATTATTTGAATGTTCAATAATAATATGTGGCATGTATTTATATACTTTCTAAATGTTATTATTCTTTTGGCGGCGCATAATTTACATTTTCTGGGTTCACTGCAACTTCCGAAGAATGATTAGTGTTTGCTTCGGGCGTTGGTGGCTCATTATTATTTTTCGCAGGATGAACCCCCAAACGATCCAGCAAACGACTTCCCTGTTCTGATTGCGCCAAACCTTCGAGCATTGCCGTCACGTTCGTGCCACCTTTTGCAGAGAATAAATCCATGACATTTGTCACACCTTCAACAGGACCGCCCGCATTGGTAATGACTTTTACATCCGCATTGGTTAGCGCTTTCGCTTGTTCAACACCAACGATTTGATTGGCCTCCACAGCTTCAATAGCAACAAGATAATTTTGATAGCCCTCATTTTGTCCAATCTCCTTCGCAAGCGCAATTTGCGCTTCAACGGGCGCTAATTGCATCATTTTTTCTGCTTCTGCACGCGCCGCACCATCAATGGCAATACCTTCAGAATCTTTTTTGGTTTCTTCCAAATTCCCTTCCGCAATAATAATCGTTGTCTGGCGGTCTTCATCCGCTTTCACAATATTTGCTTCACGGGCAATATCGGCACGACGGACTTCTTCAACTTGAATAACCGCCATTTCTTTTTCTTTGGTGACGCGTTGCTGTTCTTTAATTTCTTGCAAGGCAACCTCGTCCGCAATACCAACAGCTTTAACTTTTTCTGCTGTGCGCTCACCAACCGCTTGTTGTGCTTGTTGGTCTTGGATGTCGGTTTCACGTTGGGCTTCGATTTCGGCGATTTCCGCTTTTTTCATGTTTTCCGCAACTTCGGTACGGGATTCCATTTCAATCAAAGATTTCTTCTTTTCCATGATGTTATGAACCACCAAATTTTCTGCCGCATCACGAATATCCATTAACTCAATATTCTTCACAGGAACAACGCCCCAATGCTTTAGCTGGTCTTTCACAGCTTCGGTGAATTGCTCACCATATATGCTACGCTCTAACATAATACGATCAATATCGTGTGAGGCCAAAATTGTTCTTACCGCCCCTTGAATAATCGCAAGCAATTGCGCTTTTAATTCGGAAAAACTCTCAACGCGTTGCGCCGCTAAATTACTGTCCTCGATACGAAAGAACGCGACAATATCAACCACGAAAGGAACACGCCCCACATCATAGGCTTCATAAGCTTGAAGATCCAAATCAAACACAGAAACAGGCAGTATAATTCTTGTTACACCAATAACAGGAAACCAATGCGGCCATTCGTAATACGTATTTCCGTTTGGCGTATCCTTACCATAGGATTTTGTCGCTTTAGAAGATTGAACAATATGCACTTCGTTGGTTTCAACAACGCGCCTGAATATAAGCGCCAGAAAAACACTCGTAATCGCGGCAAAAACGATAAAAACAACTAAAAACGCAATAAGATCTTCGATGAACATTGGGACAACGCCTTTTCTTTTATTTTCTTTTATTTTAAAAAATCATGATCAAAATGACGGGGCTTTATTTCTAAAACCTTAGCCACATGAGCACATAATGTTTAATCATTAACAGGCTCGGCTTGTGTTCACTTTAAATCTTTTGCCGATAAGGATTAAATTTTTAATCAGTTATTGGCTGAAGAGGAAAATCCCTTCCAAATTCAGTATAAAAATCAAAGGCACCCCACCAGACATCTAATCATTTTAGAAAAAATTAGATTGAAATGGGCTGCCTCTATTCTATTTAAACAACAACTATGCTGGCTTAGTTATAGATTGACTCTTTACCAAAATGCTTAGTCAGCAGGTAATAAACAACCGCTCTATATTTTGTGCGGCATTTTGCGCCGTATGTCGCCATAACTTCGTTAAGACCCGCTTCCATTTCAGCTTCGTTTGTAAGACCTAACTTTTTCGTCATGAAACCGTTTTTGACTGTTTCTAGCTCTGAAGGGTCTGAGCCTGCAACAGTTGAAGCATCGCGGTTATAGATCGATGGTCCACATCCTGCAGTAACCTTCGTCAACAAATCAACATCAGGCTTGATTCCCAATTCGTCAGTCATTTGGGCTGTGTATTTTTCTACTAATTCATCGCGCTTACTCATTTTTAATCTCCATTTGTTAGTTTTACTAGTTTATGACTGCCAAAGTGGCGATAGATATAAGTCATGTCAAGATTCTAATAGAAAGCATAAACAGCAATATACAGGCAGATAACCTTGCCGTGGCCGCTTAAAACTCTGATTCAAAAATTGACAAAGAATTTGTGCCGTAAAGCATTGAGAACATTATAAAATTAGAAGTAATAGTCGGAGTGAGAGGACTTGAACCCTCATGCCCGCGCCTGCGCGAGCATGACTTTAAAATTTAGGAGGTTCACTTCATCGTACCCAGCGTTGCCCAATCCACTGTAATCTAATTTTTATAAATGGTCGGAGTGAGAGGACTTGAACCTCCGACCCCTCGCCCCCCAGGCGAGTGCGCTACCAGACTGCGCTACACTCCGACTTTTTTAAAACGCCCTCATATCCGTAAACGGAAGGAGGCGGCTTCTTTAAAACGCCCTCATATCCCTAAACGGAAGGAGGCGGTTTTTAAAACTCCCTTACGCATATACGACACAAGGAAATTTTTTACTGTTTGAAATTCTTAATTGAAATGAAAGCGCAAATCAAACCTTAATCATAGAACGCATAGCCTTAAGCTCCGCCAACATGATTTCTAATACAGCGCGCTGCTTTGCGGTCATGGCTTTCTTCGCAGGGTCTGCCGCCTGTGCAGATGTAGCCACTTTTGGCGCAGACAGAGGGGCGGCATTTTCATTCTTCGCTTCTTGCTTTTTCGCCTCCGCGAGGATTTGCTGTTTGCCCTGCCCCTTTAAAAGCTTTTGTACACCTTTAATGGTGTAACCTTCCGTATATAGCAAATGATGAATACGTTCCAGCAAGGCGACATCTTCGGGGCGATAATAACGACGACCGCCACCGCGCTTTAAGGGACGCACTTGCGAAAATTTTGTCTCCCAAAAACGTAAGACATGTTGTTGCACATCCAGCTTATCCGCCACTTCGCTAATGGTACGAAAAGCATCTTGAGATTTTTTCACACCTCTTTTCGCCGTCTTTTTGATTTCCTGCGGTTGTCTATCCCCAGAAGAGGCGGATGAAACTCTTTGTGCCTGATTTTCATCTTGCTCAAAATCATTATCAGAAGATAGAGCATTTACGTTTTGTATATTCATCAATTTTTCTCTTTGCTAGGCTTCACGAAGCTGGCGATTTATTATTATATATCAGCCGCTTGGGTTGCCTTGTTTATCGTTTCTTTTAAAACATGAGAAGCACGGAAAACTAGAACCTTGCGCGGTGAGATAGCGACTTCAACACCCGTTTTAGGGTTACGACCAATACGCTCCCCCTTTTCACGCACAGCAAAACTACCAAACGATGAAATTTTGACATTATCGCCATCAACGAGGGCGTCCATCATTTCATCCAAAAGTTGCTCCACCAGATCCGATGATTCATTCCGTGATAAGCCAACTTGGGCGTAAACAGATTCCGCCAAATCAGCGCGGGTGATGGTTTTTGATGTCTCACTGCTCATAGAGTAATCCTTCTCATTTATATAAAGCTAATATCTTGAAATAAGGGCGTCAACGCACATAGCTAACTTAACCACAAAATTCTAAACGTCACCCCAACCCCAGAAAGGCAAAAAGTGATTCATTTCAAAGGACTTAGCTTTGTTTTCTAATATTTTATTATGGCATAGTATCCCCACCACTTCCATGAGAATTTTGTTAAAAAGTCACTCTGCCGTTATTAGTTCGGTCGTTTTCAAACAGGGGGTGGGGTCTCTACCTCCTTGTTTTTATTTAATTTCTTTATTACTTCGTTTGTCAGCGCATTTTGCTCGCAAAACATTATCGCGTTCACCTGCATATCAACCGTTATTTCGTTAAGCATTAAGATGTGGCGGATACGGGAAAGAAGCAATTCACTGCGGTTGCCATGCTTTAAAGCATTAAGGCAGGAAGCGCGCTTGCCCTCAACCGTGCGCGGCCCTGTCGATTTTTCCCACGGCTTGTTTTTAAGAATCCGCTCCCGCGCCTTTTGTTTCCGCTCTTCTGTCCATGCACCAGCCATAGGGTAATTTATCATAAAAACAACACAGAGAAAAGGAATATTATCCTAACATCTTCAAGCAAAGCTTGCATCCTCAAAATATATTTTAGTTGACATAACTAACACACGATGTATCCTGAGTTTTTTATTTTTTGTAAGCCATTTAAAATGATAAAAGCCGACCCAGATGCTAAGCCTTTTCTCGCCACCAATAAAGTGGATGGAGGAACTTATGGAGCTCAAGAAAGCGCTCTTCGCATGGTGCTCGTCAATTTAGACCATGATGTGCGTGTCATAAGAGAGCAGTCTACAGCCTTAAGAATTCCTATTATTAAACATTTTAGAGAAGCCATTATGGCGATAAGCCTTTATAAAAAAATTAGCGCAGCTTCAAAAACAGACGCCAGAGAATGGTATAAAGCAACTTATAAAGAGGCTCATGTTGTATATCCTCTTTTAAGGGTTGCACAGATTGCCTTCCCTATAACATTAAGCGGCACTTATTTATACTCAGCGCATCAACATGCATCGAAGCCAAAGTTTGACTCTTGGTACAATCGTTGGAATTACCCTTCGGACTCACAAGTTTCAGAAAGAGTAACTGACGCGGTATTCTCATGGGAAAATTTAGCATTAATAGGTGTTGGACTAACTCTTCCCACCATATTTAGGGGATCTGTTCGCACGAACATGGAAAGAAAAGTTCAATTAAGGCGGTTAGATAACAGTTATACGGCGGCACGTGATTTAATAGGTGATTTTGATCCTGCAGTTTCCAAAGCCATAAGCAGAGTACAAGGATTAAGGGCCAGCAGTGCTTTTTACGTAATGAATTTAATTCCTAATATTGCAAGAGAATTTTTATTTAAAACGCACACAACCGCGATTGAGCAAGAAAGGGAATATAAAGGAGTAAAAAAGAAAAGAGGCATTATTAGCAGACTTCTCGTTAAAGGCCCTGCGCATTATTAAAACCGCACCAACGCTGCGCCCCATGTGAGACCGCCGCCCATGGCTTCTATTAATAATAATTGTCCGCGTTTTATGCGCCCGTCCCGCACCGCTTCATCGAGCGCCAAGGGAATAGAAGCCGCAGAAGTATTGCCATGACGATCAACGGTCACAACGACTTTATCCATGGACATATTGAGTTTATCTGCTGTGGCTGAAATAATTCTGATATTTGCCTGATGTGGCACGAGCCAATCAATTTTATCGGCGGTGATGTTATTATGCTCCAGCGTTTCTTTAACCACATCGGCCATGTAGCTTACGGCATATTTAAAAACGTCGCGCCCTTGCATCTCAATGTGTCCATTGTCGCCCGTTGTGGAAACGCCGCCCGTTGTTTGAAGCATATCACGTTGCTTTCCATTGGCATAAAGATGCGTGGAATGAATTCCCTGCCCGTCTAATCCGTCATTATTTTCTTTGGCTTCCAAGATAACCGCCCCTGCCCCGTCGGCAAAAAGAACGCAGGTTGTGCGGTCTTCCCAGTTCACGAGGGAGGACATTTTTTCTGCGCCAATCACAAGAATGCGTTTGGCTTGCCCCAACTTAATGAAATTATCCGCCACCGTAAGCGCATAAACAAAGCCTGTGCAAACCGCCTGTACATCGAATGCCAAACCTGATGGAATATTCAACTCCCCTTGCACCTTCACCGCCACAGATGGAAATGTGCGGTCGGGTGTGGTGGTGGCAACAATAACGCCATCTATTTCATCGGGTGAAATGCCCGCGGCTTCTATCGCGTTACGGGCGGCGGCGAGCGCCATATCGCCCGTGCTTTCATCATCTGCTGCAATGTGGCGTTCTTTGATTCCACTACGCTGTGTGATCCATTCATCACTGGTATCAACGATTTTTTCCAAATCCGCATTGGTTAGAATTTTAGGCGGCAAGTAAGAGCCTGTGCCAATGATAATCGAATGAATTGCCATACTTTTTATCCTTAAACCCCAACTGCGGAAACAAATGACTCTTGGCTCATGAGCTGTTCAATCTCATCTGCCACGCGCTGGTTAAAGCCATTGCGAATAAGATCATAAGCCACCAATATCGCGTTTTCCGTTCCCAAGGCATCACTATGACCGTGACTTTTAACGGCGATACCGTTCAGGCCTAAGAACATACCGCCGTTATATTTGCGCCCATCAACTTTATCTTTCATACGATTGATCGCGCCGCGTGAGAGTAAATACCCCAGCATCGCCAGCGGTGAAGATTTAAACGCATCGGTTAAAAAATGTTTCGACATTTTGCCAACGCCTTCGGCCGTTTTTAAAGCGACATTGCCCGTAAAACCATCGGTAACAACAACATCCACGGTTCCCTTGGTAATATCATTGCCTTCGATAAAACCATAATATTTCCCTGGAAATTCGACGTTGGCCAAAATAGCGGCAGCAGCGCGAAGCTCCTCATGCCCTTTCATTTCTTCCGTTCCCACATTCAACAAGCCAACGCTGGGCGCGCCAATATTTTGTACAACTCGCGCATAAACAGCGCCAAGCACAGCAAATTGCGTGAGGACTTCGGCATCGCAAACAAGGTTCGCGCCTAAATCTAACATGACTGTTTTGCCCTGCACCGTCGGAAACACCGATGCAATTGCAGGGCGATTAATACCCGGCAAGCACCGCAACATCATTTTTGACATGGCCATTAACGCCCCCGTATTACCCGCGGAGACAACGCCATCTGCTTTACCTTCTTTAACAGCTTTGATCGCGTTCCACATGCTGGAGTTCTTACCACCACGCAAAGCGGCAGAGGGTTTATCCGTTCCCGATACGACAATATCCGTATGATCTATCAGGGCGTTTTTCTTTAAATCTGGGTGTTGATTTAAAATGGGGCTTATAACGCGCTCATTGCCAAAAATTTGGAATTGCGCCCCCTCCATTTTTTTCAACGCGTTCGCCGCCGCAGGAATAATCACAGAAGGCCCGTAATCCCCCCCCATGGCATCAATAGCTATTGTAAATTTTTGTGACATTATGTGCGATATCGCGTTTGTGAATATTTATATAAGACGTTGAAATTACAACGCAGCACAAGGAAGTCAATCATTAAACCCGTGACAAGATAGCTTAACCACCTGATATTAAAGCGAACAAAGCCTTATGAGGAATATAAACAAAAAATCCCGCGAGCAAGCCGCGGGATAGAATGAATGATTTAAGCTCAAAAAAGCTTACTCAGCTTCTGTTAAAACCTGACGGCCTTTATACATGCCTGTTTTCAGATCAATATGGTGACGGCGCTTTGGCTCACCTGTATTTTGATCTTCAACCCAGTTTACGGCCTTCAACGCATCGTGCGAACGACGCATGTTACGGTTACGTTTACTGATTTTGGTCTTTGGAACTGCCATGATTTTATCCTTTTTTAAAATGTCGCCCTACCCGCAAGCGGTAAAGCGATACGTCTGAATCCCTTAAAATTAAGGAGATTCTTTTTAATTCTGCCGTTTTTTAACCAATAACTCTGCCGATTGCAAGTGAAATATCACCTATTCTCTTTCCAGTCCTTCAACGCCTCAAACGGATTTTTGCGTAACGGGGATTTTTCGTCGATTTGCACTTTATCATCCCCCGATTCATATTTTACGCCATCTTTATGCGGATAAGCAGGAATCGCCAGCGATAGATGCTGTGTGACCAGCTCCCCCAAATCGATGACGCCATTAATGACGGCTTCGGGATCATCTTTTTCATCCATGATCTCAATTTCCCCTTGGGATTTTACGACATCACGCTCACGCTTGGCGCTGACAAAGGACACAGCTTTTTCTTTATCCGCAAACCAGCCCTCAACAGGCTCCGACAGCTCCGCGCCAAATTGTTCCAGCGTCACAACACATTCCAACAAAACCATCGCATGAAACATGCCTTTAACGTGGATAATATTGCTGCCTTTTGTTGAATTCAGGATTAAATCTGCCTTGATTGATTTAATCGCAGGGACATTTAAACGGCGGGCAACATCAAGGCATTCTTCCTCTGAAGCTTCGATTGTTAGTTTTGTATCAGTGGCATGAAGGTCATCAACATCAAAAAAATGCGACCATTCTTGTTCGGTCAATTCTGTTTTAGCCATATTCTTCATCCTTTAAACATGGATCAGTAAATGTCGCTTCTTTGCTGTCCGTCGCAACATTTGATTTAATATATTTAAGCATATTCGCCATTGCTTGTGCATCGGGGGTCTCAACCGTACCATAGATGTTTTGACGAATGGCTTGCGTTAATTCAGCATCATCCCCTTTTAATATTGCCGTTTCATAATGCGTCGCACGACCATTAAAGCCCTGCATCATGCGTTTCATATGTTTCGGCACACCAAGGTCACCGATCCCCATTTCGCGTAAATTCTTTTCGATATTACGAAAAAACACATCGAATAAACTTTGCGATAACTTCTTCTCCCCCGCTTCGTTTAAACGGCGCATCATAATGTAACAATGCAAAGCCAGCATTTCAAAACGCCCATCCACCGTATCTGGTACAGCATATTGCGCATAAAATGCAGGCAAGCGCGATTGCGCGCGCAACGCGTCATACAGGGCGATGGCTTTTTTCTTACGGGCACACTTTTGGGGTAATAGATCAAACATTCTTGATTTTTTACGGATTCATCCGTTATATAGCAAGCATGAAAAACATCAAAAATCTCCTTAGCCTCTCCCTTAGCGCCATAATATTGACGGCGGCCTGTACCCCGACACAAACAACGCGGGGCAATATGGTCGAAGATTTCCGCATATCGGAAATAACAGAAGGCATCAGCACCCAAACCAATGTTCTAAAATCATTGGGATCACCAACGACCAAGGCGCCCTTTGACGATAAGGTCTGGTATTACATTGGACAAAAAATGGAGAAAAAAGGTATTTTTGACCCCCAAGTCACCGAAGAGCAGGTCGTTCGGGTTTCTTTTAACGATAAAGGTATTGTTGAAACAATACAGCGTGTGGATGCCGACCGTATTGAAGTTCCGCGTGTGCGCCGCAAAACCCCCACGAGCGGTAATGATATTACCGTTTTAGAGCAAGTTTTGGGTAATGTTGGGCGTTTCAACAAAAATGCAGGCAACGCCACCGATACAGCCGGCGTGAACAGATAAAATTATTGACATAATAAAAATGTATTGTTAATGTCCTTGTCAGTTTTATGAAAGACAAAACATGCGTTATTTTACAAAATTATTAACCTCTGCTGCGTTTTTATTTGGTTTATCCGGAACAGCCATTGCGCAAAACGCTCATACATCAATGGCAAGCAGCTTCCAAGAAGCTGCTAGTGTTACAGCTCCCAATGCTGAAGTCCTGCCAGAAGTCCTGTCAGAAGCTCCATATGTAACGTATTCTTATCCTGTATATTTTGATAAATGCCTTTCTGATGGGCATAAAATTTCCATTCAAGTTGATACCGTTATTTCGAGCTTAGAAGAAAAAGTTCCTGACATCACAAAGGCCCTAAAAGGCGCATTTATGCCCTTAGAACCGCAAATCGGTCAGATTTCATCTGCCCTCAGCGCTGAAGATATTTTAGCAGATGATTACTCGACGCGGCGCGATAGCCTTCATAATTATTTCAACACCTATACCGCCCAAATGGGCTACGAGGCATTAAAGCTCGTTCAAACGGTCGCCCCTGGCTCAGCCTTGATCTCGTTCCCCTCTATGTCTGACATATTCTTTTATGAAGGACTTCCGATAGATCCGAATAAAGCACATGAAGACACAGGGGCTGACTTCGAATTTGATACTGACGGAAATTTCTATCGCCACGGCGATTGTGTTCCTGTAGCCCCCGCTTAATGTCTCTATAAAAAATATAGCGCCCCTTTTTAAGGCAAAAAAACCCGATCACAATAAAGTGATCGGGCCTTACTTCTTTGAGCTAATTTCTAAGGAAATAAAAAAAACTCTCTTAATAAATATCTTATATTTTTTGTATTAATGAATGCTTAAATTGGGCGTTGATTTACCACCTGTAAGAGCACATCATTCACTTTATCTTCCCCCAATACTTTTGAAGATAAGCGGTTTAAGCGCATCTTTAATTGATCAACTTTAACCATTCCCCCTTCCATAGAGGCTTTGCGGCTTAACACACCGTACATATCTTGGATAAAAGCATCCTTTAAACGTGGTGTTAGATTTTCTGCATATTCGGCATTTTCATCACCATCCACTTCCAATGACACAACCAATGTGACCACTTGGGTCACACCACTTTCATCTATGATGGGAAGAATAATCGGATCAAGCTTGACGAAGCGTAAATTTTTGGCGCGCTCTTCAGCAGACATCGCCGCTTTCTTTGCGGCTAGTTTTTTTGCTATAGCTTCCTCGCTTGCGCCGCCATAAGAAGCCTCTGCGCTCTGTTTAAAGAAAAAATAGCCACTAACCCCGCCCACACCGATGAGTATTACTGCCACCAATAAAATGAAAACATATTTCATTTTTTATTTATTCCTGTCTCGGCTTTTTTTAACACGCCAATTGCTAAGTTTTTTCTTAAATCACTTAAATAGGATACAAGAAAAACGTTAACAAAACGTATCTAAGACAAGACTAAATCATTGGTTTTAATGAATTTTGCATACGCGCGTATGGCGTTATGTTAATAAGTCAATCTCTCACAGTTTTTTTCAATGAATCGAGCACTGCGTTGACTAATTTTGCTTCTTTTTCATCATAAAAAGCATGGGTGACATGAAGATAATCAGAAATAATCACGGGGGCGTCAATTTTAGGCATCATCATAAGTTCATAAGCGCCGCATAAAAAAATCGCATTTAACAAAGGCTCTGTCTTTTGACCGCTTTTTTTCTCCCCACGATTATGCGCAACCATTTCTCCTAATTGGATAATATGCTCCTCAACGCCTTGCACCAGCGACGTAAAATGCTCTTGATCTGGCGCGACCATCACCTCTCCATCGCCTTCGACATCGACGCCAGCACGATGATCTAAAAATTCCCGAATAACTATTTTGGCGTCTTGCTCATTTTTATGCATCTGATAAACCGCCTGCACCGCCAATAATCTGGCGGCACTTTTACGGGCAATCACAGAGCCTTGGTTTTTATGTTGTTTTTGAGCCGTCATTATCTATCCTAAACTTAAATTGGCGGTTTTCCCTTTAAGGCATGAATAACAGCAGAGACCACAAAAAGAACAAGAAAGATAACAAAAAGTATCTTCGCGATTTCAGTTGCGCCTTCGGCGATGTTTCCAAAGCCAAAGACACCCGCAATAATTGCGACAATGAAAAACGTTAAGGCCATTCTCAACATAACAATATCCTTTTTAATAAGCTGCCTAAGCAGCCTTATCTAATACATTGATCTCACTCATGTTTTCAAGTGTTTTTATGCAGGCCGCCGCGGCTTCTTCGCCTTTTATCTTAAAATGATCAAAAAAGAATTTTTCATGCGCTTCGTTACCTTCACGAAAATTTAAGGGCGTCAGCACAGCAGAAAGAACAGGCACACCAGTATCCAGCTGAACGCGCATCATACCATCCAGCACCGCATGATTCACATATTCATGGTGGTAAATCCCCCCATTAATGATCATACCAGCGCAGACAATAATGGCGTATTTTCCCGTTTCTATAAGCTTTTTTGCCTGAAGCGGAATTTCAAGCGAGCCCGGCACATCAAAAACATCAATGCGCTGATTTATGACACCTGCCGCTTTCATATTATCAATGAATGCTTTTCGGCACTCCCCGACAATATCGCTGTGCCAATTGGCTTGAATAAAAGCAATTTTATGGTTTGGATCTAATTTTACTTGGTTAATCTGATTCATTGTTTTTCCTTTATTAAAAACGTTTCATGAATCAGGGCATGAGTCTTTAAATACTGTCCTTCCCGCAAGCGAGAGGACACAACAAGCAGATGCATATATACTTATATGCCATCGTGCCGCCTCAGCCTGCCGTTTTAGCGGCAAGGCGATTTTAAAAACCATTCTCTTTCATCCGGACTATGACCGTCGGTGTTAGAATTTCACTAACTCTGCTTGACCCTTGTTTAACGTATTCTTTTTTTTATAGAATGCTTTAAACAAGGCGCTCGCGGACTTTAACCGCCGGTAGGGAATTTCACCCTGCCCTGAGAACTGATACTAATATAAGAAAGTTATTTTTTATAAGCAAGAGCGCGCATGACATATCGCGCCAGCATATCGACTTCGACATGAACTTTGTCACCTTCTTGCAACGTGCCTAAAGTCGTATGATCCCATGTGTGCGGAATAATGTTCACGCCAAATTCGTTATGATTGACTTCATTAATCGTCAAAGATACGCCATTCAGCGTTACCGATCCTTTAGGTGCAATCATCGGGGCGAGATCATCAGCCACTGCAAAAGTTAAACGGTGCGAGTCTCCATCTGGTATAAGGCTTTTTAACTCAGCTAATCCATCAACGTGGCCAGACACAATATGCCCCCCCATTTCATCCCCCATTTTTAAGGCGCTCTCAAGATTAATTTTAGTTCCCTGCTCCCATGACCCAATATTAGTTTTCGCAAGGCTTTCAGCAGACACATCAACGTAAAAAACGTCGGCCTCTTTTTTAACAACCGTTAAGCAACATCCCCCACAAGCGATAGACGCGCCAATATCCGTTAAGGACAAATCGAAAGACGTTTGAATCCCAATGTGCCAATCACCTTCTTTATTCGTGATAGATTGAACCGTGCCAATATCTGTAATAATTCCTGTAAACATAATCTATCTCTATGGAACGCGTTTATAAATGTCCAGCGTATCTGGCGCAAAAGTGAAACGCTCTTGATGTTTTAACGTCGTATGGCTTTCAATTTCTGCAATATCAAAATCATTGATGGCATTGATCCCATCATCAGGCAAATCATGTGGCGCTTTGTACCAATAAAATTCATCATATAATCCCGCGCGAATAAATGAGGAGAGCAACGCGCTACCACCTTCAACCATTAAGCGTGTGATTCCCCCCTCAGAAATTTTTGCCATCGCGGTTTTTAAATCAGGCTCGGATAAGATCAGCGGATCATGGTCAAAGATTTTTTCCTTGCCCGTTAAACGTCCGCGGCGATCAAACACGATTATTTTTGCTTGGTGATCAATGCCTTCAAGTCGCGTCGTTAAGGAGGGATTATCAACCAGCACCGTATTCGCCCCCACCGCAATCGCATCATGTTGGGAGCGTAAGAGATGCGCATGTTGCCGCGCCAGCTCCCCCGTAATCCATTTTGACTGCCCATTTACGTGGGCGATTTTGCCATTGTTTGATGTCGCGATTTTAAGTGTAATAAACGGACGCTGATTGGTTTGGGTCAAAAAAAATCCCTTATTCATTGCCAGCGCTTCGTCTTCCAATAGCCCCGTGGAAACTTCAATGCCCGCATCACGTAACATCTGTATCCCCTGCCCATTCACTTGTGGATTGGGATCAAGACATGAAACAAAAACTTTCTTAACGCCCGCATCAATCAAGGCCTGCGCACATGGCCCTGTTTTACCTTGATGTGAACACGGCTCAAGGGTCACATAAGCCGTCGCCCCCCTCGCGCCTTTCCCTGCCTCATTCAACGCATTAACTTCGGCGTGCGGCCTACCGCCATCGCTGGTGCGGCCACGGCCAATGATGCAATCATCTTTCACAAGAACACACCCCACAGATGGGTTCGGCGCAACACGCCCCAGCCCTGCTTGCGCCAGCATTAAAGCTTCACGCATATATTGAATATCTTTGGCGTCAAATTTCATGCGTTTAAATCAACCTATATCCCCCCAAATCACAAGCCGTTTTTAATTGACATAACGTTAAGCTCTTGTTAATGAAGGATCATGAACAATAATTTATCTTTAGCATTAAAGTTTGCAAAAGCCGTAGGAATGGATCTCGTCACCGCTCCACAAAGGGTGTACACAACCATATTCAACTCAAATATCAATCAGGGGAGAGGTCGTATAGCCGCAATTGTCGGCTCAGCTATTGGGGGAACACTTTTACAGGGCTTCTCCGCTGGTGTGATTGCAACCAAAATGGCGCCCTACATCACAGGCGCACACCTGCCGCAAGCTTTTCTGGTCGCTGGCGCAGGCATTACGGCTTTATGTGGCGTCAGTGCTATTATTTCTGACGTTTATGAAAACGATCAACCAATGCCACGCACGCAACGTTTGATGAATGAGATGGGAATTCAATAAGCATTTTGTAGGCCTCGATCTTACCAATTTCAAGATTTACAAATGAGCAACACATATATTGACATAAAAGTTTATTGAATATATGTATATATTTCTGACTTAATACATAAGGAGTCCATTATGAAAGCCCAAAAAATGCTATCGGCCTTTAAGGACGCCGCAAGAAACGTAGGTCACTATCTTGTCAGCCCATTTATGGCGGCGAAAGAGCATTTCAAAGTTAACGCAAAGCGTAATGATGTCACCACTTTTAAAAACATCAGATCAACAGTATCTCACTTTATTTCGGAAGCATCCGTAGATTACGGCTTAATTGCTTGCTTTGCTGGCGCAGGCTACATTGCGCCTGCCATTGTAGAAAAAGCGTTAATGCTACCTGCTGAAATCCCTTTAATGCCGACACCAATTACAGTTATACCTGCGGCTGCTGTGGCAACGGCTGGCTTAATATACACGGCAAATATGTTCCCTGCGCCAACTAGATCTTAAGGCTTTTTCTTAGATACTTTTGGCATATTGGCCGCTTGAAGATCCTGCACCTCTTGGAGGAAGGCATTGAAATCTTCAGGTTCGCTGAAATTTTTGTAGACGGACGCGTAACGAATATAGCCGACCACATCAAGATTAATCAGCGCCTGCATCACCAGATCCCCGACATATAATGAAGAGAATTCATTATCACCCTTGCTCTCTAACTGGCGTACAATACCCGTCACAGCCTTTTCAATTTGCTCTGTGGTAACGGGGCGTTTTTGCAAGGCCACTTCCATTGAGCGCATAATTTTCTCACGGTCAAATGGTTGGCGTTTACCATCTGATTTTACAATCATAATATCGCGCAATTGAATACGTTCAAACGTTGTAAAACGCCCCCCACATTCCGAGCAAACACGGCGGCGGCGAATAGAGGAATTATCCTCTGTTGGGCGCGAGTCCTTTACTTGTATTCCATCACTTTGGCAAAACGGGCATCTCATATACGGCACACTTTCATAAGAGTCATAAAGCACCACGCGGCAATCCAGTTTAGAAAAAACTATTCTGGATTGCTTCGCCTAAATAAATTTAGGCGCGCATTGACGTTTAGCGATAAATCGGAAACTTCTCACACAATTCACGCACCGCGGCTTTTACTTCTGCTTCGTTGTTGGTTGAAACAGTTTTATCTTCCGCTTCTTCCAGCGCATCCAAAATATCCGCGATCATGTTTCCAACGCTGGTGAATTCTTCTGTGCCAAAACCGCGTGTGGTTGGGGCTGGCGTTCCCAAACGAATACCAGATGTTGTGAAGGGCCCTTCTGGGTCATTCGGCACAGTATTTTTGTTACAGGTTAATCCCGCACGATCCAGCGCTTTTTCCGCATGTTTACCGAAGAAAGATTTACCGCGAAGGTCAACAATCATCACGTGGCTGTCCGTTCCGCCAGACACAATATTATATCCACGCGCTTGTAAGCTTGCGGCCAGTGCGCGGCAATTATCAATTACTTGTTGTGAATATGCTTTGAACTCTGGCTTGAGGGCTTCACCAAATGCCACTGCTTTGGCCGCAATAACATGCATCAAAGGGCCACCTTGCAAACCAGGGAAAACCGCCATATTGAAACCTTTAGAATATTTTTCATCATTCCAAAGAATTAAACCGCCGCGCGGGCCACGAATGGATTTGTGCGTTGTTGTCGTACAAACATCCGCATATGGTAACGGCGATGGATACACACCCGCCGCGATTAAACCAGAATAATGCGCCATATCAATCATCAACAACGCGCCCACTTCGTCGGCAATTTCACGGAATTTCGCCCAGTCAATCACACGCGAATAAGCAGACGCACCACAAACAATCATTTTTGGTTTGTGCGAACGTGCCTTGGCGCGCACTTCATCAAAATCAATCTGTTGGTCATCATCGCTAACGCCGTATGATTCAAAATCAAACCACTTACCTGATTGATTAACAGGCGACCCATGAGTCAAATGCCCACCGTGATCGAGACGCATGCCAAGGATTTTATCGCCTGGCTCTAATAATGCCAAATAAACCGCTTGGTTGGCTTGCGCGCCAGAATGCGGTTGCACGTTAGCAAATTTACAATCGAATAATTTTGTCACACGCTCAATCGCGATGTTTTCCGCAACGTCTACATGCTCACACCCGCCATAATAACGCTTCCCCGGAAGACCTTCAGCATATTTGTTGGTGAAGATTGACCCTTGGGCATCCAATACCGCTTGAGAAACAATGTTTTCAGAGGGGATCAATTCAATCGAATATTGTTGACGCTCCATTTCTTTTTCAATGGCGTCGTGAATAGCGGGATCAGTTTCACTTAACGGGGCGGTGAAAAAATTATCTGGTGTCATATCGTTATCTTTCATGGCTGTTACGTTACTCATGGGGTTAGGCTCCTTTGGATTTGGCTAATTGGGGTTATTCAATTTTTCTACGCGGGGGGCGTGTCGCCCGCCTTCAAAATCAGTTTCTAAGAATTCTTGGACAATCTCTGCGGCCAGAACATCGCCTGTAATACGGGCGCCGAGGCATAAAACATTCGCATCATTATGCTCGCGGGTTAACTTCGCCATCGTTGTATTAGTACAAAGCGCCGCACGAATTTGGCTGTGGCGGTTACAGGCCATCGAAATGCCAATACCCGTACCGCAAATAGCAATGCCAAAATCTGCTTCGCCTTCAGCCACAGCCTCCGCCAGCGCATGACCATAATCAGGGTAATCAACCGATTTTTTGGCATTATCCGTGCCCAAATCAATCCATTTGACCTTAAAACTATCTTTAATATAGTTTTTTAGCGCGACACCACCATGGTCGCAAGCTATAGCCACTTTTAATTTCATAAGAGTTTTATAAGGTTTCACCTTGTTTCTTTCAACCACAATTTCGCGCTTATACAAGCCTAAAATACTTTAAAAAATTTGAGTTTTAGCTGATATTTATTATTTACATAATTGAAAATATCATGTAATGTTTTGATCTGTAACTAAAAATTTATTTGGGATATATTATGAGAATAGTCAGAGGTAATGACAATAATGTTACACGCATGGAACAAACTATACCAATAAATGCTGTCTCACCTTCAGGAAAAGAGATAAGATTTGATTTAAACGCCCATTTCATAAAAACTTCAACACATTCTCCTAGCCCTGATGGATTTGTGAATGGCTTTGATAAAGAAATTCACACTAATCACCCTTGGCTAAAAGGCTATCAATTATTTACCAACGAAGAGGGATTAGCGGTTCACTTGAATCAAATTGCCAGGCATAACCGAGGCATACCAAATATAATAACGACAAGACCTATGAGATAATTTCTTTTTTCTTCAGGACATATTCAAGACGCTTTAGCGCATTAAGTCTCAATGTCTCCTCCCCTGCACTTTTGGGACCTTGAATAGAGATTTCGGTGAGGGTGGCCGTGTCCATGGCTGTGACCTTGACCAATTGCCCGATAGGGTGAAATTCAATAATAATCTCTCGTCTTTTTAGGGCATCGCTAACATTCATACGTTTTTATAAACCACGAATGAACATGAATAAACATGAATTATTCTTTATTGCTTACCCCAATCCTAATTGAGCCCGTATCATTTCTTCTGGCACTTCCATCGCATAATCAGGTAAAGGCGCATCGCCCTCGACCATGTATCGGCGCAGTAAAGGGCAAGCCTTATCACCAACAATTTTGAGGTTTCTGGTTGCGTTGCTTTCGACGCCTGAACCTTCTTTGTAGATTCCGCCGTTAAACCATGCTTGCGTTAGGACGATGCGATGTAACTTTAAGTCGCCTTTTTCCGCTAAAATATCATCCATATTTGCGGCGTAATCATCCCGCCCCGCGCATAAAGCTCTAATCGCTCTCTCTCGCTCGTCATAGCTTACAGGTAAGAGTGATGCTGGTAAGTCATCCTTTGAAACCACTTGTGCAAAACCATCAAAATAGAGATTAAATCCCGTTCCTGGTTTAGGCGGACGAATGAGCATACTACCCCCAACACGGGGATCACTAGCAATATGCGTTGATTTTGCACTTGTTGCCTCGCTTAGAAAATACAGAGATAAACCGTGTCCATGCGTAACACGGGCATTCGACGGATGCGGCCTGCCATCTTCCCGTGTCGTTGATAGATAGATGAACGAAGCTTCCCTATAAAGAGCTTTGATTGTATCAATTGTTACGAAGTCATCCATACGATAACATAAAACCTCAAAAAAAATTATGTCAATAAATTTATCTTTTTTGTTAACTATTTCAATAACACCCTATGATAAACTAAAGGCATGACAAGAGCAGAATTTGATTGGCAAGACCCCCTCCTCCTCAATGAGATATTGAGCGAAGAAGACCGTATGATCCGCGACAGCGCCCATGATTTTGCGCAAAAGGAGTTAATGCCCGGCATTATCGAAGCCAACCGTCACGAAAAATTTGATCCCGCCATTATGAAACAAATGGGTGCGATGGGACTGTTGGGGGCGACGCTACAGGGGTATGATTGCCCCGGCGTTTCTTACACGGCCTATGGCTTGATCGCGCGGGAGATGGAGCGCGTGGATAGTGGCTATCGCTCCGCGCTTTCTGTGCAATCATCCTTGGTGATGTACCCAATTTATACCTTTGGATCAGACGCGCAGAAGGAGAAATATCTCCTCGGCCTTGCCAGTGGGGAGCTGATTGGCTGTTTCGGTTTGACTGAGCCTGATGGCGGATCAAACCCCGCCACGATGATTACCCGCGCGAAATCCGTTAAGGGCGGTTACAGCCTAAGCGGTGCGAAACAATGGATTACCAATTCCCCCATCGCCGATGTGTTTGTGGTGTGGGCAAAAGATGATGACGGTAAAATCATTGGCTTGATTTTAGATAAAGGCATGGAGGGCTTAACCGCGCCGAAGATTGAGGGGAAATTCTCCCTCCGCGCATCCATCACAGGCGGTATTTCAATGGATGAGGTTTTTGTCCCCGAAGAAAATAAACTGCCCGAAGCGGATAGCTTGAAAGCACCGTTCATGTGCCTGAATTCTGCGAGATACGGCATTTCTTGGGGGGTGATGGGCGCGGCGGAAGCGTGCTGGCACGTCGCCCGAGATTACGTTATGGAGCGCAGTGTCTATGGCGGCCCATTGGCAGGACACCAATTGGTGCAAAAGAAATTAGCCGATATTCAAACCGAAATCACTTTGGGGCTTATCAGCGCCCACCGCCTTGGCCAGTTAAAAGATGACGGACGCGCCCCACCCGAAGCGATCTCCATGATGAAGCGCAATAATTGCGGCAAAGCCTTGGACATTGCCCGCATTTGCCGTGATATGTTAGGCGGTAACGGTATTGCCGATGAGTACCACGTTATCCGCCACATGATGAATCTTGAGGCCGTCAACACATACGAAGGCACACACGACATTCACGCCCTTATCCTAGGGCGCGCGCAAACAGATATTGCAGCGTTTGAATAGCCCTCTTGAATTATTGACATAATAAATAAACTTCTGTACTTTCTCATGAGAAAAACAGGAGTATCTTTATGTTAAAATTTTGGAGAGCCGCCCCCAGATTAAAAGTAGGCGAAACTTACTACATTAATTTTCCTGATCTTTTCAGGGACGCTGTTTTTTTCGCTCAGCAAGACGGAAAGCGCGTTCCCCTTAACGCTGAGAATCTAAAAATTTTTACAAGGTTAAAATGTACGGGAAAAGGCAGTGGCGGTTGGCCTGTATTATCTTCAGAAGAAACAGGCATAGAATTTCAAACGAATTACCGCTCCCGCGCAGGAATAAAGGCAATAGGGTTAGAGCCACGATGAAACATTGATGCAGGACGCAATATGAAACACGTTAAAATAAAACAATACCCTTCAGCAGTTTTTTTTACTTCATTCTGAGCCCAAGCCAAAAAGGATATTGAAGATTTTTTGAGCCTGTTGGCGCTTTTAGTTCTCTTTTGTAGCTATTAGCAAAAGATTCGGCGGGAATACGCGTCTGCCAATGTTGTGATCGCGCATCAATTCGCAAGGTAGGAAGAATTAAATCTGCGGTATTTCTTTTAAAAAAATTAAAATCATTCACACCATTAAAAAGACCGAAATTAATAAGATCATCCATATACGCATCAAACACCTCAGCGGAATAAATATGCCCGCCATAATGCTGCGCTCTATCAGCCATATAGCTCTGCGCGGCATGCGTCCAATGTGTCATTAAAATATCGGAAATCATGATTTTTTATATTAGGTTCTCTCAAACACTTTTGGGTAAGCTAATTTTATATGAGCTGAAACAGTTCCTGTACTAGGCTTATTGGTATCAATATCTTTTTGAATTTCAGCCATAATTAAATCTTTATGCGCCGTAATGTTCTCATCATTTATGTGAGTTAACGTTGGTCGATTAGATAGCCTAGAAATATAGCTAGAATAAGCACCTTTAGTTGGACGAAATATCGTCGAGGTTTTGGGGTCGGCAATGTCTGCCTATGCTATCTCTATCGCAGCATCACGCCAAGTTTCTTTGAGAGGTTTTGTCAACATAGACTTTATATGACAATTTAATCATATTATGTCAACAATTTTACTCACTTAAACTGTTGTCGTAAGGGGCGTACGACACAATTTTAGCATTTAAACATAAGCCAGTTTATAAATTTAACAGGAAAACTTATTCCCCATCTGGCGTCCCTAGGCCGTTAAATTGGCTTTGGGCATTCCAGAAATGCTCGATGTTTTTAAGGGTTTGAATTGTTTCTTTTAAACTTTCTGGCGTTAGCTTTGTGCCCTCTAATTTGCTGTTATGACGGGCGAACATTTCGTTTAAAATGGCGAATAATTCTTTGCCTTTATCCGATAAGCTCACACGGATGGAGCGCTTATCATGCACCGAACGATTTTGTTCAATATAGCCATTCTCCGTCATTTTCTTCACGTTATAAGACACGTTAGAACCAAGGTAATAGCCGCGTAAAGTCAGCTCCCCCACGGTCATGTCATCATGTCCAATATTATACAAAATCATCGCTTGCACGTTATTGATATCTTGCACCTGTTTGCGGTCTAATTCCATTTTCACCACATCCAAAAAATAACGGTGGAGACGTTCAATCATCTGAATAGCGTCATAATAAGGTGTGTTCATGCGTTTTATTCCCCAAAATTCCTTTGTTAATAGTATCGTGCCAGAGCATTCGATCATTTACAATCCCATCTAAATATAATAGTGAAAAGTAACGGTTTTGCCGCGAGGCCTAGCCCCGCTTTACAATAATAAAAGATTTGATAAGTTCATGAGCGATTCCACCAACGATAAAATCAAGGCATTATTGCCAGAGAACCTGACTGAGCCGAAATCACACGCTGAGCTGATGAAACATAAGCGCCTGACGGAGAATGCTTTTCCGCATGTGCGTATGCGCCGTTTACGTCAACAAGCCGGCATTCGCCAAATGGTGCAGGAAAATTCGGTGCAGGTCACAGATTTGATCTATCCGATGTTTGTCGAAGAAAATATTGATAAGCCCGTGGCGATCCCATCCATGCCGGGCGTCGTGCGGGAGACAGAAAAAACATTAGAAGGCCGCATGAAAGAGGTTGCGGCATCGGGTGTTCCTGCTGTCATGCTTTTTGGCGTCTCGCACAATAAAGACCATAGCGGCAGTGATTCAACTGATCCCAATGGGCTCATGGCGCGTATGATTCATACCGCGAAAAAAGCCGCGCCCGATGTCACCATCATCGCGGATTTATGCTTTTGCGAATATACCGACCACGGCCATTGCGGCCCAATTGGCTTAGACGGTGATGTTGATAATGATAAAACTGTTGAGAATATTGCCATGCAAGCCGTTATTGCCGCTGAAGCTGGCGCAGATATGGTCGCCCCCAGCGGCATGATGGACGGACAAGTTTCTGCCATTCGCCATGCCTTGGATGTCACTGGATTTTCCCATGTGCCCATCATGGCCTATGCCGCGAAATTTGCGTCTGTCTTTTATGGCCCGTTCCGCGATGCAGCGGGTTGCTCCTTGGGGCATGATGAAAATGTTCCACGTGATCGCAAATCTTACCAGCTTGATCCCGCCAATGGTCGCCAAGCCATTCGAGACGCGCTGATGGATGAACAAGAAGGCGCGGATATCATGATGGTCAAACCCGGTATGCCCTATTTGGATATTCTTGCTAAATTACGGGATAAAACCGAACTCCCCCTCGCTGCGTACCAAATAAGTGGTGAATATGCGATGATCCGCCTTGCCGCCGAAGCTGGTGCGCTGGATTATCAATCCGCGATGATGGAAAGTTTAATGGCGTTCAAACGTGCCGGCGCCGATATGATCCTCACCTACTCCGCCCTTGATGTCGCGCAGTGGTTAAGTAAGTAAAACACCACAACACGTCATTGCGAGGAATGTAATAACGAAGCAATCTAGAATATTTCAGTTGCGCTCTGGATTGCCGCAGTCGCTAAAGCTCCTTCGCAGTAACCATAAGCTCACAAGTTGTTTTCCTGAATAAAGCGAAGGATCACGACCAATTTAAAATCCCTCACTGGGCTAAGCGTTATCGCAACCACTCCTCTCTTGTAAAAACTCACAACTCAGGCATACTTTTCATGTCCTAAAATGGCTGGTCACGGCCACTTTTGGACATAATCAATTTGTAAAATCTTAATATTCTCCAGATAAGATTTAAGTAGATACAGAAAGTATTGTTTCTTAAATACGCTGCCTCTTCATTGAAAGGATTTCGAGAGCCGCCCTCGCAATTATAAAAATATGAAATTTATTGCTATCTTACTTGTTTTTATCATGACCTTCGGTGGCCTAATGGTCGCCGCAGGCGTTGAAGCGGGAACGCATCTTATTGTTGGCGCGATCCTGCCCGCCATGCCCGCAGAAATGATGATTATTTTTGGTGTGGCCTGTGCCGCCTTTATCATTGCTAACCCATGGAATGTCGTCAAAGAGACATTAGGTTATTTTAGGGCGTTAAAGTCCCCTTCTGCGCATGACAAACAAAGCTATATTGACCTTCTCAGCTTACTATTCACCATATTTAAGTTGGCACGCACCAAAGGGTGGCTTGCCTTAGAACAACATATTGAAGAACCACAAACAAGTGACCTATTTGGTCAATTTCCAAAAGTTCAAAACAATCATCACGCATTAGTATTCCTGTGTGATTATCTTCGTATCATTTCTTTAGGGAATGACTCACCGCACGAAATCGAAGCCTTGATGGATGAAGAAATCGAAACCATCAGCCACCATGAACAACACCCCGGTCATGCTATGCAAACCATGGCTGATGGCCTTCCCGCCCTTGGGATTGTGGCGGCGGTTTTGGGGATCATTAAAACAATGGCCTCGATTGATCAGCCCCCCGCCATCTTGGGTAAAATGATTGGTTCCGCGCTTGTTGGAACATTTCTTGGGGTTTGGCTTTCTTATGGTTTCGCCGCCCCCATCGCGGGCGCGATGCTTGCCCGTGCAGACACAGAGATCATGTATTACAAATGCATAAAAGCAGGCATTATTGCGTTCCTGAACGGTGCTGCGCCGCAAGTCTCCGTAGAATTTTCGCGTAAATTATTACCCCATGATGTGCAACCAACTTTCCTTGAGCTTGAAGAAAAACTCAACGAATTACCGACGCCAACATCATAATGGCCTCAAGAAAAACACGCCATAGAAGAGCAGACAATGTCAGATAAGCAGGACGAGCTCCGCCCCATAATTGTTAAGAAGATCAAAAAAGCCGCGCATGGTCATCATGGCGGTGCATGGAAAGTGGCCTATGCGGATTTCGTGACCGCGATGATGGCATTCTTTTTAATGCTCTGGCTCCTTAGTTCTACAACCGAAGTTCAAAAAGAAGGTATCGCCGAATATTTCACCTCCACTCCCATGATCACCCGCAGCGAAGACGGCTCTAACGGCATATTGGGAGGTACAACTATCTCCAAAGATGGCGCGATGACCTCGACGGTCAAGCCATTGGTCACGCAGCCAGAAACCCAAGACCCCGCCCTGCGCCCTGGCGACCCCATTCAAAATGATGACGCAAATATTTCCGATGAACGCTTCGCCGCAGAATTAAAAAAACGCGAAGAAGAAAACTTTAAACGCACACAAGCCGCCTTAGAAGCTGCGATAAAGGCCGATCCAGAATTAGCCGCAATGAAAGATTCATTAAAAATTGATACCACGCCAGAAGGTTTACGCATCCAAATTCTTGATCAAGAAAAACGCCCTCTTTTCGCCAGCGGTAGTGCCAATTTACTTCCCGAAACAAAAGATATATTGCGCAAAGTCTCCGCCATTATTCAACGCCTTCCAAATGAAGTGTCTGTTCGCGGCCATACGGATAGCATTCCTTATGGTCCTGGGGCGAATTACACCAATTGGGAATTATCAGCCGACCGCGCCAACAGCGCCCGTCGTGCTTTACGCAGCTATGGTATGCCAGCCGCTAGATTAAACAACGTTGTTGGAAAAGCAGACACAGACCATCTTTACACCGACGATCCCCGTGACGCCCGCAACCGCCGCATAAGCATTATTCTACTTCACGAGGGCATTGTCGTCGAAGAAGGCGCGAACAAATCCACCCGCGCCGTCACCCGCAAAGAAAAAACCGAACGCCAACTATATCAAAGAACAGAAGGCAAGGTTGAGTTTCCTTAAGCTTTTAGGAATATTTATTCACCTGTTTCCATCCGTTTTCGGAGATCATAAAGAGTTTCTCCTTTATATTGCCAACTTGCAGGACCCGACACAGCTTTCCAGTAAATTCCTTGATTTTCCAATGCAATTTTAGCCGCAGCAGATAAAGTCATAATTGAATCCAGAAATTCTACGTTTCTATCATCAATAACAGTGCAGGTTAAATTTTCATCACGGTTAAATGTAAGAACTTCGCCAGGCTGAATATTAACCATTTCAAAATTAAAGATACTTCTAACTTTCCGCGCTTTATCAAGAGCTTTTTTATCTTCTTCTGTTTCAGTATAATCTTGATTAGGTGTAACATCTTCTAATTCTGCTATTTTTAAAGCGGAAGCAACCCTTTCAGGTGCTATTTCGAAAAATTCTCTATTCGACCTAACCCTATTATCCATGAAAGCATCGTGAAGTTGTTTCTCCACAAAAGTTGCATCTTTAACTCGCGCTGCATAAAAACATTCAAATGGTAATGGCACAGAAGTATTATCTAAAGATCTCATACGCTGTTCTAAATTAATTGTTCGTCCTATTTTAACGTAGTCAGGCATGGCCTCGTTAATAAGAATATAAACGATATCACCAATATCTTCTTCTAGATTCATTTTTTCTGACCAATATAAATGATAGCTTTTTAACCAAACTTTTTACTTCGTGGGAAGCCATTAGGCGGCAGTCTACCCGCTTGGGCGCGTTCGCCGAGCCAGGGGTTGAGGTCTTCGACTAATGTTTCCCCTGCGCCATATTTATAGGATAACCCCTCATCCCATTTGAAGGTTTTAAGATCGCTCAAGCCGCCATCTTTATAACGTTGCAAAATCACGCCGCGTCCCTTCGTCATTTCGGGGATTTGTTCTAGATCAAAAACAATCATTTTACGGTTCTCGCCTATGATGGCGATGTGATCGTCACCCTCCGCGATGGGTTTACACAATTTAGCTTCGGATTTACCCGCGACGATATTAAGAATTTGTTTGCCGTTTTTGGTTTGTGCCAAGACATCTTCGGTTTTGACAATAAAGCCGCGCCCGTCATCCGCCGCCAATATCATCCGCCCTTCGGCGTCATAAAGCTTCATATCGACAATATCCGCATCATTGGGCAGGCCAATCATCAGGCGGACAGGCTCCCCAAAGCCACGCCCCGCCGGTAGTTGGTCACCGCCAAGCGTATAAAAACGCCCATTCGATCCAAACACCAAAAATTTATCGGTTGTCATACCTTCCAGCACATAGGCTTCGCGGTCGCCGTCTTTATATTTAATGGCTTTGGTATCAACATCATGGCCGCGCATGGCTTTAATCCAGCCTTTTGAAGAACAAATCACGGTGATCGGTTCTTTTTCAATCATCGCTTCTTCGAGCTGTTCCATATCAACAGGCTCCAGGGCTTTACCAATTTTCGTGCGGCGTTTACCAAGGAAAGTTGTCGCGCCAAATTCTTCTTGTAAGGCTTTGATCTGTTTTTTAATCATCGTCCATTGACGCGCTTCGGATTTAATCAACTTTTCTAAATCGTCACGCTCTTTGGAAAGTTCATCATGCTCACCTTGAAGCTCAATTTCTTGGAGCTTATTCAAGCTACGCAAGCGCATATTTAAAATTGCTTCAGCTTGATTTTCCGTGAGTTTGAATTCTTTCATCAACTCATCTTTGGGCTTATCCTTGGTACGGATAATTTTGATGACCTTATCCACATTCAAGTAAACAATCAGAAAACCTTCTAAAACTTCCAAACGATGTAAAACTTTATCAAGACGGTGACGGGAGCGGCGCACCAGTACAACTTGCTGATGATCTAACCAGCATTGCAGCACTTCTTTAAGTGGCATCACACGCGGTGTGATCCCATTGTCCAACACGTTCATATTCATGTTGAAGCGTGTTTCTAAATCACAGGAACGGAATAATGCCTCCATAAGAAGGTCGGCATCAATCGTGCCATTTTTAGGCTCAAGGACAATGCGAATATCCTCGGCGCTCTCATCCCGAATATCATCGAGCATTGGGATTTTCTTTGCATTTATCAGATCAGCAATTTTTTCAATCAGCTTTGATTTTTGCACCTGATACGGAATTTCCGTGATGACGATTTGATAAGTACCGCGCTTTAGATCTTCGCGTTCCCATTTTGCACGAACGCGAAACGCGCCTTTGCCTGTTTCATAGGCCTGAATAATATTGGCTTTGGGTTCAATCAGCGTGCCGCCCGTTGGGAAGTCTGGCCCTTTAACGATTTTTACTAATTCTTTTGTCGTTAAATCATTTTCCAACATCGCCAGCGACGCTTCACAAAGTTCCGCCACGTTGAACGGCGGGATATTTGTTGCCATCCCCACGGCAATGCCGCTCGACCCGTTGGCCAAGATATTGGGGAATGCCCCAGGAAGAACCACTGGCTCATTTTCTGATCCATCATAGGTTGCGCGGAAATCCACGGCATCCTCGTTAATGCCCTCCAGCATTAACTGCGCCACGCGGGTTAAACGTGCCTCCGTGTAACGCATGGCGGCAGCATTGTCCCCATCAATATTACCGAAATTCCCCTGACCATCGACCATGGGATAGCGCACAGCAAAATCTTGCGCCAAACGCACCATGGCGTCATAAACCGAGCTATCGCCATGCGGGTGATATTTACCAATCACATCCCCGACCACACGCGCCGATTTTTTGGGCGGCGCGTCATGTTTTAAATTTAATTGCGCCATTGCATATAAAAGGCGGCGATGCACAGGCTTCATACCATCGCGCACATCAGGCAAGGCGCGGTGCATAATTGTTGACAAAGCATAGGCCAAGTAACGCTCCGAAAGGATATCCCCCATCGGTTCGTCAATAATTTGCGGTTCTATTGCAGGTGTCGATTTCTTCGCCATGTAAGGTTTTTAACGTGTCATGGCGCGTACGGCTATGGTTTTTTACAAGAAAACCACAGATCAAATATTTCTGCCCCAACGCGGCGCGTGAGAATATCGTGACGCTATATGACGCGAGAATGATGCCTCAACCTCCGCGGGGCTCTCTACGCCCGCGCAAGTATTCCAATCAGCGCTATATCCTTTATGCGTTCTTGCCACCGCAGGCTTTTTAGGCGGCTCTTCGCCACGGAAATAATTTTCAGAAAATCGAAACATATTCATCCTCTTTTTAAATATATTATGACTATGGCACGAACTTTATAAACTATCCAAAAATTAAGATAAAAAATATCGCCCTTGTTGATAAAAATGCATTTAAAAATAATTTGTCAAAAAACTTGCAATTTTATATGTGTTATGTAAATATTCCTGCTTATGTTTATTGGAGTATTACTATGACTAAAGATGACAAAACCAAAGCTGATAAAAAAGAAACATTTTTTACCCTTTTGTGCCCTTTGGTGACTGGCACGCCCTATGACAAAGAAAATAATGAGTTATTTTTAACAAGTTTAAGAACTTTGTTCGAGGAAGCATCAGAGATAAAGCGAACACGCACTAAAATACTTACGAATAATATGGACGGAGAAGAAATTTCTATTCATGCTGTACAGTCAGATAATGGCGCCCCCAAAATTACGGTAAGAATAGATGGCAACGCTGTTGTCTCTGCGGTGTTCAACAATAAAGATTTGAGTATATTAAAAGCCATTCGGGTTCCTGACGCGCAACGAGCAAATATAGATAGAATGATGGCTCACATAGGCAGGCAAAACTCTTGTCAGGCGGCTTAGTCTTTCAAAGCGCTTTATAAAATTTATCTTCTAATAAAATGCGTGGCTCTGGCACGCCATTTGTATGATGGGTGAACGCCCAATGTTCCAAAAAATAGCCTGTCATTTTAAGACCCGTGAGAATATCCC
>CALDTV010000004.1 GCA_937923625.1 uncultured Alphaproteobacteria bacterium
TGACGCTGTCGCCGATTGGCTGTTGTTTGATGCCAAACCAGCAGAACTGCCAGGAGGCAATGGTGTTGCTTTTGATTGGAAGCTCATGAAGGGCTATCGTGGGTCAAAACCATGGATGCTGAGTGGGGGATTAACACCCGAAAATGTTGCTGACGCCATCGAACTTTCAGGCGCTTATGCTGTTGATGTCTCGAGCGGTGTTGAAAGCGAAAAAGGCATCAAAGAGGCTGCAAAAATTAAGCGCTTTTTAGAGGCTGTAAAAAAGACCTCTCAAATCTGATACACACTCGCTTTAAATTATTTAGCGGAAAACTAAGCCCACTCATTTTAGCACTTCAGTCTTTGAAAAAATACTTCCTCGCACAAAGAACGCAAAAGAGTGATTTCTTCGCATTATTTATGCAAGGATAGATCCTATAACTACTTCTTCAACCACCAAATCACCTTTTACATAATATTTTATGTAAAATAGATTTAACTGTGAAATTACCACTAATCTTGTATAAATGATTTTTTAAATTTAAGGCTAAAATAATGATCGCTCTAGACAATAAAAAATCACAAGCAACCGCCGCCAATAGTTTACGCGCTGGTCCTGATGAAAAAGGACATTTTGGTCTATATGGGGGGCGCTATGTTGCGGAAACATTGATGCCGCTTATTTTAAGCGTTGAAGAAGAATGGCATAAAGCGCGAGATGATCAGGCCTTTTGGGATGAATTTCATGCGCTTGCCAAAGATTATATTGGTCGCCCCTCTCCCCTTTATTTTGCCAAAGCCACGACAGAGCATTATGCCAAGGGAGATAAAGGCGCAAAGATATATTTTAAGCGAGATGAGCTGAACCATACAGGCGCACATAAAATCAACCATTGTTTAGGGCAAATTCTTGTTGCCCGTCGTATGGGCAAGACACGTATTATTGCGGAAACTGGCGCGGGACAGCATGGCGTCGCCACAGCGACTGTCTGTGCTTTGTTCGATATGCCTTGTACGGTCTTTATGGGTGCGGAGGACGTGGAGCGCCAATCCCCCAACGTATTCCGCATGAAATTATTGGGCGCAGAGGTTGTCCCTGTGACATCAGGATCAGGCACATTAAAAGATGCAATGAACGAAGCCCTTCGTCATTGGGTTGCCAATGTTGATGACACATACTATTTGATCGGTACAGTTGCAGGTCCCCATCCCTACCCTGAAATGGTGCGTGATTTTCAATCTGTCATCGGCGAGGAAACAAAACAACAGATGCTTGAAAAAGAGGGACGCCTTCCAGATACGCTTGTTGCGTGTATTGGCGGCGGATCAAACGCTATGGGGCTTTTCCATCCCTTTTTGGATGATCCAACTGTAAATATGATTGGCGTTGAAGCAGGCGGTTTCGGTGTGGATACGGACAAACATGCCGCGAGTTTAACAGGCGGATCAGCAGGTATCCTGCATGGTATGCGAAGTTATTTTCTTCAAAATGATGACGGGCAAATCACCGAGGCGCATTCAATTTCTGCAGGATTAGACTACCCAGGAATCGGGCCAGAGCATGCTTATTTACACGACATAGAACGCGTACAATATGTGTCCGTAACAGATGATGAAGCGTTAGACGCCTTTAAAATGCTGTCTAAATTAGAGGGTATTATACCCGCACTTGAGCCTTCACACGCTTTTGCACATGTCATGAAAATAGCGTCAGAGCTTCCCAAAGAACATATCATTGTGATGAATTTATGTGGCCGCGGAGACAAAGACATTTTTACCGTCGCAGAAAAGCTAGGGATGGAGATTTAAAAAGATGAGCCGCATTGAAAAAACATTTTCTGCCCTGAAGGCAGCAAACAAAAAAGGCCTTGTAACTTTTGTAACGGCTGGCGACCCCAGCATCGAGGTAAGCTTAGATGTATTAAAAAATCTTCCAGCCAGCGGCGCGGATTTTATTGAGATTGGCATGCCATTCACTGACCCAATGGCCGATGGCCCAGCAATCCAAGCCAGTAGTTTGCGAGCGTTGGAAAATGGCATGAACATGAAACGTACATTTCAAATTGTAACAGATTTTCGCGCCCATAATGATAACACCCCTATTATCCTCATGGGATATTTCAACCCCATATATGCGTACGGCTGCGAAGATTTCATCACAGATGCAAAAAAGGCGGGGGCAGACGGCCTTATTATTGTTGATCTTCCACCTGAAGAAGATGAAGAATTACGTGTCCCTGTACAAGAAGCTGGATTAGACCTTATTCGCCTTATTACACCGACTACAATAGGTACACGCCTACAAACAGTTATCAAGAACGCCAGTGGTTTTCTTTATTATGTTTCTATCACAGGGGTGACAGGGACAAAATCTGCTAATATTGAAGAGGTTGGAGCGCACATACAGGAAATTAAGAAACATACAGACATTCCCGTTGCTGTGGGTTTTGGTATTAAAACGCCCGAAGATGCGCAAAATATGTCACAAATTGCAGATGCCGTGGTTGTCGGTTCAGCAATCGTTGATAATATGCACCAAAATCAAAATAACGAGAATTTAACACGGCTTATTAGCAATCAAGTCAGCGCGCTGAAAAAAGCTGTTTAAGTTGCTTTTTACGCATGATTTACGCTAAAACAGCTTAGTTTAATGGGCATTATTTCTGTTGTTTCGCTTTATTTCCTGACAGGGCGCAAATAACGATAGGTATTTATACCTTTAGAAATGCGGCAACGCCGTCAGGGAAAAAATAGGAACATTAAAAAATGAATTGGCTTACAAATTTCATCAGACCTTCTATCCGCTCTATCGTTGGTGATCAAAAAGATGTGCCCGATAATCTGTGGCAAAAATGCCCATCTTGTGAAGGCATGCTTTTCAGCAAAGAGCTTAATGGCAATATGAATGTTTGCTATCATTGCGAACATCATATGCCGATTAAAGTCCAAGATCGTTTGGAAAATATATTTGATGATAAAAAATTTACTAAAATTTCAACGCCAAGCGTTCCGCATGACCCGCTTAAGTTTAAAGATAAGAAAAAATATAGTGACCGCTTAAAAGACACTAAAGCCAAAACAGGCGAAAAAGACGCCATCGTCGTTGCCAAAGGTACTATTGGTGGACAAAATACGGTGATTGCCGCTTTTAACTTTGCTTTTATGGGTGGCTCTATGGGGACAGCTGTCGGTGAGGGAATTGTCCGCGCCGCAGAAGAGGCGGTGAAAACAAAATCTGCTTTAATTGTCATCCCTTCTTCTGGAGGGGCACGTATGCAAGAAGGCATGTTGTCACTGATGCAAATGCCTCGCACAATTATTGCGGTCAATATGGTGAAAGAAGAAGGTCTGCCTTATATTGTTTTACTCGCCAACCCAACAACGGGCGGCGTCAGCGCTTCTTTTGCAATGGTAGGGGATGTACATATTGCCGAACCTGGAGCGACCATTGGTTTTGCTGGGCGACGCGTTATCGAAGAAACAGTCCGCGAAACTTTACCCGATGATTTCCAGACAGCCGAATATCTTCTTGAACACGGCATGGTTGATATGGTCGTGCACCGTAAAGAGCTTAACGCGAAAATAGGACAGCTTTTAGATTTGATGATGGTCGCAAACAAGCCATCAGCACAAAAAAAAGAAGCTAAAAATAGTCCCAAGAAAAAGACAGCCAAAGCTTAAGATCCAGCGCTTGAAATAAATATTTATACAGCGATAAGCAAATAAGAAGTAACTAACGATAAAGATTTATTGCAACATTTTTACGCTCTATTTTGCAGTTAAAAAATTCATATGACGAATAAGCTTCATAATAAATCAAATAATCCTGCCGTTGAAAAACGCTTAAGCGATATTCTTAACCTGCTTTATAGTTTTTATGATCAAACGATTGATATGTCATTAGAACGTGTTGAACGTTTTCTGAAACAAATTGGTAGTCCACATCTAAAATTACCCCCTGTTATCCATGTAGCAGGAACAAACGGCAAAGGGTCAACCATTGCGACCTTACGAAGTTTTTTGGAATCAAGCGGTAAGACCGTCCATGTGTTTACCTCCCCGCATTTGGTTCACCCAACAGAGCGCATAAGATTAGCAGGAAAACCAATCACAACCGAAGCCCTGATTGAGGTTTTGGAAGAATGCCTAGCCGTTAACCGTTGTGAATCAATCACATTTTTTGAAATTTTCACAGCGGCTGCGTTTCTTATTATGTCACGCGAACCAGCAGATTTTATATTGCTAGAAACAGGAATGGGCGGCAGGCTAGATGCCACAAATGTGGTACCAAACCCTGTTTGTACAATCATTACAACAATTTCAAAAGACCATGAAAAATTCTTGGGCGACACATTGTCCAAAATTGCATTTGAAAAAGCAGGAATTATGAAGGCAGGCGTACCATGTGTGATTGGCTATCAAACGCCGCAAGCCATGAAAGAAAATATATTAAACGTTTTCCTTGATTCCTCCACACGCTTATCCACCGAAGCACCGCTATTTACATTCGGGTCAGAATGGCAAAGTGAAGCGGTGCAAGGCGGTATGAAATTTAAATGGCAAGATGAATCAATCATCACCAACCGTCCAAACTTATTGGGGTCGCATCAAATTTATAATGCGGGCGCAGCACTTGCCGCATATCGGGTCATTATGGGGCGTGATTTTGATGCAAATATTTTATCCCCAAACGATGCCCACTCGCTTATGAATCCTTTAACAAAAATTTTCTGGCCTGGGCGATTACAAAAATTGGAAAATAACCACTTAAATATACTGATCCCAGAGGGAACAGAATTATGGCTTGATGGCGGTCACAATGACAGTGCAGGCATTTTCTTAGCTGAGCAATGTGCCCTTTGGCAAAAAGAGGACGACAAGCCATTGCATTTAATTATCGCAATGGTGAACCGCAAAAATCCTGCGGATTTTTTGAGCCCCCTTATTCCCTATGCCGCCTCCATCACGACCACTCAGATACAAGGTGAAGCTAGCTCGTTTAGTGCCCAAGAGCTTTATGATCGTGTTAAACCACTTTTACCGCATCATTTAACCCAAACAGAAACCGTCGAAGAGGCCGTTAAACAAATACCCCACAACTCCAATAACCGCATTCTTATTGCGGGATCGCTTTATTTGTTGGGCAATATCCTGTAAGCGTTATGAAGCTTTAATAATAATGAGATACGCGCATAAATGCAGATGATATTAGCGATAGCCGCAGGCGGTGCTTTGGGGGCAGTGCTCCGTCATTTTTTTGGCGCCGCCACTATGTCTCTTACAGGTATTTCTTTTCCAGTTGGCACGATGGGCGTTAATATTATTGGCTCTTTCATTATGGGGGCGCTTATTTCGTACTTTGCCCTCGTATGGTCGCCTTCCCCAGAAATAAAAGCATTTTTAACCGTTGGAATCCTTGGTGGATTTACCACATTTTCAGCGTTTTCACTGGACACCGTCGCCTTGTTAGAACGCGGTCAAATTTCATTGGCTTTATTATATGTATGCGCCTCTATTATCTTATCCATTGCCGCACTTTTTGTTGGCATGATCCTTATTAAACAGGTGTACGCATGAGCAATGTTTATTATTTAGAAGTCACCGAAGACGAAGACGGTCAAAGGCTGGATCGATTTTTACAAAAACATTTAAAAGGTACACCTTTTGGATTGCTTCAAAAATTGATGCGCAAAGGACAAATACGGGTTGATAGTAAGCGAGTCAAAGCCGCTACAAGGATTAGCGCTGGCCAAAAAGTGCGCATTCCTCCGCTCGAAGAGCGCAAAGACAATGACAAGAAACCCATTTTAAATGATGCAGATAAAAAACTCATCCGCTCGCTCGTACTTTATGATGATGGCGACATTGTCGCTATAAATAAACCAGCAGGCCTTGCAACCCAAGGGGGGACAAACATTAAACGTCATATTGATGGTATGTTAGACGGGCTATTAAATGAAAAGGGCGTACGCCCGCGGCTGATACATCGTCTCGATAAAGACACATCAGGCATTTTATTGCTTGCACGATCTGCCGATATGGCGCGGCAAATGGGGAAGATTTTCCAAGGGCACCAAATTCGCAAAATTTATTGGGCGTTGTGCGTCCCTGCCCCTGAAATCAATACTGGCGAAATTCGCGCACCCATTCGTAAAGCTGGTACGATAGGCCAAGAAAAGATGATTGTTGATCTTGAAGAAGGTCAAGAAGCTTGGACATTATTTGATATTGTCGAGCGCGCGCACAAACAGCTGGCCTTTGTTGCTTTTTGGCCACGGACGGGACGTACGCACCAAATTCGTGTTCATGCAAATGATATGGGTTGCCCCATTGTTGGGGATGGTAAATATGGTGGACAAGCGGCCTTCATTGACGGCATTCATCATGTGCGCCGCGTCCATTTGCATGCCCGTTCCATTCGCTTTACCCACCCAAAAAGCAATAAGCTTGTTGAATTAACCGCGCCTTTGGCAGATGATTTACAAAAAAGCTGGAAGGATTTTGGCTTTGACCCACAAACCGATTATATTCCTTTTAAAGATATAAAAAAGTTTTAAGCGTATATTTTAGGCTTTAATATTAAACACATGACAGATACAGCAGATAAAGAAACCAAGATATTTAAGCGCAAGAAACGCTTAAAATTTTTGCTGGTGAAATTACCAATCATTTTAGGCATTATTTTGGCCATCTTGGCGGCGGCATTGAAATTAGTAGAACGTCATCCTGATCCACTACGTGAGGGATTTGAACAATATTTGTCAGAGACAACCAACACCAATGCCAAGATTGGCGTATTAAATAAAATTTCTTTCATTCCAAATTTTGACATTGATATCGCCAATTTAACCCTACACAGCCGTAACAATGCCGCCATCACCAATATGGAAGCGGAGCAGGTGCAGTTAGTGCTCCCCCTATCAGCGCTGCTTTTAAATAGTGGGAAATTAAAAAATATAGAAATCACTAATATGCGCATGGATGAAGAATTATTCACGCCCAAAGAATTAAAAATTGATCGCGCCTATATTTATGATGATTCAGAAGAAGCCCCCAAATTCACAGCGGTAGGTCAATATAATGATAAAACATTAACTTTCGAAGCGCAGCTTGAAAAAGGTTTAGATCATTATACCATCGCCCCAAAAGTGCCTTTTATGCTAAAAATTGGCGATATGACATTACAGGCATTTTTAGACAAAGGATTAACACAAGTTGACTTAAAAGAGGCCGTTTATAGCCGCGATACAGTAAGCTCCGCGCCGCAAGATTATCCTTTGATCCAATCAGAAGATTACATTAAAGATAACCCCTTAAGTTGTATGATTGAAAAAGCTGACAGTGATGCTTGTGATATCTATCTAAAATAAAGAAACAAAGAGGAAATAACCGCCATGATGAAACGTTTTTACAAATTGGTCTCATCAAGAAAGACATCTGATGGTCGTGTCATTCAATTAGACGCCAAAGATGTAAATACCCCTTTGGGGCTGCCACTTATTGCCCCCTCAAAGGCATTAGCAGATGCAGTAATTTTGGAATGGGCGGCACAGGAAGAAAAAGTCTGGCCAGATACGATGCCGCTCACTCAACTTTTAACAACAAGCATCGATAAAATTCGTGATCGCGAAGCTATCACAGAATCTTGCATGCGCTATTTAAATACAGATCTTGTTTGCTATTGGGCTAAAGAGCCAGAAGATTTAGCCAAGCAACAAAAAGAAGAATGGGGACGTTGGGTTAAATGGTTCGATGAACATTTTGAAGTGCCGCTATACACCACTAAAAAGATTGAAGCGTTAGAGCAAGAAGAAGAAGCCCATAAACGTGTTTGGAATTATATTGAATCATTAGACGATCTTTATTTCACCGTTCTTCATACGATGACATCTTTAAGTGGCTCTCTCATTCTTGCGCTTGCTTTTGTTGAAGGCGATATCACGCCAGAAGAGATTTTTGATGCCAGCCATTTAGAAGAACTTTATAAAGGCAAAATTTACGATGAAGAAAAACATGGCGCCAGCCCCGAAGAAGAAGCGGAGCGCCAAGGCTTCAAACGTGATGCCAAAGCCGCGCGTGACTTCCTCGAACTTGCCAATGATTATTAATGACAGAGCGTTCTTCAAACGGCCTTATGACTGATGATTATGGCGTCCTACGTTGTTGGTGGCCTTCAAATGATGAAGAATATACTCGCTATCATGATGAAGAATGGGGGCACCCTGTTGATGATGATCAGCGTCTATTTGAAAAAATTTGCCTTGAAGGCTTTCAAGCAGGCCTAAGCTGGCTAACGATTTTGCGCAAACGCGGGAATTTTCGTAAAGCTTTTGATGATTTTGATTATCACAAGATAGCCAAATACACCGATAATAAAATCGACGCTCTTGTCAAAGATGCAGGAATCATCCGCCATCAAGGTAAAATCAAATCCACCATCAATAACGCCCAAAGAGCGATTAAAATGGAAAAAGAATTTGGCTCACTCGGCACTTATTTCTGGTCATTTGAACCAAGCTTAAAATCACGCCCACGCAAATTTGATTATGCGACACTATCACAAATCACAATGTCTGACGAATCAAAGGCCTTGTCCAAAGATTTAAAAAAACGTGGCTGGTCTTTTGTTGGGCCAACGACTGCCTATGCTTTTATGCAAGCAATGGGCATTGTGAATGACCATTTAGAAGGCTGTCACTGCCGCATCATCATCGAAAAAAAGCGCCAGAAATTTATACGTCCAACAAAGTTTTAAAAAACTTCTTGCCTTTTACCATCGTTTTATGACATCTTTAAAATCTAAGTATGTAAAGAGGAAGAAATGCTCAAAGCAATTCGACACATTCCGCAAGGGTTTAATGCGATTAAATCCGGATTCGTCCCGCGCTTCACCATGTAGCGCAACGCGATGGTCCGAGACACATCGCTGTGGTCGGATCACATCTTAGAAAATATTTCTTACATATCGGTTACGCTGTTTTTTCTAATTATTATCCGACCTTTTATTTTTAAAGATTATTTAAGATTGGTTTGATTATGTTAGAAAAAGTTACGTATAAAGATATTTTTAGTTTTGCTTGGAATTATTGGAAAAGGCGCAGAATGCTTGGTGTTTGCGCTATATTCTTCTTGTCTATTTCAACATTCGTTGATGTTTTCTTCCCCACTTTCGTCGGGGCATTGGTAGATAGCTTTACGGGCGATTACACTGAAAATAAAGATGAGGCCTTAAAGCTTATTGGTATTGTTTTGGCTCTATCATTAATATTTTTTGTCGCAAGATGGATTGGATTCCGTTTTTACAACCATTTTGAATGTGCCTCCATGCGCGATATCTTAATTGATGCCTTATATAAAGTTCAACGTTTCTCAACTAACTGGCACAGTAATAATTTTTCTGGTGCCACAGTGCGTAAAGTCACACGCGCAAGAAGTGCGTTTGAAGTATTTGAAGATACATTGGTATTAGGGTTCTTGCCCGCCATCATTATCCTGTTTGGTATTTCCTTCATGTTGATCTTGGCGATACCAATGGTTGGTCTGTTCGTTTTTACTGCGGCATTACTTTATTGTACTTTCAGCATCTGGGTTTCAGTCAAATTACTTGCGCCCCGCTATCGGCAATCTGCCGCCGCGGACACAAAAGTTGGCGCTGTTGCAGCAGATATCGTTTCTTGTAATCCTACGGTCAAAACTTTCGGATCAGAAGCCCGGGAAGATACAGTTTTCAACGATACTGCCGAAGATTGGCACGTTAAAACACGTCATTCTTATCTGTTCGCTAATGACATGAATATCTTGCAAAACCTTATCAGCTTTACAATGCTGGCGGGGATGTTGTTCCTGACTTTCTTACAATGGCAAAAAGGATTGGCCACGGCGGGTAACATTACGCTTGTGATTACATCATTTTTCATGATTAACGGATATTTGCGCGAAATTGGTCGCCATGCCGAACATTTACAAAAATCCATGAGTGATATGGAGGATGTTGTTTATTTTTGGAAGACGGGAATTGCTGTTCAAGACAAAAATGACGCAACAATTTTGAAAAGTGATAAAGGGCAGATTCAATTTAATGATATTACGTTTGCCTATGGTAATCAGGACGCGCCGATCTATCAAAATTTTTCGATTGATATTCACTCAGGCGAAAAAATTGCATTGGTGGGGCATTCTGGATCAGGTAAATCAACATTCGTTAAATTGCTGCAACGTCTTTATGATGTTCAAGCTGGTGAGATCCTTGTAGATGGAAAAAATATTGCTAACGTTACGCAAAGCTCCCTAAGGCAAGTCATCGCGCTTGTTCCACAAGACCCAATTTTGTTTCATCGCACCTTGGCGGAGAATATTGCCTATGCGCGACCTGATGCAAGCCAAGAGGAAATCATTGCGGCATCAAAGAAAGCTTACGCCCATGACTTTATCGATGCACTACCCCAAGGATATGATACAATGGTGGGTGAACGTGGGATTAAGCTCTCTGGCGGGGAGCGTCAACGCGTAGCGATTGCACGGGCGATTTTGTCCGATGCACCGATTTTGATATTAGACGAAGCAACCTCTTCACTTGATTCAATTTCGGAACATTACATTCAGCTGGCACTAAAGGAGCTAATGAAAGGCCGCACGACTATTACGATTGCGCACAGGCTTTCAACCATTAAAGACGTTGACCGTATTTTGGTGTTTGATAAAGGGCAGGTGGTTGAGCAAGGGACACATCGGGAATTGCTAGAAAACCCAAAATCACATTATAAAAATTTATATGATGTACAGGTTTTGGGATTGGTAGAATAAAATAAAATTAGTCGAGCGTGATATCGCCTTTAAGAATTTTCTTTAGAGTCGCGATATAAAAATCAGGCTCGGCTGCTTTCACCCGTTCTTCTATATCATCAACACTATCCGTAGGACTAACAGGAACTTCATGTTGCGCGAGGATGCGCCCTTCATCGTATTTGCTATTCACAAGATGAATCGTGCAACCCGTTTTATCGTCACCATTAGCTTTTACCGCCTGATGAACGTAGCGACCATACATACCCTTACCACCATGTTTAGGGAGCAAAGCAGGATGAATATTAATAATTTTCCCCGCAACTGCTTCCATTGTGCGTGGGCCAATTAACTTCATATAACCAGATAATATAACGATATTAATTTTATTACTTCGTAATTTTTCTGCTATCGCTGCGTCTAAATCATGAGCCTCTGGGTGTGTCGTATTATTTAAACAAGCGGTCTTTAAGCCTTTATTTTCTGACCATTCCAGCGCTTTTGCGTTTGCATTATTACTGATCATTAATACGGGCGATGCAATTAAATCCCCATTCAAGCACGCATCTGTGATGGCGTGGGCGGTGGAGCCATTATAAGAGGCTAAAAAAGCAAAATTCATGTCATCGTCTTCCAAATAATTTTTCTATATCGGTTAAATTAAGTTTGATGTAAGTCGGGCGACCATGGTTGCAATGTGCCGATTGATCGCATTCTTCCATCTGCCTTAAAAGCGCATTCATCTCCTCTGCGTTTAAACGTCGGCCAGAGCGGATAGAGCCATGGCATGCCGCACTTGATAAAACTTCATAAAGTGATTTTTGGAGCTTCTCTAACGTTTGATGTTCGTTTATTTCATCAACGATATCTTGAATTAATTTCTTAATATCAATTTTTTCACCAATAATAGCGGGCATTGATTGCACCGCAATAGAGCTTTGGCCGAAATCTTCAATCACAAGGCCAAATTTTTCGAGCGTTTCTTTATGTTCATTCAGCAGGGCAATATTATTTTCATCCATATCAATTATTTCAGGGATGAGTAAGCCTTGGCTTTTGACAACACCAGCATCCATTTGCGTTTTTAAACGCTCATATACCAATCGTTCATGTGCAGCATGTTGGTCAACGATCACCAAACCGCTCTCACTTTGGGCGATGATGTAATTTTCATGTATCTGCGCCCGCGCTGCGCCCAAGGGGAACGCCTGATCTTGCGGTAAAACCTCAAAATTTTCTTCTGCACGCGCCGAAGGCTCAAAACTCTCAATATTTTTATTTAAAGGCCGATAAAATTCCTGCGCCTTTTCGCCTAATTGATTATTATACGCGTAGGAACGCGGCACGGCTGCTTGTGCCCCCCGATTATAAGGTAAAGCAGGCATTGTAACATCCACGCCTTGCGTTTGCATTTTATCGAGCGTTTGTGCTGATAAGGTCGAGGACGTTGTTTGACCATTTTGCGACAATGCATGTTTTAACGCCGAAATAATCAAACCCCGTACATGTCCCGCATCACGAAATCTAACTTCAGCTTTCGCGGGGTGAACATTCACATCAACCATTTCAGGCGGCAGTGTTAAAAATAACGCGACCAACGGGTGACGCCCATGATGCAAAACATCCATATATGCCGCACGCACACAGCCTAATAACATGCGGTCTTTCACGGGACGCCCATTTACAAACAGATATTGATATTGGTTGGTCGCACGGTTCAAAGTCGGCAGACTGGCATAACCATTAATTGAAATCGTATCGCGCGTGGCCTCGACAGGGATAGAATTTTCGCCAAATTCTTTACCCAAAATTGCCGCTAAACGCTCGCGCCTTTGATCGAGTAAATTCCCTTGTTCACGTGGAAGGGTTAGTTTTGTTGCCCCATCATGAATTAACTTAAACCCAATTGCGGGGAACGCCATTGCCATGCGCAAAATCGTATCTTTTATGGCGCCATATTCTGCCCGATCAGTTTTTAAAAATTTTAATCGCGCAGGCGTAGCATAAAATAAATCCCTGACCTCTATCGTTGTGCCGTCTTGGTGTGCCGTGGGAGCAGGGTCAGCCTTATTGCCGCCTGCCATAGAAATTTCCCAAGCATTATCATCATTGGCGGTTTTTGATTTTATGTTTAGGCGACTGACAGAACCAATCGACGGTAAGGCCTCCCCTCTAAATCCTAAATGATTTATATTCACCAAATCGTCATCGGGAAGTTTTGATGTCGCGTGACGCTCCAACGCGGCATGCATTTCTTCTGGCGTCATGCCAAAACCATTATCGCGGATTAAAATTTGGCTTTTACCGCCATTGCGCACATCGATATCAATTTGGGTTGCACCCGCATCAATGGCATTTTCAACCAATTCCTTGACCGCCGCCGCGGGGCGTTCAATAACTTCGCCAGCGGCAATCTGGTTAACCAAATGGTCTGGTAGATGACGTATACGCATGGATTATTGTTACCACAGGTCAGGCGATAAAGTGATAAATAACATGATATATTAAGAATTATGCCAAGAATTTTTTAGGGCAGTTCTGCGCCACGCCCGCTCTATTCGCCGATAATCATGCCTTCAGTTTTTGCCGTCGATATTGCTTCTTCATCGAATGTTGCACCCGTTAAGTCAGCCTTACGTAAATCGCAATCCGCCCATTTCACCCCTGTAAAATCACAGCCCATTAAAATAGAATCCCTTAAATCACAGCCAGTAAGGTCAGCATAACGAAAAATCGAACCGCTTAAATTTGTACGCTGAATGCGAACACCGCCACCAGCAGGGCTATCAAATTTTAACCCTCCCAATTTTGCGCCTGACAAATCAGCACGGTTAAAAGCCGCATTTTGGATGGATGATCCACGCATATCGGCTTGCGCCATTTTGCATTCACGAAAATTACTTTCATCCAAGGTGGCGCTTTGTAAATTTACTTTGCGCAAAATTTGATTCATGAAATTCGCCCCAACCGCTTTTATTGCAGTTAGTGGGTAGGTATTTAAATTATCAATTTCACGCAGATCAATACCACTTAAATTCATCTGGCGTCCTTGCTTACCGGCGCTTGAGACCCAAGCTTTATGTTGTGTGAGCAAGTCTTCTAAATCTTCGCCGCGTTCTTCGAGCGTTTCGCCCATGTTATTTTTACCGCCACCCATCTTGGCGCCATCCATTTCGACAGATTTTAAAATTGTACCGCTCATCACAGAATCTTGTAAATCCGCATTGCGTAAATTTGATCCTGTTAAATCCGCATCTGTTAAATTTGCGCCATTAAAACTCACACCCGATAAATCAGCTTCATTTAATGTCACACCTGTCATATCAGAGTCCGAAAAATCTGCCGAGATAGCTTTTACGCCTGATAAGTTTGTTTCAGTCATTTGTGCGCCCGTGAAAATTGCGCTCCAAGTTTTATCTTCGTCTACGTTCACGCCATCGCGTTCACGGTTAGAAATGCCGCCATCTTCATTGCGGCGCATAATTTTACCTTCACGCAGATCAGCAGAATCCAAATTCGCGCCCGTTAAGTTCGCACCCGCAACATAAGCGCCGCGAAAATCCGCACGCCGAAAATTAGCACGCTCAAGATTAGAATTACGTAAATCACAGGCAAAAAAGCAACAAGATACATAGGTTCCTTTTGATAAATCTGTATCCGTTAAGTTTGATCCCGTAAAATCCGCGTGGGATAAATCAGCCCCACGAAAAGATAAACCAGATAAATCTACAAACTTCAAAAATGCCCGTTTTCCGCCCCTTTGTCCCATAGCAAACTTCTTGTGAAGCATAATAACTTCATCAAGGTCGCGTTGCGTCATACGTTTTAAATTTTCGCCATCTGGGGGGATTTCATTCATGCCGCTACAATAACTTTATTTGGTGTCTTTGTGAATAAGAGAATAAAGCCCTTTTAAAGAACTACTCGTGCGGGATAAATCCTGATTTTCAATTTGCCGTGCCAAGTTTTTTCCAAGCTCCACACCAAATTGATCAAAACTGTTAATATTCCACATGATGCCCTGCATGAAGGTTTTATGCTCATATATCGCGATTAATTGCCCCAAAGAAAAAGCATCCAAACGCTTAAATAAAAGCGTGTTGCTTGGGCGGTTACCTTCAAAATTTTTATGGCGTTCTTCGCGGTTTCGCTGCCCCGTCATTAATGACTCACTTTGCGCTAACATGTTATTCATCAATAATTGATGTTGTTCTGCATATTCACTCATGGGTTCGATATAGCCAATAAAATCACATGGCATAATATCACTCCCCTGATGCAGAAGTTGAAAAAAGCTATGTTGTCCGTTTGTGCCAACCTCGCCAAACATAATGGCATTGGTTTTATAATCTGTAATCTTATGCCCATCTAAATCAGCATTCTTACCGTTTGATTCCATTTCTAATTGTTGAATATAAGCTGGCAAGCGATTAAGCTTTTGCGCATAGGGCATTAAAGCGTAATGCTTTAGACTTAAAAAATTTCTATTCCATGTCGCAATCATTGCCATTAAGGCGGGTATATTTTTATCCAAAGATGCCGTTAAAAAATGTTGATCAATATCACACGCGCCCGCTAAAAGCTTTTCGAACACATCAAATCCGCATTGCAGACAAATAGGCAAACCAATCGCGGACCACAGGCTAAAGCGGCCATTTACCCAATCCCAAATGGGGAAAATATTTTCTTGCGCAATACCAAATGCCTGCGCGGCCTTTACTTCCGCAGACACCCCTATCAAATGCGGGGTAATATCTGCATCTTTGGGTAAAGATGATATAAGCCATTCCTTCGCAGCCGCCGCATTGACCAATGTTTCTTGTGTGCCAAAACTTTTAGACGTCATCACAAATAATGTTTTTTCGGCGTCGCATTTAGAAAGAATATTTTTAATATCCGCCCCATCAATATTTGCAACAAAATGAACCGTCACGGGTTCATTCTTTCGGCGCAATGCATCACACACAAATCGTGGCCCTAAATCTGATCCACCAACACCAATTGATATAATTGTATCAATTACCTTACCCGTAGCGCCCTTTATTTGCCCCTCACGCACTTGATTTGAAAAAAATTTCATCCGATCAAGTGTTTGATGGATAACGGGCATAACGTTCTGTCCATTGACACTTACGTTATCCGTTTTAGGACGTCTTAAGGCCGTATGCAAAACAGCACGTTTTTCGGTCACATTAATAACCTGACCGTTGAACATGGCATCACGTTTTTCTTCTACGCCGCACGCTTTTGCAAACTGGCATAATTTTTTAAGCGTATCATGTGTGACGCGTTGCTTAGAATAATCAAAAGTAATTCCATCATAGCTTAGCGAGAAGCGATCAAATCTATTTATATCTTCTTTAAATAAATTATTAAGATGGGCATGCTGGGTCACAAGCGCGTGATCTTCTAACGCCTTCCATTCATCACTCTTAGAAGGGTTATTCGACATTCGGCAAGCTATCTTTTTGAATTACGCCCGAAAGCCCTTCTGGCTTTCCGACAATAATTGTCGTCATGTTTTTTGATGTTAAAACACGTTTTGCCACACGTTGAATATCGTCAATAGTCACAGCATTTATCTTATTCTCGAACTCATCTAAATAATCAATCGGGCGATCATCTGCCTGCAGTGAAGCCAAGATAGAAGCTACTTTATCTGTTGATGTCATGGATAACAGTAATGATCCAATAAGATATGATTTTGCATCGGCTAATTCATTTTCTGACACGGGATCAGACGTTATTTTCGTCATTTCTGCTTTAATAATATCAATCATCTCTTTGGCAGATTGGTTTTTGGTCGAGGTTGATACCTTCATAATATCAACGTGATTTTGGTGCGCTGTGCCAGAATAAATACCATAAGTTAAACCACGTTTTTCACGTGCTTCCTCCATCAAGCGAGAGCCAAAACCACCACCCCCCAAAATATAATTCATCACGCGCAAAACATCATAGTCTGGATCATTTATTTTCATCGCAGGCAAAGTCACACTAATAATGCTTTGCGGAATATCTTTTTCATAGACAAAAATTTGACCGGCATTTTGTGGTTGAATATCTTCAAACGCCGCGCTTGTTTCACCCAATTTTAATGAACCAAAAACATCATCTAGTAATATTTTTAATGCATCAGCAGTGATATCACCTGTGACGCCAACAACCAATCGGTCGCGGGTTAAAAATTTACGATGAAAATGCCGCAAATCATCCGCGGTGATTTTGGGTAAACTGCTTAACGTACCACCACTATTTAAAGCATAAGGGTGCCCTTCATATATAATGTCATTAAATAGACGCGCCGCAATCCAATCTGGATCACCCATTGACGTCCGAATGCGTGCCATGTTGGCTTGAAGCATGCGCTCTAATGGTTCTTCATCAAAACGAGGATTATTAACCGCCAATTTCGTTAATTCAAAAGCTTTATCTTTATGGCGTGTGAGTGTTTTTAACGACCCGCTAAAATCATCCCGCCCTGCGCTAAAGCTTAAAGAAATAGAATGATCCCCCAACGCTTTTTGAAATTGCTGCGCGGTTAAATCACCCGCCCCTTCATCCATCGTATTAGACAAAAGCCTTACCAGGCCTTGTTTTTCCGCGCTCTCATTGATTGTGCCAGCACCCTTAAAAGTAAACTGCAGCGCAATTACAGGCAAAGAATGATCTTCGACAAGCCATGCTTCTATGCCCTTTTCACTGACCACTTTTTTGATATCAAGGACTTTGTCTTTATTTTCCTCCCGCGCACAGGCAGGCGAAAATAAAATAACCAACGCAAAAAAAGTTAAAATAATTCTCATTCTACGCCCTCATTTTTTGCTTCTTTATTATCCGCTTTCATTTCTTCTTTTTCGGATATAGGGAGCAAATGCCCCGTCACCGAAACACGTCGCCACGGGTTATCATCGTCTAAATATAAAGCTGCAACACGCTTTACATCTTCTGCGGTCACGCCCGCAATATCATCTGGCCAATTTTCAATATCATCCAACGTACTCCCCGTTAGCATATTAAAACCAATGGTCATCGCTGGGCCACTTAAGCTATCGCGAGCATAATCAGCGCTGTCTTGGAGACGTTGCACAGCATCTTTTATTTCATCTTGCGTCACCCCGTCTTTGATAACTGCTTTTATTTGCGCTTGAACATCCGCCGCTAATTCTTCCAGCGTTACACCTTGTGCTGGGCTTCCATAGAGCGTAATAACCCCCGTATATCTAGCACTACCGCTATAAGATAAGCCCACAGATATCGCCCGTTTTTGATCGACAACTAAATTTTGATACAGGCGGGTCGTCGCGCTACCACTCATAATTTCCTCTAAAACTTGCAATGCCAAAGAGTCTTGTCTGTTCTGCCCGTAGCTTGGCGCAAGACGGATATTCTGCCATACGGGTTGATGAATAGTTTCATGTGATAACGTCATTAAAGTTTTACCAATCGCTGGCGGAACCTTTGAGTTTAAGCGCTTAGGAAGCTCTTTCGGTTCAATCTGACCATAGCTGGCCTCTGCCATCGGGCGCACTTCATCCGCGGTCACATCGCCACTGATAATCACAATCGCATTATTCGGCGCATACCAGCTATTGTAGAATTTTTGAATATCATCCCATTCATATTCTTTGATTTCATGCATCCAACCTATAACAGGTGTGCCATAGGCGTGATTAGCAAATAACGCACTACGCATTTGCTCCCCAAACAGCCCTTTAGGGTCATTTTCAGTGCGTTGCCTGCGTTCCTCCAACACCACTTTTTTTTCAGATTTAAAATGCTCTGGGGGGACTTGTAAATTCACCATGCGATCTGCTTCCATGCGCATCATTTCTGGCAGATGTTGTTTCGCAATGCTTTGGAAATAGGCGGTATAATCTTGCCCCGTAAAGGCATTATCATTGCCGCCCAATCTTTTGACAATCCGTGAAAATTCACCAGGCGCAAGGGTTTTTGTTCCCTTAAATAATAAATGCTCTAGATAATGCGCCATCCCCGAAAGGCCTTGCGGCTCATCGACCGCGCCCACTTTGTACCACGCCATATGTGTTACAACGGGGGCACGATGGTTAGGCACAACAATGACCTGCAGGCCGTTTTCTAAAGTAAATGTTTCCGCATTAAAAACTTTGGCATTTGCCGGTAAGGCCGCAAAAGTCATTAAGAAAAAAGAGAAAAGATAAAAAACCAGAGAATTAATCTTCATTGCGAACCATTCATAATAAAAAAGTGAGGCCGAAAATATCGTCGGCTTAGATTAAGTTATTGATTGTTTCACCCATCAATATTTAATTAACCGTATTAGAAATTTCTTTTAAACGTTCCGCTTCCTTTACTGGATCAATAACAGAAGCAGGTGCTTCAGTTTTTCTACCAACGCGGCCTAAAATTCTGTCAAAAGTTGACGTTTCTTGCTCTGCTAATTCAGCTGTTTCGCGATCAATCGTGTTACGGATAGATGAGTCAACATTCGTTGCCCCTGTTTTTTCTAATAATATAGATTCACCTTGGCTAACTGCTTGTGATTCTCTCGCAGCTTGGCCAAACAATGCTTCACGGGCGGCTTGCGTTGGCGAACTATCTTGGGCACGTGGCGCACCGATGCGGGGCGGTGGCAATGTGTTTAAATCAGCTGGCATTTCCAGCGGAGCACGCGTTGTCACCGCAAATTCATCGGGCGGTTTTTTGGAAAAATCGAACTGCTCTCTGGTTTTCTCACAAGCCGAAAGGGTGAGTGCAACAAAAGCCATCATTAAGATTAAAGTATAATTCTTCATAATTTACTGCTCGTTATCTTTATTGGATTTATCAAAGAATAAACTATAGACGACCAAAATCAAAATCCCAACGGTGATCAGGCTATCTGCCAGATTAAAGGCTGGATAATGCCACCCTTTAACATAAAAATCCAAGAAATCAGCCACTGCGCCAAAATGAAGCCGATCAATCACATTGCCAATCGCGCCCCCAATCACCATCGACAGGCTCATCGCCTCAACCCAGCTTTTTGATCGCCACAGCCACACAGCAAAAATAGCTGATATAATCAATGCAACAATAATAAGCGGCCACGGGTTATCTGATTGGAACAGACCAAAACTCACCCCCTGATTCCATACCATCGTTAGATTAAAAAACGGCAAAACATCAACCGTGATAAAATCAAGCCGTTCTGTTGAGGTCAGCCAATCAAAAAATCCTAAGCTATTCTCAGAAATAAGAATATCCGTTTTTGGTCTAAAGATTTTCTCCAGCACAATCCATTTAGACAGCTGATCCAGCAAAACTAAAATGGGAATTAATCCAAAACCAATGAACGGTTTAGTAAAAATTTTACGCGTCATTTAAATTATTCCTCGTTATTTTCTTAACGTAAAGGTTGCAAAGTAACGCCAAGTTTTATCTCCGTTATATTTGTTATCTTTAGCACAACAAAAGATTCATTTAACGGCGGCAAAAAATCCTTTTTTATGCTGCTTGTTTTTTGTTCACGACATCGTCACAACGGTTGCAAATATGATCCACATGGCCAGCCACTTCGGGTAGAACTTTCCAACAACGCACACATTTCTCCCCTTCGGCTTTTTCAGTTTCCACCCTTTCACCAGTGTAATAAGTGTCACCTTCCATTAATCCTGTATTTGCTGCCGAAACAATACACACCTCTGCCCAGTCAATTTCTTCGCCTAAAGCTAATTCTTCTTTTTTAAGGTTAATAGTTACATTAGCTTCTAAAGAAGAAGAGATAATTTTTTCTTTTCGATCCAATTCTAACGAATAGAAAACTTCTTCTCTAATACTACGAATACCAAACCATTTACCCGCTAGCGCTGGATTTTGCCATGTCTTAGGCACATTGGGGAAATCGCGTAAATGTACGCTATCGCTATCGTCAAAAACGCCTTCGGGGCGGTGCGCCCATGCTTCTTCTGCGGTGAACGATAAGATTGGCGCAAGCCATGCGGTCAGGCAGTTATAAACTTCTGCCATCACACTGCGGCACGCTTTGCGTTCAAAACTTTGTGGGTCATCGCAATAAAGGCGATCTTTACGAATATCAAAATAAAACGCCGATAGATTGTTATTGCAAAATTCGTGTAATTCCTTGGCCAGCTTACCAAATTCATAATTTTGAATATAACCACGCAATTTTTGATCCATTTCATATAGTTGGTGCAAAACAAGCTGTTCTAATTCTGGAAGTTTTGATAAATCAGACAGATCAACTTTTTCTGCCGCGTTAAACCCATCCAGCGCCCCCAGCAAAAACCGTAATGTATTACGAATACGGCGATAGAGATCGCCTGTGTTTTTCATTGTGCTTTGACCAATGCGAATGTCTTCGGCGTAATCCGATGTCATCGTCCATAAACGCAAAATATCCGCGCCGCTTTGTTTCATTAATTTCAGCGGATCAACCACATTGCCCAATGATTTGGACATTTTGTAACCCTTCTCATCCAGCACAAAACCATGTGTCAGCACATTTTTATAAGGCGCTTTGCCTTTTGTCCCGCAAGACTCCAGCAAGCTGGAATGGAACCAGCCACGATGCTGATCAGAGCCTTCGAGGTACAAATCGACTTGGTCAATTTCACCATTGCCTAAATCTTCGCGGTCATTGACCACAAAGCTGTGGGTCGAGCCAGACTCAAACCAGACATCAACGATGTCAAAAATTTGCTCATACTCATCTGCGCTGTAATCATTGCCTAAAAATTCTTGCGCATCCATCGACCACCATGCGTCTGATCCGTGCTCTTCATAGGCATCGGTGATACGTTTCAAAACCGCTTCATCTTTTAAGGTCTCGCCCGTTTTTTTATCAACAAAAAGCGCAATTGGTACGCCCCACGCCCGTTGACGAGAGATACACCAATCGGGTCGCCCTTCAATCATCGCTCTAATTCTATTTTTACCCTTTTCAGGGTGCCATTCCGTTTCTTCGATTGCTTTCAGCGCTACATCTCTTAACGTTGGTTCGCTTAAATATATTTTCAAGCCCTTTTTAAGATTTAAATTGGCTTCTAAAATTGCCATAGCTTCAGGAGAGAGTTTTTCAAGATAGCGCAAAAAGTTATAAAAAGCGTTTTCCTTGCCTAAAACAACATTCTTTAATGCTTCATCAATAATTTCAAATAAATTTTTAACTTCTTGAAGATTACCAAGAGTTATATTGTCGAGAATTTTCTTGAGATATTGATTTTCTCCCATCGCAATAAACCATTGCGGCGTCGTGCGGAAAATAAGCGGGGCTTTTGACCGCCAGCTATGAGGATATTCGTGACGCAGCGAACCTTTTGCTAACAGTTTCCCTGCTTCTTCCATGGCTTTGATGGGCGCAAAATTTCCCGCATCCATCTTGCCATTTTCATCATAAATTTTCAGCCCAGCAAAAAGCGGTACATGCTCTTTAAAGCTACCATCATCATCTAAATTATCCGTGATTTCCAAACCGTATTTTTGCCCCAGTAAAAAATCATCTGGGCCGTGCGATGGCGCAACGTGAACAAAGCCTGTTCCGTCCTCATCCGTCACATAATCCGCCATGTGCGCGGGAACATCATAATCATAGCCGCCATTTGCATCTTTATGACCACGAAGTGGGTGCGCGCAAATTGTGCCCTCAACATCCACGCCTTTAAACTCACCGAGTTTTGTCATGGAGGTGATTTTAGCTTGTTCTTGGACTTTGTCCGCTAACGCTTCGGCGATAGAAATTTTCGCGCCAACTTCAACCTTTGATCCTTCGGCGACCTCGGTAACTTCATAAACTGCGTACGCAATATCATCATTGTAAAAAATTCCGCGGTTTGATGGGATTGTCCACGGGGTCGTTGTCCAAATGACAACATCTGCCCCTTTTAACACATCAATTTTTGTTTCCACCACGGGAAAGCGCGCCCAGATCGTGACGGATTTATGCTCTTGATATTCAACCTCGGCTTCCGCCAAGGCGGTTTGCTCCACGGTTGACCAAAGAACAGATTTCACACCGCGGTAAAGCCCGCCATTATCAAGGAATTTATGAATTTCGCGCGCAATTTGTGCTTCGCCATGTTTGGTCATGGTGCGGTAAGGCCCGCCGACCTGTTCACCGGAGGCATCTTCTTGAATGCGCCAATCGCCGATGACACCTAAACGCTGAAATTGTTCGCTTTGGATATCGACCCATTCTTGGGCGAATTCGCGGCATTCGGCACGGAAATCTAATGGATCAACGTCGTCTTTATCTTTACCCGCATTGCGATATTTTTCTTCAATTTTCCATTCAATCGGCAAGCCATGACAATCCCAGCCTGGCACGTACGGGGCATTATAGCCCATCATCTGCCAAGATTTATTGATCACATCTTTCAAGATTTTGTTCAGCGCATGTCCCATATGGATATTGCCGTTCGCATAGGGCGGACCATCATGCAAAATCCATTTTGGTTTGCCTGCGCTGGCTTGACGGATTTTGCCATATAAATCCATCTCTTGCCATTTGGCAACCATTTCTGGTTCTTTTTCGGGCAAATTGCCGCGCATGGGGAAATCGGTTTTGGGGAGAAAAACTGTATCTTTATATTTATCTTGTGTGTCACTCATAATCTTTATTGCTCGTCTTCGTATAATTTATAGGGGAAATGCATCTGAAACCCGATCTCATTTATAGGATCGGGCTGATAATTCGCGCAAGAATATGAATGTTGCTATTGCTGTGTTTTTGCATGCAGGCACTATGA
>CALDTV010000005.1 GCA_937923625.1 uncultured Alphaproteobacteria bacterium
GTTACTCATCACGGATTGATGGTTGACGCCATCCACGCGCTCGCGGGCTATCGGCATCCCTTCCGCCCCCTCATCTAGCTCTTCAATGTTTATAGAAGGGCAAACAAAATCATTTTGCATCATCAGGATAGAATAAATTGCTTCTTGTACACCTGTCGCGCCCAATGAATGACCTGTCATGGATTTCGTTGCGCTAATATGTGGCATGTCTTGGTCAAGCTGACCGAACACGGAACGGATTGCATCAAGTTCTGTGATATCTCCCGCGGGTGTGCTCGTGCCGTGGGTATTTATATATGTCACTGGCTTGCTAACCGTTTCCATGGCTTGACGCATGCAGCGCACCGCGCCCTCACCACTTGGTGCAACCATGTCCGCACCATCCGATGTTGCGCCATAGCCCGTTACTTCCGCATAAATTTTCGCACCGCGGGCTTTTGCTGCTTCATATTCTTCTAAGACGACAACGCCGCCACCAGATCCAATCACAAAACCATCACGGTTGGCATCATACGCCCGCGCCGCTTTGGTGGGTGTGTCATTATATTTTGAACTCATCGCGCCCATGGCATCAAAAAGCGCAGAGAGCGCCCAATCTAATTCCTCGCCGCCTCCCGCAAACATGACGTCTTGTTTACCCAGCTGAATTTGCTCCATTGCATTGCCAATACAATGGGCAGAGGTTGAACAGGCCGAGGTAATAGAATAATTCACGCCCTTAATTTTAAAGTTCGTGGAGATATTTGCAGAAACCGTGGAGGACATACATTTAGGCACCGCAAATGGCCCAATACGTTTCGGCCCTTTTTCACGCGCCGTATCCGCCGCAATAATCTGCGCCGAGGTCGATGGCCCCCCCGATCCCATGACGATTCCCGTACGTGGGTTTGAAACCTGATGCTCTTCTAGGCCAGAATCTTTAATTGCCTGCTCCATTGCCAAATGGGTATAAGCCGCCCCCGCCCCCATAAAACGTAGCAAACGTTTGTCGATATGTTCCGTTAAATCAATATCAATTTTGCCCGAAATTTGGGAACGGAAACCCATCTCGGCCATGGTGTCATCGGCTGTGATCCCTGACTTCCCCGCTTTTAAATTGCCCAAAACTGTTTCGACATCATTTCCAATACAAGAAATAATCCCCATGCCCGTAATAACGACACGTTTATGTGATGTATTTGTCATGTTGGAAGTTTTAAAGGATTCACCGTGTAGACACAAACGGGAATTTCATTGACATAAGAAAAAAAATGTTTAACTTTATGTCTATAGGAGACAAAATGGGATTAGTAGACACAGTTAATATCGGTGACGTTGTTCGTCTTAACGAGCATTGGCTTATAGATAAAATCGACCATCACTCAAAAGTAATAAGCTTAACCGCACCAGGGATGACAAGAACAGGCGTCGCTCGCCACAGGACCCAAGACCGAGAGCTTTTAAAACAAGTATCGAAAATGGGAGTCAATTTAAATTCTGGCCATTTTGTTGTAACCCACTCTGGTCACAATAAAGTCTTAGGGCACGATGACAAACGTAAAAGTTCAAAAATTCCATTTCAGGCGGCACACAGCGATGAGAGAGGCCGTATAAATAAAAGAATTACCTTCATCTTCAGAGGCACTGATAATTTTAATGCTCGCAGCCAAATTGAAGTTGTTGCAAAGCGGCCTTTACGCTTAGGATAGTGCAAACGCTTCGTTAACTCCACACATCATCCCGCAATAATTTAAAGCCTTCATGAAAGCTTAAGGCGTCACTTAAATCTACATAAATTTGGCTACAAAATGTTGCGACATAGGCGATAAATTTTTCTTTTGGATAGCTATTACGACGTCCCCTTACCTGTGTCATACGGCGCTGGTCTTTTTCAACGCACATGCTAACACATGGAAGATTATTGCTATCACGTAAAGAATAAAACTGCGTTACATTCCCCCCAAGGCAATAATCATAATCGCCATCTGCCATGCAATGCTCAAGATACGCCCCTTCTAAAGCCAAAGCTTTTTTTGTTTTGAGCCTGACAATATAAAAGCCATTGTCAAAATCCATAATCTTCTCAAAATCACGGGTCAAATCTTCTTTCAAGAAAACGCGTTCTGCGGCTTTGCGTTTTTTATCAGCAATTTGGCGGCGGTCTTTACTACTAATTGTTTCTAGATGCTCGAACGTGCTAATTTGCAATAATTTACGTGGGCGCCCTTTATTATCTAACTGATTTGTCCACGCCATGTCATTTTCAATCGCGGCCTCTAACCACGACACAGCATCAAATACGCGTCCCGCCAAACGAATATCTTTTTTGGCGTCAAAACGATGCCAAGGGCCACCATCATGCCATTTTTGCCGTAGCCATTCAGGCGCATCAAGGGGTAAGGAGCTTAAAAGCTCCATGGAGCTTTCACGTTGTTGAATCACATTTTTAAGGGCGGCAATAAGGAATGTTTGCAAACGTGTGTCTGCACCGCAAAAATTCTTCAGATAAAAATCAATATCCGTTGTGTTTATTATATTTAGCATTCTAATCGCCGCGAACAGCCCTCTTCTTCTTAGAATCTTAGATTATCAAAAACGACATTCAAAATGCAAAAAACACCGCCAATAACTCTAATCTGAGTATTTCTAGGCACTCTGCAAAAAATAGATTGAAAAAAACTAGCCGCTTAAGACCGCGTCAATAAATACAGCGATAACGCGCCAAGAGCCAGGCCAAACGCTTTCGTGGCGTTGATAGCTTCATTAAAAAATAATAATCCAATGAATATAACGATCACAAGGCTCGCCACCGTCCAGAACGCATTGCTAATTGTTAAACCGCCTTCACGTACCGCAAGAAAATAAAACAGCTCAATTAAGATGATACCTATGCCCGCCATAAATGCCCAACCAAAGCCAGCAGCACTAATGGATAATTCTAACTCTTGATTAAAGAAAATCTTATTTACAGCTAAAACAATACTATGCCCAATGAGGGCAACAGCCGTTAAAATAAAAACGAAAATATATGGATTAACGCTCTCCCCCGCGACCTTAACGGCTACGTTGTACATAGTCGTTCCTATTGTAGCGAGAGAAATGAATAAAAGCCAAAGGGCACTCATGTTTTATGCCGAGGCGGCGCTATTATCAAACAGGCCGACTTTCATATCCATGACTTCACAAGCTAATTCGCCATCAACCTCAACACGACCATCGGCAACACCCATGACCAACTTACGGTTTATAAAACGCTTTATATCCACCGTATAAACAACTTTTTTTGCTGTCGGCAAGATTTGTTCTTTCAACTTCAGCTCTCCCAAACCAAGCGCACGGCCAGAGCCTTGCGCCCCTGTCCACCCTAGGAAAAATCCTGTGAGCTGCCATAGTGCATCCAAACCCAAACAACCTGGCATCACGGGGTCACCTTTAAAGTGACAATCAAAGAACCATAAATCTGGCGTGACGTCTAATTCGGCGATTACCTGCCCTTTATCATGCGCGCCGCCTGTATCGGCAATATGGGTGATACGATCAAACATCAACATATTCGGCAATGGTAATTGTGCGTTACCTGGGCCAAACATTTTGCCCTCACCACAAGTAATAATCTCATCGTAATTATAGCTAGATTTTTGATCGAAATTTAAATCGTTACTCATTGCTTGCTCTGCTTTCTTTATGGCTGTCATGCAACGATTCTTAAACACTCAAAGATTATGAATCAAGAACAGAAGGATTAATCTCTACAGGTAAAATATTTTATATAATACATCTGCTGACAAAAATATTAAACATAGTAAAAATAAAAATGAAAACTTGTTATGTCATCAAAAACCTTAATAAAGATATTTTCGCCTAAAGGCCTGAGCGAAGCGGTCTTAAAAGCCATAGCAAGCCCCACCGCGCGTTTGCGCAATCAACCCTCACTCCGTTAATAACGGCATCGCCCCTCCTAGATCAGTCATCGTAGAGAACCCAACTTCTGCTAGGATTTCCTAAAACGACCGTACAATTAAAAGATCTAAAACATATTGGCAATTAATGGGGCTGCCTCAGGAACAACGTACCCGCCGAGCAATCCACCGGTTATTGCGCCTGCCACAGTTGCCTGACTGACATGTGTCAAAGACCGCTTTGCCCGCGCCATTGCTTTACTACTTAAACAAATCGATGTTGCACTACAGGCAAGAAGAAACAAAGCAGTTTTAACATGGCTAAGAGTGTTAAATGTGCTTGAAACAGTATTGCAAACATCTAATCGACTAGCGATGCCAGAATGTGAGCAAATATCAGCAGCCTTGTCCGACGCCGCTGAAGCAAATGCGATGGCTTCTGCCCCCGCATATGCGGTTGTTCCTACTATCAATGTTGATAAGCTTAGGGTTTTTAGCTTCTCCTTATTATCTCTTGATAATACCATTTTCGCTTCTAATCTATTCGCAGCTGACAGTCCTGACTGCAAAACTGAAGAAGCGCCTTGCGCAAAGTCACGAGCATGTCTATTCGCACTTTGCCCAAATTCACCTTTTGAAGTTTTTCTTGGCGTATGTGTGTCTAATGAAGTCATTGTTACATTTCCCTTAATAGAAATAATCATTAACAGGAAAAGTGCGATTATGTCAATTAATGAGCTGTGCTTTTTACCTCATAATATAAATTGAGCAGTCAAATTAACGAATGAGGCGTTTTTTGATAAAAATCTTCTGCAACACTGAAAAAAATTTACACATAAAATCAATTACTTATATCTAGCATCAAAATTTTTTCTTCGTAAATCTTGACCAACGCTAATAAAATGAGTTTGATATGAACATTCCATAACTTACAAGCATTAGAAAGGAAACAATATGTCTGAACTCTGCAGCGCTTGGTATGAAATAGGTTTTGATACAAGGCCTTTGACCTTAGTCATGGATGGCAATGAGCAAACAGGGGCTTTATTAGGCGAGACATCACTTATCATTAGGGGCATGCAAGATTTTGTCGCAGATGATGACGCCAAAAGACTTCAAGCTATTTGGATAAAGAGCGTTACAGAAAGAAAACCTACTTTACTCCTTGATGCCACCCCCGCAAACAATGCAGAAGAGGAAGTTTTAAGGCTTGCTGCGTTGGCAGCAGATAAAATTGATCTTACGATGGAAGTTGAGAGAATTAAGGGCAGAGACTTAAAAATTCCCGAACGTTACGCGGTAAATTTACCCGACACAGATATGATTTTAAGGCAAGAAGCTCTGGAGACGTTAGTTCCCTTTCAAAGGGTAAGAGAATTACTATTACAAAGAGAAAAAGAAAATACGACAGAACCAATAGGCCATATATCTATATTTGCTAAAAGAATAGATATGGGGACAGGGCCACGGGGGATGCATTAAATTTATATTGAAGGTATTAATTGGAGATTGAGGATAAAAAGGTTAGTAGTCGGTTATTTATAACTAACCGCTGCATACTCAACGCAGGCGGATTTATAGCTTTCTGTTAGGGCTGCCATGGCCAAAGGTTTGGCGATGGCTGGCTCTAATTCTGGTTTATCACCACCACAACCAACAGCGAGCATCCTGCCAGCCGCTTTGGCGGAACAGACGGCTTGGTCGTGATAATCATACATTTCAATTGCCGTGAAAAAACCCTCACATTCTTTATTTGTCATTTGAACAAGCAAAGCAGGCGCATTGGCTGGCGTATCATTGGCGGGAAGGCCAAAACGCCAATCCGTTCCCGTTGGAATTCCTAAGCGCACGGCCTCTTGTGTCATGACATAACCACATTGATCCAGTAAATCTGGCAAATCCGCGCCCCGAAACCAACAACATTGATTTCGACCATTATGGGATTGTGACAGCTTGTGTCCTGCCAATCCAGCAAGGCCGCTAATGCTATCGGCCATGTTCCAGCCATCCACACCAATTTTCTTTTCAATGATAACATCACATAATTCTTGTGCCGCCAACTCATACGCCATAGCACGATAAGTTCCTTCTATCAGCAGTCTAAAGCTTTCAGCGCGGCGTTGTCCCAAATGCTCCCACCGCATAAAAATTTGATGGGTTAGCATAATAAGCATCTCGTGGAATTCGTAGTGACAATCCATCCAGTCTTCAAAAAACTCACGCGCCATAGAGCGCCCCATTTCTGAATCAAAATCAATAATGCTCGCAGGCGGTAAGCTATCCTCGGCAACATCACCAGATAATGGCTCAGCCTTAATAAGCGTGCCTAATTGCGCAAAACTGCCTTGAAGCGCTTCGTCACAATTATCAAACAGGAACGCTGTTTCGACAAACATTCCTGAAAGCAGAAGGATTTCCTTCATCGCATCATAGCCCTGCTCTTCATCATAGCTCATCGCCTGAATCGCGTAATGAATCCGTAGTGCCACGTCGGCTTTGTTACAAAGTTCCGGCATAATCTTAAAAACGCTGTGTAAGTGTTTGGTATTAAACAAAAGGTAGGATAGAGCGAATGCCCTATGCTTAAGATTCTAATCTAATTCTTCAGACGCGTAAACACCCCAAAGTGATTTTTTTTCGATCCAGCCCTCAAAGCCACCCGCTTCGCCCAAGCACCAAGATGTTTGGCATTGTTTTAACTTGAAGATAACACCGCGTTCCAACTTTGCCACGGGCGACGCGGCGATTTCAGGCTTCTTTGATATCATTGCGCCCCCTTCGGGCATGATAACCGCATTGCGGCGACCAGAGAGCAAAGATTGATGAATCCAGCCCTCTTCTCCCGCAACATCACGAATTTTACGCCACGTATCAAATTCTTGGATAATTTCAATCGGCATGTTTTTGCGCACAAAAATCCATTTAATTGGATAACGTAAAGCAGGCCCCGTCCTAACAAAGACTTTATTTGACCGCAGACTGACAAAACGCGGGATCGGCAGACCAGAACTGTTAAAAATCTGCTGATTATCCTGCGCCTGCGCTGGCATGGCAACAGCAGGAAGGAACAAAAAGCTTAAAAGAATGATCGTTGATAGAATTTTTATGCGCATAATCTATGAAATATGCTAAACCAGCCGAAAATTCAAGACGATATAAATATAAGGACATCATTGATTGCGAGGACTAAAATTCGCCTCTCTATTTATTGATGAAATTAAAAGAATATGGACACAAGTAAAACAATCAGTGTGGCACCCATGATGGATTGGACAGACCGCCATTGCCGTTATTTCCATCGGCTGATTGCCCCCTCGGTTTTGCTCTACACCGAAATGGTCACAACAGGCGCGATCTTGTTCGGTAATGACCGTGATAGGTTTTTAGGGTTCGATGATGCGGAACACCCTGTCGCCCTCCAGCTAGGCGGTTCTGATCCCCAAGCCCTTGCCGAATGTGCAAAGATTGGCGAAGATTACGGCTATGACGAAATCAATTTAAATTGCGGTTGCCCTTCTGATCGCGTCCAAAGCGGCATGTTCGGCGCGTGTTTAATGAAAAACCCCGCATTGGTCGCAGACTGCATAAAGGCCATGCAGAACGCCGTTAAAATCCCCGTCACAGTCAAATGCCGTATCGGAATTGATGATTGCGAAGATTATGAGTTTCTTGAGAACTTTGTGCGCATCGTCTCCGAAGAAGGCGGCTGTAAAATCTTTATTATCCACGCCCGTAAAGCATGGCTAAAAGGCCTCAGCCCCAAGGAAAACCGAGACATCCCTCCGCTTCAATATGATATTGTCGCGCAAATCCAAGCCGCCTTTCCTGATTTAATTTTCCATGTAAATGGTGGTATCAAGACAATGGTGCAAATACACTCAATGATCGGCATGTCGCAGCGCCCCCCCGCTTGCGAGCATGGGGACACTTTAAAATCGCAAAATGATTTTAATTTTGATGGCGCAATGATAGGGCGCGAAGCCTATCAAAACCCATGGTTCTTAAGACAAATCCAAGAAAACATATATCATAACAAGAGCTTATTGAGCGCAGAGGAAATTATAGACCAAATGATTCCCTATATAAAAGACCAACAAGAACGCTTCGATACCCCTATAAAATCCATTACTCGCCACATGACAGGGCTTTTCAGCGGCCAAAAAGGCGCAAGGCAATGGCGCCAAACCCTCAGCACCGAAGTGCATAAGGATGGCGTCACAGCAGAAATCCTGATTACTGCCTTTAAAACAGCTTTTTCCAAATAACTTTCATTACGAAGAGCATGAGCGACGCGGTAATCCGCTTTGTTTCATCCCCTTAAAAAAACGCTGAAATTTTCAAACCTTTGTCTACCAACGCTTACAGCGGGAATTTTCAAAAAATTTGCATTTAATTTCGCGTTTTTGTTACTCTCCCCCATCGCTACGAAAAGATGGCGTAGGCAGCTTCGTTATGAATCTGTTACTATTATAAAAAAGAACGCAACGACGTCTAAAAAACTATTTGGGAAAAGCCCCCTCCCGCTTGCGGGTTGGAGGGCTTAAAATTCGGAGAAAAGACTTAATGCATTGGCAACGCCTAGATCGCGACACCTCTGTCAAAGTGATAGATAGCGTCAAATCAGACGCCAATGCGGGCATGTTTTCAGCAGGCACGTCAGAGGTCAAACGCGCCCGTGCCTTGTTTTACAAAGATTATTTTATCTACCAAGTGACCAATTTCGCCTCCCTGCCCTCGTTTTCTTTCCAATATTTATCCGACGGTACGTTTTTCCATTATCTTGATGGCACAGAAGAGCCGATTCATATGGTAAATGACAAAGGTGCATTACAGCTGGATCGTCATAATATACTCGCTTATTTAGACTTTTATTTCGCCAATGTTAGCTTTGAAGAAGGTGACATCACCCTTATTGATAACCCAAACGACATGCCTATTCTTGACTCGTTGGGGCCCGATGCTTATGACGCGGTTTTTCGGGATCATACGCCACCATTGGTGCATGAAAATAACGGATTAGACAGTTTTACCATCGAATCAGACCTTTATAATGAAGGTCAGCTTGTACGCGCAAAAATAGAGGTCTCCGCCAAAGGGCGCGTATTGATAAAAGAACAAAAAATGATAATGCACGAAATGGTCGCCATGCGCGCCCCAGAAACAATGATGTAGAGATAAAAATCAGGGAATATTTTTTAAAAAGATGAACACAGACACCACAGATAATAACGGCGCAAACGAAGCAGGCAGCACCCTCAGAGAGGGTTTCGGTGACAAAGGCACAAATGTCAATGCAGGCATGGCTTATGGGCATCCGCATGGTGAGGCTATTATTGAGGGCGCAAAGGAAATATTGGGAGAATCAGAAACAGGTAGGAAACTTATCAGTGTTCAAACACATCACAACATTCCAATTCAAATTGTAAAAGGAGTTGGCGCCTCAGGATTCAACCCGCAATCAGGAGTAATTTATATACAAGTAACTCCCAAAACTAAACTAGCAACACCTGAAATCACTTTAGAGCTAGTAAAAGCATTAAGAGAAGCCGATCAAGAACTAATAGGTTTTACAGCCCCTGATCCGCAAAAAGACTTAATGGAGTATGCTACCGTTATGCACTCAAAGACATTGGATGCCATAGTATATATATGCACAGTAGTTAAGGAATTAACTAATTCTTCACATTATTCTGTTTTACTTGACACATTAGAGAAATTAGGGCATATTAATGTGTATAAGGCATATGAAGCCAATGCTTCGGAAGAAGAGTTATTTGACGCATATGCTGGTATTTAGAAGAAAGGGTGTAGACTATGAGTTATCAAAAAACGGCATTAGGTCTTGGAAAAGCAGCAGAATTTACTATTGCTACTGCAGATGCAAGGCAATTTAGAAATCCAGTAGCTGCCACATTGCGTTCGAACTTAGGTAGAAGTTCCGCTCCAGTACAGGCCGCAACATTTGGTGTAAAGCCTGCTTTAGCACAGCGCTAACTTCGATTAATATTTTTAGTAAAAGGCCTCATTTGGGGCCTTTTGTTGTTTCTGGGGTTTAGAAAACACCCCCACCCCCTCTAAAATGACGAACAAACTGAGTAGGGGGAATCACATAAGGAAAACAACGGGTTACCCCCCCCCTATTATCTAAAAAATTACTTTTATCGACCATTTCAGCCTAAAATCATCCTTTTTGGGCAAAAAATAGAATTAAGTAAAGCTCCACCCCTACCCGTCATTGCGAGCACAGCGAAGCAATCTCGAGTAGTTTTCTGTAACTTCACAATAGATTGCCGCGTCGGCTTCGCCTTCTCGCAATGACGATAAAAAGGCTAACGCGTTAATCGCAAAACAAGATAAAAGTTAATATATGAACTTTATTATCACGCCGCGCACAAAGATCACCCTTCACCCGTCATTGCGAGCGCAGCGAAGCAATCTAGTGATTTGAAGGAAAAATTCTGCTTCGCCCCGTCACTTGGTTCCTCATAATAACGGGCACAGAATAAAAAATTAACCTTTATCGGGACGATCCACAGTAAAGCTTTCACCGCATCCACAGCGGCCTGCTTCATTGGGGTTGGTGAACACGAATCCGGCGCTTAAGTCGCCCTCCTCATAGTCGACAACCGTCCCAAACAACATCCAACTATGGATTTTAGGGATATAGAGCACCGCACCGCCCGCTTCGAACTTATCGTCCTGATCGAGCGTTTCATCTATCACATGCTCCATTTTATAGCTATTGCCAGAGCACCCCGTGGTCGCCACAGTCAAACGCAACCCAACAGCATCTTTATTTAAGGCTGTTTTGGCTTTTATCTGTTCAATCGCCTTATCAGTGATTTGGACGGGATCTAAACTCATTTTTTAGTCTTTCTCATCGTCATTGCGAGGAACAAAGTGACGCGGCAATCTAGATTGCGTCGCTCCGCTCGCAATGACGCGGTTAAGTAAACATATTCAATTGTAATTTCGCGGTTTCTGCCATCATCGACGCATCCCATTGTGGATCCCATACGGTGTCCACATCAACGTGCCTGACGCCATCAATCGGCATAATCGCGCTTTGCACCCAGCCCGGCATATCTTGCGCCACAGGGCACGCAGGAGACGTTAAAGACATTTCGACAAAAACGTCATGCTGACCATCGTCGGTTGGCTTTACCTCGACTTTATAAATCAAACCGAGCTCATAAATATTCACAGGGATTTCAGGGTCATAAATCTCTCTAATCGCCGCGACGATTAGGGGCGTTAAAGCATTATCACTTAATTTCACATGCGGCGGCATGGCGAGCTCGTCATATTCTTCGCCAACAGCGTTCTTTACCATGTCTTCATCGGCGACAGGGTTCATGACACTCATGTCTGGTGGCTGGCGTTTCGATTGTCCGTTTGCATCACTCATGACAGCATCTCCTTTGCTTTTTTGACGCCCTCAAGCAACGCTTGAACATCGTCCGAATTTGAATACAGCCCAAGTGACGCGCGTACTGTACCATCAATACCAAACCGCTCCATCAACGGCATACAGCAGTGATGCCCCGTGCGAACCGCAACACCACATTGATCAAGGATCATCGCAATGTCACTAATATGCGCCCAGTCAGCCGTAAAAGATACAACGCCCACTTTATCAGGCGCAGTGCCGTAAAATTTAAGACCGTCAATTTGGTGTAAACCATCTGTCATTTGCGCCAACAAAACCTGTTCATGCGCCGCGATATTATCCATGCCAATATCAGATACGTAATCAATCGCTGCGCCGAGCGCAATGACTTCAGCAATGGCTGGCGTCCCTGCTTCAAAACGTGCCGCGCCATCTTTAAAAGTTGTCTCATCTTTAAATGACACGCGCTCAATCATATCGCCCCCACCCTGATAAGGTGGCATATCGGCCAAAACATCACCGCGCACCCAAAGCGCTCCGACACCATTTGGCCCATAAATTTTATGCCCCGTAAAAGCAAAAAAATCACAACCAATTTCTTGCACATCTACTTGGTGATGAACAACAGATTGCGAACCATCAACAAGGACTTTAATATCAGGATTAAAACTCTTGACTGCATCAATGAAGCTATCGACTCTATTAATTGTGCCTAATGAATTTGATACATGTACCAAACTAACAAGTTTTGTTTTCTCACCAATCAACGACATGAAGCCGCCAAAGCTTAATTTTCCTTCGTCGGTGACAGGTACAACTTTAATTTTAAAATCAATTTCTTTGGCCAGTAACTGCCAAGGTACTATATTCGCGTGGTGCTCCATTTCAGAGAGAATGATTTCATCACCACGTTTTAAATTTGCCTTCGCCCAACTTTGCGCGACAAGATTTATTGCCTCTGTGGTGTTACGGGTAAAAATAATTTCATCACTTGATGGCGCATCTATAAAGGCCGCAACCTTGCTACGAACCGCCTCAAACGCCGTCGTTGTTTCTTGCGAATACTGATAAAGACCACGATGAATATTGGCGTATCGCCCTTCATATAAAGTCTTAATCGCGTCCAAAACCACACGCGGTTTTTGCGCCGATGATGCGCTATCCAAATAGCTAAGCGGTTTGCCGTTCATCTGCCCGTTTAAAATCGGGAAGTCATCACGGTAAACGCTCATATCAACGCTTTGATCTTTTGGTTGCGCCATGCCCATTATTCCAACCATTCCGCGCTGCTGTTAGCATCACTTTGGTCAAGCCATTTGGAAACAATTAAGTTTGCCTGCTCACGCACATTTTTATCTGTGACACCTTCAATAACTTCATTAACAAAAGCTTGAATAAGAAGGTTACGTGCCTGCTTTTCGGGAATGCCGCGCGCACGAAGATAAAATAATGCGTCCTCGTCCAAACGCCCAGCCGTTGCGCCGTGGGAACATTTTACATCGTCCGCATAGATTTCTAATTCTGGTTTGGTGTTCATTGTTGCTTGCGATGACAACAACAAAGATTTTGCCATTTGATAACCGTCCGTTTTTTGTGCGATTTGATGGACATGAATTTTCCCTTGGAATGTACCAACCGCTTTGTCGGTCGCGACAGAGCGATAATCCTGATAGGATTCACAATTTGGTTCTTGATGTTCAACCGTAATAGTTGTGTCGGCAATTTCTGATCCATCGAGCATATTAACGCCGTTCAAACGACAGATGATATTTTCACCTTTTAAGTCGGCGTGAATTTGGTTGCGGCTTAAACCCGCGCCTGTCGTGATGGTGAAGGCTTCGTAATTTGCGCCCTCTTCCATTTCAATATGGGTGTTGTGCGTTATCACGCTCTCATCCGAGTTTTCTTGAAAACGATAATGGCGCAACGTTGCATTTTTTTCGATTTTAATTTGGCTAACAATATTCGCCCAATAACTGCGTGATCCGCTTTGATATTCAATGATCGTCATTTCCGCATTTTCACCAACGCGAATAATTTGACGCGGCACAATATAGTGTCCATCACGGCCAGTTTGCGTCACTTCCAAGGCGCTTGTTGTTTTTTTATCGGCAGGAACATCTACAATAAAACCATCTTTTAAATAAGCATTTGCCGCTTGCCACAGCATCATATCACCATATTTATTATTGGATGGTGCTTCTGCTTCTAACATTTCGCGCACCCATTCAGGGCAATGCAACATACCTTTCGAAAAGCTGTAGGCATAATCCGTCATGCCGCTTAAATCCAATTCGGCTTCGTGATAGCGCAGTGACATTTTCTTTAACTTGGCATTTAGATTGGTATATTTCCAACGCTCTAATTTTGCCGTTGGCATGCCTGTTTCAATCACGGATAATTGCGCGCGCGTGCGCAACGCATTCACCCATTCCGCAGACATCGGCGGTAATTTATCCCAATCAATAAGACCAATTTCCGCCGTGTCAGCACGGTAGCGCGGCTTAAATTTCGTAACAGCACTCATAATTTATGCCGCCTCTTTTGTGAACTCGGCATAGCCTTTTTTCTCTAGCTCAAGTGCAAGATCAGGGCCGCCAGATTTTACAATTTCACCATCCGCCAGCACATGCACTTTGTCGGGTTTAATGTAATCCAGCAAACGTTGGTAATGCGTAATGACAAGGAACGAACGGTTTTGCGCGCGCAAGGCATTAACGCCATCCGCCACAATACGCAGCGCATCAATATCAAGGCCAGAATCTGTTTCATCAAGCACCGCAAATTTGGGTTCTAACATCGCCATTTGTAAAACTTCGTTTCGCTTTTTCTCTCCGCCAGAAAAACCAACATTCACGGCGCGTTTCATCATGTCATCCGAAATACCAAGCTCTTTACATTTTGATTTCATAAGCTTGAGCAAGCCGATTGCATCCAGCTCTTCTTCATCGCGCGCTTTACGCACCGCATTTAAAGCAGTCTTAAGAAAAGTTGTCATTTGCACACCTGGAATTTCAACAGGATATTGAAACGCCAGAAACAAGCCTGCCGCCGCGCGTTCATCTGGTTCCATTTCAAGAATATCTACGCCATCTAATTCGGCAGAACCATCGGTGACTTCGTAGCCATCACGACCAGCCAGCACATAAGACAAGGTCGATTTACCCGCACCATTTGGCCCCATAATCGCATGGACTTCGCCATCGCCAATCGTGAGGTCCAAGCCTTTGAGGATTTCGTTACCGTCAATTTCGGCGTGAAGGTTTTTAATTTCAATCATGTTTTTACTTTCTTCGTTGTCATTACAAGGAGTTCAGCGACGCGGCAATCTCGATTGCTTCGCTTTGCTCGCAATGACATTTATGTTAATTTTCCGTTTGCAATTTTTCTAACAACGCCAAATTATTTTTTGTTGATTGCCCTAGTGATTTTTGCGCCGCATCAAGCTTCGCGATCAAGCTTTTATCAACTTGTCTAAACTCATGAATACGCGCATGGAATTCATCTGCTGCCTTTGCATACACATCGGCAACATGCTCTTTATTTTCTTCATTCATCGTAAAGGCTGTGCCATCATTCGTTGCCACGGCGGTTGTTTCCATTTCCATCCGCGCCACCAATTCCTCAGTAATTTTTAACATTTCTTCCACCGCCTGACGCGGTTCACTTGATAATATTTTTTGTTCAGTCATTTTCATTCTCTCTATTCTAGTTTCCCTTGGATGATCATAATCCCAAAAATAAATTATCTAAATTTTCACACCCCGTATTGCCTTCAGCTACCTCTCTCACTTTCCAGCCCCATTTAATTGCAACTTCTTTAGCGTGCTCATAATCATCATGTATTTCACTTCCGACAAAGCACGATGTTTCCTTTCGACTAGCATCATATTGAATAATTTTAGCTTCCATTATTTCGCCATTACCATCGTGTATACTTAGTCCAACAAAAGGAGCGTAAGGAATTCTAATGAATTTATACGCCCAACAACCTAGTTCATGAGTTTTATTGTTACGATATATATGTTTTGAAAGCATGATCTTCATCCAACACTCCCCTCCAAGCTAATCCCCACTAACTTCTGAGCCTCAACGGCGAACTCCATTGGAAGATGTTGCATGACGTCGCGGCAGAAGCCGTTGACGATGAGGGCCAAGGCTTCTTCTTCGGTGATACCGCGTTGCTGGCAGTAAAAGAGCTGATCTTCGCTAATTTTACTTGTGGTGGCCTCGTGCTCTAATTGCGCGCCCGGATTTTTTGTTTCGATGTAGGGCACAGTATGCGCGCCACATTGATCGCCAATCAAAAGCGAGTCACATTGTGTGAAGTTACGCGCATTTTCTGCGCCAGCCATGATCTTGACTTGACCGCGATAGGTTTGGTCAGAACGGCCTGCGCTAATGCCTTTTGAAATGATACGGCTTTTTGTGTTTTTGCCCATATGAATCATTTTTGTGCCCGTATCGGCTTGTTGCATATTATTGGTGATCGCCACAGAATAAAATTCACCTTGGGAATTATCACCTTTTAATATGCAGGATGGGTATTTCCATGTAATCGCAGAACCCGTTTCCACTTGTGTCCATGAAATTTTTGAATTCACGCCTTCACATAAGCCACGTTTGGTCACAAAATTATAAATGCCGCCTTTTCCGTTTTCATCGCCCGGATACCAATTTTGGACGGTGGAATATTTGATCTCCGCATCGTCATGCGCGATGAGTTCAACACACGCCGCGTGGAGTTGATTTTCATCCCGCATGGGGGCGGTACATCCCTCAAGGTAAGACACGTAAGATCCTTTATCGGCGATAATCAATGTGCGTTCAAACTGCCCCGTGTTAATCGCGTTCATGCGAAAATAAGTCGACAACTCCATCGGGCAACGCACGCCTGGTGGGATGTAAACGAATGAGCCATCGGTAAAACACGCCGTGTTCAAACACGCATGTTTATTGTCCGCCATCGGAATGACCGAGCAAAGATATTTCTTCACTAATTCAGGATGCTCACGAATAGCTTCGGATATGGAGCAGAAAATCACGCCGACTTCTTCAAGGGATTTTTTGAATGTCGTCCCCACAGAAACGGAGTCAAACACCGCATCCACAGCCACCTGTGGCGCGCCTTCTACGCCCGCCAATACTTCTTGTTCTTTTAGAGAAATGCCTAACTTCGCGTAGGTCTCTAGCAATTTTGGGTCAACCTCGTCTAGAGACTTTGGCGCCGCTGTCATGCTTTTTGGCTGCGCGTAATAATAAGCGTCTTGGTAATCAATCTCTGGGAAATCTACTTTTGCCCAATCTGGTTCTGGCATCGTTAACCAATGATTGTATGCTTTCAAACGAAGCTCCAGCATCCATTCTGGCTCTTCTTTTTTGGCAGAGATTAGGCGGATAATGTCTTCGTTAATCCCCTTCGGCGCATATTCCATTTCGATATCAGTTTCGAAGCCAGCACTATATGAGCCAAGGCTTTGTACCGTATCAATTGTTTCTTGATCAATATGGGATGATTGTGATGTTTCAGACATTATACGTTACCCATCATTTGTTTAAGCGATACATTTTCAAGCGCGGCTTGCATGGCTTGGTTCACGGGATTCCATTGCCCCTTCATGGCGCAATCATTGGCGCGATCACAACAATCACTGCCCTCATCCACGCAAGCCGTTAAAGCGATTGGCCCATCCGTCGCAACAATAACATGTGCCATATTGATATGATCAGGTGATTGATTAAGTTGATACCCCCCATTCATACCCCGAGTGGAAGTGACAATGTCTTTTCGCGCCAATAATTTTAATATTTTGGAGACGGTTGGCTCAGGTAGCTTCGTGCTTTCCGCTAAGCCAGAAGCGCTTAACATTTGATCCTTGGATATTTCCTGACGTGTGGCCATTTCAGCCAAAATAATCACGGCATAATCTGTCATTTTTGAGAGTTTAATCATAGTTTTGCGAATGATTCTTAATTAGTACTTTATTGGTACGGTTTATAATTTATCCTTTGTACCGCAATAATGGCAAAAAGCAATAGGTACGTCACAAAATGATACGAAATTTGTCCTGTTTTTTCTTATTTTTGACAAGAAAGGCTTTTAATTTTCTATTACGTATGTATGATTTTAAGAAAGATGTAGTTATACACAGGGAAAATAAAATGAGTGAAATTGAAATGATATTATTAGAATGTTCGCCAGAAACCGTTACGGAAGAAGAATTCGAACAATTTGAAGCGCAAGCTTACGAAATTGAAGGTTGTTCATAAGTTTTGTATAACTTTATTCGAACGGGTTCAGCATCGCGACTGACTCGATTTCTATAACCCATAAATCGGGGTCACGTGACGCTGAACGTACGATATAATCATCGGCTCGTTTTTCCTCAATAATTTCTTCGTTCAATGCATTTACCCACCCCAATACGCCATCAATATCGCGCTGCTGCGTTAAAAGCTTACACACCCCTTTCATATTACTGAGTTTAAGTAAAACAAGCCCCCCCATTTTTTCGCCCTTATGGGTGACGTAAATACCAACGCCTTGCGAGGAGAGCTCACGGATTTTGGCTTCGAGCCATAAGTGCGTAGGGATACGGGAATCAGTCATGATAAGTAAAAACCGTCATTGCGAAGGAGCAGAGCGATTGCGGCAATCCAAAGCCATAAAAAACCATTCTGGATTGCTTCACCCCTCATTCTTCGGCACTCGCAATGACGAAAGGGATATCACTTTTTCTTCAGCTTGCGCCCATAAAGCTCAAGGCGGCATTCAACCAACTCATAGCCCATTTCTTCGGCGATTTTTTGCTTCATTTTTTCAATTTTATCGTTTTGAAATTCTAACACTTTGCCAGTGTCTAAATCGATTAAATGATGGTGATGCTCGGTGTTTATTTCATAACGCGCATGATCAGCATCATTAAAGTCGTGCTTATACACCAAGCCGAGCTCGTCTAATAGACTCAACGTACGGTATACGGTTGCGATACTTATGGAAGGATCTTTTGCCTTTGCGCGTTCATAAACATCTTCAACAGATGGATGGTCATGGGCATGCGCCAAAACAGACAAGACCGCGCGGCGCGGCTCTGTCATTTTTAATCCAGCTTCAATACATTTTTGTTCTAAAGTTGCGGCAGTCATTTGAGCTCTCTTTTTTTTAAAAATAATGCTCTACATTACCCCGTTGCGGCGTCTTGTTCAACCGTCATAGAACGTGTTTTAGGGAAAGTGATTGTGATCCGCGTCCCCTTTTCTTCTGCTGATTCTAATTGAAAATCAGCGCCATGTAATTCAGCCATTGCTTTTGCCAATGGCAATCCCAATCCAGTTCCTTGATAAATGCTGGCTTTTGAAGGATCATGAATTTGACCAAAAGGCTTCATCGCTTCATCAATTTTATCAGCAGGAATACCAACACCTTGATCAGAAACCCTTAGCATAATCCTTCCCTGCTTATCAGCTTTCGCTTGGATCAAAATGATCCCCTCCTTATTCGAATATTTTACAGCATTTGCCGTTAAGTTTATAAGGATTTGACGAATAAGACGCATATCCCCTTTTAAAGCAGGCAAGCCTTCTTGAATTTTACTTTGAATAATAAGATTGCTTTCAAAAATGCGTGCATCGGTAATGCGTTCGATTGAAATGATGAGCTCTTTTAAGTCAATAGCTTGTTCATCAAGTTCCACTTTACCTGCTTCAATTTTAGACATGTCTAAAACTTCATTGATAATTTCTAATAAATGTTTAGCGCTATGATTAACATCCCCGCAATATTCATTATATTTATCACTTCCAAGCGGCCCAAAAGTTTCATTCACCATCATTTCAGAAAAACCAATAATGGCATTAAGAGGTGTACGTAACTCATGACTCATGTTGGCAAGAAACGCTGACTTTGCGCGATTTGCGGTGTCTGCTTGATCCTTGGCAATGCGTAGCTTTTTTTCTAAAGTTTTTTGTGCGGTAACATCCACTAAGGTTGTCACCTGAAAACGTCGCCCGTGACTTAAATCCAAGCGCGCCGTTGTGTATAGAGCGTTCGCAATAGAGCCATCCTTGCATAGAATTTTTACATCCCCTGTATTTCGTGTGCCCGATTCCAAATAAAATTCGTAATTATCCTGCGCCATTTGATGCTCTTCAGGTACAACAAATTCAATAAAATCTTTGCTAAGGGTGTCATGGCGATTCCAGCCAAAAATTCTTTCGAAGCTATCATTGACCTTAACAATGCGGCGTTTACGGTCAAAAACCAAAAGCCCAACTTCACTGACATCAAAGATAGAGCTTAGCAGAAGGAATGCATCATCACGCTCGCGCTGAACAATAGATGTATCCGTTGCCGAAGGCTGTGCAATAACATCAAGCCATAAAACACGATCACCATCAAAGATAGGATTTACCCAAAGACCAGGCACAAACGCATCGCCCGGAAAATTAGGAAGCGGCGGAACAGTCACTGCCATTTTTTTCTTCATAGAAACATTTAAAGATTCATTTATGAGCGCTGCATTCTTTTTTGTAAAAAGGTCCTCAATCGTTGCACCAATGATATTTTTTTCATCTTGTTCAAAATGTTTGATGGCCTTGTCATTTGCCACGCGCACAACAAAACCCGCCCCTGATTTTTCAACCAAAAAGCGCGGAACAGGCATCTGATCGAACAGTGCCTTGTGATTTACATCGCTATTAACCATAACTAAGATTTCACACTATCAAATTATTTCGTAAAATAATAGCTATTTTCTATAAAACCTAAGGTTTTTCCTAAGTTTATCTATATAAAGCGACTAATCCATTGATTCAATGAATCTATTTAAAGGACTTTGTTCAACAAATTGAAGTACGGCCTCTTCATCTGTCTTATGATTTGCCAAATCTTTGCGCATATTGCTAATTAAGTCATCAACGGCGTCAGATTCAACGGGTTCTGCAAGGCAAAATGACATCGTTAAATTACGATCATTCGCATTATCGCTTCGTAAATATTGCTGGAGCCTTGATATAGCAGCCTGCGCCCCAACTGTATCAGCGTGCCGTAAACTCAGCAGAAACTCGCCATTATCAAGGTAATACGCATCATCAAATGTACGGATACATTGTTTTATATTACTCACCGCGAGTAATAATGCGTGATTTGTATCTGCCAAGCTTTCAAATCTATCTACGCGCGACATAACAAGGGTGAATTCATTACCCTGACGCGCTAGCCTGTCCATTTCACGTTTAATATCATTTTTTAAGACATGTTTATTTCGTAAGCCCGTTTTTTCATCAATTCCGCTGCCTTCCATGGCATTATCACGCTCTAAACGACGAATACGCGTCAAAAATGCATCATAGAGATTCTTGAACTCAAGGAATTCATCATAAACAGGCTTTCTCTCTGCACGAATATTATCAACGACATTGGCGGCTAAGACCATCATTTCATCATGTAACCCACTGATATCCTTTAGAGATATTTCATTCACATGGCCTTTTGACTCCGCCTCTTCTGCCCAGCTCTTGAAACTTTTTGGCATTCTTATTTCTTGATTGGCTTGTTCTTCGTTCGGGTAAGCTACGGCGACCGCGATTTGACCAAACCAATCCGTATAACGCTCCAAAACTGGTGCGAGCGCATTAAATTTCGTTCTGGTTTCATATTCCAAAGCCATAAAAACATCCTATAGGATAATTACGAATAAAAAGTGAATAAATGCTGGTTTATAAAAGATATGGACTAAATAATCTGACAAGGGGAAAAAATTGTCAAAATACCCTATAGCCTTGAAATAGCTTCAAAATTACTCAGGCAACCACTCTTTACGAAGCGCATCAAGCGTTCCGTTTTTAATCGCTTCGCGGACTTCGCGCATAAGGCGGTTAATGACAGCCACATTATGTTGGGAAACAATTTGATAGCCCAACATCTCCCCCGCCTTAAACAAGTGATGAATATAAGCCTTTGAATAATCACGCGAACAAGGAATATCCATAGAGGCATCAAGGGGTTCTGGATCATCTTTAAACTTAGAGTTTACCAAGTTAATCCGCTCATTCTTCACACCACGGATCAACGCCATACCATGGCGCGCAATACGGGTCGGCATCACACAATCAAATGTATCAATCCCGTATTTCACGCTCTCAAACACATCTTTAATCCGCCCAATGCCTAAAAAGTGAATGGGGCGATCTGGGTGGTTAAGCGGTTGAATAGCTTCTAAAATACCATACATTTCCTCATCACTCCCCCCCAAGCAGCCACCAACAGCCGTGCCAAAAAATGGGCGACTGGCGACGTAATCGGCACTTATTTTACGCAAATCATGGTGTACACCCCCTTGGATAATGCCATAAAGCCCTTGGCGGCCATCGTGGGTTTTCTCAAACGCCGTAAGGGAGCGATCACCCCACCGCATACTCATCTCCATCGATTTTGCCGTGTAATCTTTAGTTACCTGATAAGCCGTACACTCATCCATTTGCATAATTAAATCTGCGCCTAGCTTACGTTGTAAATCCATCGAAATCTCAGGATTCAACATTAATTTCGCACCATCATGGTAAGATTTAAAAATTGCCCCCTCTTCGGTAATTTTCATCAGACTTTCTTTGGATTTAGAAGTGTTACGCCCCTTAATTTCATCAGCGCACGTGCCATGCCCCATGGAAAATACTTGAAAACCGCCACTATCGGTCAACATCGGGCCATTCCAGTTCATAAATTTATGCAGTCCGCCCATCCTCTCAACCAAGTCCGCACCAGGTTGAATCATCAAATGATAAGTATTCGCTAAAATAATATCTGTTTGTGCTTCTTTCATTTGAACAGGCGAGACATTCTTAATCGACGCCTTTGTGCCGCAAAAAATATAATTGGGCGTTTCAATCGTGCCATGCGGAGTCTTTAGTTTACCTACCCGCGCGCCAGAATTCTTATCTTGATGCGTGACCTCAAAACCAAAATTGGGATAATCAATGTTAGAATCAAAAAGTCCGCCTTCAGCAGATGCCTGAGCGGACTTTTTAATTGGTTGCGATGCCATCTTAAATTTCTAACTTAAGCGGGTGATTTCGCTTGGACTTTTTCGATCTGCGCTTTTACTGGGCGTAGCGCAGAGTGCAATTTAGTTTTTGCTGTATTGATCAAATAAGCGTCAATACCACCTTTGTGATCCAACGTACGTAGGCCATGTGCAGAAGCACGAATTTTAACTTTACGATCCAAGATTTCGCTGTAAACGCTGGTATCTTGAATATTCACTTCAAAAGTACGTTTTGTTGCATTGCGCGCGTGTGAACGGTTATTTCCAACCATACGTTTCTTTTGTGTAATCATGCATTCGCGGCTCATAAGCTGTATCCTCTTTTTAATGCTGCCCTTTCATCCAGTGAAAAGACAAGTCGATTAATCTATCGATAGATTCTTAAATTCACGCGGACAATAGTCGATACCGCCTAGAATTGTCAAGCGTTACAAACAAACTTTAAGCAAAGATCATCGCCGCGCATAAGCTTGCCAAAAGCAGCAAATGCGCCATAAAACATAAATACATCACGCGATGCAGGTGCTTTGCCTGTAATTGCGCTGTGGCCTTTGGTGAACCAACCCAGCCACGTTTGATTGCGACACCTTCTAAATCCTTTGTAGGGCCGCCTAAACTAACCGCCAAAGCAAAAGCCGCCGCCGTCACGGCAAGGCCGCCTTCAGCATATTTTGCTGTGCCTTTTGATTTAAACAACGCGATGAAAGCGCGTGTCATTCCCGCTGTTGGTGTTAAAATTCCAGCAAGAGCAATCAAAACACCACTTAAGAGATTCGGCACCCAGCCCATCAACTTTTCAAGCGCTAAGATCGCATCCCCAAATCCACCAAAGTGGCCATCCTTACCAAACCGCCAAGCCATTGACGCGAGAGAAGAATATAAAAAAAGCAAGGGTAAACCACCAATGAGAAACCATAAAATTGGCGCAACCATTGCTTTGTCGAATGCCCGCAAAGCAAGCCCCATCCCCACCCGCGTGATGGTGTAATCATCATTTTTACTTAAATCTGTATAGCTGGAACGTGCAATCGCATAATATGCCCCCGCAATAACTTTTTTCTCATGCAACGCCCGATAAAGCCGCCCTATTGCCGCCCATACAGCACCAGAGCTTAAACAAGCACATAGCGCCAAAATCTCGATAAGCGACCATGTCGAATATGTTCCAGCCGCGATTTGCAACAAACGCCCTAAAAGAAAAGAGAGCAATAAAACAAAAGCGCTTAAGATAAAACCACGGAAAATCAAATCACCTTTAGGGCGTCCAACCTTATTCATACGGCTTCCCAATTTGCCAAAAATAGTATTAACCAGCCCCCAATAAAATGGATTAGCATTGCCGCGAAACGGCCCCACAATCATACCAAGCAAAGTCACAATTAGGAGTGCCGCAATTGCAATCGGCAGGCGTTCAGGCTCAAATATCTGCGAATGAAGCGCAGATATTTGAGTGGGTATTTGGGCAAAAAAATCGTTCATTCGGCACTTTACCCCTTTAAAACCCGAAGATCACGAAGTTTTCATGATCTCTCCACGTTATTAGCCGCTCATGAATGCGCAAAAACCTTTATTTCACAAAAGATCCGTAATAAACTCTGCCTATGGCTTTAAGAAGCGCCTTAAGGAACACACAAAAAGCGATTTTGGCCGAAAAAGCCGAACGCGCCTTAAAACGCTACCCATTTGAAGATATCTCGCCAAATTTAGTTGTCAAAATTAATCCACGGGCAAAAAGAATGGCACTACGGCTTGATCCAAAAAAACGGATTATTAATCTTGTGCTTCCAAAACGCGGTGTATCCTCCCGCGATGCTTATCTATTTGCCCTAGAGCATAAATATTGGATACGCGAAAAAATTGCGGAATTACCAGAGCTTATTACTTTTATCAATGGTGCAAAAATTTCGATACTCGGCGAAGATGTAACCATTGATGTCACGTTCGATGAAAATTTAAAGAAAACCGATATCCAATTGAAAAATAACGTATTATCAGTTGCAACAAATAAAGAAGACCCTTCTTCGCGTATCAAGCGTTTTATCATCAATCTCGCTAAAGAACGCTTAAGCGCCCTCGCCCATCAAAAGGCAGCGATGATTGACAAAAAAATTGCCCTCGTCGAAGTCAAAGACACCACCAGCCGTTGGGGTAGTTGCTCCTATGATGCAAAGCTTTGTTTCTCGTGGCGGCTAATATTTGCGCCTATTGAGGCGTTTGATTATGTCGTAGGGCACGAAGTCGCGCATTTAAAACACATGGATCACTCCCCCGCCTTTTGGCATCAATGCGAAGATTTATGCAGTAATTACTCCCGCGGCAAAACATGGATGAAACGTCATAGTGGTGAATTAATTAGGTATGCTTAGGTAAGGCTGTAAAACAAACCATCTGGTAAAAACAATGCAGAATATAACAAAAACCCACCAATAGCGATAAAACTGAGCCCTGCCCCCATAGTTACATATTTTGATAAACGCCCGCCCGACAATGCTTCCTTACTCATAACCGTTAAAAGAATAAGAAGCCCGTCCACTATAATACAAGCAAGAAATATCAAGCTAAGTCCTGCAACAACATCGCTTAATTCTAAAGCCCCCACAGGAACAAGGCCTGGCAAAATTCCAATGTAATAAAATATAGTTATAGGGTTAGATATAGCCATTAAAAAACCCAAGCTGAAGTCCTTAAGGTATCCACGCTTTTGCTTAATATCAGGCAAATCATTTGAAGGGTTATTTTTCTTCTTTGTTAAGCTCTTCACACCCAAATAAATGAGGTATATCGCTCCAAGCGCTTTAAGGAATAAAAGCAAATTGTTTGAAATTGTTAAAACGGCTTGATACCCCAACGCCACAAACAAGAAATACCCAAGCGAGACTGTCACACCGCCCATTGTCACTAAAAATGCCTTAAGGAACCCGTACTCAAGCGCGTAAGTCAGTTTGAAGGCTTGGCTAGGGCCTGGCTTAATCCATAAAAGAAGAAGCGATATGAAGAATATTAAGCCTGTTTCCGCCGTCATTTTAAATCCTTAAGCAAAAAAATTATATCACGATATATTATAATTAAAAAAAGTCAGCATCTTTAAAAACCATCTAACGCACTTTGCAAGATAATTTGAGCTGCAAGGGCGTCTTTGAGACCATTATCTTTTGCGCCACGTTTGGCTTTTCTGCCTATATCCACACGATTATCCAAAAAATCATCCACAGCTTGTGTGGATAAAGTTTCATCCCAGAGCGCGATAAAAGGATTAACGCCGAATACATCTTTATGCCGTTTCATTTCATCTGCAAATGATCGCACAGCATCACAGCTCTTCCCCTCAGAGCCATCCATATTAAGCGGCAAACCGATTATATATCCCTTGATTTCATATTCTTGAATAATAGGCTTTAACGCTTCAATATCTTTTGAGAACTTAGTCCGACTGATTGTTTTTAATGGACTTGCAATTGACTGCCCCGCGTCGCTAACCGCCACGCCAATGGTTTTCCTTCCCAAATCCAGCCCCATTAGGCGGCTGTCCTTTGGCATTTGATCCCGACAATCTTGTAAAAGCTTTACTTTCACCGCTTGCACCCTTCCTTTCGCAATGTTAGAAGATTTAAGCATTTAAAACTTGAAAAACAAGAGAAACTCATCATGTCATCAGACAACACTATTGATAGCGCCGCAGTCAAAAAAGTCGCTAACCTCGCCCGCTTGAAAGTCACGGAAGAACAAACCGCAACTTATGGCGCGCAGCTTTCTGGCATTATTGGTTTTGTAGAGCAATTATCGGAGGTGAACACGGATAACGTCGAACCACTGGCAAGTGTTGTAGACATTACCCTGCCACCGCGCGAAGACGAAGTTACGGATGGTAATATGCAAGAAGAAATTTTAGCCAACGCGCCCGAAACCTTAGAAGGTTTTTTTGTGGTGCCAAAGGTTGTTGAATAAATCCCACAAACTTAAATAGGTAATATAATGAGCTTAAATAAAAATTCAGATCAAATAACCAATACACAAGCGCGACACAAATTGGCTGTTATTGCCCCCGTCGTTCTTACGATTGATATTATTTTAGCCGTCATTATTTGGTTCATGAAAGACACCATATTTAAGGAAAATGCTGACTATCTTGGGGGGCTGATTGCTGGCGCCCTTCTCATCGCAGGATTATTTTCTTTTTTCATTTTGCGTCTTATGGCGCATAAAATCTCAAGAGCCGACCGCGTAGAAGATCATAAAGACAACATTTAAACATAATCAAAAAAACATGACAAATTTAACCAACCTTACTATTACCGAAGCCTTAAAAGGATTAAGCGCGAAAGATTTTAGCGCTATGGATATTACCAACGCGCATATTGATGCGATGGCCGCGGCAAAAGATTTGAATTGCTTTATTACCGAAACGCCAGAACTCGCCTTAGAGCAAGCAAAAGCATCCGATAAGCGCCGCGCGTCAGGTGACGCACTTGCACTTGATGGTATTCCTATTGCGATGAAGGATTTGTTTTGCACCAAAGGTGTTCAGACAACTGCCGCCAGCCATATTCTTGAAGGCTTCGTGCCGCAATATGAATCAACCGTCAGCCAGAAATTACTAGATGCTGGCACAATCACCTTGGGCAAAGCTAATCTGGATGAATTCGCGATGGGGTCTTCTAATACATCAAGTTACTTCGGTAACGTCATTAGCCCGTGGAGAGATGATAGCGGTGCGGATTTAGTACCTGGTGGATCATCTGGTGGCTCCGCCGCAGCTGTTGCGGCGCGTATTTCAATGGCAGCAACAGGCACAGATACAGGGGGCTCGATACGTCAGCCAGCTGCTTTTTGTGGTATTACAGGAATGAAACCGACATATGGACGTTGCTCGCGTTGGGGCGTGGTGGCGTTTGCATCATCACTCGATCAACCAGGGGCATTTGGCCGCTCTGTTGAAGACACAGCACTTTTGTTACAAGCTATGTCAGGACATGATCCAAAAGACAGCACAAGTGCCAATTTACCTGTGCCCGATTTCGCCGCCGCCCTAACAGGTGATATTAAAGGCCTTAAAATTGGCATCCCTAAAGAATATCGCGTTGATGGCATGCCCGAAGAAATTGAAACGGAATGGCAAAAAGGCATTGATATGCTGAAAAATGCTGGCGCGGAGATTGTGGATATATCCCTGCCCCATACGAAATATGCCCTGCCCGTATATTACGTGATTGCCCCTGCGGAATGCTCCTCTAATCTCGCCCGTTATGACGGCGTGCGTTATGGCTTACGCGTTGAGGGCGAAGACTTAAACGCAACCTATGAAAATACCCGTGCCGAAGGATTTGGGGATGAAGTTAAACGCCGTATTATGATTGGTACATACGCGCTATCTTCTGGTTATTACGATGCGTATTATATTAAGGCGCAAAAAGTTCGTCGCTTAATCTCTCAAGACTTCATGAGTGCATTTGAAAAGTGCGATGCACTTTTAACACCAACCGCGCCTAGTGCGGCTTTTGCGATTGGGGAAAATGAAGACGACCCTATTAAGATGTATTTAAACGATGTGTTCACTGTTCCTGCATCGTTGGCGGGCTTGCCCGGCATGTCTGTCCCCACCAGTTTAAATGCAAAAGGCCTGCCGCTTGGCTTACAAATTCTTGGTCGTCCATGGGATGAAGAGACCGTCTTACGCGTTGGCGGCGTGCTAGAAAGCGCGGCAAATTTCACCGCAATACCGAACATTAACGCTAAAATAGCTGCTTAAATTACAATTTTCATTTCTAAATAATGGCTTACGCCTAAATTACATAAGCAACGAGCCACTGTCATAAATTTATATTATGTTTTAAGGATGCTTGAGAGTGTCTAACAAGTTTGTTAAAAATCACGCTAAGCATCAGAACCAATTAATAAAATCAGAAATTTTTCATTTCAAAAGCACTATTTCTCGCGGCAACTAAAAAATACAGTTTGATCATAAAATTGGCTTCAAAAACTTTTATAGTTTAATATAAAGCTATGAAAAAAATTTATTCCATTTTACTGATCTGTTTCTTTATATCTCCGGCCTTTGCGACACCTGTCGACCGCCCAATGGCGGAAGCTTATTTTCAAAATTGTAAATCGCAACCTGCCCAAGGGGGGTTGAGTGCAAAAAGTCAAAAATATCTATGCGCCTGCACCGCCGCGCAAATGATGAACACTATGCAGGTCGAAGACGTACAAGCAATGTCACAACCAAACGCCACAGGGCGTGCCGCAACCAATAAAATGCTGATAAATGTTTATGCGCCTTGCATGCGCTTTCCTGCAAAAGATCATTATTATAATAACTGTATCACGAACCCGAAGACCAAGACACTGTCGCGAGATCCACAAAAATTATGTGGTTGTATGTCCGACGAAGTCGCTAATTATTTAGAAAATCGCGGTTCAGAAGTTTTTAAAGAGATATTGAAACGTGATCCCAATATTGTTGACCCCATGACCGCGCTGACGAATGACAAGCAATTTCAGTCTTATGCGCAATCACGCCTTATTGCGTGTGTTACAAAATAATATTCGCTAGAAATAAAGCCCTTCAATAATAAAAATTTAATTTAAAGACAAAAAATGACTCCGCACACAAAGTCTTTTACGCCAGTCATTCTCGTGCTTGTGGCGTTTTTATGTTTCAATATTGCTGACGCTTTTTTAAACGCTGTTGTTGATCATTATCATTTTGGTAGCGTTGGATTTTATCCGCTTATTTCCTACTTGATTTGTATATTTATTTTTTCAAAAAAAGTGGGTGGCATACAGTCATTGAAAAAGACAAAATATATTAAACTTCATCTATGGCGAGGCGTATTTAACACTGTTGGCTTCATAGGGTTTCTTATTGCGATCGCTTATATTTCCTTAGCACAAACTTACACGTTAATTCTCACCTCCCCTTTTTGGGTCGCATTAATTTCCATTTTCTTTTTAAAGAAAAAGATTGGCTGGCATAGATGGCTTGCCATTATTATTGGATTCGTTGGTGTCTTAGTCGTACTTCAACCTAGCACAGGCAGCGTACATCCCGCTTTTTTTGCGGCGATTACCTGTGGCATTGGCGCCGCAGGGTCGATGTTAATCGCACGCCGTATCGGTGAGCATGAGCCACTCATCAACATGGTGTTCTTCCCCTTACTCGTCCCCATTGTGACATTGTTTTTAATCAATATTCTTTGGAAAGGATGGGAGCCTGTGACGTTTGACCACATGATATTATTCGCGGCTTCTGGGGTCATATTTTTGATTGCAGACTTTTTATTCTCTAAAGGGTTCGCAACAGGAGAAACAGATTTCCTCGCCCCGCTACATTATTCTCAAATTGTATGGGGCACACTTATTGGGTTTTTCTTTTTTAATGAAATGCCAGAAGTTTGGACAATTATTGGCGCAGTGATTATTGTTTTAAGCGGTGTTTATCTTATTGCCCGTGAAAATTATTTAAAAAAGAAAGCCGAAAATGTCGTTCCCTCATCTTAAAACAATCCCCCCAAAGACGGTTGGGCTTATTCTCGCGATTACGGGATTTAGTATCTTTGCCTTTAATGATGTCTGTTTGAAAATCACTTCGGCAGAATATGACCCGTTTGAGGTTGCGTTATACATGAATATTTTCACTACAGTGTTTCTCATACCATGCATTTTACTCAATGGTAGCTTGCGTAAAATCATGCAAACAAATGAAATTAAAAAGCATGCCATGCGCAGCTATTTTATGCTTATGAACTTTCTATGTATCATCTATGCTTTCAGCCAAATGCCGCTTGCGACAGCATACACCATTGTTTTTTGCCTTCCCTTTATTGTCAACATTTTGGCACTTACATTTTTAAAAGAACGTATATCACTGCATCGGTGGTTGGCAATTATGGTGGGAATGATCGGCATATTAATTGCGCTTCGGCCTGGCATTATTCCCTTTTCATTAGCTGTCTTTGCTGCCGCCTTAGGCACTTTTTTTAATGCGTCTTCTGTGATCGTTACAAAGCATATGAGTACAGCAAACCACTGGCTTTCCTATGTAACCTACGTCATGATCTTCCAAACGCCAGTGCTGGTAGTGATAGTTTTATATCGTGGCGGGAGTTTGCTTCCCAATCTTACGGATATATCGATAATGCCGTGGTTTGTTATGGCTGGTATTTGTTATGTAGCGGCACTATCCGCTATCCCCATGGCATTAAAAAAGATTGACGCTTCTGTTGTTGGCTCACTTATTTACCTCGTTTTTCCATGGGGGCTATTTTATGGCTACTTTATCTTTGATGACGTGCCAGATCGCTGGACATTGCTTGGCGCGGTGATTATTATCGCATCTGGCTTGTTCTTGATTTATTGCGAACGGGTCGAAAATAAGAAAAACCTAAACATAGAAGAGATATAAAATGGCACATGCACTCGTAAAAGGTGAAACTGGGGATTGGGAAATTGTGATTGGGATGGAAATTCACGCCCAAGTGATCGCCAATTCCAAACTTTTTTCTGGCTCAGCCACAGCATTTGGTGCAGAGCAGAACACACAAGTCTCTATGGTGGATGCCGCTATGCCAGGGATGCTCCCCGTTCTAAACAAAGCCTGTATTGAACAAGCAGTGAAAACAGGGCTGGGTTTAAACGCTGAAATTCACAAAAAATCCGTATTTGCGCGCAAGAATTATTTTTATGCTGACCTGCCGCAAGGCTACCAAATCTCACAATTTGAAGACCCGATTGTGGGATTGGGCAAAATTGAAATCGACCTGCCTGATGGTACGGTTAAAGAGATTGGTATTACCCGCCTACACCTTGAACAAGATGCGGGGAAATCAATTCATGACCAACACCCTACCAAATCCTTTGTTGACCTCAACCGCTCTGGCTGTGCGTTGATGGAAATTGTGTCGGAGCCTGATATCCGCGGCCCCGAAGAGGCCGCGGCCTATATCAATAAAATTCGCATGATCTTACGTTATCTGGAAACCTGCGATGGTAATATGGATGAAGGCTCTATGCGCGCAGATGTGAATATCTCTGTGCGTAAGCCTGGGGATGAGCTGGGAACAAGAGCAGAGATTAAGAACGTCAATTCCGTTAAAGCCATCCAACAAGCGATTGATTTTGAAGTCTCCCGCCAAATTGATCATATCGAAGGCGGCAATGAAGTTGTCCAGGAAACCCGCCTTTGGGATCCTGTGAAGATGGAAACACGTTCCATGCGCTCCAAGGAAGAAGCGCATGACTACCGCTATTTCCCCGACCCTGACCTTCTCCCCCTTGTCTTAGAAGATGGCTTGGTTGAGAGTATTCGAGCCACCTTGCCCGAACTTCCCGACCAAAAAAAGCACCGTTTTATGGGAGATTATGGCCTCAGCCTTTATGACTCAAGTGTGCTGATTGCCGAACGCTCCCGCGCCGAATATTTTGAAGCTGTCGCCAATGATAATGATGCAAAATTAGCCGCAAACTGGGTGATAAATGAATTGTTAGGCGCCTTAAATAAAGATGAAAAAAAGCTAGATGACTCCCCTATTTCCGCCAAACAACTTGGTGGTATGATCGCGCTTATTTCTGACAACACAATATCTGGAAAAATCGCCAAAGAAGTCTTCGCGGAGATGTACGCGACAGGCAAAGATGCCGATGTAATCGTCGAAGAAAAAGGCCTTAAACAGGTCACCGATTCAGGTGAAATCGAAGCCATTGTCGATCAAGTCATTGACGCCAATCCCGATAACGTTGAAAAATACCGCGGCGGTAAAGATAAACTTTTCGGCTTTTTTGTTGGCCAAGTCATGAAAGAAACCGGCGGCAAAGCCAACCCCGCCATGGTGAATGAGTTATTGAAGAAGAAGCTTTAAAAGACATAAAGCTTATTGCAAAAATCAAACAATATTTTAACTAGTGTAACAACAAAAATGCTCCAAATCAGTATCATTGAATTATGACAGAATTCATAGACCTCACCCACACTTTCACCGACGATATGCCAGTTTATCCGGGGGATGATTGCGCGAAGTTGTATCAGAGTGATTTCATCAAAGACTGCGGCGTAAGTGATCATAAAATTGAAAGCGGCATGCATGTTGGTACGCATATGGATGCGCCACTACATATGGTCGAAGGTGGTGCACTTATTTGTGATTTTCCTATAGAAAAATTCCAAAATCGTGGTGTTTTAATTGATGCGCGCAACGTCAAGATAATCGACAGAGATATCCTTGAAAATTACAATATTCGCGAAAATGATACTGTCCTTATCTGGACAGACTGGGATAAAAAGTTTAGAGATCATGACTACTTTAAAGACTGGCCTCACATGACTGTTGCCTTCGCACAGACCCTTGTTGACAAGAAGATTGCGCTGATTGGTATGGATACCCTAGGCCCTGACCCCATTTGCGATGACTTTCCCGTTCATAAAACCTTCCTACCCAATAACGTTTTAATCATTGAAAATATGACTAATCTTGGTGTGCTAAATGGTAAAGAGGTTATCATCCATGCCTACCCCATGAAATACAAAGCTGATGCCGCCCCTGTGCGGGTTGTCGCAAAAGTTAAGTAACTTTACATATTTGTTATTTTTGTGTATGTAGCTAGGATGATTGCAGAAATTTCATTAATAGGACGGCATGAGCGTCAAATGGACGACAAAGGCCGTGTGTCTATCCCGCCTAGCTTTCGAAAAAACATACAAAACCTAACCTTTTTGAAAGATTGTCATTCTCCAGTATTAATAGGTTTTGATTATAAACGTTTTGATGCAGAAACACTGAACTTAATGGCCGCATTTTTTAGCGCGACTAACGTTGATGGTGATGGAAGAGTGCTTTTAAAGCAAGCAGATCTTCAAAATTTAGAAATCCCCCTAGATAATAAAAAAACACAAATTGTTTTTTTAGCCCGCGGCACTCATTTTCATATGATGTCTAAGGCGACGTGGAAAAAACTCGAACCGCAATATAATCAAGCTCATGAAAGAGCTCTGGAAAGCACAGGACTATCTGCTCCGCGCCTAAAAAGCGCGCAATAAATTCTTCCTTTCCTCATTCGCCCTGATACGGCACAATATAGCTACATTTTGAAAGAAAGAAGCCATGTTTACAGAAATATGAATTAAAACATATCTCTGCTTCACTTCATGCATCAAATACTCCAGAATATTGCTAAAGTTTTGAAATTGAAAGGAATAGAAATGCCATATGTAGAGAAAAATTTGACCAAGGATGAAAAAGTTATTCAAAAAGCTAAATTACATTGGTTTATATATGTCAGAGCGTTAGTAATATTTTTATTCTCATTCTTATTTCTTAATGACCCTGACACGCATGGCATTGGGATATTCTTTATTACTTTATCATTAGCTTTATTATTAAGCGCATGGATACAAACAAAAACAACCGAATTAGCAGTTACAAATAAGCGCGTGATCGCAAAATACGGGCTTATATCTCGGCAAACAATTGAATTAAATCTAAATAAAATTGAAGGCCTTAATGTTAATCAAGGAGTAACGGGAAGAATCTTTAATTTTGGCGATGTCATTATAAATGGAACTGGGGGAAAGCAATCACCAATCAAATATATTGCACGCCCCCTAACTTTTAGAAAAACAGTCAATGAAGCTATTGAGAGTTAGAAATTTAACCTCATTCATAACTTGCAACAAAGTCATTATGAAAATTTATGTGTTTCTCCCTTTCCTCATTCGCTATGATACGGCACAATATAGCTACATTTTGAAAGAAAGAAGCCATGTCACAAAAATATGAATATAAAGTCGCCATATATCGCGAGCCGCTATTAGGCTCTATTTTTCTTCAGGGATCAAAAGTAAACCCAGTCAAATATTCCGAATTTTTGAATAAAAACGCCGCAGAAGGCTGGCGCGTAAAAACGATGGAACGTGAGAGCCGTCGTGAGTTATTATTTTTCAAACGAGAGGCTTTTGTCACTATTTTAGAGCGTGAAATATCATGAGTGAAGAAAAAACATCATCTCCCTCCGCGTCGCCATCGCAAAAAGATAGCGCAGAAAAACGTCGTAATTTTTACGCTTACACGCTTCTTGCCTCCGTCTTGGCAATGGCGGTCATTGGTCTGCTAAATATTTGGGACGCAGGGCTCAGTGGCACTTTTACTTATAAAGCGATTGCTACTTTAATTGTTACGGCGTCACTTGCGACCTTTTTATATACCCTGACCTACAACCACGAACGCAAATTAGTCAAAAAGCTGGGGATGGTTACGGGCATTGCCGCCGTGGGCCTTGCGGGTGTTTTATTGGCGCAAATTTGGTTTGATGCGTTCCAAGACCTTATTTTAGGAAAAATAGTTGTAACCTTTATTATCATTGGCTTGCTCGCCGCATTTGGCATTGCAGTGGCGGATGATTTTTTTGACAATAAAAAGCTTAAAGATGAAAATTATTTGGATTAAATCATGACAGATCAAAACGCCTCATCACCCCCAACAAAAGGTCAAACTGTGCCGTTAAATCACACGCTTCAATCAAAGCAGCGTGTGATGGTCGGCTTGAGTTGGGACCCACGCGAAGACAAGGTTACCTTGGTCAATCAAGTCATTAAAAATGATTCACAACATGATCTGGATGTCTCTTGCTACGTCTATAATAATACGGGTGAATTTATTGATTATGTTGGGGCAGAAGCATCCGATTCAATGGATGAGTCAGGAAAGATATACCATAGCGGCGATGATATGAGCGGCGCAGGCGATGGCGATGATGAAAGCATTTCCGCCGAATTAGCCGCGCTGCCGCAACATGTTCACGCCCTGGTTTTCATGGTTGATATTCGTAGTCATCACGTTTTTCAAGAAATTGAAGCCCCCATGGTGCGCCTTGCTGATGGCATGACAGATGATAACCTGTTAAAAATTGATATGATTGGTGATCAGGCCAATAACAAAAATGCCTTTATAATGTGCGGCATCATGCGCAGCACCACCAGCCCAAGCGGCTGGATGCTGAAAAATATCAGCGAATATCCAGATATTAGCCAAATTGATGACTGGGGGACGCATTTAGCGCAATATGTGGATTGATATCGACGGGTGAAGCTGTTAAAGATTTTGTGTTTAAGAGGGGTAGCAGATTTGCCTGCTAAAACCATTAAATATGCGGATACGTGGCCGAGTGGCTGAAGGCGCTCCCCTGCTAAGGGAGTATGGGGTTTATAGCCTCATCGAGGGTTCGAATCCCTCCGTGTCCGCCATTTAGTATCCTCTCTATCAGAAAATAATCGCCGCAATGCCCCACTAAAGCCGATTCTTGTGTTAGTCATGTTTTTGACCACTCTCAGAGAATCTTTAAATCCCTTGAATATTGCTCGTTTCTCTGTTTAGTGTTTTTACAGAGCGGTCAATTTTTAGGAATTGTAAAATAAAAAGTAGTTCCTTCGTTTATTCTTGATTCAACCCAAATTTTACCTTTGTGATTTTCGACAACCTCTTTACATACAGATAATCCAACACCATATCCTGAAAATTTTTCTTTATGATGCAAACGTGAAAACAAATCAAAAATCTTATTAAAATAACGCTCTTCAATACCAATTCCATTATCTGCAACAGAAAAAATCCAATCGTTACCAGAATCTTTAGCATTTATTTTAACATACGCTGACGCGTTATTTTCGTTATATTTTAATCCATTACTTATTAAATTTTGAAAAAGCTGAATAATTTGCGTTTTATTAACAACTATATTGGGTAAAGATTCACATGACACTGTTCCTTTTTTTACACCATTGTCCAGATGAAGTCCTGACTTTATATTTTCTATTACTTCTTCCAAGTTAGTTAATTCGTATTTTTCAACACTATGTTCTAGCATTGAATAGTCCAATGTGTTTGCAATTAAATTTAAAGCATGTTTTGTATTGTCTACTATAAAATTTATATAACTCTGTGATGTTTCATCACCTTGCAAACGTTCATCAAGACGCTTTCTCAACAAATCTGAAAAGCCACTTATAACAGTGATAGGTTCTTTTAAATCATGTGAACAAACGTAAGCAAAACGTGTTAATTTATCATTGGATTTTGTAATTTTAGAAATTAATTTTTCGCGCTCTTCTTCTGCATTTATGCGTTCTGAGACATCCCGTATAATTCGGCTTTTGTGCGGCTTATCATCAATAATTATTTCGGTTTCCGAAATCTCTATAGGAAATGTAGACGTATCTTTGCGCTTACCTTTAATTTCCACTGTAATACCCGAAGCGTTTTTTAAAGTAGATACACTTTCATCATTATATTTTTCTTTCAGTATCTTGGTAATATTTTCGCCAACTATTTCTTCATTCAGATAGCCGAAAATTTCTTGGCAAGCTGGATTACAATAGACAACCATATTTGCCTCGTCCGTAATAACGACGCCATCAAGGCTTTTTCCAACAACGTTATAAAAACGTTGATCATTTTGCCTAATCATTTCTTTCAAAGCTTCATTTTCAATTTGAAGGCTTTTATATTTATCTTCTTCCTCTAAACCATTATTTCGATCTTGGTCATCAAAATTTTTACTACCACCAAATATTTCAGATATTTTAGACACTAAATTCAAAGGGTCTAAAGGCTTGACAAAAAAGGCATGTACATTTTCATTTGAGTCAAAACTGTTCTTAAGTTCTTTTTGACCTGTGATAATAATTATAGGAATATTTTTGAATTTTTCTTCTTTACTGATTTCATCGATAACAGATATAGCGCCTAAATGGGGCATCGTAACGTCAAGGAGAATTAAATCAGGAGAAATTTCTTCTAAGCCACGAAGGAGCTCAGCACCATCATATAGCTTTATAATATCATCATATCCACTCTCATTTAGGATATCTTCTAATGTCTCACAGAAGTTATGATCATCATCGACAATTAATATTTTATTAGACACAGATTCTTACCCCCTCAACATTGAATACCATTGTACTCAATATCAGTGCTTATTGCACTCAAAAAAAACATGTTTTTTTGAAGAAATTTAAAGAATTTTAATAAATAATTAATATTTCATCGTTGCGGCTAGGGAGGAGGAAGAGATTATTTTTGAGGTAATGTAATAGTTATTATAGTTCCCTCGCCTTCCTTACTTTCAAGATCAATTTCCCCCTGATGAGAGTGAATAATATTTTCACAAGCCGCCAAACCCAGACCTGTTCCTCCATCCTTTGTTGAAAATAAAACATCAAAGACTTTTTTCTGATTTTCCTCAGAAATACCACAACCCGTGTCCTTAAATGAAACAACGACAGTTTTAGAAGGGGCATCAAATTGTGTAGTGATTGATACACTCCCTTCATCGACGATAGATTGAATAGCATTTTTAAAAATATTTCTAAAAGCACTTTTTAGTAATTCTGTATTTACATTTAGAGATGGAATATTCTGACCAAGATTTTTATCAATCTTAATAGTTGCGGGAATTATTTCCTCTTCCACAATGGTTTCTATAAGCGAATTAAGATTTATTGGCTGCTTATCAATTTTTTTTGTTCTAACAAACCCCAATGTGTTCGTGATGATAGAATCTGATTTATATATTTCTTCATCAACAATACTTAAATGTTTTGTAATTTTCTGATCTTGCGACTGCCCTAATCTAATTTTTATAAACGAGGCTGAGTTTTTAATAACACTCAAAGGCCCCCTAAGTTCATGCGTTAAAAAGCTAGCAAACTTTCCAATTACAGAGAGCTTTTCTAGCCTAAAAATATTTTCTTGTGTTTGGAGAAGCTCTTTTGTTTTCTCTTCGACCTTATCAGCCAAGTTTTGAGAGAGGGATTCCAATTCTTTATTAGAAACTAATAACGCTTCTTCACTTACCTTCAATTCTTTCGTTTTCCTCTCGACTTCACGCGCCACACGAATATTTTCTAAAACCGTTTTATAAACATTATGCGTGAGTAAAATTGTAAGAATAGTACCAAAAGCAAAAACGATCCAAGGAAGTGGCTCTTTAGAATTTGAAAAGAAATTAGCCGTCGGAAGGAAGACGATCGTCCATTTTCGATTCATAAAACTTATCTCATGTTTCGCATGGTTTTGCTTCGCGTTTGAAAGCTCATTTAAAGAGTAATTCACCTTTTTTTCGTCATGATCTAAATCGCTGGAAGAAAAAGATGTCTTATCAAAATAATAAAATGGCTCTTGCGCATTAGATTTTTTAAATAAAAATATGCGCAAATCATTGGAAAAGTCTTCCCACTCTTCTTTTTCTCTAAAAAGCGTTTTTAGATAAATCGCACCTATTACTGATCCAGAGGTGCCATCAGCTTTATTAAAAGAAAATAAAATATAGAGCATGTCTTCGCCATTTTTATCAACGCCATATAAAAATGCTTCACTGCCGTCAAACTCATCAATATCATTCATAATATCAACGTCGAAGTTTTCTGGCGCTTCACCTATATCATAAGTCAATTTATAGAATTGGTTTTCTTGATACGTTGCCAAAAACACGAAATCAAATAATGACTGTGTATAATCATTAAATTCATCTTCAGCGAAAAAGTCTGCTGTATTCACAAAACCACGTAAGAAAATCAATTTATCTTGATAGGCTAATAAATTTTTTTGTAAAACTTTGGTTCTATTTTCTGCAAGGGCCTGAAAATCTTTATTAATATTTTTTGTCTCAACATTCTTAACCCAAAGAAATGCAAGAATACTTAAAAAAAGACCAATAATTAAAACAATTAAAGGAGCTCTAAAGCGGTATAACGTTTTGCTATTTGTTGAAAAATTAGACTTGCTAGTCATTGCATGCTCCGTATTAAACGCATAAGAACCTTCAATCTGCTTTAGATAAATATGTACTCTAAGCTAATATTACCAAGTTAACATTATAATAATATATAATGGCTTAAATCAAAATAGAGTTATGCCTCACGAGTTCTGGCGATCTTTTAAAAGCGTAAGAATGAGAAAATAGGTTCTTATTAAACGATTATTATAATCATAGATTCATTAGGCAATTGAACTATTTTTCATATAAAAAATCGTTGTGCATAGACTAATTTCGAACAATAACCAGCTAAGAACTACTCACAAAAAAAAACTTTACCATCTCAACACAACAATCAAATACTGTTCATCACGCGCAATACGTTTTATAGTATAAGGCATCATGACAGAACATATATTCAATTTCCCTGCCCCCTTTGCCAAAAGCTCTAAGAAGACGGTTATTCCGGTTTACTTTATTAGTGCATCAGATTTCCCAAAATGGATAAAGAAACAGAACAAGTCACTTATTGCGCAGGCCTATCAGGCCAATTTTATTGGTCAAGCTAAGCAAGCTTTAAGCATTGTTGATGCCAAGGCGGCGCCGATTAAAATTCTTGCTGGGATAAAAGATCCCGCATATTACCTTGATAGCGCATCTGTGGTTCAACATATTCAAAACAGCTATGGCAAAGATTTTATCAATGACCATGTTTTTGAAATCATTAGCGATCACGAAGAAGATATTTTAAATAAAATCTGCCTTGGTTGGGGAATGGCGGCCTATAAATTTGATGTCTATAAGAAAAACGATAAAGCTTTTCCAACATTGCTTTGGCCTGCAAAAGCCCTTCCCAAAGAAGTAACAGCAAAGCTTGAAGCGGTAAGTTTACTGCGTAATCTTGTGAACACACCTGCTGCTGACTTGGGCACAGATGAGTTAGCAGATGTTGCAAAAGACCTCGCCAAAAAGCATAAAGCCAAGGTCAAAATTTTTGATGATGGGGATTTAAAGAAAAAGAATTTCCCAATGATCTATGCTGTAGGCAAAGCCAGTCCGCGCCGCCCGCAATTGGTTGATCTTAAATGGAAATCCAACACCAAAAAATCTAAGCCTGCAAAAGTGACGATTGTTGGCAAAGGAGTTGTTTATGATACAGGCGGATTGAATTTAAAACCTGGCCAATATATGCGCGATATGAAAAAAGACATGGGTGGCGCCGCACATGCCTTGGCAGTGGCGCATATGATCATGGCGTTGAACCTTCCTATTGAATTACGCGTTTTATTGCCCATTGCCGAAAATGCCGTGGCTGGAAATTCTTATCGCCCTGGTGATATTCTCAATAGCCGCAAAGGTATCACCGTTGAAATATGTGACACAGATGCCGAAGGTCGATTGATCGTTGCTGATGCCCTTACTTATGCGTGTGAAGAAAAGCCCGATTTGTTGGTTGATTTTTGTACGTTAACAGGCGCGGCAAGAGTGGCCGTTGGCTATGATATTCCTGCTTTCTTTTCAAATGATGATGATATCCTTGATGATCTTCGGCACTCATCCGTTATTGTTGATGACCCTGTTTGGCCCTTTCCACTTTGGGATGGATATGACAGCAACCTGAATGGATCAATATCAGATATAAAGAATGAAGGCACAGGTCGCGCAGGCCATATTGAAGCCGCACTGTTCCTTCAACGTTTTATTGATAAAAAGACCGATTGGATTCACCTAGATTGTTACGCATGGCAAAATAGCGACATACCCGGCAGGCCGCAGGGCGGCGCAGATACAGGTGCACGCGCGATTTTTGATTTCATTCGAAAGCGTTACGGGTAACCCATGCTTTTAACGGTTAAAACATCAACAGCAAACATCCTCGGCAATCCAGAAACCCCGAATAGCATCACAAACAACGATTCACAATTGCTATATGGTGAACAGTTTCAGGTTGAAAAAGAGCATGGCGTTTATGTATATGGTCATAGTATCTTAGACGGGTATAAAGGATTTGTTGAACGCGACCAATTAGTGCATGACGCCCCTGCCACAAACAGCATTGTAAAAATACGTTCCTCACATTTATACCAAGAGCCAAGCTTTAAATCCCGCCCTGTGAAGCGCGTGAGCTTTTCATCGCGTCTTGCTGTTACCGAAACAATCAAAGATGGTTTTGTGCAGCTAAGAAATAATCAATGGATATTCGCTGCACATATAGCCCCCATTGAAAATTTTAAAATGCCCGATGATTTGGCGCAGACAGCCCATATGTTTCTTGGCACACCATATCTTTATGCGGGCCGTTCAAGTTACGGCATTGATTGTTCCGGCTTAATACAGCAAATAATGATAGCCCATGGGCATGACTGCCCCCCGCGCGATGCCAAAGACCAAGAAAACGCCTTTGGACAAAAAGTAAGCAGTGACAAGTTACAACGCAACGACATAGTTTACTTCAAAGCCCATGTGGGAATTATGCTAGATGAAAACCAAATCTTAAACGCCACAGCCCGTCACATGACCACCCTCATCGAAGATGTCCGTAATTTAGAAAAAATTTACGAAGGCATCACCCATGTTGCGCGCCTTTAAATAACTGTAATAGTTATTTAAAATCTCCTTCTCTTGTATATTACATAAAAAAACTTGCTAGGTTTGCTTAACACAATAGAATGAGTTAAGAAATGGGATTATACACGACGACATTAGAATTATTAAGAGCAACACTCGTTGCCACGGGCATGAGCTAAGCGGTTAACGAAAAAGACATTGAGCATTGCACAGCACAGTTTGAGCAAGATATACAAGACGCTGCGGCAGGCATGAACGACTATAGTAAAGTTCTGGATGCCGCCGATGAGGCAGGAAGGCAAGTTTCACTTTTTGCGGGTGAAAATTTTAGGCAGTATCAAGCAGCTGGTATTGTAGCAAGAGATTTCAGCAAATGCATAGATGACTTCGCAGTTATGCAGGTTGCAGAACATTTTGACGATACAAAAGACTTATCTACGAGTGATTTAGAAGAACAATTCTCGATCCGTTCATTAGCACGAAGTCAATGCTATAACTATCTCGTCGCTGATCGGGTTAGAGCCAAAGCTGAAAAAGATTTAGGTGAATTTAATGAGATGAACGGCTTACAAAGATGGTGGTACGGAGACGAAGGCGCTGAAATACAAACTAAATTAGATAACGCTGTAGTAGACATACAATCAGAAAAAGCAAAAATGACCGAAGCTGGACAAGGCTTTTGCGATGATGCTTATGGCAGAAAAAGTGGTTTTATTCATGAATATGGTTGGATTAAAAGAGACGCCCAAAATGAGGCCAACGACCTCATCAGTGAAGCACGCGTTGCGGATCCAAACACTACACTAGGGTATGCCCCTAAATAATTTTAATACTTAGGCTACTTCTTTTAAATGGCCAGAATTCCCGTCAGTTTGGGGGGATTCAATAGAAAAATCTAATTCACCTTTCTTTTCGGTGGCTTTTATACGCGATCCATCAATGATTTCGCCGCGTAGCAACATCTCTGCCAAACTGTTTTGCAGTTCTGTTTGTATCACACGCTTAAGCGGCCTTGCGCCATAGACAGGGTCATAGCCCTGATCTGCCAGCCATTTTTTAGCCTTATCATCGACCTCTAGCTCTATACGACGCTCCGCCAGAAGTTTATGCAATCCTTTCAATTGGATATCAACGATTCCTGTCATGTGCTCCCGATCTAAACGGGAGAATAAAAGTACTTCGTCTAAACGATTTAAAAACTCGGGACGGAAGGATGATTTTACCACATCCATGACTTGGTCACGGGCTTTTTCAACGCTTTCGCCATCTTTTAACTCAACCAAATGTTGCGCTCCAAGGTTTGATGTCATGATCAAAACCGTATTGCTAAAATCAACTGTACGCCCCTGCCCGTCGGTCAAACGACCGTCATCCAACACCTGAAGCAAGACGTTAAAAACATCTGGATGTGCTTTTTCAATTTCATCGAATAACACCACCTGATATGGACGGCGGCGTACAGCTTCGGTCAAAGCGCCCCCTTCCTCATACCCCACATAACCTGGCGGCGCGCCAATCATGCGTGCCACGGCATGCTTTTCCATGTATTCAGACATATCCATGCGTACCATTGCGCTGTCATCATCAAATAAAAATTCTGCCAAAGCTTTGGTTAATTCAGTTTTACCAACCCCCGTTGGCCCTAAAAATAAAAACGAACCAATAGGACGATTGGGCGATTGCAGACCCGCCCGCGCACGGCGTACAGCATTAGAAACAGCCACAACGGCTTGGTCTTGGCCAACAACACGTCGGCCTAAATTTTCTTCCATTTGCAATAATTTATCGCGCTCCCCTTCAAGCATTTTATCAACGGGAATTCCTGTCCATTTGCTGACTACGGCGGCGATATCATCATTGGTCACCTCTTCATCAATCATATGATCTTCGGTCATTTTTGATGCTTTTTCGAGAGCTTCTTCGAGCTCAGGGATATGGCTATATTTAAGTTCACTGGCACTTGTCCAATCGCTATCACGTTCAGCTTGCTCCAACTCAATCCTTGCCCGATCCAGCTTTTCTGTTAATTTCTGTGCCGAGTTTAGTTTATCTTTTTCTAATTGCCACTTACCCGTTAAATCAGCAGAGTCTTTTTCTAATGACTTCAACTCTTTATCAAGATTTTTTAATCTTTCCTGAGAGGATTTATCTTTTTCCTTTGAGAGCGCTTCACGCTCAATTTTAAGCTGTACAATACGACGATCAAGCTCATCAATTTTCTCTGGCTTACTATCCACCTGCATCCGCAAACGTGACGATGCCTCATCAATCAAATCAATCGCCTTATCAGGCAAAAATCGATCTGTAATATAACGATTAGATAATGTCGCCGCACTCACGATTGCGGCATCCGTGATACGTACACCATGATGCGCTTCGTATTTTTCTTTTAATCCTCGCAGGATAGAGATCGTATCTTCAACCGTCGGTTCAGGCGTAAAGACCGCCTGAAAACGCCGTGCAAGCGCTGCATCTTTTTCAATATGCTTCCGATATTCTTCAAGCGTGGTCGCCCCAACCATATGTAATTCGCCACGCGCCAAAGCTGGCTTTAACATATTGGAAGCATCCATTGCGCCATCTGCCTTTCCAGCCCCCACAAGCGTGTGAAGTTCATCCAAAAATAAGATAATTTGCCCATCTGCTCCACGGACCTCTTCCAAGACCGCTTTAAGGCGTTCCTCAAACTCCCCACGGAATTTTGCGCCCGCAATAAGGGAACCCAGATCAAGTGACATGAGCTTTTTATTCTTCAAGCTTTCTGGTACATCACCATTAACGATGCGAAGCGCCAGCCCTTCAACAATGGCAGTTTTACCAACGCCTGGCTCACCAATTAAAACAGGGTTATTTTTAGTACTGCGTGAAATGATTTGAATCGTACGGCGAATTTCTTCGTCTCGTCCAATAATGGGGTCTAATTTTCCATTACGGGCATCGGCGGTTAAATCACGGGCATATTTATTTATAGCTTCAAAACTATCTTCTGCTTGCGCCGTATCGGCCGTACGTCCTTTACGCATTTGATTAATAACTTTATTCAAGGCCTCTGGATGAACGTTTGCATTTTCTAACATCTCCGCAATATCGGATGACTTAGCCATGCCCATTGCCTGTAAAATACGCTCTGCAGTGATGAACTTATCACCTGATTTTTCTGCTAAATTCAATGCGTTATCAAGGATTTTTGCCAAATCACCTGAAATGCGAAGTTGCCCCGCACCCGCCCCTGTGACGCTGGGTAATTTTGCTAAAGCCGTGTTCACGCTTGTTGACAGCTTGGCTTCATTCCCGCCAGCAGATTGAATGAGGCGCGATGCAATCCCATCCTCATCTTCTAACATCACACGCATCATGTGTTCGGGCTCTAATGATGGGTGGTTTGACCGCGTCGCAAGCGTTTGTGCCTGCTGTAGGAAAGTACGCGACTTTTCAGTGAATTTTTCAAAATCCATAACTCAATGATCCTTCAATGCTCATTACAATATTGATGATATTATAACAGAAAATAGCCACCAAAAAGACAATAAAAAAGGCAGGAAAGCCTGCCTTAATTAAAACGGATAATTTAAGCTGAAATTAGGCTTCTTCAAGAGCACGTTGGGATGTACGCTCACTCTCAGATTGCGCTTTAACCTCGCCACCTAAGATGCTAGAAGGCAATGATAAATCATCATTCTGTGCGGATTTTTTAGGAGCCATTTCACTTTCTTTAGTTTGATTATTTTGACGCTCATTCTGACGTGCAGCATCTTGGTCATTCCACATCACAATCATGCGTTGATAATGCTCCGCATGTTGCAAATAGCTTTCAGCAAGTACCCAATCACCTACAGAACGCGCATCCTTCGCTAAAGCTTCGTACTTCTCGCAAATTTGATGAGCTGTACCACGGATACGTACCTCTGGCCCATTACTATCAAAAACCTGTGAGCGATTGCCGCCGCCATTATTGCTACGACCACGATTGTTGCGGCTTCTCGACCTTCTGTTTGATGTTCCGTTTCTCATGGTATCCCAACTTTCTTTTTTTTAAATAATTTCTACGATTCTATGTTGCTTCGGCATAAAAGTAATCCACAGTTTTCCCGAATCAATAAAGTTATCCACCGAATCATTCACACGTACAAATATACGTGATTCACGTACGATCACCAACCCCCAAGCCCTGCTTCAAAAAAAACAGGAAAAATACGCAAGGTGAGCGTCACATCAGCAACAACCGATTAGATTGAAACGAGATTAGAGTGATTTGGGTTTTTTGATCAACATCGCGACTCAAAAAATAATTATTTATCCCCACGACAAATTTCAACAACCCGCAGAATCCCTGATAAATCAGCCACCGAGTCGCATACGCTAAGGCTAGATTCTTCACTGAGTCGCGTGAGTGATTCTAGCTGCCCTTTTCCAATCTCAAGGAAAGCATGGGCATGGGGATTAAGATGTGTTTTTAGATCAAAAATAATTTGTTCGTAGCAATCAAGGCCAGATTCTCCCCCCGATAGCGCCAAAATAGGATCATGATTCTTTACCTCTGGCATAAGATCTTCAATATTTGATTCTTCTATATAAGGTGGATTGGAAACAATAAGATCAAAAGAATAGGGTTTTAAGGCCTCCATCCAACTCCCTTGAATAATGTGAAAACGATCACCTACATTGTTACTTTTTGCGTTTAAGCGCGCTGTTTGCGTTGCCTCAAAAGAATAATCCACAGAATAGCCCACAGCACTGGGCAATTCCGAAAGCAAAGCAATTAGAACGCATCCCGTTCCCGTACCAAGATCGAGGATGCGAAAAGGCGCCCCATCATCACACCCTCGCCTGTGATGGGATTTATTATTAAAGTTTGTTTTTGCAAATTTCAGTGCTGCTTCAACCAATGTCTCCGTATCAGGGCGCGGGTCGAGCGTAGCGGCTGATAAAGCGAACTCTAACCCCCAAAATTCCCGTTTGCCCATAATTCTTGATAAGGGCACGCCTTGCACGCGTTTTGACGCAGCATCTTTAATATTGAGGATCTGCTGTTCGGACAGCGTATCATCAGGATTTGTAATAAATGATACATCATCTATTTGTGCTATTTGCTTGATAAGTTGTTTGGCCTCACGTCTAGAATCGTCAAAACCTTCAAAAATGAGAGTAATATCACGCAAAATCTCTGATAATGACGACATTTACGGCTTAAACATCTAAATCTGCAAGTTTTGAAGCCTGATCATTAGCAATTAAGGCTTCAACAACTTCATCGAGCCCCTCTCCCGTTAAAATTCCATCCAAATTATGGCTGGTGAGGTTAATACGGTGATCAGAAACACGGGATTGCGGATAATTATATGTTCGAATACGCTCTGATCTATCGCCACTGCCCACTTGTCCTTTACGGTCCGCAGAACGTTCATCGTCTAACTTTTGGCGTTCCATATCATAGAGCTTGGTTTTAATCAGGCTCATGGCGCGGGCTTTGTTTTTATGCTGTGATTTATTTTCTTGAATGGCCACCGCAATACCCGTTGGAATATGGGTGACCCGCACAGCAGAATCAGTGGTGTTAACGTGTTGACCGCCCGCCCCTTGGGAGCGAAATGTATCAATACGCAAATCCGTGGGGTTAATATCAATATCCACTTCTTCAGCTTCGGGTAAAACCGCTACTGTCACCGCAGAGGTATGCACACGCCCTTGGGTTTCTGTTTTGGGCACGCGCTGTACACGGTGGACACCCGATTCAAATTTCAATCTTGAGAAAACCGACGCGCCCGTTACCTCTGCAATAATTTCTTTATAGCCACCAATATCACTTTCCGAAGCTTCCATAACTTCAAGCTTCCAACGTTGTTTGGACGCGTAGCCTTTATACATACCAAATAAATCTGCCACGAACAAAGCGGCCTCATCCCCCCCTGTCCCTGCACGGATTTCTAAAATAGCGTTTTTTTCATCCGCAGAGTCTTTTGGAATAAGCGCAAGCTTGATTTGATCTTCCAAAAGCGGAATTTCTTTGCTCAGGCGAAGCATATCATCTTCGGCCATGCTTTTCATGTCAGGATCGGCGAGCATTTCTGCCAAGTCTTCTTTTTCCGCCAAAGCAGATTCGTACGCGTTTACGGTGTCCACCACAGGCGATAAATCAGCATATTCTTTGGAGAATTTTACCATTTCTTCCCCTGAAACATCACTAGCAGACATTAACTGCCCGAGCTCTTCATGCCGACGTTTTATTGTTTGTAACTTATCTATCAATGACATATGGCAAATTCACCGTTCTTTAACCAATTAAGGTCATAGTAATAGCAGGATATTCCGACATTTTAAAAGGGTTAAAAGGGGCGAATAGATGTTCTGGGGAATGGATAGTGTTTTTATCTGGCCGCAGGTCATTGGCCTGTTTGCCATGACAATAAACATCCTTGCATGGCAAATAAAAAAAACGCGGCATATATTTCTTTGCAACGCACCAGCATCATTTTTATGGGCCACTCAATATATGCTATTAAGCGCCCCGATGGGCGTTCTAACAAATTTCACAAGCGTGTTTAAAGATATTCTTATTGCCTTTATAAAAGACAAATATCTTCCCATCCTCATATTTTTATTTTTGGCAATTCTTTGGGCAATTGGCTTGCAGCTAATAAGTAACGCAAAGGATATACTCCCTCTTTGCTCTTTAACCCTTTATAATTTAGCCCTTCTAAGAAGGGACAATAGGCAACTTATTTCACGCACTGTTTTATTAAACCAAGTGGGGTGGATGATTTATAACAGCATCGTTGGCGCATGGATGGGATTTGCATGTGCTATTCTTATTTCCTTTTCTGCCTTACTCGGCATGGCACGGCATGAAGAATGGGAAATTGGGAAATCTTATAAAAGCTTTACTCCCAATTTGATGCGCGCCCTTTTTGTTATGCCTAATTTTAGGATATCCCCATAATGGAGAACATATTTTTAATCGCCCAGATCATCGGTTTTTGCGCAATGTGCTTTTCTGTTGCTGCATGGCAAGTAAAAGAGCCACGTAAAATATACGCTCTTTATGTTCCTAGCAGTCTTTTGTGGTCTTTGCAGTATTGCCTATTAGGCGCACCAGTTGGAGCAATCATATCTATTTGTAGCGCAAGTAAAGATGCTGGGCTTGCTTTTGCAGACCCGAAACATAAAAAATATTTTTTATGTGCCTATTTGCTTCTAATCATTATTTTTGGCTGTTACTTTTATCAAAGTACGATCAGTATTTTTCCTATATTTGCAGCGTTTTTTTTAAATATTACAATATTGCTAACAGATCAGCGTAGTTTTATCTCACGATCAACTATTATTTCCCAGTTTTGCTTTATATATTACAATCTTCACAATGATGCTTGGATGGCTATGCTATGCTCGTGCTTCGTTATCCTTTCTTCTATTATTGGCATGGCACGCCACGAAAAATGGGTTATAGGAAAATGTTATAAAACTTTTATGCCTAGCATAATAAAATCTTTATTTTTTACGCCTAAATCAAGAGCATTATTATGATAGAGAATAGCTTTTTAATAGCGCAAATTATTGGTCTTATTGCCTTAATAGGAAACATGGCGGCCGTTCAAATAAAGAATTCTCGCAATCTTGTTTTAGCCATATCGGTTTGTGACATTTTCTGGGCTTTACAATTTTTGATACTAGGGGCTAATGCTGGCGCTTTTTTATGTTTAGCTTCTTTTTTTAGAAATAGTCTTGTCGCTTTTTCAAACGCAAATTCAATAAAATATATTATTACTATATTTTTAGTCATCATTAGTATTTTGAGCGTTTATAGTTACCAAGGTCTGTTCAGTCTTATCCCTTTCCTAGCAACATCACTTTATACTATATCATTGTTAAAAATTGACTGTAGAGGCTTTGTTTGTCGCTCGACTTTAATTTGTAGCTTATTATGGATTGCTTATGCCATTATTGTTGGCTCTTACCCTATAATTATCTGTTATAGCTTTTGTATTTTCTCTAACATTATTGGCATGGCACGCCACGAAAAATGGGATATAGGAAAATGTTATAAAACTTTTGCGCCTAGCATAATACGGTCACTTATTATTAGGCCGCAGACTTATCCTTAAGCGACTGAAGCGCGAGCGCTTTTGTCTCAACCATCTCAACAATATGATCTACAATATCGGCATCACCATCATGAAAGCGATGGGCTTTATCGCCGCCAATGTAGATTTGATGATTGCCCTGCCCACCACCAGTCAGTCCTATATCGGTCATCAGAGCTTCCCCTGGACCATTCACGACACAACCAATAATTGATACTGTCATGGGTGTTGTAATGTGGGCAAGGCGCTCTTCCAATCGATCCACGGTATCAATCACTTGAAATTGTTGGCGGGCACAAGAAGGGCAAGAAATGACATTAACGCCACGATGGCGCAGCCCCAAAGATTTTAGAATATCAAAACCCGCTTTTATTTCTTCCACGGGGTCCGCCGATAACGACA
>CALDTV010000006.1 GCA_937923625.1 uncultured Alphaproteobacteria bacterium
TAGGAGAGAAACAACAAAGTCGAAAGAGAAATGGAAGCGGCAAATGTCTAAAGGTAAAATTGTACTGGCGTACTCAGGTGGTCTTGATACATCTGTGATCTTAAAATGGTTCATCGAAGAAGGCTATGAAACTGTGGCTTACATTGCCGATGTTGGCCAAGAAGAAGATTTTGATGCTGCCCGCAAAAAAGCCGAAGATATTGGCGCCAGCGCAGTTTATGTCGAAGACTTGAAAAAAGAATTTGTTGAAGATTACATTTTCCCTGCGATTAAATCACAAGCCATATATGAAGGCCGCTATCTCCTTGGCACATCGGTGGCGCGTCCTATTATCGCGAAACGTCAAATTGAAGTTGCGGAAAAAGAAAATGCGCAGTTCGTGTCCCACGGCGCGACAGGTAAAGGCAACGACCAAGTACGTTTTGAGCTTTCTTATTATGCCTTAAATCCAGACATCAAAGTTCTCGCTCCATGGAAAATGGAAGAATTCCTGACCCGTTTTGAAGGCCGTACAGATATGCTGAATTATGCGGATCAACACGGCATCCCCGTGAAGGCGTCACGGTCTAAACCATATTCTGAAGATGATAACCTCCTCCATATCTCGCACGAGGCAGGAATTTTAGAAGACCCCAATGCGGCGTGTGCGGAAGATGTTTATTCCCGTACCGCGTCTATCCAAGATGCGCCGAATGAGCCAGATATTCTGACCATTTCATTCGCACAAGGTATTCCCGTGAAAGTTCAAAATGGTGGCGAAAGCGTCACAGGATCGTTAGAGATTTTTGACTATCTTAATGAACTTGGCACGAAGCACGGCATTGGCCGCCTTGATATGGTTGAAAACCGCTTTGTCGGTATTAAATCCCGCGGCGTGTATGAAACACCGGGTGGTGAAATTCTTTATAAAGCGCACCGTGACCTTGAAGGCCTCACCATGGATCGTGAAGTCATGAAAATTCGGGATCGTTTGTCATTGGAGCTCGCGCATTTGATTTATAACGGCTTTTGGTTCGCGCCAGAATTTGATTTGATCATGCACACAATGGATAAAGCCCAAGAAACCACTAATGGTGATGTGCAAATTCAGCTTCTAAAGGGCATGGCCTACCCTCTCGCCCGTACATCGCAAAACGCGCTGTATGATCCGCTTCAATCCTCCATGGATGAAGAAGGTGGGTATGATCAAAAAGATGCCGATGGTTTTATCAAAATCAACGCCGTGCGTTTGAAAAACAACACCAAAGTGGCGAATGCCATGGGTACAACAAAAAGAAAAGCGGCTTAATCAAGCCGCTTTTTAAAAGCTCATTTTTGCATAGGCGCTGGGATCAAGAATTTGTCTAGCGACCAAATTTTGATCTCGCTTGTTTGCTCCTCTTTCATTTTCATGCCTACGTTGCCTTGGGCTTTCTTTTAAGCTCACCATAAAATCATTATGGTCACTCTGTGTTCCTACCTCTATCACTTCATTTCCAGTTGTCATTTTCACAGATGGTATACCTAATGATTTAGAAACAGAGTTTACAGGAAAATTATGGCAATCATAATCTGGAGCTTCGCAGAAATGATAATGCCCCCCATAAACAATGAACTTCTCTTCTAAAGGACGTTGTTCTCTGTCTTTTTCTATAACATCTACCCAATGTGGGTTAGAGTCATGAAACCTATTTCCCATTTCTGCACGATCTATAGCAACGACTCTAACTCCCGCATCTCGCGCTGCTTCAATCACATCAAAATAATGCTGTTTCATGCCAGGACTTTTATTTGCCCACCCATATGAAATAATATCTTCAATTATTTTAGGGTCTCCTGTTTCCATGTATTGATCTAAAGCGTTTTGATGTTCTGATTCGATCATTTCAAAGTATATAGTTCCCACACCTTGACGCTGCATTGCGGGTAATTCTGTTTGAATGAAATCCGTAACACACACTTCTCCATGGTCATCACCAATAGCAACTCCACTATTAACTTTTAGTAAGTCAGAGACAAGTTTTTCAGGTCTATCCATTTTAATATTAGACGGAATAACTTTTTCTGGAAAAACTTCTGTGTCATCATAATCTACAATATTTTTATATGATCCGATTGAGCTTGTTTGAGTGAACATTTGCCAGTCACGTCCACGCATAAAACTTATAAGATCACTTCCACTAGGAATATCGCTATCATTGTCAAAACCTACCTGTCGTCGATTAAAGCCTATTTCTCTCACAAGCTGATGAGGGTCTATTTCATATGCTTCTGAAATAAAAGCTAATTCAATCATCTCTGAAGACGGCTTTCCCTGAGAAAAAGCAGAACAAAGACCTCCAGTTTTAAAAGATTCACGAAAATATGGCTTAAGAACGAACTTTCTCTTTTCACCATCGGGATCATCATTTACTAAACTGTCTATAATATTATTCATCTATATAATTTATACTTTGTTTTCGTTAGACATATTATAAAGCGCTTGTATTAACATAACGTAAATCATGAGAGTGAGCCTATGACTAAAAATAAAAAAGTAAATCAAATGTGGGGGGGGCGGTTTGATGCTCAGCCGTCTGATATCATGACGCAGATAAATGCGTCGATTGATGTCGATAAACGCCTTTATAAACAAGACATTAGCGGGTCAAAAGCCCATGCAACCATGTTGGTGGCGCAAAATATTATTCCTGCCGCCGATGGCGTAAAAATTCAAGACGGATTAGATCAAATCCTTGGTGAGATTGAGGACGGCACGTTTGAATTCTCCACCGCGCTTGAAGATATCCATATGAACATTGAAAGCCGCCTAAAAGATATTATTGGCGATGCGGCGGGCAAACTGCACACCGCCCGCTCCCGTAACGACCAAGTCGCAACGGATTTCAAACTTTGGGTGCGTGAGGCGTGCGATGCCTTAGAGGCAAAAATTGACAGCGTTCAAAGCACCCTAACAAAACTTATTAAAGAGCATGACAACACGATTATGCCGGGTTTTACCCATTTACAAGTTGCTCAGCCTGTTACGCTGGCGATTCATTTGGATGCGTATAAGCAAATGTTAGAGCGCGATAAATTGCGTGTAACGGATTGCCGTGTACGCCTTAATCAATCTCCTCTTGGTGCGGCGGCGTTATCAGGGACTGGTTTCCCGATTGATCGTGACGCTACCGCAAAAGCACTTGGCTTTGACGCGCCGCAACCCAACACGATGGACGCCGTGGCAAGCCGCGATTTTGCCACAGAGTTTTTATTCTGTACCGCACAATGTGGTTTGCATCTGTCGCGTTTAGCCGAAGAAATTATTCTTTGGAGCACGCCGCAATTTGGGTTCATCACACTCAGCGATTCATGGAGCACGGGAAGTTCCATCATGCCGCAGAAGAAAAACCCCGATGCAGCGGAATTGGTGCGCGCAAAAACGGGGCGCCTAAACGGTAACCTCATTCAATTGATGACAGTGCTAAAAGCCCTACCGCTGACCTATAATAAAGACTTACAAGACGACAAAGCCTGTGTGTTTGAAAGTTTTGACGTCATCATGTTATGCCTTGAAACGACGAGCGGTATGGTCGATAGCATGACCGTGCATAAAGATAAAATGTTAGAAGCCGCGCAAAGTGGCTATAGCACCGCCACCGAAATTGCCGATTGGTTGGTGCGCGAACTTGGTATGCCCTTTCGTGATGCGCACCACATTACGGGCGCGATTGTGAAAGTGGCGGAAGACAAGAAATGCCGCCTTGATGAACTCAGCCTTGAGGATATGAAAAAAATAGAGCCGCAAATTAACGACTCTATCTTTAATGTTCTATCTGTCGAAGGCGCAGTCAAATCGCGCCGTAAATAATCATATCGTCATTGCGAGCGAAGCGAAGCAATTCAAAATAACTACTCATCTTGTTGGATTGCTGCGTCGCTAAGTTCCTCGCAATGACGGAGTTTCTTACTTACCCAAACCGCCAACAAGCTTCATGATGTCATTCATGGCGTTGCCATCGCCATCCATGTCGAGCATATTTAGCAAACCGCCTAATGCCCCATTACTGTCAGAACCGCCACCCATTAAACCTTGTGCGCTAGCATTCTTGCTCATCGCGCCCATTGCCATTGTTGCAACAATAGGCAACATTTGTTTAATAATCGCTGAACTAATGCCAGAGGATTGTTCAACCTGCGTTGCGACACCGCGACTGGCTTCTTTACTGCCCAAAAGGTGACTCAAAATACCATTGCCTTCTTCCGTCGCGTTTAATGCCTCTTCAGGCTGTTCAACATATTTTTGGTGATTGCCTTTTTGTAGTGCGCCCAAAAGAGATTTAAGGCCGCCTTCTTGGCTCACATTTTTCTGTACACCACCGCCCAGCGCACCCAAAATCCCCCCAAGGGCATTTGATGCTTGTCCGCCTTCAAGGCCGAATTGGCCAGCCAATGCGTTAATAATTTTATCTTGTTGGCCTGTCGCCTGTAATATTTTTAATAAATCCATAGTCGTTACTCCTATCTATAATGTCTGAATAATCACGGTTTTAGAGCATAATTGCCGCAAACTCAAGGCTACGGGGCGAAATGCCGTTCAAGTTGCCACGTATGAGCCTGAACCGCGTGATGAAGAAAACGCGATAAGCTCTGTGTTTTAAAATCAACGAAGTCAGCCATAGAATGGCGATCTTCCCGATCAATCAACACCGTATAGATTTCACGGTGCGCCTCTTTTGCGACCTGCAAATTAAGCGGGGAGTCCTCAATAAAAACGACCTGACATGGTTCAGCGTTTAATCTATTCATTGCTAATTCGATTGGTGCGGTGCTGTGTCTTTTAGAATGACGACCACATTCTTCAAATCCCAAGAGGCAATCGTCATCAAAAAAGCCAATCAGCCCTTTGCGCGACAATCCTTTACCTGCCCATTCTTCAACATCGCCCATCGTTAAGAGACCATGATTAACGTGACCGTCGAGTGCTTTGAACTTTTTCAAAATATCGGCTTCTTGTGCAACCCAACGTGGAAATTCATTGCTCATTTTCATATGGGTATTTGCATGAAATTTGCGGCTGAAATATCCAATAAACTCTTCGGAGCAGATTCCTGCATCTTCAGCCATTTTTAAAAATCCAGTATGCCCAATACCATAATTCACAATGGAGGATCGATAAGTTGCCGCAATCTCATTTGAGGGCATATCAGGCATAATTTCTTTAATCGTTTTTACCGCGCAATCAGCAAAAAATGCCCGCGGATCAGGGTGATCCGAAAAACGGTAATGCACCCCATCATAATCATGAACAAAAGCCTTGCGGCGATTATCGAATGGTAAAAACATCATATATTTATGACTATGCGTGCCAATTATGTCAATATAATAGCTTCTTCTCTATTCTCATCTGTAAAAATACGCTAAACCATTCTTATGGGACAAAAATTATTACAAGTTCAGAATTTATCCGTCGACTTCAATACAACCGAGCGCGTGTTCCACGCTGTCAAAAATGTATCTTTCGATGTCGCCGAAGGTAAAACGATGGCATTGGTAGGCGAATCTGGTTCAGGAAAATCCGTCACAGCGATGTCAATTTTACAACTACTGCCCTACCCCCTCGCCAGTCACTCTCCCGACTCCAGCATTAAATTTAACGGTGAAGAGCTTGTCGGTAAAAAAGACGGCTTTATGCGCCATATTCGTGGATCACAAATTGGTATGATCTTCCAAGAGCCTATGACTGCGCTAAATCCGCTTCATTCTATTGAACGTCAAATTGGTGAAACCTTGCGCCTGCATCAAAAGATGAGCGAAAGCAAAGCGCGAACACGCGTTAAAGAGTTATTGGATATGGTGCAACTTCCGATGATGAAGCAGCGCTTAAAAGCTTACCCGCATGAGCTGTCTGGGGGGCAACGTCAACGCGTGATGATCGCCATGGCACTGGCGAATGATCCCGAATTATTAATCGCGGATGAGCCCACAACCGCATTGGATGTCACCGTGCAGGCCGAAGTGTTGGAGCTTTTAGAAGAGCTTCAACGTGAGCTTAAAATGGCGATGTTGATGATTACGCATGATTTATCAATCGTTGAGAAATTCGCCGATGATGTTTGCATCATGCAAAGCGGTAAAATTGTTGAGCAAGGCATCACCAAAGATATTTTTTCAAAACCCAAAGATGATTATTCCAAAAAATTGTTGGGCGCAATGCCGCGCGGCATTGCCAATGACCCAAAGGCAGGGTCAAAAGACATTATCACAGGCACAAACATCAAAGTGCATTTTCCCTCCAAAAAATCTTTTTTTGGTAAAGTCACTGATTGGATTAAAGCAGTCGATGGCATTAATGTTGATATTAAAGCAGGCCACACCGTTGGGGTTGTTGGCGAGAGTGGGTCGGGTAAATCGACGCTTGGTTATGCGCTCTTACGATTATTAAACGGTCAAGGCAGTATCAAATTTGAAGGCAATGATATTTCGAACTTTGGTCGCAAGGAAATGACTCCCCTTCGTTCTGATATGCAAGTCGTCTTCCAAGACCCCTTTAGTGCGCTATCCCCGCGTATGAGCATCGCTGATATTATTGGCGAAGGTTTAAAAGTCCACCGTCCTGATCTGGATGCGGCGGGGCGTGATGCGCTGGTGGTTGAATCTTTAAGTGATGTTCATCTTGATCCCGAAACCCGCCACCGTTATCCGCACGAATTTTCAGGCGGGCAACGCCAACGTGTCGCGATTGCGCGCGCGATGGTTCTCCATCCCAAATTTGTGGTGCTGGATGAACCCACCAGCGCCCTTGATGTGTCCGTTCAAGTTGAAATTATTGACTTGCTGCGCGAGTTACAAGAAAAGCATGACCTCGCTTATTTGTTCATCAGCCATGACCTGCGCGTCGTCCGCGCTATGGCGCATGACCTCATCGTCATGAAAAGCGGCAAAGTTATCGAGAGCGGTAAAGCCGCCGATATTTTTAACGCACCACAAGAGCCCTACACCAAAACACTTCTAGAAGCCGCCTTGAATTTAAAAGCGAAGAAAATAGCTTAAGTTAAGCGTTCGTCATTGGAGGAGTGCAACGACGCGGCAATCCGAAATACTAAGATTATTATAGATCACTTCTACCAGATAAAATTAAGAATTGTTCCTCCCAGAACCGTAATAGTAACCCCAGCAAAAATCTCTTTTCGTAATTCAAATAACCACCCAAGTAGCGCTTTGTGATCTTTATTTTTATAAAAAAAATCACCCACAGCGAGGCAATCACCTTTACTACTAATAAATAAAAATTTAAAAATCGTCTCTAGCTTCTTTTTAAGCATTTAGTCTCCTTTAATTAAGTTAAAGAAAAATAATATCATAACAGCAAAGAATTCTTCAAGTTAGCGAAAAGATAGAAAAATCACTCCCCCATCGCCAGAGCATCACGCCTTGGATCAGCTGCGCCGATAATTTGACCGTTTTTAATTTGAATAGCGGCAAAGTTATCGAGAGCGGCAAAGCCGCCGATATTTTCGACAACCCCCGAGAGCCCTACACCAAAACACTTCTTGAGGCCGCGCTGAATTTAAAAGCGAAGAAAACTGCTTAAGTAAACAATTCACGCACTTCGTCATTGCGAGGAAGCCGATAGGCTGACGCGGCAATCCATGATGCTTACTCTTACAATCAAAATCTGGATTGCCGTAGTCGCTCGCGCTCCTTCGCAATGACGGTAACGTTAAAATAAAAAAGGCGGCCAAATGATAGGCCGCCTTTTTCTGAATTATTTTGTTGAAAGGTTATTTATTACAACCGCCGCAACATAAAATACTTTTATGGATCACGCCTGCCAATGCCGCGCCAACCATTGGAGCTACAATGAACAACCATAATTGTCCCATGGCTTGACCACCAACAAAAAGGGCTGGCCCTAAACTTCTAGCAGGGTTCACAGAAACTCCTGTGATTTGAATACCCACAATGTGAATGACAACCAATGTTAAACCAATGGCCAAACCTGCAAAAAAAGTAATACCTGCCGTTGCTTTGTCTTCGCTTTCATGGGTACAGCCCAAGATAACAAGGACGAATAAACATGTCGCAACGATTTCAAAAATCAAAGCGGCACTTTGATTATACTCGCCCAAATATCCTGCACCCCAACCATTTTGACCAAGGCCAGAACCAGCAACGTCGTATCCCGCCATTTGCCCTTTTAAAATCATCATCAGTACAAACGCCCCCGCGATTGCACCAGCACATTGTGCGACAGCGTAACGAATAAATTCAATAAACGACATGCGTCCCGCAATAAGTGCACCAAAGCTTACAGCTGGATTAATGTGACAGCCAGAAATTCTGCCAATACCGTAAGCCATGGCAATAAGCGCAAGACCAAACGCAAAGGAGATTCCTAAAACACCAACCTGCTCACCCGCAATCGCTGCGGCGCCGCAACCAAGTAAGACAAGCGTGAAGGTACCAATAAATTCTGCAAATTCTTTTTTCATGATAGACCCTATTTGTAATTTAACTATTTGATATAAATTAAGAATGAAGCGAACGCTTCGAATCAAATTATGTCAGAAAAAAAGGAAACAGACAAATTAGCGTCAAATTATGAAAATAACTGGCTATCTATAAAGGGCATTTTATTCCCCCATCGCCACCCCATCGCGTCTTGGATCAGAAGCGCCGATAATTTGACCGTTTTTAAATTGAATGGCGGTCAGGCCGCTATTCATTTCACCAACCAAAACAGGATGTCCTAAATTTTTGAGAGGTTCGGCGAATTCTAGGCCTGATTTTTCAACTTCTAACTTTTTACCGCGGTGCAAAATATTCGGCATATCAAGCGCGGCTTGTAAATCCATGTTCCAATCAATCACGGCGATAATACGTTGCAACACATACCCAATAATACGGCTCCCCCCTGCCGACCCTAATGTTAAAAAAGGTTGTCCATCAGGAGAAAAAATAATAACAGGCGTCATGCTCGACCTTGGGCGTTTTCCCCCTTGTACCCTATTAGCAACGGGCAACCCGTTTTCATCGACAGGTTTAAAAGAAAAATCGGTGAGCTGATTATTAAGTAAAAATCCATCTACCATCATGCGTGATCCAAATGCATTTTCTATACTGCTCGTCATAGATAAAACATTGCCATGAATATCAGCAATACTCATATGGGTTGTGCCTGTATTTTTGGTTTTGCTATCTGCCGCTTGATTATGCGGCGTCCAATTTGGTGGTACGCCATGCTCGATAGTTGTCATCGCTTTATTTTCATCAATTAATGCCGCGCGATTTTTTAAATAATCAGGATTCACCAATAATGTATTTGGCGTTTTTACAAAATCAACATCCGCCATATATTGATTGCGATCCGCAAAAGCTAGACGGCTGGCTTCTGATATAATATGCCACGCCTTGGGATCTTTTGCGCCCATTGCGCGCAAATCATATTTTTCCAACATGCCAAGTATCATTAATAAGGTCAGCCCCCCACTTGTTGGCTCACCCATGGTACACACTTTATAGCCACGATAGGGGCGGCAGATTGCGCGGCGCTCTTTTGCTTTATATCCACTTAAATCCTCGATTGATAATAAGCCTTTATCCTCGCGCACTTTTTCAACGATATTTTGCGCAAGGGCGCCTTTATAAAAAACATCTACGCCCTCATTAACAATTTTACGCAAGCTGATCGCATAATCAGGGTTGCGTTTTAAACTGCCCGCTTTTAATGGCGTTACCGTATCAGGGTAGAAATATATTTTAGCCTCTGTGTCCACGCTAAAACGTGGGCGCTCTTTTAACAATATTTTTTGCGTTCTTTCAGAAACGATAAAACCTTGTTCCGCTAGCGTAATCGCAGGCTCAAACAATGATGACCATTCTTGGTTGCCTTGCCATTTATGCAGTTTTTCTAAGGCACGTAAAACACCTGGCGTCCCCACTGCACGGCCGCCAATAGAGGCTTCATAAAAGCCCATTGGCTTTCCATCGTGTCCTGTAAATAAATGCCCCCCCGCATTTGCAGGCGCTGTCTCGCGACCATCCAACGTGATAAGCTGTTCTTTTTCTCCATCATAATAAAGTATAAACGCCCCGCCCCCAATGCCAGAGCTTTGCGGCTCCACCAGCCCCAAGACCATTTGCGCGGCGATTGCGGCATCTGCGGCTGTACCGCCACGCCTTAAAACCTCATAAGCCGCTTTGGTTGCATCAGGATGGGCGGTCACTGCCATCATTTTTGCGCCTATAGATGCTTGCTTGGCTTGATATCCCGTGGCTGGTTCAGGTGCAGCAGGAGCCTCCTGCGCGGTGGCCGAAAACGTGCCAAAGGCGCCTAAAACCATGAAAATTAGGAGAATTCGACGAAATATCATATAATCAACACCTTACTTTACTTTAAACCTTGCATTTAACCCCTTTGATAGGTAGTTAAAGCACTGAAGTTATAACTCTATTTGGCTATATTGCCAGATATACAAGACCAACGCAAAAGGCGGTGATTAAATTTGGTAACTGTATCAGTACGCGACAATAACGTGGATCAGGCTCTTAGAGTTCTGAAAAAGAAGATGCAACGTGAGGGAATCTTTCGTGAGATGAAAGAACGCCGTGACTACGAAAAGCCGACGGCAAAACGTAAACGCGAAAAGCAAGAAAACATCCGACGCTCCCGCAAAGCAGCACGTAAAAGCGGCGATTATTAAGCGCTATGACTAAAGATACATTATTTTAATTCTATTAATTTAATCACTAACAACAAATCAACCGCCAATAATCTTGGCGGTTTTTTTATGTTTTTTTAAGAACCACGAATGAACACAAATAAACACGAATTACCCCCCGTCATTGCGAGGAGGCAAAGCCGACGCGGCAATCCAGAGATCTCGTATTGAACCAACAATAGATTGCCGCAGTCGCTAACGCTCCTTCGCAATGACGAAAGTTAAATCTCTGCCGTCGCTTGCTCTAACCAATCAATATGATTGTTATCCAAGAGCGGTGATAGCGTTTTGAAAACTTTTGCGTGATAATTATTTAACCATTCTTTTTCCGTCTCATTCAACATTGAAACATCAATTAAATTCTTATCAATAGGGGCAAAAGTAATCGTGTCGAAAAATAATTTTCCCGCCTCATTCTCACAGACCAAAACTAAATTCTCAATCCGAATTCCATACTCCCCTTCTTTGTAAAAGCCCGGTTCATTGGAAATTATCATCCCCGCTTTTAATGGCGCGTCAGAGCGCGGAGAAATTCCTTTTGCGGCTTCTTCATGTACCGATAAATAACATCCTACGCCATGCCCCGTTCCGTGGGCATAATCCAACCCTTTTTCTTGCAAAGGCTTGCGCGCCAGCGCGTCAATATCTTTTGCTAATGTGTCCTTATCAAACACCGCGGAGGCTAAACCAATATGGCCTTTAAGCACCAGCGTATTACACGCGATCATCTCCGCACTTGGTGTGCCAATGGCAATCGTGCGGGTGATATCTGTTGTACCATCACTATATTGCGCACCGCTATCGAGGAGCAAAAGATTGCCTTTTTCAATCTGTTTATTTGATTTCTCATTCGCGCGGTAATGAACAATCGCACCATTCCCCGCAAACCCTGCAATAGTGCTAAAGCTTGGCTCTTTAAATTCAGGGGCAACAGCACGAAAGGATTGCAGTTTTTCCTCAACAGAGATTTCATTCTCACCCACGCCATGGGCTTCAAACCATTTCAAAAATTTTACCAACGCAACACCATCACGAATATGCGCCACACGCATCGCGTTTTGTTCCGCAATATTTTTACAAGCCCGCGGCATAATACACGGATCATCTTTTTCAATCACCGCGCCTAATTTATTCTTAAACCAAATGGAGGAACGTTTTGGATCAAGCCAGACTTTATTGTCTTTTAAATTTAAAAGCGCCTCCTCCAGCGCATCTTCCGTTTTAAATTCGACAATATCTTCTAATGCCGCGCGGACATCATCGGTAATTTTACCCCCATGAACGAACCACTGCATCTTTCCCGCTTGCGGGACAATAGCGTAGGACAATACCACAGGAATAAACGGAATATCATTCCCCCTAATATTTAATAGCCATGCAATAGAATCCGATAATGTTAAAATAACCGCATCCGCGTTTTCTTCTTTTAATGTCGCCTGAAGATTCTTAATTTTTTTCGTGGCGCTCATACCTGCCGTTTTTTCATCAAACAAAAATATTTTTGCGCACGGGGCATTAGGGCAGTCAGACCAAATTTCATCAATCAAATTTTGGTCAATGGTTTTTAACTTTACCCCCTCTTTTTCCTTCGCTTTTATCTCGGCAGGCGTATGTAATCTTGGGTCATATCCAATCACTTTATTAGCCGCATTTTTCTTTAACCATTCATCCGGCGACATTTCTTGTGAATTTACGCAGTCAAAATGGTCGCCATCCACCTGCTGTTCCAGCTGAATTGTATAACGCCCATCGCTCATCGTGACGGCTTGATCATGCATCACAATAGCCATCCCAGCAGATCCCGTAAATCCCGTTAGCCAAGCGAGACGCTCCGCACAGGCCGCGACATATTCGCCTTGATATTCATCCGTGCGCGGCACCAAATACGCGCCAACACCATGTTCTGCCATTAAGGCTCTTAATTCTGTTAATTTTTGCTGTGATTGCATAATTTCCCTTGGAAGCTTTTGTTTAAGTCCTTAGAATACGGCGCAAAGTTAAGACAATCAATCTAGTTAGTAAATTAATGACCTCTGCTGCCGCAAAATCTATTCGCCCATCAATCCGTAAGGCTGTTTTCCCCGTGGCAGGCATGGGCACGCGTTTTTTGCCGGCAACCAAAGTTATGCCAAAAGAAATGCTAACAGTGCATGATCGCCCGTTGATACAGCATGCCATCGAAGAAGCCATTAAAGCAGGTATTGAGGAATTTATTTTCGTCACCAACACAGATAAAAAGATATTAGAAGATCATTTCAAGCCCCAAGATAAATTAGAAAAAATCTTAAGTGAACGTGGCAAAAATGATGCTTTAAATATTATCCGCCAAAGTAATTTAAAAAAAGATCAAATCAAGATCACCTACCAAGACGAACCACTTGGTTTAGGCCACGCAATTTGGTGTGCCAAAGAATTGGTCGGCAATGACCCTTTCGCAGTTTTTCTTACTGATGACATTATATTAAACGACCACGGATGCATGGCGCAGATGATAGATGTTTACAATCAAAAAGGGGGCAATGTGATTGCACTTGAAAACATACCAAAGGCGGATACTGGGAAATACGGTATCGCTGATGCCCATCAAAGCGAAAACAATATATTCGTCATTCAAAACTTAGTCGAAAAACCCAATCCAGAAGAGGCTCCTTCTACTTTATCTATAGTAGGTCGCTACATTTTACAGCCAGAAATAATGACCTATCTAGCCGCACATGAAAAAGGTGCAGGAGGGGAAATTCAACTAACTGACTCCATGGCAAAGCTTATTAAAGATCAAACATTTCATGGGTTAGAATTTCAAGGTCAACGTTTCGATTGCGGCGGTGCCTTGGGCTTTATCGAAGCCAATATCGCTTATGGTTTGTCTGATCCTGCAATAAAAGATATGCTCCTTCAAAATTTAAAAAAATACAAATAGAAAGTACTTAATATGTCACAAGCAGCCCATAAATTTTCAAACTCTATCCTCCGTGAATATGATATTCGCGGCATCGTCGGTGAGACCTTAACCGAAGAAGATGCTTACGCGCTAGGCTGTGCTTTTGGCACGAAAATTATACGTGAGGGCGGCAAGCAAGTATGTGTTGGTTATGACGGACGCACCAGCTCTCCCGTTTTTGCAGAAAAACTTATTGATGGCCTAACCTCCACGGGCGTTAATGTTGAAAATGTTGGCCTTGGCCCCACGCCGATGCTGTATTTTGCCGTTAAAGACCGTAAAGCAGATGGCGGCATTATGATTACAGGATCGCACAACCCGCCAGAATATAACGGTTTCAAAATGACCCTACAGGCCGCCCCGATCTTTGGCGAAGCCGTGCAAGAATTAGGGCGCATAGCCGCCGCAGGAGATTTCGAGCAAGGCAATGGCAAAGTCACAACACCCGACATCCAAGACGACTATGTGAATCGCCTCTACCAAGATTTAAAAATTGATCGTCCGTTGAATATTGTTTGGGACAATGGCAATGGCGCGGCAGGTGAAATCCTCCGCCGTTTAACCGCTAAAATGGAAGCGAACAACCAAGGCAAGCATATTTTACTTTTTGATGATATTGATGGACAATTCCCCAATCACCACCCCGACCCCACGGTTGATGAAAACCTTGTTGATTTGAAAAAAGCTGTTTTAGAAAATGGTTTTGACCTCGGCATTGCCTTTGATGGCGATGGCGACCGCATTGGCGTGGTCGATGAAAAAGGCGATATTCTTCGCTGTGATGCCTTGATGACAATATACGCCAAAGATGTCCTATCCCGCAACCCTGGCGCGGCAATCATTGGTGATGTGAAATGTTCCCAAATGATGTTCGATGAAATCGCCCGCCTTGGCGGCAGGCCTATCATGTGGAACACAGGACATTCATTGGTAAAGGCAAAAATGACCGAAGAAAACGCACCATTGGCAGGAGAATTAAGCGGTCATATCTTTTTTAAAGATGGCTATTACGGCTTTGACGATGCGCTTTATTGCGGTGTGCGTTTGATGAACGCAGTAGCGGAAACACAAGCCCCCTTCTCTTCACTTTCCGCGCATTTACCGCAACTGCACAACACCCCCGAAGTACGGATTGAAGTAGAAGAAGAAACCAAATTCACCCTTGTGCCAAAAATTGCTGAGAATTTAAAATCCCGCGTAAGTGATGATTTTCAAATCAATGACATTGATGGCGTCCGCGTCACCACCCCAAATGGTTGGTGGCTCTTACGCCCCAGCAACACGCAAAATGTTCTTGTCTCCCGTGTCGAAGCGGACAACGAAGAAAATCTTAATGCGTTAAAGAAAATGGTCGAAGAAGAAGTCGCAAAAATCGGCTACGATTTTAAATTCGATTAATCTTCTCGTCATTGCGAACGTAGTGAAGCAATCCAGAATATTTATAGATCACTGGATTGCCGCAGTCGCTTGTTTAAGTTGCCATGCCCGTAAACGGGAAGGTAAGCGCTCCTTCGCAATAACAATCTTGGCTCTATTCGTACTTATAAGATTATTATCAAACAAGTTCACACGGCAGGCACCATGGACGATCTTTATTCTTAATATTGCCCCCCATCCGTGTTAATCTGTGATCCTAATTTTCAAAACAGGGAAACATAATGTCCAATAACAACAAACACACCGCCGCCGTTATAGAGCTTCTCGCCTCACGTATATGTCATGACATCATTAGCCCCGTAGGCGCCATTAATAACGGTATCGAGCTCATGCAGGAATTAGGGCCAGACGGTATAGATGACGGGTTAGAGCTTGTTGCCTATTCTGCCAGTCAGTCCGCCGCAAAGCTCTCTGCGTTTCGCCTTGCTTATGGTGCGGGTGGACGTGACCCGCACATTAAACCAGAAGATGTCCAAAAAACCTTTGGGGAGCTTATTCGCGCCGAAGGTAAAATCAGCCAAACTTGGGATCCCTTTGGCAATTTAGGCCCTAATTCAAATAACCGCCCACTTCCTGCTGGCTATTGCAAAATGTTGATGGGCGCAATGATGTTGGCGATGGAATGCCTTCCAAAGGGTGGCTATATTTCTGTGCGCCCCGCAAGCGATCATGCCTCCACTATTATCGCCGAAGGCGAAGGCGCAGTCATACGCGAGCAAGTCGAAGAAGCTTTGGCGCAAACACTCGATCCTGATGATCTTGACCCGCGCTTGGTGCACCCTTTCGCGCTCAGTGTCATTGCGGATTCATATGATTTCAAAATTTCCCTGAAATCTCAAGCCGAAGGCCGAATCGAATTCACCCTTGATTGCCCAGCGGTTGAGGTGGGGCTCGAAGAAGTGTAGTTTATTTACTAGCCAGAAGTTTACATTGCGTTAACTAATTTAGAGACTGTAACAACTCCGCAAGGGTATTTTGGTGGCTTTACTTTTACAGTGATGGGATCTCCTGCTTTGACAGAAGTAAAAGAACCACGTAATCGTTCCGGTATTTTCGCTGAATCTGCTTGAGTACCACGATCATCAAACTTAACAGGCTCTGTAAAATCTACTGTTGAACCTTGAAAAATTCATTCAGCTGTAACTTCATTAGACATTTTTTTCTCCTAATTAAACAAACAATTACAATACATGATTTAAATATTATGTCAATTATTTATTCTTGATATTTTTTTGAGTCTTCCTCTTTCTATGCTAGATATCTTTTTCATTCAATAAAATGAGAAGAATACAATATGCCCACAAACACCGCCGAAGTAAAAACTAACACTATCCGTGATCCACGTAATGTAAAAATCAAACGTGCGCTCCTCTCTGTCTCCGATAAAGACGGACTGGTTGAATTTGCCAAGGAACTGGCGGCGCACGGCGTTGAAATCCTATCCACGGGCGGGACAGCCAAAGCGATTAAAGACGCAGGATTAGACGTAAAAGACGTCTCAGAGCACACAGGTTTCCCCGAAATGATGGATGGGCGCGTCAAAACCCTGCACCCTAAAGTGCATGGCGGCATTTTATCCGTTCGGAACAACGAAAACCATGTTCAGGCGCAAAATGATCACGATATTGGCGATATCGACTTAGTTGTCGTCAATCTCTACCCGTTCTCTGCCACCGTCGCCAGCGGGGCGGATTATGATACTTGCATTGAAAATATTGATATTGGCGGCCCCGCAATGATCCGCTCCGCGGCCAAAAACCACGAATTTGTCGCGGTCATCACCGACCCCCAAGATTACCAAGCCGTCCTAGATGATATGCGCGACCATGAAGGGGCAACGACTTATAAGCTACGCCAAAAATTAGCGGCAAATGCCTATGCATTAACCGCAACCTATGATTCCAACATTGCTAATTGGTTTGCTGATAAAATTGGCGGCGATTCTTACCCGCGCCGCTACGGGGTCTCAGGAACGCTTAAACAATCACTTCGTTACGGCGAAAACCCGCATCAAAGCGCCGCCCTTTACACCATCGATGGATCGATGCGCCCTGGTGCGGCATTGGCTAAACAACTACAAGGCAAAGAGCTTTCTTATAACAATATCAATGACACAGACGCCGCTTTTGAACTGGTAGCTGAGTTCGATGAACCTGCTGTGGCAATCATCAAACACGCCAATCCGTGCGGTGTCGCCATGGGCGGTAACGTGCTGGATGCTTATGACCAAGCCCTTTTATGTGACCCCATTAGCGCCTTTGGCGGCATTATCGCCCTCAACCGCACCCTGACAGCGGATGCGGCCAAAGAAATCATCAAAACATTTAGCGAAGTCATTATCGCCCCTGATGTGGAAGCTGGCGCGCTTGATATTCTGAAAGACAAAAAGAACGTTCGCGTTCTGACCACTGGCGGTATGCCCGATATTCACGAAAAACGCCGTATGATCACCCGCGTGGCGGGTGGCTTACTGGTGCAAGATAATGATTTCGGCGTTGTTACGCCCGATATGCTTCGTGTCGTATCGGAACGCGAACCAACCGAAGAAGAGCTTCACGACATGATTTTCGCTTTTAAGGTCTGTAAGCACGTTAAATCCAACGCCATCATTTATGCCAAAAACGGCGCAACAGTCGGCATTGGTGCAGGTCAAATGAATCGCCTTGATTCATCCCGTATTGCCGCCCGTAAAGCCCAAGACGCCGCAGATGCCGCAGGATTAGAGAAATCACTCGCCAAAGGCTCCGTTGTGGCGTCCGATGCGTTCTTCCCCTTCGCGGATGGCCTTATCGCCGCCGCCGAAGCAGGCGTGACCGCGGTTATTCAACCTGGCGGCTCGATTCGCGACGAAGAAGTCATCAAAGCCGCCGACGAACGCGGCCTCGCAATGGTGTACACCGACATGCGACATTTCAGGCATTAATAAAAGCCGTTGCCTTTAATTGGCTTAGGCGTCCAGGCACGATACGCTAGTTTTTAGAGCCTCAGGGCGACAAGCCGCCTATGACTGTTTATTTTAGGCCATCAGCCAATCCCGCTAAGCTTTACAAACGCCTCATGCGACTAGCTCCGCTACGACCAAATTCTAATGTCATCCTTCGACTTGATCGAAGGATCTTTCCCCTAGGACTACAAGCCGCCCCGTCCTTCGTCATTGCGAAAGCGCAACGCGCCTGCGGCAATCCAGCGTATGATAATACCCCCACCCAAAAGCCCGCACCACGGCAGATAGACAAGCAAATTTGCATTGTGTCATTAAAATTTGCCATATTTTACACATATGTTAACCCCCTGTTAATAAAATTTCCATATTATAGGGGTGAGTATATAACGTCATAACGAGCAAAAAGCGGCAATTTATAATGCCAATACAGGGCAACCCCCCCTCGAAATGACAACTAAGAGAAGACACAAAACAGCATAAACAACTGAAATAATTATATATTTCACGCTTATTTGAAAAAGAAACCAAAGATTCGATAGAATTTAGACAAGAATTACGAAAATACAAAAAGAATAGAAATAGATTTAATGAAACCTACTACTTCACAAACAGTAAAAAGCGCAGAAGGATATCAAATGTCTTCTGAGTCTTTGGACTTTGCAGGGCACATGGCAGTTCTTCAACAGCATGCTGAAGTAAACGGTAATGGGGAAGCTTTTGCAGCAGCAGCGCAGAAGCTATCATCACACAGAATGGTTAAAATGGCTTCTGAAAGAGCCTTAAATGAAAATTCAAATGTTCGTTCTAAATTTCTAGCTATCGCAGCGGATCCAACACAAACTGAAAAGTTAGTTCAAAGCTTAAACACACCAGCTGGGCAAAACGATTTGTTTCAAACCCTAGCGCATGAAGGTAACTCAGTTGAAGATAGAGCGCACATTGAAGCTAATGTCGGCTACAGAGGTGAAAATGTGGAAGCACGCTCAAGGCCTTTACATCAAGTAAGAACATTGGGTGCCGTTGTAGAAGCGGCAGGAACCCCTGCTAAGGGCGAAGACACAACACACCTTAAAACGCTTAGCGAAGAAATTTCATTAGAAGAAGCCGCAATGTGGGTTGTTGATAACGGCTTATACAATACCCAAGAGAGTTTTTGGAGTGCTGAAAACTTAATTAATTCAGGTTTTTTAGCCGCTAGCGCTGTTGCAGCAGCATTTACTGGCGGAACAGGTGGCGCTGCAATGGTTGCAGGGCGCATCGGCCTTAAAGGCGGTACAAAATTAGTTGCAAAAGAAGCAACAGAAACTGCGGCAGAAGCTACAGCTAAAACAATTACTAGAGAGGGTACAAAAATGAAGGGCAAATTATTAGCGGGACTATTTGGCAAGCGCGCAGATGATGCTGCAGTTGTTGCGACAAGAAGCGCGGACGAAGCAGCAGGTATAGCAGCGGGAGCAGCAGGAACAGCTGCTAAATCAACGTCTTCTTGGGGGTCTTGGGGCCTTTCAAAATTATCTGGTGTAGTTAAATGGACGCTACTTAAACCAAAAGCGACTGGAGCTCAGATTAAAACTATTGGAGCAGATGGTGTTGAAAGATTATCACCTGAGGTTGTCAGAAAAGGTATAGGCTTAAGAACACCTATCACACTTTTAGCCGCTGATGAAGTTGTTACGGGTGGTGTAGTTAGAGATCTAGCTAAAACAGCATTAGTAGGTCCATCTGAAACTTCTTCAGATGAGGCGGCAAACCCATTTCACGGCGACACCAATCAACAAAGTTTAATGGGAGACTTTGGCACTGCAGTTAAGGAAGGCGGTCTCGTAGGAGGATTAACGTCTATAGTAGGAAGCGCGCTTCCTAGTATTGGCGGCACAGCAGGGAACATTTTTTCTGGGACAGTTGGTGCAGGACTGAGTTCTGCTTTCGGAGAAGCTAGTAACTTTATTCAAGATGTTACTGGAATGGATTCAAAATACGCTAACATTATCGCAGGATTTGCAACTTTTGGTGTTCTAAAAATGGCACTGGGCATGGCGGCCAATGCTTCTGGAGCAAGTGCCATACCTTTCAGCGGTTTAGCAGTAACGGTAGGAGCTGGATTAATGGCTATGAATTTAGCAAAAGGAGCTTCTTCCTCTCCAGAGACGAAGGTTGGTGTAACCCCAGCACTTGCATCCGGCTAAAGTACTGATAAAAAACGACAAAATATATATTTTTTGCAAAAAGGAGAAGGAATATATTATTATAATAGTATATTAAATAAATAGGAATAGAGATGAGTGAGACAACAACATATAGCAATTTAGACTTTGGGGTTCCTTCCTTGTCAGGGATATTGAACACTTTAACAGGGATTGCTTCCTCAGTAAAAGGAATAGGAACAGATTTTATTGCATCAGCTGAAGGTGCCTTCGCTCAATCGGATACTGTTCAGAGAGTTGTAGCAGCAAACTTAACAAGCACACAATTTGTTGACACCACGTTTGCAGGGGATAATCTTGCTGATGTAAGATCATTTTTAAAATCTGAAGACGCTACAGACTTAGCGAGCGCTCTCCAACAAGCTGCTGTAAACGACAAAACTTTTATTCCTGGAATGAAAGATTTTATAGAATCATCAACAGGAACAGGCTCTACAGAATCACTTCTTAAAACTTTACAAAACCCTGAATTCAGAGCTGACCTGACAATAGGACTTCAAAACCTTGCAGCACAAGACGATATTACATTTGCTAATCTTAGCGAGCTCATCGGAGCTGCTACAGAATACGACGCTACTAACATGCAAGCAAGTGACCGTCGTGTTGTTGCGGCCTATACTGGGATGGGCCTTCCCGCAGAAGCAGCGCATAAAGCCATTAGCGATGGTAAAATGAGCGAATTTAAAGAATTTATGCATGATTTATTTCATAATCCAGATGAAGCAGGTGGAAAATTAGGAAATATGCTGGAAGGTCTAGGTTTACCTGAAGGGATAACACAAGCAATTGCTGGATTTTTACCTCAGTTTGCCAATCTAATTTCACAAATACCTGAGTTCTTAGGCAACATGTTTGAAGGAAGTGGCTGGGACAAAGTTGGAGGTCACATCGGGGCGGCCGTTGAAGGAGCGCAACGAGAAGGTCTAGAGAATATGGTTAAAGTATCAGCACCAACCGCTACTTTTAACTAACCACACTTAACATCTTCGACGATGCCATTTTCATCGGTGTGGACATTGATACGGGCGGGATTGTGGTCCTGTGTCATCATGCTGTTGGGGGGGAGAATGCGAAACTTTTTGCCTGTTTTCTTTAACGCGCCCTGATCCAGCTTGCTACCAATCCATTCATAATATGTACCGCAGCTTTCTGCTGTGGCCATGTCACCACCAGCTTCGGGGGACATTTCACTCAAATCACCTGCTTCGTTACTGGCCAGTAAGGGCTGTCCATTAAGGCCACGCATAGAACTTCCACCAAAACCTAAAATCAAGACAACAGCAAAAATTGCCGCTGTCATGCCGATACCCATACCGCCACCCCAAGTGGTCGCTGTTTTCATTGATTTTTTCATGTTTCCTTAAGTCCTTAAAATAGTTTCGTGAGCCGCCTTGCGTCTCGTTAATAAAAATATCAGTGATACTACTTTACACCGTAAAATTACCACGGTGAGAATTATGGGTAAATTCTTAAACCCTCTTGCCTTTTTAAGCAAGACCCCTATTGTCTTTTGCCATGACAAACACGATGAATAAGCCAACAACAAAGCCGTTAGAACAGATCCGCAATTTCGCGATTATTGCCCATATTGACCACGGCAAAAGCACGCTGGCGGATCGGTTGATCCAAACTTGCGGTGGCCTTGAAGATCGTGAAATGTCCGAACAAGTCCTTGATAACATGGATATTGAAAAGGAACGCGGCATCACGATCAAAGCGCAAACCGTCCGCCTTTCCTACAAAGCAAAAGACGGCATCGAATACCAACTCAACCTGATGGACACACCAGGGCACGTTGATTTCTCTTATGAGGTCTCGCGCTCTCTGGCGTCCTGTGAAGGCTCGTTGCTGATTGTTGACTCAACCCAAGGGGTGGAGGCGCAAACCCTCGCCAACGTCTATATGGCGATTGAAAACGACCATGAGATCGTTCCCGTGGTGAATAAAATCGACCTGCCTGCCGCCGACATTGAAAAAGCCAAAGCCCAAGTCGAAGACGTCATCGGCCTACCCGCAGACGAAGCTATTCCTGTCTCTGGTAAAACAGGCGAGAACATCGACGCGTTGCTTGAGGCAATTGTCACCAAACTCCCCCCGCCCCATTCTGGCGACGCCGAAGAACCGACCAAAGCGTTGTTGATTGATTCATGGTACGACATCTACCTTGGCGTGGTGATTTTGGTGCGGGTGATGGATGGATATCTTCGCAAAGGGCAAAAAATTAAATTCATGTCGAACGGCACAACCCGCGAAATCGACCGCGTGGGTATTTTCACCCCGAAACATGTTTTGCTGGATGAACTTGGCCCCGGCGAAATGGGCTTCATCACCGCGTCGATCAAAGAGATCACCGAAACCAAAGTCGGTGACACCATCACCGATGAGAAAAAACCGTGTTTAGAACCACTCAAAGGTTTCAAACCTTCCGTGCCGATGGTGTTCTGCTCCCTCTTCCCTGTTGATGCAGGCGACTACGAGAAACTGCGCGATAGCATCGGCAAGCTTGCCCTCAATGACTCTTCACTTTTCTACGAAGTTGAAAACTCCCAAGCCCTCGGCCTTGGTTTTCGTTGTGGGTTCTTGGGCTTGTTGCATATGGAGATCATCCAAGAGCGTTTGGAACGCGAATTTGACCTCGACCTCATCCCCACCGCGCCATCGGTGGTGTATAAAATCCACATGACCAATGGTGAGGTACAAGAACTCTATAACCCCGCCGACTTCCCTGATATTGTCAAAGTCGATTTCATCGAAGAGCCATGGATTAAAGCAACAATCCTTGTCCCTGACGAATATTTAGGTGGCCTCCTCCAACTATGTGAAGAACGTCGCGGCGAGCAGATTGAATTAAATTATGCGGGCAATCGCGCGATGATCGTTTACCGCCTGCCCCTCAATGAAGTCGTGTTTGATTTTTATGATCGTTTAAAATCCATCAGCCGTGGCTATGCCTCGTTTGATTATGCGCTTGATGGTTATGATAAAAATGACCTCGTGAAATTGGATATTAAAGTGAACCAAGAAAACGTCGATGCGCTGTCCATGATTGTCCACAAAGAAAACGCCGAACGCCGCGGCCGTCAACTCTGTGAACGCCTCAAAGAACTCATTCCACGCCAGATGTTTAAAATCGCGATCCAAGCCGCCCTTGGTGGCAAAATCATCGCCGCCGAACACCTCAGTGCCCTTAGAAAAGACGTGACCGCCAAATGTTATGGCGGTGATGTTTCGCGGAAACGGAAGCTGTTAGACAAACAGAAAAAAGGGAAAAAGAAAATGCGCCAGTACGGAAATGTCGAAATTCCCCAAAGCGCTTTCATCAATGCCTTAAAAATGGGAGACGACAAATAATGAAAAAACAAACCTTACGCCTTGCCCTTGTGTTATTCCTAACACTCCCCCTCCTCTCCGCCTGCAGCATCGCCCGCACAGCCGTCGGAACCGCCGTCGATATCGTCACCTTGCCTGTTGACCTGCTGACGTTTCAAGAAGATCAAAACACGCGTCACATGGATGAAGAAAAGTGACAGAAGCGGTAATAAAAATTCTTATACCTATATCTACTTTTTGGAACTCATTACCACAAGACACTGAACATGCCCTAAATAGCATTACTAATGAAAGATTTACTCTTAAATTTCATTCTACTCTAACAGAATCTGTCATCAATATAAATTTTGAGAAAATAAAACGAACATCATTAAAAATAAAAACTGACGATCACCCTGCCTTAGAAAACTATTTATCAGCTTATTGCAAAATCTATTTAGATTATAGCTTAATAAAAGAATACCACGAAAAATACCATATAGAAGAATGTGCTATTTCATATGATCAAGAAGATAGTTATTTACTAGAAGTTGCTAATGAAATAATCGAAAATCTATATAATTTTATTATTTGCTGTAACCTTGCTGCACCATCGGTATTGAATCCATATTTACCCTTTATAATTTTTATCAACGACATAAATTTTTATCATCATCTTTCTTTTGGTCATGAGTTTCATGAGTTTATTGATCAAAAGACTGATTTAGATAAAAAGCTAGAGATTTTGGATATACCGTCGACTTGGAAATGGCTATCTAAACAAGACGGATTTATAGATGGAAAATCAAGCAGTACAAATGTTTCTCGGGCCATATGTTCTTTTTGTAATTTATTTAATGTACAGCCATCTTATTTAATGTCCCATGCTAATTATTTTGTATGGAGCATGCTAGGCTTAGAGTCTCTTTATGCAAGCGGAACCCAAGGTGTTCTACAACAGATAAAAGAAAAAACTAAAATAACTTTAGACTTGGAAGAAAAACATCAAAAATTAATAGGGAAATTATATAATTATCGTTCACGATTTTTTCATGGGCAAATAGATTTATATAATCCGCACTTATTTGACTCATTATCTGATGAAACTTTAAAGCTTGATCGTGAATCGGCTAACTACCATTACGTAGCATTTACTTTGTTTTTATTATCTATGCAGTATTGTGCAAAAAATGACTTAAGTGAGTTAAAGTTTGAATTTATCCAAGTAGAAAATTAAACTTTACGCCCGTCATTGCGAGGAGGCGAAGCCGACGTGGCAATCCAGAATTATGCAGAAACAATTTGTATTTCTTCGTCATACATTCCTCGCAATGACATGTAGGTAGAATGATGAAACAACCAGCCGTTTATATTTTGACCAATCAACGCAATGGAACGCTTTATACAGGCGTAACATCCAACCTTGTTCGGCGTGTCGCGCAGCATAAAAGTAAAACGCAAGAAGGCTTCACCGCAAAATATGATTGTTGCCTGTTGGTTTACTACGAAGTCCATAAAGACATGGAAAATGCAATTTTACGTGAGAAACAAATTAAGGCTGGGTCGCGCAAAAAGAAAATTGCGCTGATCGAAAATATAAATCCCACTTGGAAAGACATGTATGAAGATATCGCTCAATAGCTGGATTGCCGCGTCACTTCGTTCCTCGCAATGACAAGTGGTAGTAATTAAAAGCCCCACGTAACGCCCGTCATTGCGAAGGAGCAACGCGACTGCGGCAATCCAGAGCCACATGGAAAGATTCTAGATTGCTTCGTCATTACATTCCCCACAATGACGGCCTAAACTTCAATAGACTTTTATTCCTAAATATGTTATTCTATTTTTACTGTCCGTTATCGTAACGGCATGGCCTTTTTTGAAAAACGTCCGACGTGAAAACGTGCGGGCGGCGGGAGACATCGCAAGGCGCACCTGCAAAATTTCTCTGGGAATTGGGCGTGTCAAAAAAATAAGACCACCCCCACCCCCCTCAAAATAACGAACAAACTGAAGGATCTGTCTCCTTCAATCAAATCAATTGGTTAGGCGTCACCGCAGAGGTATCCCCCAGCGATAACGCGTTATTAGAGTCATTCTGGTTTATACTTACCGATGATTATAGTGGCGGCTATTTTTGTAAACCTTACCTATATGGCTGTAATGATTATTTTTATGGCGCTTATAATCTTTGTGTTTGTGATACTTATAGTGGCTCTTATGATGGCGATCATAACGATCCCCAAAACCAAAATTCAATATATAGGGCGCGTAATATGAAGCGCGGTTATATTTATATCGTGGCTTGGGTGAGTGATAACGCTCCGTTATTACAACATCGTTATAACGCCCATGCCCATAGCGAGTTTTTAAGTCATCATAAATAACATCGCGCACTTGATCCCGCCCATAGTTAGAGCCTTTGACATCTTTGATCTCCCACGATCCATTAGATTGCTGACAGGCTGTGCCATAAGCTTTTTCTGTGCGTCCGCCAATGCTGACGGTTTTTGTGTATTCGCGGCAATATTCTCTGGCCTCTGCCGTAGCGGGTGCAAGAGTAGGAATAGCCAACAAGGCGCTCAAGAGTAGTGTTTTGCGTAGCATGATTTTTCTCCTTATCTGTTACGAGTTGCCCTTAATACGCGTGCACAATATTAATCCTTCGAATAAGGCGAAAATGTCACAGGATAACCTTGTTTGCAGAAATCTTGCCCTATTATGTTCCAATAGGTACTCTATATTTCGATATCATAACCCAAGGAGTTACAATTATGCGGATAGCCATTTTAACAGCCCTCGTCCTTTTCATTGCCGTGCCAGCAAAGGCGCAAGTTGAAGACACCATTTTAGCCCTCCCCGATGGTCAAGTGATTTTAAGCATCAGCGCGACGGAGCGTAAAGAAGTCGAGCAAGATTTGCTGGTCGCAACATTGGCTTATAATGCGGTCAATAAAGACTCGCGTGAGTTGCAGAATGAAATCAACACCGCGATGCGCCAAGCCGTTGAGACAGCGAACAAAGTCGAAGGCGTGAAAGTCAACACGGGCGCATATAATGTTTATGAGCGTACCGAACCACGCACGAAAGAAAAGAAATGGCATGGCAGCCAATCCATGACGATCAAATCGAAAGACTCCGAAGCGATATTGGAATTGGCGGGTAAATTACAGGACATGAAATTAAATATGAATGGCTTGTCTTACACCCTTGATCCAAAAACCGCGGTGAGTGTGCAGGATAGCTTGATGGAAGACGCCCTCAAACAATTACAAACCAGCGCCAACCGCGCCGCCAAAGCCCTTGGTAAATCATCTGCTGAACTACGTGACGTCAACGTGCAAGGCGGCAACGTGCCTTATGCGCGTGTGCAACATCGCGGCGCAATGATGATGGCGGATATGGCAGAAAGCAAAATGGCCGCACCAGTGGCCGCTGCGGGAGAAACGACGTTAACACTAACGGTAACAGCTAGAGCAATTTTGAAGCCATAAAAAACGTCATTACAACATTACAAGAAGGCTTCGTCGATACGGCAATCCAGTAACAATTACACTCTTTACTGGATTGCTTCGCTACACTCGCAATGACGAACAAAAATTAATCTGGCTTTTCAATCACACCACATGCCACACGTGCACCTGCGGCGCCACTTGGCTGGCTCATGTGATCATCCGCTCCAGCGTGAATGACGATGGCTGATCCGTCTGCATCAAAAACACTGCTTCGTTTACCCATATTTGCGTTATTTGTCGTTACGAAACGGTTTAAAAATTGTGTTTGAATTTCACCCTTTTCATTCGGCTTTAAATTTGGCATGTCACCAGCATGTTGGCCTTGGGGATGCTTCATACCATGCATGTGATCATGCGGATTAAAATGTCCGCCTGCATTTTTAAAGCTTTCTAATGGTGAGCAATCGCCTGTTTCATGAATATGAATAGCCTGCTCTCCTGATGGTGTTAAACCATTTAAATCCAAACGCAACATCACACCTGCCTTTGTTTCGACAAGGTCAATCGTGCCAATTTCCTCACCACTATTATTCTTCATCGAAACCGTCACAAGCTCCGACTCTGGTGGAATTGTTTGAATAAAATACCCCAAAGCCAAAATAAGCCCTAAAATAATTATAATAATAGCTATAATCTTCTTATTCATAGTAATATTTCCTTAATGGGATTGAGAAAAAAGAGTTTTAAATATAAAAGAGTAGACATGATGAACAAAGTAAAAATTATCTTCTATACAATGTGTTTTACGTTTTGCATGACGCATTTTTCAACCTTAAGCCATGCAAATAATTGGCTGGAATGCCCCGCGCTGAACAATCCACAATCCTATGAGAAAAGAAGAGCCCAAAAATATTTAGTGCCTGGCACGGCTGATTGGTTGTTTATTTCTAAAAAAGATTTTATGCAAGATTTTAAGCTTAAAGAAGAAACGATCACAGCATTTGCAAATTTTCAAAAGTCCTTAAAAAAACATGGTACTGATTTAGTTTTAGTTGTACCGCCACAGCGCGGTTTAATGCATCCTGATAAGATTGATTTTTCTAATCCCCGTGCCAGAGGCTATGATAATAAAAAAGCACGCGATAGCTACCAATTTATGATTAAGCAACTGCAACAAGCAGGTGTCGCAATCCACGACGCCCCCAACTTTGAAAATGTAACAGAATATGGTTATGCCCGTGATCATCATTGGAACGCAACAGGCGCGCAATTAATAGCACAACTAACGGCTGAACAAATTAAAAAGCTACCTGCTTATAAAAAAATCAATAAACAGGATTTTAAAATTGAAGAAGGCAAAGATATTAATTTTCGTGGTAGTGCCTTTAACTCCGTAAAAGAAATCTGCGGTACAGAATTACCTATCGCTACCATAAAAGAAAATATTAGCGTCGCAGTTAATGCCGATTTGTTTGAATCCGCCGAACCAGAAATTGTTTTGATTGGCACAAGCTTTAGCGAACAGGGAAAATCCTTTGCGAACTTTGCGGGACATTTACGCGTGGCGTTATCCGCAGATATTAACAATCAATCTTTAGGCGGTGGCGGCATTAGTAAATCGATTAGCGATTTCTTAGGGGCAAACACGTTCAAAAAGACTCCGCCCAAAATTCTTATTTGGGAAATACCTGGATTTTATACATTAAACCGCGCCGATTTTGTGAATGAAATGACAGCTTTAATTGATAAAGATGAATAAAAATCTAGTGCAATATGGGCTTGATATTTTAACAACAGCAGACCCGCATCAAAAAGCAAAAAAAACGCGTCATTATACACAAGAATGGCGTTCTTCCAAGATTCAAGAACTCGGAAAGGCTAGAGAAATTCCTGCGCGGCCTGCACGTCCAGACAAGCCCGAATTATTAATGCCACGTGATATGCCCAAACGTAAGCGTGGCAATTCCGTCCGCAATAAAGTCGCCTTGCTTCATGCGTTATCACATATTGAATTAAATGCGATTGATTTGGCGTGGGATATTATTGTGCGGTTTTCAAATTTATATCAGGCAGATGGCTTTTCTGTCCCCATAGCGTTTTTTCATGACTGGCTAAAAGTCGCCGATGATGAGGCAAAGCATTTCCTCATGCTTTCCAACCGCCTTGCTGATTGGCAAGCAAAATATGGCGATCTTCCAGCGCATGATGGCCTATGGGAATCTGCCGTAAAAACGGCACATGATTTTGCCGCCCGTTTGGCGATTGTTCCGATGGTTTTAGAAGCGCGGGGATTGGATGTAACACCTGATATGATAACCTTGATGCGCTCACAGGAAGATCACATCACAGCAGACTTACTCCAAGAAATACATGACGATGAAATCACCCATGTCCGTGCAGGAACAGTTTGGTTTGAAAGATATTGCGCGTATCATGACAAAGACGTTGAGTCATATTTTCAAGAACTAGTACGGCAATATTTTAATGCCGACCTTAAAAAGCCTTTCAACCACCCTTCCCGTGAAAAGGCTGGCATGATAAGGGATTGGTACGAACCGCTAGCAGACGAAAAAGAAGATAAAAATTATGGCTGATAAAATAATTATTATGGATGGCGGCATGGGGCGTCAATTGGAACAGATGGGCGCACCTTTTAAGCAACCTGAATGGTCTGCACTTGCCCTAATGGAAGCTCCCGAATTTGTTACAAAAGCCCATCAACAATTTATTGATGCTGGCGCCGAGGTCATAACAACCAATAGCTACGCACTTGTTCCATTTCATATTGGAGAAGAAAAATTTAGCGCTAATGGCAGAGAGCTAATAAAACTAGCCGCTAGTATCGCGCGTGATGCGGCCAATAATGCCCCGCAAAAAGTAACCGTTGCTGGATCATTGCCGCCTATCTTTGGGTCTTATCGTCCCGATTGGTTTAAGGCGGATAAAGCGCAAGAAGTCTACACGCCATTAATCGAAGAGCAGAATGATTTTGTTGATATTTGGATTGCTGAAACTGTCTCCAGTATTATCGAAGCCGAAACTGTGATGAAATGTTTAGAAGAAAATGAAAAACCAGTCTGGATGTCTTTTACTTTAACAGATCGTGATGGACAAGATATTCCTCCGCAATTACGCTCTGGCGAAAGCGTTAAAGAAGCCGCAGCCAAAGCATTCGATTTAGGCGTTTCTGCAATTTTATTTAATTGCAGCCAACCTGAAGAAATGGCTCCTGCTTTGCGCATATTACAAAAAATGCAACGCGGCATTCCCTACGGTGTTTATGCCAATGCCTTCCCCCCCATCAAAAAAGACCGCAGCGCAAATGGCACGGTCACGGAATTACGCGTCGATACCACCCCTGAACGTTATTTAGACATTGCGCAACAATGGCAGGATTTAGGGGCAAAAATGATTGGTGGTTGCTGTGGTATTGGGCCAGAGCATATAAAAGCATTATCCAAGCTAAACCATTAAAAAGCATAGATAATTTTTTATTATGTGTTAATCTTGAGATATCATGTTGGAATTCAACAGCTCTCTTTTACGCGAAAAATTTATCATCCAGTCACAAGACCAAGATGATGAACCTATTGTTGCGTTCAGTAATCGTCTTGCTGTATCTCTTGTTAGTCCAGACGGCATTGACAATGAAACATTTATTATTAGAACCCAAAATATGCATAGCTGCGCAAGATTAGCAGCGAGCATTATTAAAAACTTTTCAGAAAAAGGAACTTTGGCACATCGTGCTACTTCCGTACAATGGAATGAATTATGGGGGGACATCATCAAAGGATACGAAAAAATATGGAATCCTAATATTTGGTGTACTATTTATTATAAAGGACGGATCGTATATGAAGATGGTGAGCACCATTCTTTTTTAGATATCATTGAGCAATGCGATGCCGCCAATAAAGATAACTATGAATCTTCCGTTGAGCTTGCAGAAGATATTTTTAGCCGTGCTGGAAAAAAAGTAAAAATTGATCATGAGGCGAATGTCGCTCTTGTTGTTTCAGCAAACGCAGAAAAAGCCAAATGCGGCATTATTGTTCGTGCCGCAAAAAGCGTTACAACATTTAATTATACCGCAACGTCAAAAGAAGATAGCGATCGAAAAATTCACCCTTACACAACATTAACCGTTGCCGCCTCTTTTTTAGAAGGCGTACAGCTTGCGTTTCAAATTGGCATGATGAAAAAGAAAAAAGAATACAAACTCATCGAGCAATATTCCGACGAGGATCGCCATTTGCGCCGCGCGACAAACCGCATGGCAAATTTAAACAAAGCGATCTCAAATTATGAAGGTTTTTTCAACGTTATTTACAGACCTGATCGTCCTATCTTTAAAGATATCGTCATCAAGGCCGAAGAATTAGCTGCCAAGGTGCTTCGCCCAGAAGTTGAGAAAAAGCTGGCCGATGGTGACATCGAAGCCAAAGATTGGGTTATCTAAAAAAGTAAATATAAGCGAAAAAGACTTCTTATTTTTAATCTTTGCTCACTATGATGCCAAATCACGTAAAACGTAATGTAAAATTCCACCGTGTTTGTAATAATCAATTTCATCCAACGTATCGATACGTGACATCAATGTTACTTCTTCACTCGTGCCATCCGCGCGCGTGATCGTTAACGTAACGTCCTGCCCAGGCGTCAAATCGTTGCTCAAGCCCGTCAAATCAAATGTCTCTGATCCATCAAGTTTTAAACTCTCCCGCGTAACGCCATCCTTAAACACAAGCGGTAAAACGCCCATACCAACAAGATTAGAGCGGTGAATACGTTCAAAACTTTCCGCGATAACAGCTTTTACACCTAATAAGCGTGTTCCTTTGGCGGCCCAATCCCGCGAAGACCCTGTGCCATATTCTTTGCCCGCAATAACCACGAGCGGTGTTTCAGCACCTTGATAATTCATGGCGGCATCGTAAATACTCATTTGCTCACCCGTCGGAATATATTTGGTGTAGCCACCTTCAACATCATCAAGCATCAAGTTTCTAATACGTACATTGGCAAATGTACCACGCATCATAACTTCATGATTACCGCGGCGCGAACCAAAGCTGTTAAAATCTTTCACCGCAATTTGATGGCTGGCTAAATACTCACCCGCAGGCCCATCTTTCTTAATCGCTCCAGCAGGAGAAATGTGGTCTGTCGTGACACTATCCCCTAATAACGCAAGCGCACGAGCGTCTTTAATATCTGTGACAGCATCAATCTCTTTAGTCATGCCGTCAAAAAATGGAGGGTTTTTCACATAAGTTGAAGCCGGTTGCCAATCATATGTTTTACCCGCATCTTCTGATCCAATATTTTGCCATTGATCCGTTCCTTTAAACACATCACCATAGCGATCTTTGAACATTTGTGGCGTAAGGCATTGCTCCACTGTTTCACGAATTTCTTTATTACTCGGCCAGATATCTTTCATGAAAACATCATTACCTTCTTGGTCTTGCCCAATAGGATCATTATATAAATCAACATTCATTGAACCGGCTAAAGCATAGGCAACCACCAATGGTGGTGACGCTAAATAATTGGCTTGAACATGCGGTGAAATACGGCCTTCAAAATTTCTGTTACCTGACAAAACACCACAGACAGTAAGATCATTTTTTTCAATAGCTGTTCTAATTGGCGCTGCTAAAGGCCCTGAATTTCCGATACAGGTTGTACAGCCATAGCCCACCAAATTAAAACCCAGCGCATCAAGATCATCTTGCAAATTTGCTTTTTCCAAATATTCCGTCACAACTTGCGAACCAGGCGCAAGAGAGGTTTTTACCCACGGCTTAACTTTGAGCCCCTTCGCCAACGCATTCCGCGCTACCAATCCTGCAGCCACCATCACATCAGGGTTTGACGTATTGGTACAACTGGTGATCGCCGCAATACAAACATCACCATTTTCTAATGGATATGCTGGGCCATCTGGTGCGTCATTGTTCATTGCCTCAATAAGCTCGATCCGCTTATGAGCTGGCATCTGTCCCCCTTCATCTAATAATTTACCCTCTTCGCCCGTTGGTTGCATTTTTAGGTTGCCACCAACCAAACTATGGAACGCACTTGCCGCATCTGTCAGAGCAATACGATCTTGCGGACGTTTTGGTCCCGCAATAGATGGAACAACATCCCCTAAATCCAGCGCGAGTGTTTTGGTAAATTCTGGCTCATGCCCATCAATACGCCACATGCCTTGCTCTTTCGCATAAGCTTCGACCAACTTAACACGTTGCTCATCACGTCCCGTAAAAGTGAGGTAGCGAATTGTTTCTTCATCAATCGGAAAGAATCCACAGGTCGCACCATATTCAGGCGCCATATTCGCAATCGTTGCACGATCTGCCAGAGACATATTACCAAGGCCATCGCCGTAAAATTCAACAAATTTACCAACAACACCAAGTTCACGAAGCATTTCAACAACAGTTAAAACCAGATCAGTCGCGGTTGCCCCTTCTTTTAGGGCGCCTGTTAATTTAAATCCAACAACTTCAGGAATAAGCATCGAGACAGGCTGCCCTAACATCGCCGCTTCGGCTTCGATACCGCCGACGCCCCACCCTAAAACACCAAGGCCGTTAATCATCGTCGTATGGGAGTCTGTGCCAACCAGCGTATCAGGGTAAGCAACTTCCGCCCCCCTATCATCACTTTCAACCCAAACAGTTTGCCCTAAATATTCCAAATTCACTTGGTGACAAATTCCTGTCCCCGGCGGGACAACGCGGAAATTATCAAACGCACTTTGTCCCCATTTCAAAAATTCATAACGCTCACCATTGCGCTCGAACTCACGATCAACATTTACTTCAAACGCACGTTCTGAACCAAATTCATCCACCATAACAGAATGATCAATGACCAAATCCACGGCGGAAAGGGGATTAATTTGTTCCACATCACCCCCTAAGCTCTTCATCGCTTCGCGCATGGCGGCCAAATCAACAACCGCAGGAACACCTGTAAAATCTTGCATCAAAACACGTGCCGGACGATAAGCAATCTCCGTTTTAGAGCTCTTCGCTGTCAACCAGTCCGCTATCGCTTGAATATCATCTTTCGTCACAGAGCGCCCATCTTCATGACGCAATAAATTTTCCAACAGGACTTTTAATGAAAATGGCAGTTTCGAAATATCACCAATATGCTTTTCAGCCTCTTTCAGGCTGTAATAAGCATATTCTTGCCCCTCGACATCAAGAGTTTTGCGGGTTTTCAGGTTATCTTGTCCGATACGGGTCATCTGGCTTATCCTATTAGAATTAAAAAGAAAATTCGCTTTTGTGACAAAGCTTAAGGATTGTAACACGAAGTTCTTAAGCCCAAAAGCACTTCAAATGACTAATTTTGTAGATTTTGCAAAAATGTGCCTAATTTTGCCACATTTATATGACAATATAAAAGAATAAGAATTTAAATTATCCGGTATGTATAGATAATGTTGTCATCACATGCCCAAGCTTCAGTTTAATGACTTTTTAAATATAATTTAGTTAGATAAATTTTCTCAAAAAAACATACAACCGCATCCCCTCTCAGGATGCGGTTTTTTTTGATCTCATTTTAATAGCGGTATCTTTTACGCTTGCCCTTACATTGTTTGCCGATTGATTCATATTCTTCGAAGCTATCAATCGCTTGTTGACGTTGGCGGCGCTCCTCGTTCATTTGATCACTATATTTATCTAAAACTTTATGGACTGAATTTTGAATATTTTTTTGTGCTGATGCAATGCTCTGCGATGGATATGGCCCATGTGCTGCCCCAACTTGCGCCACGATACGCTCCATCGCCTTCCCAATAATATTGGTATATTTATTAATAATCAGCCGATCTTCTTGCACATGTTTCATTTCATGCGTCAATATTGCATCATACATACAGCTACCTTTAGGATATTCTTTTGCAATAAAAACGGTTGGATCAATATGTAATGTCACATTGACCGATTTTAAATAAACACATGTTTGATTAACACGATCATATGTTTCCTGCATAAAACCCATCTCATGTTTAATTTGCAACGTGCCGCTCATTAGACCACTGACATTCGCGTTGTGATTGGGGCCATAAGGAGAAATTGTATCAACATCAACACGATTTAATTGGGATTTGCTCTTTGTTAAATCATGTTTCACGCGCCCCTTTACTGGCAAAACACTAATTTTAGGGGTAATCGCCGCGCGGCATTGCACCTGATAAGCCACTGGTGCGGGCTTAAAAAGAGCATTTGAAGGTAAATGAAGCACTGCTGCAGCTAAGAATTCTAATCCAAACATACCATACACCGTTATTTTATGACTATGATCTTCACAAGCTTTACGTCTTATGACGTTTCCATTATACATCAGAGAAGTTTAAAAATACCACTTTAAAGCCCCTAAAGGACAAATATCGCCATGGAAATTATGATCGGTAAGATACTAATGTTGCTATTAGATGTCTTCTTTTGGATTATCATCGCCCAAGTTGTTATGAGCTGGCTCATTGCTTTTGATGTTATTAATACCCGTAACGAGCAAGGGCGTAAGCTCGTTACATTGCTGCACAAAATCACTGATCCTGTTTACCGTCCTTTGCGTAAATTTATTCCCCCCATCGCGGGCATTGATATTACGCCTATCATCATTATCTTTGCCATTTCGATTGCCAAAAATATTGTTGCGTCCGTCTTTTTTGCCCCAACAGGAGTTTATTAATGACTGCACAAATAATTGATGGTCGTGCCATCGCCAATGCGATTAAAGAAGAAGTAAAAGAAGATGTTGCCGCGTTAAAGGCGCAAGGAACGCAAGTTGGCCTTGCTGTTATTTTGGTGGGCGATGATCCCGCCTCTCATGTCTATGTCGGCAGTAAAATTAAGGCTTGCGAAGCCGCAGGCATCGAAAGTTTTGAACATCGCATGGCTGAGAATTGTACAGAGCAAGATATTCGCCATGTCATTAAAAACCTGAATGGTAACCCCAACGTGCACGGTATTTTGATGCAACTGCCTTTGCCAGATCACCTTTTAGATGTGCAGGAAAAACTAGTGCAAATGATTGCACCTGAAAAAGACGTTGATGGTTTAACGATCACGAACGCAGGAAAATTATTTTTAGCGCATGGGGATGGTCATGTACCTTGTACGCCCCAAGGTTGTATGCATCTTATTCGTTCTGTAACCCCTGATTTACGCGGCAAAACCGCCACGGTCATCGGGCGCTCCAATCTTTTTGGTAAACCAATGGGGCAGTTATTGGCGCAAGCCGATTGTACCGTGAACATGGTGCATCGCTACACCAAAGATTTAATAGCCGCCTCAAAAAATGCCGATATTCTAGTTGTCGCTACAGGTAATGTTGACCTCATCAAAGCGGAGCATGTTAAGGCTGGTGCGATTGTGATTGATGTGGGGATAAACCGCGTTCCTTCCGATAATCCCGATAAAAAATGGAAAATTGTTGGTGATGTTGATTACGAAGCTGTCAAAGAAGTCGCAGGATACATCACCCCCGTCCCCGGCGGCGTAGGCCCGACAACAATTGCATGTTTATTGGCCAATACCGTGAAGGCGGCAACTATTTGAGCATTGCTATTTATTTTTTATTATGTTAAACAATAGAAAATAAATAGGTACAAGAATGGGTATCACGACTGAGATAACAAAGCGTACACTTACAGATTTTGAAACTTGGTCTGATGAAGAAATTGAAGCTTTATCTTTGAGAGCTAGATTTAATTCCATTGCCCTTATATTAGATCAAATAAAGCGTCGATGTCCCGCTCCCAAAAACAACCCATTAGAGCCTCTCTGCCCTATTAAATACCGTTTGCATTTAGACGCTTTAACACGAATCTCTTCTTCAATTCGTTTTTCCGAACATTACGATTTTGAGGCGACAAGAATTGTTGAACAGACTCTTAATCGCGTAAATGATGACGGAAAAATAGTTGCTAGTTTAAGACATTGGAAAAATAGAAGCGATGAAGAAAGAAAAAACACCTTAAGAAAAATGAATGGGCATCGCGTCATAAGCACACGCGATATATTAAAACTTCCATTTGATGAATGCGGCATAAAATATTTTTCACGCCCTAAAAGCAAAAAAGAAAATACAAAAGGGAGGTTAACCTTGGGTTACTATCAAGGTGACTTTGATAATAAGGATAGCCCAAGATATGCTGTTGTAAATTGCCACAATGATGCAAATTTTGATAACCCGTCTAGGGCTTCTGAAATACTATTTCATGAAGGTAGCCACGATACCCAACTTCAATTAGCTTGGTTTTTTAAATTTGGTGCAAAAGATTCTTTAGGAAAATTACTTAAAGATGCTGAAATTTTAGCCTTAAGCTGTAGTTTTAAGGCAGTTATTTCTAACAGATTTCGCAAACCTTACAACGCGCAATGTCATGAAATAGACGCTTACCGACAAGACAACTTATTCAGCGCGGGGATCCAATCACTCGTTGCAACTTAAAGCCTATCACTAAAAAATGACCATCCCTATGAACTAAAAAAAGCCCGCGTTAATACGCAGGCTTTAAATTTTAACGTATTTTGTAAAAACTTACGAACAGGCTTTATTATTATATAGCTCAATAAGTTTTGCCTTGCGGTCTGACGCACGGTCACGGGCATCATCTGCGTTCATTTCATTCACAATGATACCAGGCCAGAATAAAAGAGCCATCCCAACATTACGGCCAGAAAGTCCCGTTTTTCCGTCAATATCATTTTCTAACTCTTCCATTTGCGCAATTTCACTCGATAATTGCTGGCAAGACTTGGTTTGACCCTCAACTTGCGTCACGCTAACTTTTTTGTGTGTACACGCTGTGACAGTTAAAAAAGCAACAAGCACCAACGCTAAATTCTTAAAATTTTTTATGTTTTTCCTTTGGACTAAAAATTAGTGATCAGCCAAACAAACAGAAACCATCAAGAAAATGAAGCTTATATGAACCTTATTCACCCTGCGCTTTTGTGTATCCATCAACACCATCAAATGTGTGTAACATCAAAGCATTGGTGAAGTTCATATCAGCCCCATTAAGATTAGCAAGTAACGCCACTACCTCTGATGTTTTAACGGGTTGATTGTCTTTACCCAAAAATCTTAAACGCCAATTATCTGTACAAAATGTCTCTGCCGCGCCATCAGGCCAAACCTTCACACCACGGTTAGAAATAATTGATAATTCCATATGATCCGTTAAGCATGGCGTTATTTTAGTCGCAAGCTCATCTGCACTGCCGTCAAAATTTAAACCAATATCAACGCCCACGCGCTCTTTTGCTTCTGGTGTGATTTTCTTAAGTGGCGGCAAGATAATTCCTTCAAAATCAGAAGCATAATTTTCAGCAATAAGCCTTTCAGGACTCTTGCCTAAATTTGCAATTACGGCCTCGGTGAATTCATCCGTACCAACACGTTTTATACTTTGGCCTTCGCGGAAAATATCCCCTGTATGAACACCATCTTCAATTGTCTTCTTCCACGCATTGTGAATTTTTGTGGCGATGTCGCCTTGTCCGATATGCACTAACATCATTACCGCACCAAGTAATAAACCTGATGGATTGGCAATGCCCTTACCCGCAATATCTGGCGCAGAACCATGAACCGCTTCAAACATACCAAAATCTAAACCAATATTTGACGATCCTCCTAACCCAACAGAACCTGTCACTTCAGCAGCGACATCAGAAACAATATCGCCGTACAAATTCGGCAAGACAATCACATCAAACATATCAGGGTGTGCGGCGACCTTTGCCGTTCCAATATCAATAATCATGTGATCTTGTTCAATATCTTTATATTCTTCACCAATTTCATCGAACACTTTATGAAACAAACCATCGGCCATTTTCATGATATTGTCTTTGGTCATACAAGTGACTTTTTTGCGGCCATTTGCCCGCGCATATTCAAAGGCATAACGGACAATACGCTCTGTTCCTGGGCGTGAAATTAATTTCAGCGATGCCATCACTTGTTGTGATTGGCGGTACTCAATCCCCCCATAAAGATCTTCTTCATTTTCCCGCACAATCACCATATTCATATTTTCATGATTGGTTTCAACAAAAGGGTGATAAGCAACACAAGGGCGCACATTCGCAAATAACCCAAGGGTTTTTCGGACTGTTACATTCAAGCTTTTAAAGCCCCCCCCCTGCGGCGTTGTAATCGGTGCCTTTAAGAATATTTTTGTGCGGCGCAATGAATCCCATGAACTATCTTCAATGCCGCTTGGTACACCGCGCTCATATACTGCTTTACCTATCTCAATCTCTTCTATCTCAAGGCGCGCACCAGCTGCATCCAGAATTTTGAGTGTTGCATCCATAATAGACGGGCCAATACCGTCACCGCGGGCAATCGTGATAGGAGTTTTATGAGACATGTGATAAACCTTTTTAAGAAGTAAAAATATTTTCACCATTCTACACGCCTTAAAAATGCGGTCTAGAAGAAAAACATAACCATATTCACCATGCCTCATTTACCCCATTTAACTGGCGAGAGCTTTAAAATTATTATTATCATGCTGATTGGCTGGACAAGCTTTGCCTTTGGCGATGTCATGTCGAAATTTTTAACGCAAAGCTATCCGCCCTCTTTGGTTGTAACTTATAGCGCTATCGTTGGTATCACTATCCTTGGTAGCTATATATATGCGCAAAAGGGCATCAGCGGGTTTAAATGGCATCAGCCTAAATATTGCGCCATGCGAATGATTTTAAGCGGTTTAATATCGCTCAGCGTTGTGATGGCATTATCATATATTCCTATTGCTGACATGTATGGGATTACATTTTCCGCCCCGTTTTTTACGGTTCTTCTAACTTTTTACTTTCTAAAAGAGCAAGTCGGGCTGCATCGGTGGCTTTCTGTTATCGTTGGTTTTGTTGGCGTCTTAATTTTATTAGGGCCGCAATTTGATGATTTTAATATTGGTTTGCTTTATGCCTTTATTGGGATGATTTGTATGTCAGCGAATGGCGTCTTAATACGCAAAATTGGTCACGGGGAATATATGCCCAACTTTATCCTGATATCAGTCTTAGGGCATTTTTTCGTTAGCTTAATATTCTCTGCAAAACATATATTTTTGCCAAGCCCCATCGAATTTTTAGAATTTATTTTTTATGGTTTGCTTATATTGGGTGGGATTTCATTGACAACGTATGCGTTCACACACGCCAAAAACATGGCAAGTATCGCCCCCTTAGTCTACGTGCAAGTAATATGGGGTGTTTTGTGTGGTTACTTCATTTTCAATGATTTACCAACACTGACAACATGGATTGGGTTAACGATTGTTGTCAGTGCAGGACTTTATATGATTCACAAAGAAAATAAGCTGCGCCGTACGGTTAATCATTAACCCGATAAGAATTTTCTTTTTTAATTTCAATTTTTCTTTGAGGCCTTTGCGCTGTTGCAGGCGGTATAATTTTCTCTACGGCTTTATTTATTACAGGGGTAGAGAATAATTTTTTATCTTCACTGCGTTTATAAACATAGATGCCCAAAACTGATAATCCTACGGCCCAAATAGTTGAAAGCGCCGCCATACCTTGCATCACATTTGCAGCAATTTCAGTCTTAAAGACAACAACATAGGCAAGACCAAACATTTGCGCCGCCCATGTTCCTGCCATTAAATAACCAAAAGTGGGACGCATACGGCGCACATATTTATCCGTAGAAGCAATTTCTGCCCGAAGAGATTCATTAATTTGTGCCAACGATGCCTCATATTGCTGCATATTAATTGTCGCCATTGCTTCTGCATGACGGTTTGCTTCTGCCATTTGATCTGTTGAAATAAGACCGCCCGCAAGTGCTCCTTCTACCTCCTTCAGAGATTCTGACGCACTTTTGGCAACTGGATGATCAATGCGCCCCAAGGCACGCGCCACAAATTCGATCAAGATTGGTAGACCTATTTTTGATAGAATGGTTGTAAGCATAGTTTTACCTTTCTCCTGTAATTATTATCGTTTATGAGGTTGTTTGATACCGTTCTTCTTACCGCGAGATATGATTTAAACCTCTACCAATTTATAAAAAATATGACGGCTGATAATTTTAACGGGGCGTTCCCCCTTCGCCCAATAAGGTGAGACATAATCAGCGTGATAATGTGTTGCGCCATTTGTATTATCTTTCAAAACACCTATCACCGCGCGGCGGGCAATACGCAAGCATGTTGCAAATTTAATATCAGATGGCTGAACAGTGGTTAGGCGCTTGTAACTAGGGTCATTCTTGTTCCAGCAAGAAAATTGATAAGGTTTTTGGCAAACACCAATAATATTATTTCCCCACCAATATTTCCCTTTAACTTCAGCAATCCTGACACGATTTAACACCACAGCAGCGACCGCCTCCATACCTGCCTGCGGCTCACTGCGCGCTTCACCAAAAATAGTTCGCGCTAACACATCAATTTCCAATTCTTGGTAATAATCGCTTTCAATTTGTTGTTGCTCAATTGGTGTTAAAGATTTTTTGGAGGGCGTTATATTATCTTTATCTATCTTTTCATTCTCTTCCGATTTTAAATATGGTTTTAAAAACCGCACAATATTGTGAAGCATGATTATAGGTTCCTTTCATAGGGATATATCTTCGCTCTAAATCAAAAGAGCAAAATATGTTTATTATTTAGATTTTTTAAAATTTAGTTTTTATAAAAAACTTTTTATGGCGTCGGTTAGTCGTTCAAACCCATCTTGGTATTTTGACAAAAAAATTGTTGCACCAGCTTGATCTAAGGTTGTTAGAATAGCTTTTGGTAATTCAGCTCCGCCAACACCGCTTAGGACAATGATTGGTTTTCCCGTTACCTGCCGTATGCGACTAATCACTGAAGGGCCATATTCATCGGGCAAACGCAAATCAGTTAATACTAAATCATACGATTCATCTGTTCTTAAAAAATCAGCTAAATAAATAAAGTAAACAAGGTTACTTTTAGGAAAGCTTTTTGTGATCAACTCCTTAATGCGAATAACATCAGCATTATCATCTTCAATAAAGGCAATCTTCATGTGTTCCTCCGCGATCTATTTTTGATCAATGCTTCAAAAGCATGAGATTCTATACCTGCTACGCGATCATCAAGTTTTTGAATGATTGTATCAATCCGCGCTGATTGCTTTTCGAATTCTTGCCGATGAAGTTCTAATGAATTCTTTGTCACAGCAAATTCGATCACCAAATCATGAAAATATTCTGTGCGTTGCTCTACTTTTTTAAGTCGATAATAGAGGATTCCCGCTTGTGCGATCAGCACAATAAGCGTCATCCAATCATTATATGAAAGGTCGTTAAAAGTCATAAATATCCTTAAAATTTTACGTGAGTTTAGACGTCGAAATTGCTGTCAGCATGAAACGTGTTTGCCCCACCCTGCCATTTTGCCCGCCCTGTGTTATAAGAATAACGCAACCGAACAGGTTCTTGAGAAAGCGCACCCGCAACAGCGTCTAGGCCATCATCTTTACCATGCCCCTTTGGTTGCCATTCCATCATTTCCGTTAGAAATGAGGTTTTTCTAATATTGTCATGCACAGACAAGGCACGCGCCGCCAAAATAGTATCAAAACTTTCGATGATACGAACATGCTTTGCTTGCGTACTTGATTTCTCAATAACGGCGCAAGGGATTTTTTGCGTTGCCAGAGTTTGTTTTAAAATCCCTGGCAATAATTTACCAATCCCATTGCTTTCAATCGTTACAGAGGGCACAAAATATCTTTTTAATATATTTGCGACAATATCACATTGTTGATGCGCTTCGGCCTGCTGAGTATCCGCGCTTAAACCAAGTTTTATATACTCGATATGATGCAGATAATATTGCCCCTCCGCATCAGTATAAATAATCGCAAGAACGCTATCATCCCCCTTTGCCGAAGCGAAAGGCGGATCCCACCATGCCTGACAAGATATCATTTTTTTACCGTTCAGCCGTAAAACAGCTTGGCGTTGGGATTCAGAATAATCAAGTTCACCATTATAAAAATTTAGCTGATCTGTATTTAAACGACTATCTAAAATATTGACTGGTTGTAACATCATTTGCGCCGCAAATTGTTGCGGCCCAGATTGCGCTTTTATTTTTTCAATATGATCTTTAGTAAAAATCTCCGGCCAATTTGACATACCGTTTTCATCCATTACAGGAATTTCTAATCGATGAAATCCGTCCAAAAATGGTTTTTGTTCCCCTATTTCGGGACGCGCCTTATCAGCATAAATCGAAAAATAACTATGAGGCGTACCAATATAAAGTTGCGTGCCGTTTGGCGTCAGAACAAAATTACTCTCGCGCAAACGATTGCGTAAATCCTCACGCTTTAAAGATGAGTTACAAGTATTCGGCACCTCAACATCATCATAGACAATTAAGTCAGCACGACAGCCAGTTATATTTGATAAAATACCTGCGGCAAGGACGCTGGGGTCTCGTGATGTACGGTTACGGCATACTGTAAAACGATCTACCGCCCATTGATCTATTTTATTATTCTTTTTTGTCGGATTTACTGCGGAGCTTAAAGGGTGCTTCTCGATTATCTTTCGGACGTTGCGCGCCATCTTGATGGCGAGGGACAAATCGGCGGCCAGCAAAAGGACTCGAAGATCCGGGTTGACTGATAAGCGCCACGCTAGATATAGCGCTATAACCGACGACTTCCCCGCTCCCCGAAACGCCATCATTTGCAGCTGCCGCTTTCCATGGCTTGAGGATTCCATCAACCAATTTGCCATGAGTTGATGAATCAAAGGTGTCGATAATGCTAGTTGGCTTGCGTTCCATTGTTCTAAATATATCCTAAAATTAGGCGTTTTCAAAGAGATTTCCTTATGTTTTCATATTGCATTAACGTTAATAATGTGTCGTTTACCAATTATTTATGAACTTTTCTGATCTTGACGTATCACAGTCTTCACTGCCTCTATCGTTTCACAATAATTACTCCCTTGAGGTGAATTTTTATCACCCGCAGCGCATATTTTTTTAACTTTTTCGACAGCCTTTATCGTGTCATCAAGTAAAGCCATGTGTAATCGACAGGTTTTTAAAAAATTATCTACTTCTTTTTCTGGTATTTCTTGCTAGTTATTTGAAAATTCCTCATATCTTTTCAAACTATTTTCCAATAATTTTAACAAAGATAGATCCAGATATTCAAAAATATCATGACTAGATATAGTTTTATTTTCGCTCATTTTAACCTTTTAAAACTGACTAATAATGAACCATTGACCGCCATCAAAAACGACCGTCAGGGCCTTATATTGTGCATTAAGCGGCTGGTTAAAACCATCAGGTCCACTGCCACCTAGCTCACTCACGGTGATAACGTTCGAAGAAACATCGGTTTTCTTTATGGTCACCGTACGCCCAACCGCTTCGGGGGCATTGGCGGGGGGCAAGCGCGCTTCCATGACGCCACCAAAGGATGACAATAAATATATATCAACCGCCATATCAATATCATAAATACCCGCGCCATCATAAAAGCGGGTGTTTCCTGCTGAACGATTAGACGAAGTGACAAACCATTCGGCCCCGTTCGAGAGCATTGTCACATAATCATTTTCACTACCCAAATAATAATTACGGCTATCGGGGCCGTTGCCATTTTCTTCTGTTACGGTGATCACATTTTTTGAAGAATCTATTTTCTTTATGACCATTTCTGCACCCGTCGCATTGCCTGCTTCGGGTAGTTCTATCGTTAAGGCTCCCCCAAAAGAAGACACCAAATGAACCGTGTGTGATGTGTCCAATGTGATTGTACCGCTTGCGTCAATATACTCGGTATCATAGCGTTGCAAAGTTGTGTTTAAGTCCGTTGCAGTAGTTTTTTGCAAACGATTTTTAAAAGGAAAACCCGCATTGTAAGCCATATATTGACCACCAGATAAATCCCATATCGCCGCCCCGTCACTGACAGAAAGTAAGTTCATTATTGATGTTTCAATAGATCCATTTTCTAACTTAATATTTGGCACTTGGTTAAAAGATTCTGCATATGGGTTTATAAGCTGTGTCTCTCCTGCCCCTGCACCAATAATAAAGCAACCTTGCGCTGTACCATCTACATTGGCTTCGCAATCAATAAAGCTATTATTATATCTACCATGTTCCACATAAAATCCTGCATTGGTTATCGGCGCACTTAAAGAATAGGCACGGCAAGCGTGAAATTTATTGGCATTCGGCGTATCCCCTGCACCACTTTTCGTCAGATGAAAACCATTTATGGCGGGCTGTTCCACCAAGACACGGTCGAAATTATTCCAATAACATGGCTTGTTGGTATCATTATAACCGTCAAGCTGAACACCTGTATTTGCTCCTGCAATAACAACATCTGTTATTGCATTTTGAACACAGGGACGATCGCGTCCGTAGAGTTTAATTCCAACATCACCGCCCTGAATTTTTAAATTGGCCAAAGTCGTATAATCTTCAACAATTTCAACCGCGTTAAATGTTTTATCCTGACACAGTAAAACTGATGTTTGCCCCGCCCCACGTAAAGTCTGTTTAGCGGCGACAGTAATCGTATTTGAAATTAAATAGGTGCCTTCTGGGATAAAAACAGAGTCATAAGCTGTTAAAGCTTGTTGGATTGCCAATGTGTCATCGGTCAGCCCATCCCCCTTTGCACCGAAATTACGGACAGAAATCATGTCTTTAAATTTATCTACTGTCGTCCGCGTTACAGCGCCCATACCGCTTGCGGTATAAGCAGGAGCAGATTGCATATTTTCTATTGCCACGGCGATGGGGTCACCATTACCATCAAAGCCAAGCGCTTTATTTGTGCGGTTGGCACGTGGCGGCAAATCAACATTTCCTGCTATTTCGTGATCATTATAACGCAACATCGGCGCGAGCGACCTATTAATTTGCTGCACTGATGCCGTAAGATAATCGAGCTCATTATTAATTGCCTGTGCAGAGAAATCACCACCTTCGATAAAATCTGTGATACGTTCAAACTCTAATAGACGTTCAAGCGTGATCACGACACCATTTTTGGGAGGTGCATCAAATGTCACCAATCCACCTTCAGTTTTTCCAGCATCTAAAATATCAAATCCATGATATTGGCGCGCGCCATCAAAATAAATGGCTAAGTCTTCGCTGGCAAAAATAGGAAAAAAATACTGATAGTCGGTTTGTGTGCCGCTGGCGACATAGCGCACAATAGGTTGCACTTTTGGTATTTTTATATGACTGGTCATTTTATTATTCCTAACTTTTGATTACTGAAAAACACGAAATACATCACCAATCTCGTCCAAAGTTGATGTGGTGCTGGTCAGTTTGTGACGATCTGATAATTGTGTGCGTTTTAAAGTATTGACGCGCGATTGGTTGGATAAGTTTTGATCTAATGTTTGTAATTTTATGTTGTCTAGTTTTTCGCGATTGGCTTTTTCTTCTTCTGACTCTGCGAACAACCCCAACAACACCGCTTCGGAGGAGCCATCACCACTGCTAATACCTGCACCGCCAAAACCTGCACGTTGTCGTGCAACAGCGCGTTTTAAAGCGTTGCGCCGTGCGGCTTCTGCTTTTTCTGCTTGCAGGGTAATTTCTTGACGCTTGAAAGCCGCATCTTGCGCAGATATTTGCTGTTGCTGCTGTTGCTGCGCCCTTAATTGCGCCAGCGCTAAATCATTTTGACGGTCTTGCGCGCCAATATTACTTACGGCGTTAAAGGCGCTACTCACAGCGGTAAAAGCGCTTACGACCTGAAGTGCCACAGGAATAAATGAGCCCATATTCTTCTCCTTTTTTATGTTTATTTTTTCCTAAGGCGTGAGAGCGCGCTCAGAAATTTTTTTCTTGGGCGTAAAATGCGCGGCAAGAAAAGAGTCATTAATCGTTAACTTTGAGTTCGTTGTTGATGGATAGCAATGTAAATGGATAAGGAACGCTCTGTTCAATTCGCCATGACGGCACAGTACCATCCTTACGCCATCCAAGGGCGCGGACATTTATATCACCATTAATAATTGGCGGCGGCGCATCTAGAATAATATCCTCTTCGAATTGCTTTAGTGCTATATCTTTTAATCCTTGCCCCGTATCAAGCCTTAAAGCCTGTGTGTCTTGCAGACGAAAAATTGCTTGAATTAAACGTATTTTACGTCCCGCAAAACCTTCGCTGTTTGAAGGTGGTAGGGGCTCGATGATATGTGTAAAGGGCAAACCAACTTCGATTTTAAAAGCGGCATCATTTAACATGATTGATCCATCCGTCACAGTGACGGGATTATCTAAAGCAATATCATCAGCAATAACTGATACTAATTGCCCTTCTAAATGATCTAACCCAGACCAAAGCTGTGTGGAATTTTCTGCTTCGCCATCTAAAACAGAATCTAACGTGACGGCTTCATCAAATCTTTCTATGAAAAATTTACTATCTCGTTCAACCTGAATATAAACTTTCTCCCCGACAACAGTAACCGAATGCACAAAACCTTGTGTTTGATGCAACGTCCATGCCCGCACTTGTTCGGCGCGATAAAATGTCATAGTTGCCAATTGACCATCATCACGCACAACAAATATCAGACGGCGATGCGGATCATAATCTTGATCAATAATTCCAACAGGGATATGCCGCGAGGCAAGCGCCAAATCAATAGCGGTATAAGCTTGCTCGATATCGGTATATAAAAACTCCCGAATTTCTTGACCGTTACGGGCAACAAAAACCGTTGCACCGTCCACTGTGACTGGCGGCACATAACGGCTTATCACTGATCCAACTCGCGTTTGACGGTTCAGCTGTACCGTTGAGGGCGTTAGCGGCGTTCCTGTCACCATCCATTCCGCACCACTGGTAAAAACTTGTAAATGACGACCAGAGAAGACTCCTCTAATGGCATTAACTTGGTCTGATAAAATGGCAAATTCAATGGCTTCGTCATCTAATCCTGTACCTAGATCAAAATTGAATAAGTCACCAGAGCGAGAAAACCATAAGCGGTTTGGTAAATCACGTGATCCACCAATCACCAAACGATCTTGATGAAAAGCCACCGTCACAGGGTATCCACGCACCGATGAAAAAGCTTGTTCAAACCAATCAATCGTTGGGTTTGTATCAACTAAATCTTCTATTACGTTCACGGTCACAACGGTAGGTGAATCATAGCTGGTGATTTCTACTTGTTGTCCCCCTACTTGCATGCGTGTAGCTGCATGCCCTGGGGCAAAAACATCTGCCGATGCCGTCAGGGTAATTGTGCCTGTCGTACCGCTGGGTGTTAATGTCACAGCACTATTTGCGAATTTATAAAACGGCGTGTTGATGACATTATCTATGGCGTAAAATATCCAATCATCTAACTCAAACCCACCCGATGCATTGCGGGTAAGTTTTTTCGGCGGGTAAGAAGGATGTGCCAATAATAAAGTATCCGCACTTTGCGTCCATGCAACTTGATTAATTTCGTTTTGCGGCCATGGCGATGCCACTGTTGCTACCTTAATATCATCAAGATAAATATCAATTTGGTTGGCTGTTAAGACCAATAAATATGTTTGTTCCGTATTAAATTCAAATGGAATAAGCCGCCCTTGGCCGATAATTGTATCAATATATCGCAATCCTGCGCGACGCGTGACGCCGCCCGTGGGATAGATAAATAAATTCTGTAACCTTGCCGCTCCATTGGCATAAGCACGCAAATCTCCCCGCCCCAAAAGATCGGGAGAAACTTCACCAGCTGTAAAATTACTTTTGACTTGTGTAATACGTGTCATAACTTATCCCCTCACATTTATAAGGGTAAAATCATCGATGCGATTGGGGCTGTCTTGTTGGATGTCGATTTGGCGGGCGCGGGCATATTCTCGCTCAGCAATTTGATAATGGGTTTCGCTGCGGCTTGTGCTTTCCGTCACAGGAATACAAAACTCGGCAGATAGGCGGGCGATAAGTGCCGTGTCAAAAAACGGAGGGAATTCTTCTTCTTCTGGCCTGAAGATATAGGTCAAATTCACCGATTGCGCATTACAATGTAAGGCCGAACGAGCGATACGGTAATTTAATCCCTTACCTTTGTTCCCTGTTCCCGCAGAAATCGCCCGTAAATAATCATTGGGCAGTTGAAAAGCATTTGAATAATCCGCAATAGGGTTATCAACCAAATCATTTAAGACAAGTTGCCCACTGGCGAACGTCCAAGGATAGGCTGATAATAACGCATCACGAATTGATCCATAAAGCGTTGCGGCAATTTCAGATTCGGCTGTGCCGTCATTAAAAGAGGTAATAGGATTTGCGCCCAAACGTACCAACGCACGTGAACATAAAGCGACATCATTAAGAGCCATGAGAAATTCCTTTGGTTTTTAAAAAATAAAAAGAGGAGGCAGGGTTTGCGAGGAACAAACCCTGCCCCGTAATTGATACAGTGCGTTCGCACTAAGGGAGGGGCTTATAGAAGTTTTTAGCTATAAGCCGCGAGCGTCACGGCGCCAGCGGTGATATCGGTAACGATATAAAATCCGCTTGTTGGGCTGCCATCTGTATCAATATTGGCGATGATCATGTCATTGACATTCATCATCTCTGCCGCATTATCGAAGTAATCTGCTGTCGTAATAGACGCGTCTTCGGTTTTGTAATGCCACAGGGTAAAATTATTGGCGTAAGCCAATACGCTTAAGTCTGTTAAAGCTAAACTCATTGTTTATTCCTTTCAAAGAGTAAAAACCGCCATCCTCATAAAAGAGAATGACGGTGGGAAGGCGTTTGATTTTTTTTCAATTTGCTTTTCGGCGAAACATCAAAAAGCATGATGTAAAATACATACACACTAAATTAATAAAGCGATCCAAGAAGAAAATTATAAAAAATTTAGTCTGGGGTTTCGTCGCAACCAATGGTCACAACGCCGCCTTCATCAATAAGCACAGAGCCTTGGCTCATCATGTTATTAACAAAATGTGCGGCGCGATCACCATGCCAACTTACATCCGTTTGAACGTCGCTTGCCACGGCATGACCAACAGCCGTTTTGTGGTAAAAGTAACAAGAACGAATATCATCGCCATCAATCGGTAAGCCAGAATGCGGCACCCAAACTGTCCCAAGCCACATTTTGGCTTGTGTAATATTGCTGTAAGGCAGATCTGTTTCTCCAACATATTCGGAACTTACAAATTCATCAATTTGTAGCAAGTCGCTCCACTGCTTCCAGCCGATAACAGCAAAGCGCTGTCCATCATCAGGGATATCCATGTCGCCAAAGACTTCAAATGCTTCAAGCACTTTATCTTTGGTCAACCCTGCATTGGCATCTGAAATCACATTCGCCGACGCATTATCCAACGCATTAATGATCATTTCATCTGTCTTACGCCCCAACGCAGAAGCACCCGCGCTTGCGATGACCTGACGTTCATCAATATTAGTCTTAAGTTCATCCAAACGATCCACCCAATCACCCGCATAATAATCCTCTAGGATACATTCAACATTTGAATGATTGAGGTTCATAACTGGCACCATGCCATGGGTTGATTTAGTGGAAGCAGTTCCTTTGCCAACTTTTTGAAAAACGGCAGCAGATCCTTTTACTTGGTTTATTGTACGCACCGTGTTCCTTAATTTAGAACCTTGGCGTTGATAGGCCTCATGCACTTCGCGTTCGAACTGCTTGATAAATGCCTGGTCAATGGTTGTGGCCATGACGTCACTCCTTTTTGTAAAAATATATGATTAAAATTTTGTTTCACTAAACGGCACAGGTTCCCGATATTTCTGTCACCGATTTGGAAACAAAAGGAGGTCACGGCCTATGGCATATAGTAAATATGAAAAACGTACAGGCAGCACATGCTGTTATTCTGTGGAATTAGTCATTTTTAAAAACAAAACAGATGATAAAATTATATCAACGCGAGATGGTTTTGTGGCCTTGATAAGCATACAATAGGATTATTATCCTAAAATGTCAAGTTTTTTCTTAAAATAATTTTGATAATTGTTTTTGACGCTATGCAAAATGACAAAATGGTGCTATCAATATGTCATAATAAGTAGAAAATATTAGGAATGATATGTTAGAAAACATTTTAGACGGCCTAAAAATTAACGCCAGTAACGATGATTTTGATAGTCGTCGCAATCACGAAAGACGCACAATGGATAGTTGCGTTGCCGTCATCGATGGCAAAGCCTATCCCATCAAAGATTGGAGCAATGGCGGGGTTCTTTTGGTAGGTGATGATCGCGTATTTTCGATGCATGATACAAAAGAAATTATCCTAAAATTTAAGCTCGCCGATCGTGTTATTGATGTCACCCACACAGGAACTATTTTACGCAAAGGCAATAATGAGTTTGCCCTTCAATTCTCCCCACTAACCAATAGTGTTGGAAGCCAATTTAGAATGGTGATTGATGATGCAAATGCACGTGCCTTTGCGGACTCACAAATTTAAAGAATAAGACAAAAAAATCTTATAAAGAAAACCCCAGATTTTTCTGGGGTTTTTTATAACGTTTTATCTGGTCTATATAAATATGACTTATTTGTCGCCATACATACGTTGAAAACCTTCCGTCACTTTCGCCACAAAAGACGGATCCTTATCGCGCCAATATTTCGGGTCACGCATCATGGATTGTAAGTCATAGTTTTCTGCTGGAGCGACTTCCTGCCCTGTTTTAACCGACGGCTCATTGCCTTTCATCATATTATGAAGCGCCAAAACACCTTCATAAGAGCTAGATAATGAGTCCAACACATCAGCAGGTAAACTCTTTTGGCCAAAGGCCAAAAGCTGACGTGATGTTTCTTTCCACTGCTCTGCACCACCAAAATGCTCTACCAATTTTTCAACTTCACGATCCGCTTGAAAATCGCCCGCCATTTCAATCACCATTGGAATCATTTTCTCTGACGCCAAATCATAAACAAATTGCACTTGCTCATTGGTAAAACCTTTTTCATGAAACCGCTTATTAAGCTCTTTATCTTCTTCAAAAAAACCATGCTGGCAATCAATGCAATATTCATCATGTGTTTTTGGCGCATTAGGTTTTGCCGACATCTTCTTTTCAAGCTCTTTATATGATTGCACCATCACATCGGTTCGTAATGCCCCTGTTTCGGGGTCTTTAAATTTTTTTGGGATTTCATTATCCAATAAAGTATCATTCATTATAGTCTCCTTTTTTTAAGTTTGAGTAAGATTTGTAAATTTTTTAAATAGTGCCATTGCATGGATAAACCATGAAATGATGAGGGGTTAGCAGGATAAAACTCTATCCACGGCCACGTTCAATGAGCCTTAACATCGTCGCCAACAAACTGCGTTGCCCTTCCATATGACGCAAATCCGCTTCGCTTTGTGAAGGGTTGGCGGCACGGTGAAAGGTTAAATTTTGCAGATAGGCCAAAACATTTTTACCATCTTCGCTGCTAAATAAACGTGCAAAAAGCTGCTCAATATTTCGTTGATCCCGTTTGGATATATGATTTTGATAAACCATATTCTCGTTCATTTTTTGAAGCGTCATTATGTTTTTACAACGAAACATCTTCCCCTCCATTCACAATAGGGTCTGGCACCACTTGCGGCATAATCTCTGACTTTATTAAGTCCGCAGTAATTAAATCACTTTTTATTAAATCACTAGGAACACCCATAGATTCTGCAATTTTCTTTACCGTAGCTTTTATATCAACCGACACAGAAGCCTCTGGTCCCATTACAGAAATAGTTTTTAGCCATGAGAGAATATTTTCCACATTCCTTTGCCCTTGGGCGCGCGCCAAAGGCGAGCGATAATCCAGCGCCACATAACGACCATCTAAATCAATGTCGGGGATCTCACCACGGCGACGTAAAATCGAGAAAGCCCGCTGAATAAGCGGCGTTAATAATTCAGATTGCAATCTGCCATAAGTGGCGCTTAACAATAGCGCCATTTCGCTAGAACGCTCTAACACTTCGGTAGCACTCATTTTTTTGTCAACAACGGGGCCAATTTGATCAGACAGCAAAGCATGTCGAATACGCCCACGTAAATCCCGCAACACCAATTCCGATACATCAAAACGCCCTGGCATATCCAATGGTTTAAGCCCTTGTGATCCCATAGCTTTGGGAATAATCGCCCCTGGGACTAATTCGATATTCGCGGGATTCAAAACCCCATCATCATCGGCTTGCCAAATTCCCGTCACAGCAATGGAGGCATTCTTTAAGATCAATTCAACCACTTTATTGGCGGTCTTGATATCAGGGAGCGCCTTCATAACAGGTGATCGCCCATAAATCTCACCTGGGGATTTCATCCAGCGAAATGAAATAGCTGGGGAATGCATAAAGCGTCCTTCTTTCAACAAAACAGGCGTGCTTTGTTCCGTCAAAATTGCCGTATAAAAATAACTACCATTTTGTGGCAGAACAGATTCAAGCACTTCAAAACGTGCTTGTGGATCTTTTTCACCATCTTGTAATATTTGCAATGGAATGGCTTCTAAACCATAACGCCCTTCCATTTGCGCCAACGTCAAAGATAGTTTTCGGAACGACCCGTCAAGGAAACCATTCTCCCCTTCTTCCAGAGTAATATCTTGTAAGGGAACCGAAGAAAATTTAAATGCTGAAAAAGCGCCGGGATCAGTTTCTTCGAAATAAAGCGTGGCGGTACCGCCAACTGCTAAATCTAAAAAACACTGGTGCATTTCAACATTAAAATTCGAGCGATCCAGATGTGATTGAATTTTAACCGCAATATCTTCTAAAACGGGGACTAATTTTTGTGCCTCAACATCGTTTAAATCTGGCCCTGGTTTAAAGCCGAACCATTGTGTCCATGGCGGCGTTAAATTGCCCAAAAACTTGCGGCTAATTGATCGACGGCATCCATCGCCGTACCATCGTAAAGCGTTTCCGTGCGGCTTGCGCCGGCCACCATCATCCCTTTAAATCCACCCCGTTGCGGCAAAGCATAATCATAACAATCCTGCCAATGCCCTTCCCAATTTTGACGGCGGGATTTGGCTTTTTCAAAACGATCTAAAATAAGATTTAATTTAGCAAAATCTTGCTGCTCTTTGTATTCCATCTTTATTCTCCCAATAAAGTTTTGCGTCCGTTATCAGACGGCGCATCAGATTTTGACGATAAAAACCCCCGAAACCCCGTTAACACAGTGCCAAAACGGCCACGGCTACGACGCAACAAGCTGTCACCTCGTGCAATGCCTGCCGTTGATGAGTCAGTGTCAGAGGACTCAGACGATGTAATGTCTGCTGTCGTTGTTGGCCTACTCACATAGCGTATAACCGTTTGCGGTTGAGAAAGCGGAACAGATTTTGGACTTCCAGTAAGAGAACCCATAATTAATCTCCTTTTATAAAATTTTGAGGGTTAGTTTTTTGTAAATAACGATAGAGCTGCCAAGGTGTAAGAATATAAAAGCAGTGAATTCCCAACAGCCTTTTGGCTGCCTCGACACAAGTAAAAAAACCAATTGGTGCAGGTTTTTTATGCTTTTTATTCAAGCGCGAAGGAGCAACCTTAAAAGATTTGTTTTGAAACCATGCGGGTAAATCAAAATCATATTTAATGTGATGATAAACTTCTATATCCGTATAAGGGGAGAGCGGATCAATACTCATCCATTTTTGGCCGTCATTAATGATGACAAAACAATGCCTGAAGCCAGCCTTTAAAAATTTTAGCCGTTTCATGTCTGTTTTCCCACTAAACACGACCCATGCCTTTTGCTCTTTTCGCAATTGTTGCGTTTCTAAAGTTTGATATTGCATTATATTTGATGGCCACTCTGCGCAGTATTATGCGGCATGTTTTGTGGACAAAAATTTGATCGCGCACTTATGGCCATTCCCTTTGGAATTTCAACAATACCTTTGCGAATAAAAGTCGTTTCCATTCTTGCCAAAGCTTCGTTCCATAAATGATAAGCTCGCGCTTCTTTCACACGACGATAATCTGGCGGCATTTGACGACGCCCATAATGACGCAACACCAAAAGATGATCGCGGGTTAAAAAACGATTGCGGTAAAGACGATCTAAAATCTTTAAAATATCTATCGGCTCACATGGTCGCGTCACGGACGAAAGTCCCGCTTTAAACCGCGCGCCTTCGTTGCGTGCTTGCTGCGCCTGTACAAACCAAAACCACACATCACTGGTTGATTCAAAGGCAGTCACATCATCAGAAGATAAAATAGGCGGTGATATTGGTGGGCGTGGCATTATTTGATCCTTGTTTAAAATTATATTTGTTCACTTTATGTGCGCACTATATTAGCGTTATATTCCTAATCTCAAGATATTTTATGATTTTTTTCCTATTTACTTTTGCGCTTAATAATGGGAGTTTAATCCTAAGGCATCAAGAATAAGGAAAAACAATATGCTAACCCACGATCAAATTTGGCAGGCGATTGATCGCTTAGCGACCACATTCGGTTACAGCCCTTCGGGTTTGGCAAAACAGGCTGGACTTGATCCAACCTCCTTTAATAAGAGCAAACGCATTGGTCCTGATGGCAAACCGCGCTGGCCTTCCACCGAAAGCGTGTCGCGCGTTTTATCAGCAACGGGCGCGAACATGTCTGATTTTGTTTCTATGGTTGAAGATATAGATGTGCAACAACGCCACTCTACTACGCTTATTCCTGTAATTGGTTTTGCACAGGCCGGTACGCATGGATTTTTTGATGAGCAAGGATACCCCCAAGGCGGCAGTTGGGACGAAGTCCAATTCCCCGAAGTATCAACAAGTGAAAAAAACAATATTTATGCGTTGAAAATTAATGGTGATTCAATGGAGCCGCTTTACCGCCAAGGCGATGTGTTGGTCGTCTCCCCCAATTCAAAAATTCGAAAAGCGGATCGCATTGTTTTAAAAACCACAAATGGCGAAGTCATGGTCAAAGAGTTGGTTAGACAAAATGCGACACATATTGAGATCAAATCTTTGAACCCCGATCATGAAAACCGAAAAATATCGATGAATGATGTGGCTTGGACAGCCCGTGTATTATGGGTCAGCCAGTAACAATACTTATTTTAAAAAATATAAAAGAAGAAGAAAAATGGATAAAGAAACAATCGCTTACGAGGCAGCAAAAATTTTATTAGATACGAAATCTATTATGATTAACACCAAAAAGCCTTTTACTTATACCTCGGGTAAAATAGGCCCGACTTATTGTGATATACGCCGCCTGATCTCCTTCCCCGAAGCACGCGACAGCCTTATGGGATTTTCTGAAAAAGTAATTGCGCCGTTAAATATTGATATTTTGGCTGGCGGCGAAACCGCTGGTATTCCCTACGCAGGATTTTTAGCGGAGCGCTTGAATATGCCAATGATTTATGTCCGCAAAAAATCCAAAGGCCACGGCCGCATGGGACAAATTGAAGGACATATCACACAAGAAGGGCAAAATACTCTTTTGGTAGAAGACTTATTGACAGTTGGTAGCTCACAACAAGTCTTTGTGAAAGCATTAAGAGAAGTTGGATTAAAGATATCAAATAGTTTTGTTATTTTTTCTTATGATATTTATCCACAGAGTAAAACCAACTTAAGAGAAATGGATATACAGCTGCACTCTTTGACGAATTGGTGGGCCGTTTTGGATGTTATTAAAAAAGAAAATTATTTTGATGATGAAACAATATCTTCTTTAGAAAGTTTCTTGAACGCCCCAAATGATTGGGAAGAAAACTTTATTAAGAAAGCTTCCTAAGAGAAAACAATGCTGATTTCATGAAAAAAATTTCCTTCTTCGCCGCCGACACCAAAGAGGCTCAACAAGCCTTAGATGATTTAACAAATCTGCATAGCAACACCCCGCTTAAAGATGCCGACGTTGCTGTTGTCTTGGGTGGGGACGGGACAATGCTGGAAACGCTCCATCATGTCTATCAATCAGGGAAACCGGTTTATGGTATGAATTGCGGCTCCGTTGGTTTTTTGATGAACGATTTTAGTGTTGATGATTTACACAAACGTCTGAAAGCGACAAAACAGGTCAAAGTTCATCCGCTCGACATGGTTGCCATAGACCAAAACGGTCATCGCCACGAAGCCATTGCCTTTAACGAAGTCGCCCTTTTACGTGAAACGAGACAAGCCGCCAAGTTACAAATATCGGTTGATAATATCGAACGCATCCCCGAGCTAGTTTGTGATGGCATTTTATTGGCAACCCCCGCGGGCAGTACGGCTTATAACTTTTCTGCTGGTGGGCCGATCATTCCGCTTTCAGGGAATATGCTTGCCCTTACACCCATCAGTGCCTTTCGCCCCCGAAGATGGCGGGGCGCGTTACTGCCATGCCATTTAACGGTAAGAATTAATATTATTAATCCAGAAAAACGCCCCGTGAGTGCCACCGCCGATTCAAGTGAATTTCGTGATGTGCAATCTGTGGAAATTTCGCAATCACGCTCCAACACTTGCACATTGTTGTTCGATCCCGAAAATCATTTGGAAGAACGCATTTTGAAAGAACAATTTATGTCTTAAAACCTATCGCGCTTTAATTTTTGCGCGGTGGTTTACCTGTTTTCACAGAACGCAGGCGGCGCTTTTGTCCCAATTCGTTTTCTATCTTATCAAGTCCTTCAAGCTTTTGCTCATCAACATTGCCATCGTCCAAAATACCATCTGCAGGGATTAAGCCTAAACGCTTGGCGATTTCCTGATACCCCTCGACCAAATCACCTAGATCTTTGCGGAAGCGATCTTTATCCATTCGCTCACCCGTCTTGGCATCCCAAAGGCGGCAATTATCAGGCGAAATTTCATCTGCTAAAATAATGTAAAGCTCGTCATACTCACCATATAAACGACCAAATTCTAATTTGAAATCAATCAGGCTCAGGCCAATGGCAGAGAATAAGCCACACAGAAAATCATTCACACGCAACGCTTGAAAAACAATTTCTTCTAGCTCATATGGGTCAGCCCAACCAAAATTAATGATATGTTGTTCACTAACAATAGGATCATTGAGCTCATCTTTCTTGTAATAAAACTCAACCAATGGTTGCGCGAAGTAACTCCCCTCTTCCACGCCCAAACGCGGCACGATAGATCCCGTGGCAACATTACGAATAACAACTTCAAGCGGTATGATATCAACCTTGCGCACCAACTGCTCGCGCATATTCATTGAACGAATAAAATGCGTTGGCACACCGACAGTCTCAAGTTTTGTCATAATATGTGCAGAGATGCGATTATTAAGCACACCCTTGCCCGCAATCACTTCATGCTTTGCGCCGTTGCCTGCCGTCGCATCATCTTTAAAATACTGAATCAGTGTTCCTGGCTCTGGCCCCTCATAAATCGTTTTGGCTTTGCCTTCATAAAGTGGTTTGCTTCTATTCATGGTGTAATCTTTCATTTTCTCATTAACCCCATCATATAAACATGGATTATCAAAGTTTCAAATGCTAGGTTAACTATTCAACAGATTCATATAAAAGGATACAAATTATGGCTGGTTTTGATGACCGCGAAAGCGCTTTTGAAAATAAATTTGCTCTAGATGAGGCTCTGATGTTTAAAGCTGAAGCTAGATGCTGCAAGCTTTTCGGCTTGTGGTTAGCAGAAAAAATGGGGTTTGGCGAAGAAGAAGCCAATGCCTATGCCGGTACAGTTATCGCCGCGAACCTAGAAGAAGCTGGCTTTGACGATGTAAAACGTGCCGTTATGCCAGATATTGAGAATAAAGGCTTGGAGATAACAGAAGCAGAAATTGACCAAAAACTAGTTGAGTTTTTTGCTTTGGCACAACAGCAAGTAAAAGAAGAAGGATAAGCGTTAAATCATGCCGATGGATGCCGCTTTAATAGAGTCCTTGATTCAAGAAGGAATCCCCGACGCAAAAGTTACCATCACCGATTTACGTGGCGATGGTGATCATTATGCCGCGCATATTATCTCAAGCGCCTTTGAAGGAAAATCACGCGTACAACAACATCAAATGGTTTACAAAGCGTTACGCGGTAAAATGGGCAACGAACTTCACGCGCTCGCGATACAAACATCGGTTCCCGAAGAGTAAAAAAACACTTTCGATTTTAAAATTAACAAAGAGATTTTCATGGAAAATATTATATTCGACCAAATACGCAAAACGATTAATGACAATGATGTTGTCCTTTATATGAAAGGGAACGCAGTCTTTCCACAATGTGGTTTTTCGGCTGCCGTTGCGCAAATTTTAACCCAGCTCGGCGTTAGCTTTAAAGATGTGAATGTTTTAGAAGACACCGTTATTCGTGAAGCGATCAAAGAATTTACTGAATGGCCGACCATTCCGCAACTCTATGTAAAGGGTGAATTTGTTGGTGGTTGTGACATCGTTCGTGAAATGTATGAAGCGGGCGAGTTAAAACAATTAATGGATGATAAAAATATCCCCACCAGCCAAGCAGCATAAATAAAGCCCTTAACTCAATAATTTACTATCTCTATGTATTTGGCTTGAAAGTATAAGGCCAAAGGCAATGAGTACGGCCAACATTGACGTGCCCCCGTAGGAAACCAGCGGAAGCGGTGCCCCCACAACAGGGATTAAGCCCATTACCATCGCAATATTGATAAAGACATATAAAAAGAAATTAGTCGTTAAGCCCATCACCAGTAAACGACCAAAATTATGGCGGCATTTTGCGGCAATCCAAAATCCATAGGCCAGAATAAGTGTTGCAACACCGAGCAAAAATAAACCGCCGAACAGCCCCCATTCTTCTGCCCATAAGGTAAAGATAAAATCTGTTTGTTTCTCTGGTAAGAAATTTAAGCGGCTTTGCGTGCCTTCCAAAAATCCTTTGCCTTCAATGCCACCAGACCCCAAAGCAATTTTTGATTGCGTAATATGATAACCAGATCCAAGCGGATCAGACTCAGGGTTTAAAAAAGTCATGACCCGTTTTTTTTGGTAGTCATGCATGAAATACCATGCAACAGGCAAAGATGCCAAAGCAGTGCCGCCGCCCAAAAAGAACAACCATAACGGAGCACCTGCCAAAAATATGACCGTAATCCCTGCCATAACAATCATTAAAGACGTTCCTAAATCAGGCTGTAATAAAACCAACCCCACAGGCAAGGCAATTAACAAGAAGGGAGGTATGAGAAATTTTAACGCGCATAAATCTTGTTCTGATGCCGCATGAAAATATCGTGCCAAAGCCATCACTACGGCGATCTTCATAAATTCTGATGGTTGCAATTGAATAAAGCCTAAATTAATCCAACGCTGTGCGCCCATACCCGTAAAGCCCATGATCTCCACGATAATAAGCAAAATAAACCCCAAAATATAAATGGGATAAGAGAGCCTAAACCACCATTTAATATTTATCGCGGCAACGATCAGCAAGGCAATTATGCCCACCGCAAAGCGGCTCATTTGACGTGAGGCCCAAGGGTCTAAATTTCCGTCAGCGGCAGAATAAAGCGCCACAAAACCAATGCAGGCCATCAAGGTTATTAAAAACAATAACCCCCAGCTCATACTAAAAAATTTTTGGAATAAATTTTGATCTGTATTTAATCGCATATCTTGAAACATTATGCCGCCTTTTCGTTCATCGCTTGCGAAAACTTTATATCTGCTGCCGCAGGATTTCTTTTTTGCGTTTCAATTAATAAATCTTTGGCCAACGGTGCCGCAACCGCAGATCCGCCTCCACCATGCTCCACAACGACAGAGCAAACATAGCGCGGGTTTGCAATAGGCGCATAGCCAACAAAAAGAGCATGATGGCGAAATTTCCACTCCAAATCTTCGTTCATAATTCCTTGCGCATAATCCGCACGATTAATTCTTTTCACCTGCGCTGTCCCTGTTTTGCCGCCCATCAACATATCAGGCTCTTCTATACGGGCTTTAAAGGCAGTTCCATCTTCATTATTTACAGCATCAACCATGCCACGTTTCATCAGGGACAAATTGCTATCCTTTACATCCATTTTAGGCCATGTGTCAGGAAATAATTTTTTACTCCCCTCATATCCCGCCAGCCATGGCTTCACGGCATAGCCACCATTTACCAAACGTGAGGTCATGACCCCAAGTTGTAAGGGCGTTGCCAGTAAAAATCCTTGTCCAATGCTCGATACAATCGTTTCGCCAGGACGCCAGAACTTACCATACTTTTTCTCTTTCCACGCTTTAGTAGGCATCAAGCCTGCGCGCTCTTCGGGTAAGTCAAAATTATATTTTTGACCAAGGCCAAATTTTTCTGCCATTTTCGAAATATTATCAATCCCCACCTCTACTGATAATTCATAAAAATACGTATCACATGAGCGCATTAAAGCGCTAACGACATTCATCGAACCATGTCCACTTAATTTCCAGCAATGAAATCTATCATTGCCATACTCAAAACGACCTTCGCATTTCACACGCTTGCTAGAATTTGTAAAACCTCCTTCCAGCGCCGCCATCGCTGTTATCATTTTAAAGGTAGATCCTGGTGGATATTGTCCTGTCACCGCTTTATTGTTAAACGGGTACAATGGATTATGAAGCAATTCTTGATATTCCCCATGAGAAATCCCACCGACAAAAAGATTTGGGTCAAAAGCTGGATATGAAGCCAATGCGTAAATCGCCCCCGTATGCGCATCCATAATGACCGCCGAGGCACTTTTATATAGGCTCAAGCGTTGCTGGCAAAAACGTTGTAACTCAGCATCAATGCTTAAAGAAATTCTCTCCCCTGCCGCACTTTTATTTTGGTTAAGTTCCCTTACCTCGCGTCCGCGAACATTGACTTCAAACTGGCTATCTCCCGCCTTCCCTCGAAGCATTTGATCAAATGATTTTTCAATGCCCGTTTTGCCAATTTTAAATCCTGGCATTTTTAAAACAGGATCATCCGTCATATCAGCTTGACTGACAGAACCCACATAGCCAACCACATGTCCTGTCGCATTATTAAATGGATAATGACGTTTCTCACCTTCTTCAATCGACACGCCAGCAAGATCTATAATATTAACTTCTAATTTTGAAACATCATCCCAGCTCAAACCATCGGTCACTTCTATAGGCAAAAAAGATGGAGATTTTTTTGCCTTTTCAATAACCGCTTCTATTTTGTAATCAGGAATAGGAACTATTTTTGACAATTCTTTTAAAGATATTTCTATATCATCAACTTGTTCTGGCACGAGTAAAACACGAAAATTTTGATTATTAACAGCTAATGGCACGCCAAAGCGATCAACAATTTTTCCACGTGATGGCGCAAGCATTTTTGTGTTAATGCGGTTTTTTTCTGCAAGCATTTTATACTTGCTCCCCTCAGCCAATTGCAGCCATGCCAGACGCAAACCTAAACCACTGATTAAAGCCGCCTGTGCAACACCTAAAACAAATGCTCGCCTGGAAAAGGTCTTCATACGTTTTTCTTCATTGTTTAACATACCGTTCGCCTTTGCTATCCAAATGCTTTATTTTCAGATGGCAAAAAACGATGCACCAAAGCAAAAACTAAACTTGTTAGAGGAAAAATAAATATCGTAAATAAATACCCTTGTAACAAGGTATCTATTTCAATCAACATTGTTTTATAAGCACTAAAAAATATCCATTCCAGCGCATAAATACAAAACACCGACAGGCAAAACCCAATCCAAACTAAAAAGAATGACTGCCCTAAAAAATAAAGACGTTGATCTGAAATAACCCATTGGAACACTATAAATAAAATAGAATGAAGCCCCAGCGGATATCCAATAACCAAGTCAAAAACCACCCCAAGAAAAAATACAAAAACGGGTGAGATTAACGTTGGCCTATAAACAGACCAGTAAAAAAGAAACATAAGAGTGAAATACGGCCTTATAGGGCCGCTCATCGGGAATGAAAAACTAGACAAGTTGAGCATAAACAAAAATAATGTTGTAAATTGCGCAAGGGATACGCGCCACAACCAATCCAGTCGATTATTAAAAAAATCCGTCATGAATATGTCTTTTATTCAGCAATATTTCGCTGCTGAGCGGGAATATAATTCGTATCCGTTTTTGAATCCAAGACACGCACATACGTCACCTGATTCATATTTGTGTATGGCCTCACAGCTAGTTGCTGATTGTCACTTTTGATAATGCGACCAATAGGAAGCCCAGGTAAGAAAACGCCACCATGTCCAGATGTTACAACCCGCATCCCTTCGGTTATGCCCGCGTCATTTGGAATATGCTTCAGTTCAAGTAAATCAGTGTTATTACCAACTAATATTGCTTTTTGGCTTGTGCCCTCAATAAGAATTGGCACGCGAGAGTTAATATCCGTTAATAACAATATACGAGACGAGTTTCTTCCCGCTTCAATTATCCGTCCAGCCATGCCTTCTCCGGCTAAAACTGCTTGATTTTTCTGAACACCTTCATTTTGACCTGCCGCAACAAGAAGCGTTTTAACAAACGCATTGCCAGCATCAGAAATAACACGTGCCGTTACAAATTTATGTTCTCTATCGATTTTAAAATTCAGCAATTTATGCAAAGATTGGTTTTCGGCCTGCAACATTAAGGCGCTTTGATACCACTCTTTTAAACGGGCATTTTCAGCGCTAAGCTTCGCATTTTCAGCTTTTAACTCAGCAACACCTGATACGCTAGTGATTGTTGCCGCAAGATTTTGAAAAGGGCTAGAGATTGCAGACAAAACAGGGCTGACGATATCCGTTACCAATAAACGAACAGAAGAGCCCGTTTTAGGCTGTATAAGCAGCACAGAAAACAAGATGAGTGACAAAATAAGACAGATTAACTTCCCATTACGACCTGCCAACAACAAGGTCGGGGCAACAACCGAAATATTTTTTGAGAGCATGTCTGATTTCATAACAACCGGGGAGTCAAATAATTATCCTATAAAATTACTGGAAAACCTTGCTTATCACAAGGTTTATAACGATTTATAAGCCTTTATTGCCAAATTTTGGCTTAATATGAGCCAATAAGAACACCATTTAATGTTTTCATCTCTTCCAGCGCGTGCCCAGTACCCAAAACAACGCAAGAAAGCGGATCATCAGCAATCGTCACGGGCAAGCCCGTTGCGTGGCGTAAAACAAAATCTAAATTAGATAACAAAGCGCCGCCACCTGTCATCACGATACCTTTATCAACAATATCTGCGGCTAATTCTGGGGCTGTATGTTCTAGCGCAACTTTTACGCCTTCAACAATTTGCCCAACTGGCTCTGCGAGGCTTTCTGAAACTTGACGCTCTGTAATAATAATTTCTTTTGGTACACCGTTCATCAAATCACGGCCTTTAATATGCATCTGACGACCTTCACCATCCCCAGGTGGGCAAGCAGATCCAACCTCTTTCTTGATACGCTCGGCTGTACTCTCACCAATTAACAAATTATGGACGCGTCTGATATAGGCAATAATCGCTTCATCCATCTTGTCACCACCGACACGCACAGACTTGGCATAGACAATCCCCCCCAATGAAATCACAGCAACCTCAGTCGTTCCACCGCCAATATCAACAACCATGGAGCCAGATGGTTCTGTCACGGGAAGACCTGCACCAATAGCCGCAGCCATAGGCTCTTCGATCAAAACGACCTGCGAAGCACCAGCGCTCTCAGCTGATTCTTGAATCGCTCGTTGCTCAACAGCTGTAGAGCCGGATGGCACACAAATAATCATTTTAGGAGAAACAAAAGAACGGCGATTATGCACTTTACGAATAAAATGTTTAATCATCGCTTCGGTAACTTCAAAATCCGCGATGACTCCATCGCGCAAAGGGCGCGTCGCAATGATATTACCAGGCGTACGCCCCAACATTTGTTTGGCTTCATTTCCTACAGCCAAGACATGTTTTTTACCGTTAACCATTGATATTGCGACGACAGATGGCTCGTTCAAGACAATACCCTGATCGCGGACATAGACCAGCGTGTTGGCGGTTCCAAGGTCAATTGCCATGTCGGCAGACATAAAGCCAAAAAGCTTTGAAAACATTATATTCAAACCGTTTCAAAAAGACGTTAAATTGATTTGAATGATCTATAGCAAAGAATATAGATCCATGCATCCCCTAACTTAGGAAATTTGAAAGGTTATGGACAAAATAAAAGCCCGCAAAAAAGCGGGCTGTTCATCTTTAAAGATTTTATGATTACAAAAGCTTAACCTTGGCGGGCTTTAAAACGCTTATTCTTCTTATTAATAACATAAACGCGCCCGCGACGGCGGATAACACGACAGTTTCTGTCACGTTTCTTTAATGTTTTCAATGAGTTAACAACTTTCATGGTCTTATACCTTATTCAAATCTTTTAATTATGAACGGACAATACGGCCTTACCCGCTCGATTGTCAAGCCTAGAGCGCCAGAAATCTCGCATGGACTCCAAAATACTATAGTTAATGATGGAAAACATACAAATTTCGCATAAACTAAGTTCATGACTGACATTATTGATAGCTGCTTTCTCCCCCCTCCGAACTGGCAATGTGATTTTTTTACGAATCCAGACACAAAACACACAATTCGATTCTGCTCCCTCCCCTCAGAGAGAGCCACAGCAAACCTTGTTATTTTACCTGGCCTAAGCGAATTTTCCGAAAAATACATAGAAACAGCAAATTTTTTTAACCGAAATAACTTCAATGTCACGATTATTGATTGGGCTTATCAAGGGCACTCCTCACGCTATCAAGGAAACCGTCACAAACGTCATTCAAATGGCTATGATGCCGATATTAGTGATTTAGATTTCCTCATAAATCACAAATTATCCAACGATAAGCCTTTATATTTTCTCGCACATTCAATGGGTGGGCATATCGCATTAAGATATTTAATTAAACGCACCAATAATATTAAGGCCGCCGCGATGTCTGCCCCCATGATTCAAATCAAAGATTTTAAATATGGCGCACGTATTGCAGAAATTATTTTAAAACTTCTGACGCCGCTACATCATACATACGTTCCAGGTGGGAATGATTGGCGCGAAGATAATCGTCCAGAAAACAAAAAAGATGTTTTCAGTTGTGATCCCAAACGCAAAAAAATTCATAATTATTGGAATCTGAAAGACACAAAATTACAAATTGGGAGTCCTACGTTAAAGTGGCTTTATGAAAGTTTAAAGTCTATTCGTTTTGTACAAAGAAACTTAACGAAAATAAAAATACCTGTCCTTTTAGCCACGGCAGATGAAGAAGAGTTAGTTGATAATTATGCCATTATAAAAGCAGCAAAAATTATACCGCACGCCAAATTAATAGAGCTAGAAAATTCAAAGCATGAAATTATGATGGAAACAGATGCCGTTAGGGATAAGTTTTTAAACGAAGCGCTCAGTTTATTTAAAGCACAAGAGTAATCCATTCATCTTCCGATAAAACCACTACTCCCAGCTCTTTGGCTTTTTTTAACTTCGATCCCGCATCTTCCCCCGCGATAACATAATCCGTTTTCTTTGACACAGAGCCAGATACTTTTGCCCCTAAGCTTTCCGCCTGCGCTTTAGCTTCCGCACGGGTGATTTTTGTGAGCGTTCCCGTAAAAACAACAATTTTTCCTGCAACTTTACTGCCCGTATTTTGCGGTAATTCATAAGGCTGAATATCCAAAATATCATCTAACTTATTTAGAATATCTTGATTATGCGGTTCAGCAAAAAACCCGATCAGATCATCGGCCGTCGAAGGACCAATATCGTCAATATTAATTAGATCTTGATAAGCTGCGCCTAATTTATCTTGCGCAGCTTCCATCGCAATTGTTAGGTTTTTCAAATCACCGTAACTGCTCGCCAATCTTTTGGCTGTCGCCTCACCAATTTGACGAATACCTAGCGCATAAATAAAGCGATTAAAATCTATCTTTCGGCTTTTTTCAATCGACTCAAATAAGTTTTTTGCAGATAACTCTCCCCAGCCTTCACGCGCTCTTATGGGGGTTAACGTTTTTTTATCACGCTCTTTTAATGTGAAAATATCAACAGGCGTTTTTATTAAGCCTTCTTCCCAAAATTGCTGGATAATTTTTGCGCCCAGACCGTCAATATCAAACGCTAAACGACTGACAAAATGTTTTAAACGTTCCACCGCTTGCGCATTACAAATCAATCCCCCCGTACAACGCCAAGCCACCTCACCTTCTTCGCGTATCGCTTGAGAGTTACAGACAGGGCATTTATTTGGGAAAGCATAAGCTCGTGAATCATTTTTGCGCTTTTCAATCAGTACATTCACGACTTGCGGGATAACATCGCCTGCTCGCTGAATTGTGACGTGGTCACCAATGCGAACATCTTTACGCTCAATCTCATCTTGGTTGTGCAAGGTCGCGTTTGATACCACAACACCCCCCACCGTAATTGGCTCTAACCTTGCCACAGGGGTCAAAACCCCCGTACGGCCTACTTGGATATCAATATCATTAATAATTGTTACAGCTTGTTCCGCAGGGAATTTATGTGCTGTCGCCCATCGCGGCGCACGCGAAACAAATCCTAATCTTTTTTGAAAATCTAAATCATTCACCTTATAAACTACACCATCGATCTCATAGTTAAGATTAGGACGCGCTTCGTTAATTGAATTATAATAGCGCATAATCTCTTGTGCGTTTTGACACAATGCGGCGGGATCGGCTTCGCTGAAGCCCCATTCTTTTAATTTTTCTCGAACACCCCATTGGGTTGAAGCAAATGTTTCACTAACATCCCCTAAAGCATAGCCAAAGAAATAAAGGGGGCGTTTGGCCGTAATCGAAGCATCCAACTGCCTTAAACTGCCTGCCGCCGCATTGCGCGGATTGGCGAAAGGTTGTTTGTCTTCAGCCTCTTGTGATTTATTCAGTGCGATAAAGTCATCGCGGCGCATATAAACCTCACCACGCACTTCCAAAACATCGGGGACATCGCCTGTTATCTCATGCGGCACGTCTTTAATAGTTTTCACATTCTGCGTGATATCTTCGCCTTCATACCCATCGCCCCGTGTTGCGGCATAGACCAAAATGCCTTTCTCATAACGGATGGAGCATGATAAACCATCAATTTTAGGCTCTGCGGCTATTTCAACGATATCGTCTTCGCCCAGCCCTAAAAATTTACGGACACGTTTTAAAAATTCATCTAGCTCTTCTTCGCTAAAGACATTCCCTAATGATAACATGGGAACAGAGTGTTTTATTTTGTTAAAACCTTTTGCTGGTTTTGCGCCTACATTTTGCGTTGGGCTATTTTTTGTGACCAGCTTAGGAAATTTACTTTCTAATATTTCTAACTCACGGCGCAACGCGTCATATTCCGCATCTGACACTTCAGGATTATCTTGCTGATAATATTTTTTATCATGAATAGAAATAGCTTTCGCCAATTCCTCATGTTTTACTTTGGCTTCCTCAAAGTCCAAATCAAATAAAGCGCTCGTCATTATGCCGCGCTCTTATTTTTCAAATGAGGCTCAAGAAGTTTGTCTGCCGCCGCACGCGCTTCGCGTGTTATTTCCGTACCAGAGAGCATACGCGCCACTTCTTCACGACGGTCTTTTTTATCATTCAACGAAATGATATTAGTTTTTATTTGTTTTTGACCCGTTTTAGAAACAATCCAATGATGCGCCGCCATCGCCGCCACTTGGGGAGAATGCGTAACAACTAATATTTGATTTTGCTCTGCTAGTCTTAATAATCTTTCCCCTACTGCCGCCGCTGTTGCGCCGCCAATGCCACTATCAACCTCGTCAAAAACCAAAGTTTGTGCTGCACCAACTTCGGCAAGGACAACTTTCAACGCCAAAATAAACCGTGACATTTCACCACCAGAGGCAATTTTATTCAGTGCGCCTGCTTGCGCCCCAGGATTTGTTGCAACCAAGAACTGAACAAAATTCATACCTTTGGCGTTCCAGTCCGCTTCTTCTACTCTTTCGACACTTACCACAAACTGTGCTTTTTCTAATTTCAGGGCAGGTAATTCTTTCATCACCAAATGCGACAATTTTTTTGCTTTTTCTTGCCGTGATGCAGACAATGATTTTGCTTTTTTGATATAGCTCGCTTTATTTTTTTCAACATCCTGTTTTAAGGCCGCTAAATGATTATCTTGATTTTCAATAGCATCTAGCGCCGTTGCAATTTCCTCGCGCTTGGTTGGTAATTCATCAATCAAGCAATGATGTTTTTTTGCCTGTGCCTTTAACGCAAATAAACGATCATCAATATCGCTTAACGACGTGTCATTATTTTTAACTTCGTGTGATAAATCATTTAACGCCCCAAGCACCTCTTGAATTTCAACGTTTACACGTTCCATCGCCGCAATCACTTCTGCGCCCTCTTGATCTAATTTTTCTAACGCACGCCAAACACCCATAGCCTTTGATTCTATATCGTTAAGCCCGTCTTTGGCTTCGTTCAAATTCTCAATAATTTGCTCACGCCGCATAAGACGATTGCGCAAATTTGTTAAAGTTTCATCTTCTCCTACTTGTGGAGATAAGGCATCAATATCTTGTAAAGACGTACGGTAAAAATCTTCTTCTTCGCGCGCTTGATCCATTTCTTTTTGTCTGGAAATCAGGGCTTTTTCGCTCTCTTTCCACGACTTCCAATCCGCGGATAAATCTTTTAACTGCTTATCATGTTGCGCATACTCGTCTAATAAAAAACTATGGTATTTCTGGTTAAGTAAATTATGCGTTTCAAATTGCCCATGAATTTCAACAAGAAGACTGCCCACCTGTTTCATCAAAGAAACACTAACGGGTTGATCGTTGATGAAAGCTTTGGATCTGCCATCTTTTGACACATTGCGGCGTAAAATGAGGGTTGTGTCAGTTTCTAAATCTTGCTCTTCAATTAACTTTAACGCAGGGTGCTTTTCATCAAGATCAAATGTTACTGCAACACTGGCTTGGTCTTCGCCATGACGCACTAGCCCTGCATCGGCGCGCGCGCCTAGCCCCAAACCGAGCGAGTCCAATAATATAGATTTACCTGCACCCGTTTCGCCTGTTAAAGCGCTTAATCCATTCGAAAAATTGATTGTGAGCTGATCTATCAGAACAACATTCTTAATCGTCAAACTGGCGAGCATGGTCCCGCCCTGCCTTAATCCGGCTTAAATAGAGAATCGAGAGTCTTGTCGACAAAAGAGCGATCCTCTAATATTTGCTGGCGAGATCTTGCATCCATGATTTTATAAGTATCTTGATACCATTTTGACCCTGGATAATTATGCCCAAGCACTGCCGCCACCTGCGTTGCTTCATTGCGAAGGCCAATGGTTAAATAGGCTTCGACCATTCTGTGTAACGCTTCGGGCACGTGTGCCGTGGTTTGGTAATCTTTTACAACTTTTTGAAAACGATTAATCGCCGCGTTAACTTGATTGCGGTTTAAATAGTAACGACCAATTTCCATTTCCTTACCCGCTAAATGATCTAGCGTCAGGTCACGTTTTAATTTCGCATCGCGCGCATATTCACTTTCTGGAAAACGTGTAATCAATGTATCGAAGGAGCGCATGGCTTGCTCCGTCATTCCTTGGTCACGCGCTACGTTGGATATCTGCTCATAATAAGCCAAGGCTTTCAGATAATAAGCATAATCAATTTCATCATTTCCCGGATGAAGTTCAATAAAACGATCAATCGCTAAAATAGCTTCGTCATAATTATCGCCTTCAAAGGCCGCAAACCCCGCCATTAATTGTGCTTTTGTGGCCCATTTAGAATAAGGATATTGGCGCTCAACTTCGCCAAAAAGGCGCATGGCTTCGCGATATTTCTCTTTTTTTAAGGCTTGCGCCCCTTCTTGGTAAAGCTGCTCTGCCGTTTTGGAAGGCGCTTCTTCTATCGCGTCCAAAACTTCGCCTTTATTCTTTGACGAACAGCCAATGACCAAAAAGCAGGTGAAACAGATAATAATAGGTATAAAACGAAATCGCATAGCTATAGTCATAGCGCTAAAGTACCAGAAATAAAAGAGCCAACCAAAGGGTTAGCCCCAAATTTTTAATAGGTATTTTGTTAAAAAGAACTAACAGATACCCCAGAAGCACGCGCTTTGGGGGTGTAAATTTGTGTATCTGCTTCTTGGATATCTAGGAAAAGATCAATTATTTCCCATGCAGAGTCATCCTGCATCAACGCTTTTAGCGCTTTGTAGTTCATATCATGCCCTGCGCGCGTGCTATCGTAAGCACCAATTAACAAACCACCGCAAAGCGACATGTCACCGATTGCATCAAGCAGCTTATGACGGATAAACTCATCGTGGCAACGTAGGCCTTCTTTGTTAACGATACCATTATCATCAACGACAACCGCGTTATCTAATGATCCGCCAAGGGCAAGGCCGTTGGCTTGCATCATTTCAACATCTTTCAGCAGGCAAAATGTCCGGCAATCCGCCAAATCATGCTTAAAATTGCCATTTAGAAATTTCATTTCATAACGCTGAGAGCCAATCAAAGGATTGGCATAATCAATCTGCCCACTATATGTCGGAATGGCAGATGGTGACAAAGTCACTTCTTTATCACCTTCGGTGTAGGTAATTTCTTTTAAAATTCTGATCGCGCGACGCGGCTGGCTTTGTACTTGAAGGCCAACGTCATCTATAGCCGCCACAAAAGGGGCAGAACTGCCGTCTAATATCGGCACTTCAGACGCATTAATGTCAATCATCACATTATCAACACCGCAGGCGCGTAGCGCCGCCATTAGATGCTCAATCGTTCCAATTATTGCGCCTTCATCATTACCGATAACAGTACATAAACGCGTATCAACAACATGTGTCCATTTTGCTGGAACAAGGCTATCTGTTGGTAGATGTTTAAAAACAATACCATGCCCCGTATCTGCCGGATGTAGCTTTAACGATACATTCGCGCCAGAATGAAGGCCTATGCCCTCAATAGAAACAGTATTTTTAAGTGTATGTTGCATAGTTTTCCTTTGTTACAGCCCAAATATAAGAGAAATCCTTAAAAAGCTAAAATCACGCTTTGTTTCGCGCTGTAACAAAGATAATCATTTCAATTAAGAATAGGACAATAAGTGAAATTTTTTAGTTTAATTAAAAAAAACATTTACAGATCAAAATAATTTTTATGTAAAATTATTTTGATAAAAAAAGGGAGCTGAAACATATGTTTCAAAGCTCCCTGTAGAGTTTTATCATCTGGAGGACACCAGATAAATTTTAAGAGTAGACTATGAAATACTCTAAATCGTTTAATTCATTCAATTAGTTAGCCTGCCTACGAAGAAAAGCTGGAATATCCAAGTTCTCATCTTCATTGGCACGTGGCGCAGCAGCAGGAGAATCAATATTAAGCTGACCTTGGGATGGTGCTTGAGCCGCTTGTGTATTTTTAGCCTGTGGCGCACGGACATTTGGCGCACCATGAAAGCCGCCTGATGAGGAAGCTGATTCATCTTCTTTTGATGTATCACCAGAAGAACGTTGATCCATATCCTCGGTTAACGCCTCAGTCACGCCTTTATATGCCCCCGTAATACGCTCGAACAAAGATGGTGATCTTTGACGCTCTGTTCGATTCGCACCCGGAACTGGTGGATTCAAACGAACACCGCCTATTGCCGTTGCTGGAACAGATTCGGCCGCGGCAGGTTGCTGCATCATTGGCTGTTGAAGGGTTGGTTGTTGAACTGGCACTTGCTGTGTCATTGCCTGCCCTTGTAATGGACTAGCATATCCTTGACCAACATTATTCGTTTTCACTTCTGCTGGCTGTTGTTGCACAGGAGCATAAGACGCTTCGTCTTGTTTTTCAGGCACAACAGGGCTTGGTGGGATAAAGTTCCCACGATGAATAGAGCCCCGCATTGTGCTTGTCACACTGTTCACACTAGATGGTGTGGACGAAGATGCATAAAGCTCTTGCTGTTCAAAGACATTTTGAGGCTGGCTTGCCGCAACCTTAGAGGTCGCTGCAGCAGAAATCGCTGTTTGTATTGTCTCACGTGCGACTGGCATTGCCTTACGCGCATTTAACGTCATAGTGCGTGCTGCTTCTGTTTGCGGCATAGAACTTTTGCCGATAATTGATTTACGCACAGGTGAGGACTCTTTAGAAGCTTCTTCTTTTTTTGAAACAGCTGTTACTCTAACACCTGATGTGCCGCCAATAACTCTCTGGTCTGATGCAACGTCAATCCCCGTCGCAACAACAGAGACACGCATCGCGCCTTCTAATTTCTCATCAAACGTTGAACCAAAAATAATATTTGCATTTGGATCAACTTCATCACGGATGCGGTTACAGGCTTCATCAACTTCGAACAAGGTCATATCTGGGCCACCTGTCACGTTAATAATAACGCCGCGCGCGCCTTTCATTGACACATCATCAAGAAGCGGATTGTTAATTGCGGCTTCAGCGGCTTCGGTTGCACGGCGCTCGCCTTCCCCTTCACCATTACCCATCATCGCTTTGCCCATTTCCAACATCGCAGAACGGATATCGGCAAAGTCCAAATTAATAAGCCCTGGCATCACCATCAAATCTGTCACGCCACGCACGCCAGATTGAAGAACGCCATCTGCCATTTTAAAGGCTTCGGCAAAAGTTGTTTTTTCATTCGCCACACGGAAAAGATTCTGATTAGGGATAACAATCAGTGTATCGACATAATCTTGCATTTCTTTAATGCCTGCTTCCGCCTGCCTCATGCGGTGTGTGCCTTCAAAGTGAAAAGGCTTTGTCACAACACCAACCGTTAAGATACCGCTATCACGGCAAGCTTTAGCGATCACTGGCGCGGCACCTGTACCAGTACCGCCGCCCATACCTGCCGTAATGAACGCCATGTTAGAGCCATCAAGATATTGCATTACTTCATCCAAGGATTCATGCGCGGCTTTTTCGCCCACTTCTGGCTTTGCGCCTGCCCCCAGACCGCCCGTAACATGCGCACCAAGCTGAAGCTTGTTATCGCAGAGCGATCCTTCCAGCGCTTGTGCGTCTGTATTACAGACAAGAAATTCACAGCCCTCAAGGGCAGATGAGATCATATTATTAACGGCATTTCCACCGGCACCGCCGACACCGACTACTGTGATTTTAGGAGACAATTTTTGTACCTCTGGTGTTTGTATTCGAATGTTAATCATGTTTGGACCCTCCGTGGCATGACCTCTTGTTTTGATTCTATGCTATCTTTTTAAAAAAGGAATCCTGTTTTGCAGGAAATTAAAAAAAAACTTAGAAACTTTGATGGATTTGAACGGAAATTCTTCCCGAAACTCACCTCAAGAAATCAAACTAAATGATTCATATGAATCGACTTTTAGGAGTTTGCCCGTATTCGAAAAATCTGCCAAGAGTACTTGCATATATAGCTGTGGATAAGTCGGGGATATCCACTGAATAATTCAAAATAACTTTTTTGAAAAATCTTTATGGATAGAAATTAATTCGTAAAGACAAAAAATTACAATTCTAAAAAAACGTTACCAATTCTCTTTCCACCAGTACTTAAACTTCTCAAAGAAAGAACCAGAATCTGCTTGCGCCATAATTTCGGCGGGCATTTCATGGCTGTGGGAAGTGAGGTAAGTCAAAAGCCCTGCCGTTGTGGAAAAAGCCGCGCCACTAACCGCATCGGGCAAACCATTCAAGCGTATGGGACGCCCCAAGCGCACTTGTTTATCCAAAACCATTTGCGCCAAATCACGCATCCCCGGAAGCTGGCTTGCGCCGCCCGTTAGAACAACGCGGCGGCTAGCGGCAGCATCAGAGCCACTATTTTCCAACTTATCCCGCACCATTTCCAAAATTTCTTCTAAGCGGGGCTGAATTATTCCAATCAATAATGAACGCGGCACATGATTAGGCTCTGCAGAATCAAGCTCGCCTAATTGTGGGACATCAATCAATTCATTTTCATCACTGCCTGTGACCATGGCGCTGCCATATAATGTCTTTAGCCGTTCCGCATCTGCATTAGAGCAGGTCAAGCCCCGCGCAATATCATTGGTCACGTGCCAGCCACCAATCGGGATAGAATCTGAGTAAATCATGCTGCCGCCTTGAAAAATGGCAAAGGAGGTAATGCCCCCGCCCATTTCAATAACGGTACAGCCCAAATCCATTTCATCTTCAACCAAGGAGGCCAAACCCGATGCATACGCTCCAGAACAAAGTGACGCAATATCCAAATGACTTCGCTCGACACAACTTGCCATGTTTTGCAAGGGACCAAATTCCCCTGTAATCACATGAACATCAACCAAAAGCTCTTCACCTGTCATGCCGCTAGGGTCACGAATACCTTCATTACCATCAATCGCGCATTTCACGGGAATGGTGTGGAGCAACTCAACGCCATCAACAATAATTTTCTCTTGCGCCTTGGCCAAAGCGCGGCGCACGTCATGATCTGTTACAACCTGCCCGTTTATTTGCACATCTATGGGAACAATATGAGATTTTGTTTGGTTACCCGGCACATTAACTATCACTTCACGCAACGGATATCCGTTCATCGCTTCTGCCGCCATGCTCTCCGCTGTATGAACGGTTTGACGAATGGTGTTATCCGCGGCCTCAATATCGATCACCGCGCCCGTTTTAATACCACGCGATGCCTGATATCCAACACCTAAAACCTCAACCGCGCCATCGTCATCGGCAACGCGACCAATCATACAGGCAATTTTATGCGATCCAATGTCCAGCGCCGCAAGCAGCGTTCCTCTAGGTTTATATTTTGGTTTCATTGGATAAAGTTCGTGTGTTTAAAAAAGGTTTTGTATGGGTGTTCAGCGAGATTTTTTAGTGCGTGAACAAAAAATAGATGTCTTTCCTTATACATGGGAACGGGAAGTGGTTAAATAACAAAATTGCCTTTTAATTGCGTTCAATCAATCCTTAAAGTTTAAATTTGACCGCCCGTTTTTTGATATCCTGTTTGATATTCTGTCACAGCCCCAGGCTTTGTCCGTACCGTAATTCGCGTCTGTTCGCGCACATCGATCACTTTTACATCTTGATCCATTAAATTTTCTTCCTGTTGCATCAACGCCAAGCGACTGAGCGCAAGCGCAGTTTCAACTTCTGGCAATTTAACCGTCACGCCATTTTTCAATTTCAAATCCCAACGACGACCAGAAATGAACGTTGCCGCTTCCACGCGCTTTTGGATATCTTCTTGCGCCTGTAATTGACGTAAGAAGGTGTAAGCCTGTTCAGGGACTTCTTCGCCCGTGAGAATAATCAAATTTTGAAAGCGTTCTAATTTATGCTCGGTCAAGATCACGCCATTTTCATCAATCAGCGATAAACGCTTCTGACGTTGCCAGAGCGCCATCGGTTTGCGCTCGGTTAAACCAATATAAACTGTTTGCGGAAAACGTCGCTCGACCTGAACACTCTTCACCCAAGATAATTTTTCCAGCTGGGCTTTAACTTCATTTGGTTTGAGCGATAAAAGTGCATCCCCTTTATCGACATTGATAATCGCCTTTAAAGCATCCACGTCAGTATATTGACGTCCCTCGACCAGAATATTCTGTACATCAAAGCCGGCATCAACAGTGACGTCATATAATTTCTGCTCCGCCCAGCTGCCAAAGCGCGCCGATGCGTCAGACATAAAAAACCAAGAACCAAGCCAGCCCAAAAAGACAAAAACTCCAAAAACAAGGCCAAAGCGCTTGCCCCATAAAATCACGCGCTCCGCCGATGATCCTCGTCGTTTAAGGATGGTGCTTTTCTTTTTCGACTTTACGCCAGATTTTTTGCTGATTTTTCTATTAGTCCGTGACATTTGGCGGTTTCCACAAGGTGAGAACAAAGTTGAATGAATGACATGCCGATTGATTCAGGCTGAAGCGCGGCGACAGAACCAGGAGTCAAACCTGGCAAAGTGTTAATTTCTAAGAAGTGTACAGCATTCTGTTTCGGTTTTGAAGCATCATATATGAAATCACAACGCGCCAAACCATGTGCGCCAATCGCCTTAAAAATATCTGCCGCATTTTGCATGACAATCGCCCGAATATCGCTTGGTATATCCGCAGGAGTCACCAATTGCGTTTCTTTTGAGTCATATTTGGCATCGTAATCAAAGAAACGCCCCGGCACGATAATCTCCGTGACATTTTGTGGCACACCATCCAATACAGCGACATGAATCTCGCGCCCTTCGATATATTCCTCGACCAAAACTTCATCGCCAAATTGCCACTCACTGGCATCCATCGGTTGTTGATTATCATCATCAAAAATAATCCGTACACCAAAGCTAGACCCTTCATTTAACGGCTTCACCACATAAGGGCGCGGCATGACCTCCTCAGCCAGCACCGCCTCCTTACTCGCTACTTTTCCCTTGGCGCAATGAAGGCCCATAGATTGAGCAATTTTTTTGGCTGTTGGCTTATCCATACCAATCGCCGACGCCAAAACGTTAGAATGCGTGTAAGGGATATCCAGCGCTTCTAAAACTCCTTGAATAACGCCATCTTCCCCCCCCCGACCATAAAGATTGTTAAAAACAACATCAGGTTTGGGGTTCAAATCGCTAATCAGTTTTGAAATATCCTTCGTGACATCAATCATTGTCGCGTCATACCCCGCCTCAACCAAGGCCTCAAAGACTTCTTCGCCCTTAAACAGAGAAACCCCTCGCTCCGCCGACCAACCGCCAACCAATAATGCTACTTTTTTAGACATGCTAATTTCCTATTCCTTTACGCATCATTTGATGAGGGATTGACGCTTCTTCGTATACCTCGCCATAGGCTTCAAACCCTAATTTCTCGTAAAATTCTTTTACATTCACCTGCGCGGATAATTTAATTTCGTTAATTTTCGTTTCGTCTTCAATATCTTTTATAATTTTTTGTAACATTGAAGAGGCAAAGCCCTTGCCGCGAGATTCTTTTAATGTCGCTATTCTACCTATCTTCGCTAAATTTTCATCACAAAAAATCACACGGCATGTTGAAATAGGAAGCCCTTCACACCAACCAAGATAATGAACCGCTTCATCATCAAGTGCATCAAATTCTTCTAAAGGCGGGCAAGCTTGTTCAATTACAAATACTTTCGTCCGTATCATAGCAGCAAAGCCATAATCCTCCATCGACGTAATTTTCTTTATTAAAAAGTTCATGTAAAAACCTTTTCCCGAAAAGCATTTATATCATCTGAATGAGTGTAGTCTATTTTATCCAGCTCAGAAAATTTTAAAAAACATTTCCCCTGATAATTCATATCAAAATAATCAGCCGTTCTTTTAAATGGCACTTCAAAGCCTTCAGGTAGTTCAATATCTGTTTTGCCATTTGCAATTAAATATACATCTTTGTCTTTTAGCTTCCGCCCCTCCTCTTTTCGGATATCCAATAAGTCAGACAACCGATCAAAAAAAGTTTTCAGCTCCGCGCTCATGGCGTACCAATAAACAGGCGTTGCGAAAACAATCTTATTCGCTAGTAACATTTTTTGAGAGAGACGAAGAAAATCATCTCCTTGATTCTTATAACTATAATCAAAATACCCAATATTATGTTCGCCCAAATGGATGACTTCAGGATCATACCCTTTTGACAGCTCAGTAACAGAATGACTCGTATTGCCCGCCAAACGCGACGATCCAACAATGATTAAAACACGGCTCATTTATCGCCTATCCGCTTTATTTCCCAGCGTAGCGTGATTCCGAATCTATCCAAAACGCGGGAGCGGATTTCTTCCCCTAAAGCTTCAAGATCGGCGGCAGTGGACGTGCCTGTGTTGATCATAAAATTACAATGCTTTTCGCTCATTTGTGCGCCGCCAATTTTCAGGCCGCGTCCGCCAACTTGGTCAATTAATTGCCAAACTTTCATATCCTCAGAAAGTCCCGCCTGTATTAATGTCTCAACCGATGGATTAGCAAATGTTGAACCACCTGTTTTTTCCCGAATGGGCTGGGCTTGCTCACGCTTTTGTTTTATTTCCGCGATGCGCGTTTGCACAACATCAGGGGTTTCTTGCATTCCTTCAAACGTCGCGTTTAAGAAAATATAATCCTGCGGCACGTCAACATGACGATAAGTCATACCCATTTGATTAGGTTTTAAAATATGTAATACGCCTTTACCATCTATGGCTTGGCATTCAACCAAAACATCTTTAATTTCAGTGCCATAACAGCCCGCATTCATACGTAACGCCCCCCCGATAGAGCCGGGGATGCCACTTAAAAATTCTAAACCGCCAATGCCTTTTTTCGCCGCAATGCTTGCCACGTTTGCATCCAAAGCCAATGCCCCTGCTGTGACGCGATCACCTTCAACTTTAATATCCGCAAACTCCCGTCCAAACCGAATCGTTACGCCCCGCAAGCCACCATCGCGAACGATAGAATTTGATAGTGCGCCAAAGATGTGAATAGGCAAATCTTTGGGACAATTTTGCAAAAAATGCTGTAAATCATCCATATCCGCAGGCTTGAACAACACATCTGCTGTGCCGCCACAACGAAACCAACCTTTTGCCCCCAGCGCCGCATTTTCAGTGTACCGCCCCCGTACTTTGGGCAAATTATCTAACATTAGGCGCTCTGTTTTTGGCGTTTCGCGAATTCAGCATCAAGCTGATCGGGGAGATCATAAGCCCATTTACTGATGCTTCCTGCACCACAGCAGATGACCATATCACCTTCGTTGGCAATATCTGCCACCATAGCCGCGAGGGAGGAAACGTTCGGCAGAACTTGTGCGTGCTTATGACCCCTCTCCGAAATACCAGCGACCAAATGTTCTTTATCAGCGCCCTCAATCGGGTCTTCGCCTGCGGCATAAACATCAGCGATCATCACGCTATCGGCATCGTTAAAACAGGTGCAGAAATCTTCGAATAAATCTTGAAGGCGCGTATAGCGGTGCGGCTGCATCACGGCGATCACTTTTTTTCCTGATTTTTCAACACCTTGGCGCGCAGCTTTTAACACAGCTTTTATCTCAACGGGATGATGTGCGTAATCATCAATGATTGTAATGCCATAGCTTTCGCCCGTTTTTGTAAAACGACGCTTGACCCCGCTAAAGTTTTTCATCGCGGTTTTCATGACCGCCGCGGGTGTGCCCATTTCATAGGCAATCGCCAATGACGCTAGAGAGTTAGAAACATTATGATCCCCTAACATTGGCAAGAATACGTCACGAAGCGTTTCACTATCTCCTCCGCCTTTTTCAGCCGTAAGCCAGCCTGCAAAAGTCACATCGAACAAACTTCCCGAAGCATCGTTGCGCACATTAGAAACACGAACATCTGCTTGCGGATTAAAGCCATAAGTAATCACACGCCTATCCGCCAAAGCGGGAATCATTTCTTGCACGGCAGGATGATCGGAGCAAAGCACAGCAAAACCATAAAATGGCAGATTATCAATAAAGCGGCGAAATGCGGCTTTGATATTGTTATAGGAGCCATAATGATCCAGATGCTCTGGATCAATATTTGTGACAACAGCAACAGTTGCGGGAAGCTTGGTGAACGTGCCATCACTTTCATCTGCTTCCGCAACGATCCAGTCGCTTTCGCCAATGCGGGTGTTGGTTCCATAACGGTTAATAATGCCGCCATTAATGACGGTGGGATCATAACCGGCCTCTTCGAGCATTGTGCCGACCATCGTCGTTGTGGTGGTTTTACCGTGCGTGCCCGCAATGGCGATAGACCATTTTAAGCGCATAATTTCCGCCAGCATTTCAGCGCGGCGGACAATGGTTTTGCGCGCGGCACGCGCGGCTTTTAATTCTGGGTTATCGTCTTTGATCGCGGTGGAGATCACCACGATAGAGGCATCTTGGACATTTTGAGTTTCATGACCTATAAAGACTGTCATACCTTCTTTGCGCAAACGCTCGACATTGGCGCTTTCTGACATATCAGAGCCCTGCACTTCATAACCAAGCGCATTCAGAACCTCGGCAATCCCGCTCATGCCTATGCCACCAATTCCAATGAAATGAAGCTTTCCAATTGATAATGGCATTGCGCGCATAATTTTATCCTTTACCGTTTTTACTTACTATTATGGCCTTGGGTAAGATCAAACGTTTTATTTGCTCGTTTGTCCCAGCCGCTGGCCATTGCAGTGACTAAATTTCCCAATTTTCTTGCAGCGTCGGGCTTACCACAACTTCTGGCATTTTCCGCTGCGTTAAAAAGTGCCTCTGGGTTTTGCAAAAAGGTTTCAATACGCGCCAATAATGCGTCAACCGTAAAACCTTCTTGCGTCATCACCCACGCGCCGCCTGCATCAAATACAGTATCGGCATTACGTTTTTGTTGCTGGTCTTTATGATGTGGATACGGAACAAAAATGGCTGGTCGGCCTGCCGTTGTTACCTCGGCAACTGTCCCCGCGCCAGAGCGGGAAATAACTAAATGTGCCTTTTGTAATTGCGTCGGAACATCATCAAAAAATGATTTAAGCTCAGCTTTTATACCCGCTTCTAAATATTCTTTTTCAACTTGTGCGAGATCATCTTCACGGCATTGTTGGACAATTTCCAAACGCGCCTTATGCGCCGTGGACAGATTCTTGACCATAGCGGGTAAAACTTCGCTAAAAATGCTCGCCCCTTGGGAGCCGCCCATCACAAAGATACGCAACGGCCCATCTTGCTCCAATGCAGGGTAAGGTTTGTTAAATAATTCCGCGATATCGGGACGGACAGGGTTACCAACCACAACACTTCGCACAGCATCGCTTTCATTAATGCCCGCGACGTTTGGCCATGAAAGCGCGATACGATCTGCCTTTGGCGCAAGATACGCATTCGCTTTACCTAAGATTGCATTTTGCTCGTGAATGATTGTCGCAACATTTTTCTTTTGTGCTGCCTGAACCGACGGAAAAGACGGATAGCCACCAAAACCAATCACAACGGCTGGCTTTAAGCGATCAATCAATTTTCTAGCTTGTAAGCAGCCAAGCCCCAAAGAAAATATTGTTTTAACTTTACTAAAAACACCCGGTTTCAAACTCCCACAACTAAGAACATGAACCGGTACGCCATCGGCAAAAGGCGTATATTTTTTGCCGCGCACATCCGTCGCCAACGCCACGCGATAGCCGCGCCCAATGAGATCACGCGCCAATGCTTCGGCGGGAAACATATGCCCCCCTGTACCACCTGCGCTAATCAAAATCTGTTTTGCTTCTGCCGTCATAATAACCGTTTTATAATTTTGTGCCGCCGACAGGCCTTACAGATATGCCGCTTTTTGCAATACCTGATCGCCCTTGACGCCTTGTTAATGCCAATACCATACCCATTGCGATGCTCATCGACAACAAAGAAGAGCCTCCATAGCTGATAAAAGGTAGAGTCATTCCCTTTGTTGGTAACAAATGTAACGAAGAGCCCATATGAATCAAGGCTTGTAGACCAAACATCGTCAAAAGCCCGCCAGAAGCCAATATGACGAACATATCTTCGCTGTCTTGGATTCGGTTGAGCCCCCGCCAAATAACGAATCCAAATAAACCAATGATAATGATAACAAAAAACAGCCCTAATTCTTCCCCTGCAACAGAGAAAATAAAATCTGCATGGGCATCAGGGAGTGATAATTTCACTGTCCCCTGACCCGGCCCTGTACCAAAAATACCACCATTTTGAAATGCCTCTAACGATTTTTCAATTTGATATGTATCGCCACTTTGTGGGTCTAAAAAACGATCGACGCGGCTTTTAACATGGGATAGTGAAAAATAAGCCATAGATGCCGCCCCCACAGCAAAAATCATCAGAAGAAATATAATCCGAAAGGGTAGGCCAGCCAAAAAAATAATACTCATAAAACAAGCCGTAACCACAAATGTCATACCCATATCAGGTTGCAACACCATTAAGGACGCCAACACGCCATAAATAACAGCCGCAATTTTCGTCCCAGGAAAGGACGGTTTATCTTTATGCATCGCAATAAACCATGCCGCGACAACAATAAAAGCAGGCTTGGCAAATTCGCTGGGTTGCAAAGAAAATCCTGGTAAATGAATCCAGCGCTGTGCGCCTTTTATCTCCATGCCAAAAGCTAGTACATATAAAAGACAAAAGAAGCTCCCCACTAACATAATACTCGCCACGCGCCAAATGGTTCGAGTGTCCATTAATGACAACCCCAACATAATCACCGATGAGGGGAGAAGAATAATTAAATGGCGAAAGACAAAGTGATATTGATCCAAGCCAATACGCATCGCAACTGGCGGGCTCGCCGCAACAACAAGCACGACACCAAATATCATCAATGTGAAGATCAGCATTAATTGCACACGATCAACCGTCCACCACCAACGCGCAAGCAAAGATTGATTTGTGCGGGAAAAAAGACTCATTCGGCCTCGCCTCTTATCAAATTAGTAACTTGGTCAACAAAAGCCTCCCCCCGTTTTTCAAAAGAGCCAAATTGATCCCATGACGCACAAGCAGGAGACAGTAAAACCGTGGCGGTTTGTTCAAAAGCTTGCGCTTCTTCATGTGCTTTTTGCGTTGCAATATCTAAAGTGTGGCATTTTTCAAAAGCAAATCCATGATATATCAACCACGCTGAAAATTCTTCCATTGCTTCACCGATGACATAGCTTTTGACGATTTTATTTTTAAATATTTCTAAACCTTCAAGGCCCCCCTCTTTCATTTGCCCGCCAATAATCCAGAATATATTGTCAAAGCTAGCAAGGGCTTTTGCGGCGGCTTCAGCGTTGGTTGCTTTACTATCATTAATATAAGTGACGTTATTTTGTTCTGCGACTTTATATTGTCTATGTGGCAGACCGCCAAAAGTTTGAAACGCTTTTTGAATAACATCATCAGCAACATTTAATTCACGTATAATACGATAAACACAGGCCGCGTTTTGATAATTGTGAATACCTTTTAAAGTTTCTAAACCATTCAAAGAAAAAATCTCTTTATTCTCACCCATTTTATTTTCAAATAACATGTCGTTAAGAGCGAATAACCCCTCAGGAATTTCCGCCTTAACAGAAACAGGAACAAGCCTACGTGTGCCATTAAAGAAGGTTTGATTAAAAAGCTCTTGCGTGAATTCATCATCCACACCCATCGCCGCAAACCCTTGTCCATCAAGAATAACCGCTTTTGCCTCGACGTAATGTTTCATACTGCCATGCCGGTCAATATGGTCGGGTGAAATGTTTAACAAAACTGAATAATCAGGCCGAAAGCTTGGGCATAAATCTAATTGGTAAGATGACATTTCCAATACAAGAAAGCCTTCTTCGGGTAAATCTAAATCACAAACGGCCTTACCGATATTGCCGCCCATCACAACACTCATACCTGCCTCATTAAGAACATGGTTCATTAATGCTGTCGTTGTAGATTTTCCATTCGTACCCGTAATACCAATAGTTTTTAATTTATGATTAGACCTATGAAGTAATTCCAAATCACCAAATATCTCAAGATCATATTTTTGGGCATTCACCACCACATCATGTGGCTCAAACGTATAAGGCACGCCAGGCGATAGAATTAGGGCTGTATAATTTGATAAATCAATTTGTGTTAAGTCTTTTATTTCCGCACCAAGCTCAGAAGCTTTGTGACGGTTCTCTTCTTTATCATCCCAAGCCGTAACTTTTATCCCCGCCGCAACAAGCGCCGCAACGGTTGATAAACCAGAAATCCCCAATCCAAAAACCGCAACCGGTTTTCCGTTTAAAGTTTCAGCGTAACTTGAGAGGTCAATCATAATATTTAACGAAGTTTAAGCGTTGATAATCCGATCAGCGCCAAAACAACGGCAATAATCCAAAAACGAATAACGACTGTCGGTTCAGACCATCCTTTTTTCTCAAAGTGATGATGAATCGGTGCCATCCGAAAAACCCGTTTTCCCGTTAACTTGAAGGAGGCAACTTGTATCACCACGGATAAAGTTTCAAGCACGAATAATCCGCCAATAATCAGCAGCACCAATTCATGCTTAACCAAGACCGCTATCGTACCAAGTCCTGCACCCATTGAAAGGGATCCTGTATCGCCCATAAAAACCATTGCTGGGGGGGCATTAAACCAAAGGAATCCCATGCCTGCCCCAATTAATGCACCGCATATAATCGCGAGCTCACCGGTTCCTGGCAAAAATTGTATGCCTAAATAATCAGAAAAAACCGCATTCCCAACAAGGTAACTTATCAAGCCATAACAAGCCGCGGCAATCATCACAGGCACAATCGCCAAACCATCAAGGCCATCGGTTAAGTTAACCGCGTTTGATGCCCCCACAATAACCAACATACCAAAAGGTATAAATAAAAGCCCAAGCGGCAATAAATAATCCTTCACAAAAGGAATTGCCAAACCCGTTGCAACATCCGTCGTGGTAAAATTGATATAGGCCGCAATCGCAATAAAGGCGATCCCAAATTCTAATAACAATCGAACTCGTCCCGAAATCCCTTGGTGTGATCGTGTTGTTAGTTTGGCGTAATCATCGGCCAAGCCGATCACACCAAAAGATAATGTCACCCCCGCAACCACCCATACATAAGGGTTGGTTAAATCAGACCATAACAGCACAGAAATGCCTGCTGATATCAAAATCATCAAACCGCCCATTGTTGGCGTTCCTGCTTTTTTAAAATGCGTTTCTGGGCCATCATCGCGTATTGGCTGGCCTTCTTTTTGTTTTTTCTTAAGCCACTTAATAAGTGCAGGGCCAATAATAAAACTAATCACCAATGCTGTCATTACCGCACAACCTGTACGAAAAGTAATGTAGCGGAATAAATTAAAAATCGCGAAATCATCCGCCAATGGATAAAGAAGATGGTAAAACATTATGATTCCCCGTTTACGTTCGTTGTTTTATTTTTCAATTGCCTTGGTAGAGATCTTAACGCTTCAACTACCAATCCCATTTTGCTACCCAATGATCCTTTAACCATGACCACATCACCAGGGATCAGAACATCGGGCACAATTTGCGCTAATTCTTTACTGGTATCTTTATGCTCACCGCGTTGATTGGCAGGTAATCTTTCATAAAGTTTTTTCATGTGTTTTCCGCAAGTATAAACCAAATCAACATTGGCAGCCTTAAGCGGTAATGCCAGATCAGCATGCATCTTTCCGCTCTGTTCTCCAAGCTCCAGCATATCTCCCAACACCGCAATACGGCGTCCACCTCGGCCAGGATCAATCAACGCTAATACTTTAAACGCCGCATTCATCGCCAAAGGGGACGCATTATAACTTTCGTCAATTAACGTAATCGGATTATCACTTTCATATATCTCTAATAACTCGCGCTTACCCCGTCCCGCGATAGGCTCCTGTGATGCCATTGACTTTGCCGCTTTTTGGATATCGCCGCCCACAAGCTCTACAGCCAACAATACCGCTAAAGCATTACAAGCAATATGCCGCCCTGCAATTTGCAAACTATAATCAATTTCTTGGTTTAAAATCTTCGCCTTTGTGCGTGTACCGTTCGCGGCTTCAAGACATGAAATCATTCGCGCATCAGCATCCTTATGCTCGCCAAAGCTATAAACTTTCAAACCCTTATCTTTTGCCTTTGCACTTAAACTATCAAAAGAGTCTATATCCCGATTCAGTATGACGGCACCATTCTCTTTTACACCATCAAAAATTTCTGCCTTGGCGTCAATAATACCATCTATGCCATTCTCGAAATTTTCAATATGTACCGATGCAATCGTTGTAATAATAGCAACATCAGGTTGCACCATTTTTGATAGGGGCGATATCTCATTTGCGTGGTTCATACCCACTTCAAAAACACCATAATCCGTTCCCGCATGCATACCCGCAAGCGTTAACGGCACGCCCCAATGGTTGTTATAGCTCTTAATGCTCGCATGCAATTGCCCTTGCGGCCCAAGGGCAGAAGACAACATTTCTTTCGTACCTGTCTTACCGACACTCCCCGTCACTGCAATAACTTTTGCCCCAACCCGCGCGCGAGAAGCTTTTCCTAAATCTTCCATCGCTTTTAACGTATCTTCAACGATTAATAACTTTTCTGAAGAAACACCGTCAATAGGACGCGTAACCAATGCAGCAACAGCTCCTTTTTCAATGGCCTGTGCCACATAATCATGCCCATCGCTATTCTCCCCCACAAGCGCAACAAATAAATCGCCTTTTTGCAAACTACGCGTATCAATAGAAACGCCTGTCGCGCTCCATGCCCCTCCACACCTTCCAGATGTGGCCTTAACAGCATCTTTTACTGTCCATATTGTATTGGATAGGCTCATTTTTTATTCACTTTCTCTATCGCTTTTTTAACTTCTTCAACATCATCAAATTCAAGAACGTCATCACCAATAATCTGCCCTTTTTCGTGGCCTTTACCCGCAATAACAAGAACATCACCCTCATTCAAATCCATGATAGATATCTCAATGGCCTTACCCCTATCCGCAATCTCTGTTGCGCCGACAGCGCTCTCCATAATTTTTTGGCGTATTTTTGCGGGGTCTTCATATCGGGGGTTATCATCCGTCACGATAACTTTATCTGCGTTTTCAACAGCAATTTTCCCCATGATAGCGCGCTTACCAGCATCGCGATTGCCACCACAGCCAAAAACAACAATCAGGCGCCCTTGCGTATGTCGACGCAATGTTTTTAAAACCATTTCCAGCGCGGCTGGCTTATGCGCATAATCGATATATACTGCGCCCTTTTCTAAACCATCCATAAATTGCAACCGACCAGGGACACCATTTAATTTTTCTAAAAGCGGCGCATATTTATCTAGATTATCATCTTGCGATAAAACAAGTCCCAACGCACATAGTGCATTCATAACTTGGAATTCACCAACCAAAGGGAGTGTTAAAGCATAACGATTATCACGCACCGTAAATTCAATGTCTTGTCCCTCTGGTCTTGGTATCCGTTTTAGTAATTTTATTGTTTCGCCATTTTGCCCAAAAGAAATAATTTGATGCCCCGCAGACTCACAAATTTTTTTCAGGCGGGTTGCATATTCATCATCGGCATTAATAACAGCGATGCCATTAGGCGCCATTACCTCACTGAACAAACGTGACTTCGCCTCAAAATATTCATTCATGTCTTTATGATAATCTAAATGGTCACGCGATAAATTCGTATAAGCCGCCGCAGCAATTTTAACGCCATCCAACCTATATTGATCCAAGCCATGGCTCGAAGCCTCTAAAGCAAGGTGATTGATTCCCCCCGCGGCCAAATCCGCTAAATTCGCATGAAGTGATTCTGTATCAGGCGTCGTTAACCCGCCATCACGGGAAATATTCGGGCCACTCACACCCAGCGTTCCTAAGGAGGCACATTTTTCTATGCCGGATAAATGCCATATCTGTTGCACGAACGACACAACCGATGTTTTGCCGCTTGTTCCCGTCACGGCAACGATATTTAATGGCTGTGATTTATAAAATTTCGCGACTAATTTTGCAAAAGCCCAGCGTGGGTTTTCATGATTAATAAGCGTGATACCATCATAATTTAATTCAGGCAGTCTTGCTTTTTCATCCCCTAAAATGAAAGAAGCACCGTGGCGAACAGCATCAGGGATAAAATCATTACCATTGGATTTACTGCCTGGTAAAGCCGCAAATAAACAGTTCTTCTTAACTTTGCGGCTATCTGCTGTAATGCCAGAAAATGGTAAATCTTTTTTATCTTCTAATAAATCAGTGAGCTTCAATGTTTCGCTCCTTTTTAATCTGTTCTTTGGTTTTGATGTAACGCTTCAAACTCTTTTCAAAAGGTTCTTTTTCTTTTTGTGGCATAATGCCTGTCACCGACGACATCGAAGAAATAATCCGCGCAACGGTGGGCGCACCAACCCAGCCCCCTGTGGCGTATCCATATGTTTCTTTTGTTCCTTGTGGCTCGTCCACCATGACAAAAACCATGTAGCGCGGCGCATCCATCGGGAACGCCCCTAAAAAAGAAGAAATAAGTTTTTTACGGTTATATCCACCCTTGCCAGGTTTCTCGGCTGTGCCCGTTTTACCACCAACCATAAAACCATCAACTTCAGCCTTGCTTCCCGTGCCTTCAGTCACAACCATGCGCAATAATTGACGCATACGATGAGACGTTTGTGGCGACACAACACGTATCGGCGATTCAGTCTTGGTTTTCTCGCCGACGTCTTTATTTTTGACAATTGTGGGCGTAATTAATTCACCACCATTTATGATTGACGCTGCCGCACGCGTAAGTTGTAAGGGAGAAACAGCAATACCATGACCAAACGATGCCGTCAGGGTATTCACCTCTGTCCAACGCTTAGGTGACAATGGATTTCCAATTTCGCCTATTTCAAAATCTGGTTTAGTTAGCAGACCAAGATTATTATAAAAATCTTTTAAACCTTCCGAGCCAATACGTTGCCCCATTAAAGCCGAGCCAATATTCGAGGAATGAATAAAAACTTCTGGTAAACTCATAATTCTTTTTTCTGGATGGTAATCCCGAATCTGAAAACGTCCAATTTTGATAGGCTTGCGCACATCAAAAGAGCTACTTACGACACCATCAGATTTTTCAATCATCGCCGCAGTCGAAAATATCTTGAACGAAGATCCCAATTCATAAACACCAAGAGACACACGGTTAAACTTTTCATTTTCCTTCGCATTTTGATAATTCTGCGGCTCATAATCAGGCAAGGAAACCGCAGCCAAAATCTCTCCGTTTTCAACATCCATAATCAGGCCAGCGCCCGCTTTTGCCTTAAATTTCTTTATCGTCTTCGCAATCTCACGCTTCATAATATGTTGTAAACGCACATCTAACGTTAACTGCAACGCGTCAGATTCTTTATCCAATAAAGTATTAAAGCTACCTTCTATGCCTGATAGTCCCTGACCATCAACGCCCGATGTTCCAACCATATGCACCGCGAGCGCCCCTTGCGGATATATACGGCGCATTTCTTCTTTAAAATTTAATCCTGGCATACCTAAATATAAAATCGCGGCCTGCTGATCGGGACTAATATTTCGTTTCACCCAAACAAAACGTTTCTTTGTTTGCAACTTTTGCAATAACGACCCATATGACACATCAGGGAAAATTTTATGTAACTCTTTTGCCGTTTTTGATGCATCTTGCACCATCACAGGATCAGCGTAGAGCGAAGATGTCTTTAAAGAACGCGCTAATAAGACTCCATTCCGATCAACAATGTCGGCACGGCGTTTTTCTTGTTTTGTACTTGTTAATTTCTCATACAAATCTTCTTCTTGATTTGTTTGTAACGCCCCTTGGATGATTGATAAATCAGCCGCCCGCGCCGCAACAATCACATAAGCGAAAATAAAAAATGCACTTAACATCACAAGACGACTTCGCGCCAAATCCAATGAAGAGCGGCGCGTACCATTTAATTTGATGCGGTTGTCCCGAAAAAAGCTCATGGCGCCTCTCCTTGAACATTTTTTAAAAGTAACTCAAATTTTTCTTGTTCTGTTTTTTGAATAGTTGAAGGCTTTAAATTCTCCTGCTTTTTCTCTGGCTTTTTCGTCGAAACATGATTTAAAAATTTTGGCTTCACTTTTGGAATGACAGGCACGACAGCTTTTGGGATATCCGCAACATCCTCAATTAAATTATTTTGCGTTGTAATGTCTTTATCTAAATCTAGATTTTTTAACGCCAAAGATTCTAAGCGTTGGGGACGGTTCAAATAATCCCACTCCGTTGAAAGCGCTCTTAATGCTTCTTCTTCTCCAGAAGAATTCTGTCCAATAATCGCCAATTTCTTTTCTGCTTCTTGTACGGATTGGCTTGTGTGAAAAAGCATTACCCCCAACACAACCGCAAAACAAATCATCAAAACTCCTGAAAGACGAAACATTATTGATTCCCCTCCCACGCATCTGCATCATTACGAACAGCCACGCGCAACTTTGCCGAACGAGAGCGCGCATTTTCTTGCACTTCAGTTTCGGAAGGCTCATAGGCTTTGCGTTTTTTGAGAACAAAACTTGAAGGCGCTGCAATATTTTGAGATGGCGGCATGTGACGTGAGTTATTAGACACATAGCCAGAACGCTCATACATAAACGACTTCACAATACCATCTTCAAGCGAATGAAAAGACACGACCACAAGACGACCAGCCTGCTTTAATAATTTCTCCGCCGCTTGCAAAGCGCGACTTAATTCGCCCAATTCATCATTGACCGCAATACGCAGCGCCTGAAAAGTACGTGTAGCAGGATCAATTTTATCCTTCGGCGATTTCGGCACAACACTGCGAATAATATCCGCTAGCTGCAACGTTGATGTAATTGGCTCTTCCGCCCGCTCCATGACAATGCGTTTAGCAATACGGCGCGATAGGCGTTCCTCCCCATATTGATAAATAATATTCGCTAAATCTTCCTCGCCCATATTATTCACAATATCTTGCGCCGTTTGCCCTTGCGATCCATCCATACGCATATCTAGCGGCCCATCATAACGAAACGAAAATCCGCGCTCTGCTTGATCAATCTGCATGGAGGACACGCCGACATCTAAAACAAAACCATCAACACGATTAAAGCCAGCCGCCTGCACCACCTCCAGCGCATCACCAAAACAGCCTTGAATAAAAATCAGACGCTTCCCAAACTCTTCTTGTAATTTTTCTGCTGTTGCCAACGCAGTGGGATCACGATCAATCGCAATGACGGTGCAATCTGCACTTTGCAAAAATGCCTTGGTGTAACCACCCGCCCCAAAAGTACCATCAACATAAACCTCACCATCTTGCGGCGCTAAATGGGCTATCACATCCTCTAACATGACGGAATAATGGGCGCTCATGACTCATCTCCCGTTTTTTTCGGGATTGTCAGCCCTTGCTTTTGCACGGCTTCACGCGCTATTTTTTGGCGTTCTTCAAAATGTTTTGGGCTCCATAGCTGGAACTTCGTTCCCATACCGACAAAAGAAACTTTTTCCTCAAATCCACCAAACTCGACCAAATCAGTTGGCAGAATAATTCTTCCATCACCATCAAAAGGAAGTTGCACTGCACTACCAAAAACAGCCGTCGCAAGATCATCTTGTTCACTGGAGAACAAATCAAAATTATCAAGGCGCTTACCAATATCTTGCATGTAAGACCATGGAAAGCCCTCTAGACAGGCATGGGCGTTTGAGCAAAACAGCACGACGCCTTGAAATTGTTGGTCGGCTAATTCCGCGCGAAATTGCGACGGAACGGAAACCCGCCCCTTTTTGTCAATCTTGTTCGTGTATGTCGAAAGAAACAGCACCACTTAGCCCTTATCTAGCCTTTCATCCCATTCAAAAATTTTACGCAAATTACGACCAGAAACGTGATCGATTTCGAGAGTTAGAAACCATATTTTGCCCCAAAACGGAAAAACATGGATATATATGGGATATCATGGTTTATATCACACGGTCAATTTGGCTTTTGCAAGATTTATTATCCATTCACAGATAAAAATATTTTGGCCCAAATCTATTGATTTAATTGACATAACGTTAAAAAATTCCTCTGCTCGGATAATTCTAACCAACCTATTGATTTTATTAAAAAATTTTGAAAATTTTATTGACATACATTAAATTATTATGGTAACTATATGCCAACAAAAAGATAACAACAAAAATTTTGAGTATCAGGGAGAAATATTATGACAGCTTTATTAATGATGGTTTTATCAATTAATGGTGGCCTTTATGTCGGTACAATCGCTTACAGCTCTATAAAAGCTCTTAATTAAGATGCCTCACATATAGGACGCCTAAGCAATTTCAAAAAAAGAAGATAATATGCTGGAAGGCCTATAAGCCGGGTTTTGTATTCTGCAGAGCCAAACTCAACAAAACGATAACCATTCATCTAGGCGCAATGTTACCATTACGCTCATGCAACCTACCCGAATATCAAGTGGAAAACACACTTATATGACATTCCTATTTGGTCTTGCTTCTGGTGGGGTTTACCTTGCCGTTCCTGTTACCAGTCACGCGGTGCGCTCTTACCGCACCCTTTCAGCCTTGCTCTATTAAGCAAAAGCCCTCATGCGGGCATGATGGCACTTAATAGAGCGGTCTTCTCTCTGTTGCACTTTCCGTCGACTTACGTCGCCCGGGCGTTACCCGGCACCATGTTTTCTTGAAGCCCGGACTTTCCTAAGGTAAAAATTCATCCTACCCTCGGCTATCCAGCCTTCCAACAAAATACGTTTATCACGCCCCTTGCTATTTAAGCAAGCATTTGCGCTTTTAATGCTCCTAACCTTCTTATAGACAGATCACATAAAGATCCTTCAGAGCCATTTATAAAAACTTCGGGAACAAAATGCCGTTGAAAGGCAATTAACGCTTTTTGAGTATCTGTTACATCATAGCCAATTTTTTTTAGCGTTTCGAAAACATCCCCATTTACTATTGGAGCATCATCCGAAGGCCACAGACCGATGCCCTTTCGCGCCAAGCGTTCCCAAGGAAATAACTCCCCTGGGTCTTGCTTACGCGTTGGAGCGACATCTGAATGTGCCAGTACATGTTTAATATCATGACGTGATTGAATATCTTTGCAAAGCGCCATAACAGATTCTATTTGCTTTTCAGGAAATGCCTCATAGCCATGCTCATGACCTTTATTAACAATTTCAATACCAACAGAATGGGCGTTTATATTTTTCTCACCGCGCCAATAAGAAACCCCGGCATGCCAAGCGCGATAATTCTCACCGACATGACTATAAATATTGCCACCCTCATCAACCGTATAATGAGCGCTTACCTGCGCCGCCTCATCCGTCAGCCTTTCAAGCGCTTCTTCTGCATTTTTCATCCCTGTGTAATGAAGTAAAATGATTGAAGGCAAAACGCCATCGCGCGCGTCAAAATTAGGAGATGCTTTTTTAATTATTTTCATGGCGTTTCCTTTACTTTCAACAGAACAAACAACCCAACAATCCAAAACAAAATGATTGTCGCCATACCTGCCTGTTGAGTCCCAAAAGCCGTGGTGGCAAGCCCAAAAAA
>CALDTV010000007.1 GCA_937923625.1 uncultured Alphaproteobacteria bacterium
GCACACACAATTTACAGCGGAAGCTTATATCTTGTCTAAAGATGAAGGGGGCCGTCACACGCCATTCTTCGCTAATTACCGTCCACAATTCTACTTTAGAACAACAGACGTCACAGGCGAAGTGATCCTTCCTGAAGGCACGGAAATGGTGATGCCGGGCGATAACTGTAACTTCTCAGTGAAGTTAATTGCGCCAATCGCGATGAATGAAGGCCTACGCTTCGCTATCCGCGAAGGCGGCCGTACAGTCGGCGCCGGCGTTGTAGCTAAAATTATTGAGTAGTAGAATTACTATTTAAGTGTAGTGTTTTTACACGCCTAAATTAATTTTAAAAAGGTCGTTAGAAATAACGGCCTTTTTTATTTAATGATAATAATTTCAAAGAACTATTGTAGAAAATTTCTAATTTCTTCTGTTGTCACATGACCTTGCTGCGTAACGTCACCATTCGCATTAATCAATGCGATAAAGGGGATATACCCTGAGAACTCTATACCTAATTCGTTTAAAGAAGCGCCCATATGATACTCTGTATCCCAGACAATCGGCTCTATCGTTGAATCAGGAAACTTATTCAAAAATCTTTTAAGACGATTTTGGTCTTTGTTCATTGAAATAGCCTTAATTGATTTCGGAAATTCTTTTTCAATTTTGGTTAGCTCAGGATAGATGACCTGACAATGCGGACACCATGACGCGTACACCAACAAAACTCTCTTTTTTCCAGAATTTAAATCTAAAACCTCTGAGAGATTATCAGTATTAATCTCCTTATAATGACTTTGCGCTAGAGCGTTATTTGAGATCGCTGAGGCGGATAATAAAATGATGAAAAGTAACAGTCGCATAATAATCCTAACTTAGTTTTTCAGATAAATACTATTTTCAGAGGTATTATTCGGCATCATAAGCATAATTGTTACATAATAAGCCCAATTTGTACGCTTCAGACATTTACTTAGTTAAGCTCTTTTTAACCTAATTACGGCACTATATTATATCTTTAACTCATTAATATATAACATAATTATCAAAAGGCGTTTTAAAATGACTGATGCATCTCAAGAAAAAGCTAATCTAAAAACCGTGGCAGAACCAGCCGAAGGCTATAATGATTTAAAGTTTTACTTTGCCAATTTGAACACCATGTTCAACATTCGTAATACCTTAGCCGTTGATATGATGACCGCCATGCCATCAGGCAGCTTGAAACGTCGCTTAAATGATATTTCATCTATCACAAAGCGTATATATGCCGAAACGACAACGCCAACAGTTACAAAATTGTTAGACAAAGTAGAAAACGAAGCCGCAAAGAATCCAGAAAATTGGAATGATTGGGACAAAGCCAACCTTGTTGAAATGCGCCGCATTCATTCACATCTATCGGCATTGCCGCCAGATCTTTACATTGCGTCAGTTCAAATTGCGAACCAAGGGCGCCGCATGCATGCCGATGCGATGCGCGGCAATGATTGGAAAGCAGCCGAACCCCATATTGAAAAAGTCGTAGATTTATATCGCCGTATAGGTGATTTAAAACAAAAGAAATTTGAAACAGCATCACCTTATCGGGCTTTATTAGCAGGCTACGCCAGTGACATATCCATGCACCAAATGGATGATCTTTATGACTCTTTATTGGGCCCTTTAAATAGTCTTTATCTAAAGGCATTAGAAAAACAAAAAAGCCAACCAGCGCCAATAGCATTAGAAGGTAGCTTTAGCAAAAAAGACCAAATGTGGTTGAACAAAACTATTTTAGAAATGATTGGTTTTGATTTTGAACGCGGCGGCTTATATGTCTCAAACTTGACCCCTATGACAGGCGGGAATGCAGATGATGTAAGGGTTTTGGTACGTTGTGATGACAACACAAACTTCCTTGATTCTTTAGAAGATACATTATACCAAGGGGCGCGCGGGCTTTATTATCAAAACCTTCCGAACGAATGGAAAACCCAGCCTGTTGGTCAAGACCAAGGCGCAATCATGATGAATGCCTTAAGTATTTTGTTTGAAACAATCATCGGTCGTACCCCCCAATTCTTTGATTTTATCTCTGTCCGTGCAGAAGGGGTGTTTAGACAGTTTAAAAATAAATCTTTTGAACCAGAGAACTTGTATCAATTAAAAAAGATTATTAATCCAACATTAATTCGTAATGACGCGGATGAGTTAAGTAAGATTTTCCACGATATATTACGTTACCGCATCGAGCGGGATTTAATCAATGAAGGCATGAGCGTCAAAGACATTCCAGAGCGTTGGAACGAAGAAAGCAAAACATTATTAGGCGGCCAACCGAGCAATATTATGCAAGGTGCGCTTCAAAACCCTGATTGGTTTACAGGGCGATTTGGCTTTATCCCGACAAACACATTATCGCACGTTATGGCTGCCGAAATGCATGAAAAGATTTACAGCAGCAATAGCGACTTGTCTTCCCAAATACAAAAAGGGCATTTAGAAAATGTCAGTGAATGGGTTAAAGATAATGTTTGTTCCGTTGGCCATAAATGTGGCCCCTTAGAAACAATGAAAAATGTCACAGGAAAAGATCTAGCAACGGACGCACTTCTTAAGCATTTAGAACGCCGTTATCTAAGCGATAAGCGCTAAACTCTTGTAGAAAATCATTTTTTCTTATATTATCTTGTCGATAAAGTTTCGATTAACATAATTTAAGGATTAATAATGAAAAAATTTCTAGGATTACTGCTTATCGCAGGTACAGCAGCTACACTATCAGCTTGTAGCGGATTTTCACTACCAGCTTGTAATGATGAGCTTGACGAATGTGACCGTGGTGGTGCTTACACTGAAGAGCGTACAGTTCAAGCTGGCACAAGAGCGCCAGTTATGAGACCAGCAGCACCAGTTGTTGTTCAAGCGCCAGCACCTGCTCCAGCGCCAGCACCTGTTATTACACAAGCGCCAGTGCGTCAGCCTGCTCCAGCACGTGTGATCATTGATGACACACCTGTTATGCGTAGTGCAGAGCCACAATTTACACACATCACAAAGTAAATTGCGATCAGATATTATTTTTAAAGCGGGCTTTTTTTAAGCCCGTTTTTTTGTGAAAGGAATATAACCAATGACTGATTTTATAACCGCCGCTGACTTCGTTGATCTAATCAAATCACAAGATGATTTAAACATATTGGATATCAGAACAAATATTGAATATCAGGCTTATCACCTTGATTATCCAACAACCCATATTCCGCTACATGAGGTCAACGCGGATAAAATCAACAGCATTTGCGCCCCCAACCAACCTTTATATATTTTATGTAAAGCAGGCCCGCGTGCACAAAAAGTAAGTGAGTTTTTAACTGCCCAAAATATCAAAAATTTAATTGTAATTGATGGTGGTATCTTGGGCTGCAATGACGTACATGCCCCCATTAAACAAGAAGATACAACAATTACCCCCGATCAAATTGGCACAGCCATACAAGAATCTGTCCAAAAATTTATGATAGATAATAGCTAAGCGATTTCACCAAACCACTTATTAAGCGCCGCCCAACACGAGCCGCCGCGGTCAAAAAAGTCATTTTGGTAGTCTAAATTAAACCATAATTTTTGATAATCTATCGCTTCTTCTTGGGTGTAAATTTTAGTGAGCGTAAAGCAGCTTTTACCATTTTCCCATGAGCCGATTGTAAAGCCATGTTTTTCTAATGAAGGTTGAAAGCTAGGATCAATGATACGCCATACCCCATCTTGCAGAATTTCAGGATAAAAATGCGTACAGAGTAAATCTTTTGGCAACAAATCTTGTATCTCTTGCGGGATATGATCCTCAAACCACGTTGTTTCCGCGCACCGCCCACGCACGGTATAGCCCAAAACCGCCAGACGTTGTATCAGCTCTGTGCCTTTATAAAAGCAATTATTACAACTCTGCTCTGGTGTATCAGCCAAACAACTATAAGGCCGCGCCTGAATTTCTTGAAAAATTTCAATCGCCTGAGAATGATCCATTGAGTCACCTATTAATGAGAGTCATATTATCTAAATTTATACGGTCGGTTTCAAGGTGAACTGCCAGCCACCAAGCATAGCGATTAAGCTGACGACCATCCACTCCCTTGGCCATAATGGAAGATTCGATGCCAAGATCAAGATGCCCCCCTTCCCCTTCACTTTTAGTCGGGACGTTAATGCAAAAAGGAAGGCGGCGCGCTTTTCCTGCGGTCACATGCCCTACCCTATCAAGTTCACACATCGTCTGCACAACCACAGGCTGAAGCTCCGAAGCCGAAATGTCGCCTTCCGTATCTTCACAACGCAATGTAAGTAAGGGGCGATCAGCCCGCATATCTTTGCGGGGCTCTATGATAACAAAACCTTCAACTGTTTCAGGATTAACATTAGTAACATCTAATTTAATACGCCCTGTTAAGCGCGGACAGAGTTGTTGAAAAATCACCTTACCTATTACGCAGACGATAACACCAAGCGTCATACTCGTGAACAAATCCATCAAATCACCTATTCATCGCGCCCTAATTTCTTAATGGCTTGCCTTTTTCAAGCATATGCTCAACACGGTTTTGTGTTCCTTCAATGCGGACCAGCTTCATGAATTCTTCACGCTCTAATTTAAACATATCTTCTTCATGCAAGGGTTGCGTCCAGTCAGCTTTTGCCCCACCGGTCAGCACGCGCGCAACGGATGCAGACACTACCGCATCATACGGCGTTGCCTTACCAGATTTACACAAATCTGAGACAGCCATATCCAAAGCCATTTTTCCCGCAGGACCCGGCAAACGAATTTCTTCGACAGGTTCGGGCGCGGTGTAATTTTTCGCCAATTCCAATGCTTTTTCTTTGGCATCAAATAGCAGTCGATCACGGTTCATGGTGATGCCATCACTGCTCCGTAAGTACATATATTCTTTTGCTTCTTGCGCAGATTTGGCAACAGTCGCCATCGCAATAAGCTCAAACGCCTTACGCACTGCCCCCATCGGGGTTTCATTCGGGGCAAACCAAATTTTCTTCTCACCTGTGACGCCGCCAACATCTTTGCCGTATTTTTGACGCTCCGCATCCTTGTAACGCTTAACCATTTCAACACAGCCACCCCAAGCAGGAAGCAAACCAACACCCACTTCGACTAAGCCAGTGTATGTTTCAGCGTGTGCTTGAACGTGATCTGCATAAAGGGAGATTTCACAACCGCCCCCCAATGCCATACCACTCGGCGCTGTGACAACAGGAAACGGGGCATACTTCAACGCTTTATAAATTTTCTGCCCACCACTTACCAACTCTTCGATTTGCGGCCACATCGCAATATTCATCGCAAATAATGCTAAGCCCAAATTCGCACCAGCACAAAAATGTGAGCCTTCGTTGTAAATCACCATCGCTTTATATTGATCATCTTTTTCGATCATCTTCATCGCTTGGCTGTACGCAGAGAAAACTTGATCATCAATCGCGTTCATCTTACCCGTAAATTCAACGCATAAAACACCATCGCCAATATCCCAAACCGACGCACTTGCGGTTTTGATCACTGGCTTAGCTGATAATTTAATATCACGCAGCAACAACACACCATCGGGGCGTTTAACATCATGATATTTTCCATCTGTTCCAAAAGCTTGGAGCTTGCCATCTTCAACGCGATAGAAACTTCCTTTGCCCACAGCATCAAGAAGGGCAGGCACATCCATGCCTTCTTCACGTAATTTATCAGCTAGCCATTTTGCACCACTGATCTCATCAGAGCCCAGCGCGTCGATCATTTCAAACGGGCCTTTTTTCCAATTCGTGCCCAGACGCATGGCCTCATCTACACTCGCGATATCATCAGCAATTTGCGGCACAAGCGACGCGGCATAGGCCAACGTTTGGCTTAAGACTTTCCATGCGTAATGACCGCCTTGGTCATCAGTTTCAACAACGGCGCGCAAGCCCTTCTTACCCGCTTTAACAGACGCTAGTTTTTGTTTGTTGCTGGCGCGGTACTGACCTTCATCAAATTTAGAAGGATCAAGCTCTAAGGTTTGTTTTTCTTTTGCACCCTTTGGCGCACCAGGATTTAAGCGGTAAAACCCGCCCTTGCCTTTACGGCCATTATATCCTGCCTCGATCATTTGGCTGACAAACGGATAATCTTGATAAATTTCACGGTACTTATCATCTTCGGGTAAGCTGGAGAGCATGCTGTTCGCCAGATAAGGCATTAAATCAACACCGACCAAATCAATCAGCCCAAACACGGCTGTTTTTGGCACACCAATAGGTTTACCCATCACCGCATCCGCCACTTCCAACGGAACATTATCTTCCACCGCGACATTCAGCGCCCTTTGCATCCAAAACACCAAAAGGCGATTCACGATAAAGCCTGGTGTGTCTTTACAATGCACCACACCTTTACCTAGACGCACATCGCAAAACTCTTCAATAATTTGCGCAGATTTTTTATCTGTCTGGTCACTGGTGATCATTTCCAACAAGCGCATATAGCGCGGCGGGTTAAAGAAATGCGTAATCATAAAATCTTTAACAAATTCTTTTGGCTGTCCTTCAGCCAATTTAGCCAATGGAATAGTCGATGTGTTTGACGTTACAATCGAGCCTTTCTTGCGGTGCTTTTGAATTTTTTCATAAGTTGCATGCTTGATTTTTAAATCTTCCAGCACAACTTCAACAATCCAATCACAATCACTAATTTTTTCTAGATCATCTTCTAAATTTCCAACCTCAATCAGCTTGGCATTCTTCTTTGACATGAAAGGCGCAGGGTCAGCTTTTAACATTTTTGCCACCGCCCCTTTAGCAATAACATTCCGATCTTTTGCATCTTTTGGAACAATATCAAGCAAGACGACTGGCACGCCCGCATTGGCAATTTGCGCCGCAATGCCACTTCCCATAACACCCGCACCAATAACAGCAACTTTTTTAATTTCGGTCATTTAAGACTCCTGATTTTGATAAATATTTTTTAGCCAATAATTTTTTATGAACAATAAGGACATCGTCGAAAGCAGATATCCACCACTAGGAACAAATGCACCCCAAAACGGATGCGACAATCCAACGATTTGCATGTAAAGCACCGCAATCCAGTATGTTGCAACCGCAATACATAAACGCCGAGTCCACGATATTTCCCACGCTTTATTACTTTCGACCCGTGCATTGCGTTTTTTTATCGCTTCTAAATTTTCTTCAAGCACTAAGCCTTTTCCTCATCAAATTTAATGTCTGCACAAAACCAAAAAATACCAGATACAATGCCATCTTTAACAATTTCTTGATCAATCATATCGGGCGCGGCAATCACATCTACTGTACCACCTAAAGTTTTAACTAAAGCCCAGTGATATTCTTTTTTAGTGTCAGGATTAATCATTTTTTTAGTTTCTAACACCTTACCTGTCAGCATCGCATAAGCTTCAGGTGGCTCACCTTCTTCTTCATTAAACAATCCAACAGGCATTAAGCTCTCAGCCGCCATCGCCATCGGCGTTTCGTCTGTTATATTATCCAAATCTTCTTCTGTCATTGGAGGGTTTTCTTCTTCATATGCCGCTTCAGATTCATATACATCAATTTCTTGAGCAAAGGCCGCAACGGAAAATTTTTCGATAAAGGGAAAGCTGATATCATTGTAAATTTTGTAATTCACCATATCAAATAGGCATGGACATACGCCGCTCTCAGGGTCTTTAGTTTCAGGATCAATCCATCCGTAAATTGAAGCGTCTAATGTTGTTTGAAATTCGTTTTCAACAAGGTTTAATGCGCCAACACGCATTTCACTCTTACCTCTAAAATAAGGGTGCATACCAACAATTGCATCCCCTTCGGCTTGGACCCAAAGCTCTGGGCCAAAATCTTCATCTTCTTCCCAACATAGATAAGCCCCCTGATGCGTTTTATATTCAAGCGCTTTGTTGGCTTTTGAAACTGCTAAATCTCCGAATTCATCTTCCGTTTCAACTGGAAAACCAATACAACTCATATTAGACATTAAACGCTCTCCAATATAATCGCTGTTCCTTGACCGCCGCCAATGCACATGGTTACAAGGCCTGTTTTTAGTTTTTCGCGTTGCATAAGCGATGCTAATTTACCCGTGATACGCGCCCCCGACGCGCCCAATGGATGACCCAATGCAATGGCCCCACCATCTAAATTCACTTTTGAGACATCTAATTTCAGTTCTTGCAATACAGATAAAGACTGCGCGGAGAAAGCTTCATTCAATTCAGCAACATCAATGTCACCCATGCTTAATCCTGCACGGGTTAATGCTTTTTGCGTTGCAGGGACAGGGCCAATACCCATAATGGATGCATCACACCCCGCAACACCAACAGATTTAATACGCGCCAAAATTGGCAAGTCATGCTTTTTGGCATATTCTTCCGAAGCCACCAAAACAGCCGCCGCACCGTCGGTAAGCGGTGACGCCGTGCCAGCCGTGACTGTACCATTTTTATCAAAAGCCAAGTTTAATCCTGCCAATGCTTCTTTGGTTGTTCCTTCACGGATACAACCATCTTGATTGACATCACCAATGGTGACAATCTCATCTTTAAAATGTCCTGCGGCTTGGGCAGCGGCAGCTTTGGTTTGGGAATTCACAGCAAATTCTTCTTGGGTATCCCGATCAATTTTATATTTTTTGGCTAAATTCTCTGCGGTCTCTCCCATACCGATATAGGCAGCAGGATTGATTTCCATCATTGCAGGATTGGGCATGGGATTAAATCCACCCATAGGAATACGCGACATTGATTCAACGCCCGCGCAGACAAATAAATCACCCGCACCCATTTGAATATAACCCGCCGCCATTTGAATAGTCGTCATGCTAGAGCCACAAAAACGATTCACGGTTGCGCCCGCAACGCTATCTGGCAGGCCAGCAAGTTGCGCGACAATTTTGGCTAAGTTAAATCCTTGTTCAGCCTCAGGAAAAGCACAGCCCATCAAGATATCTTCAATATCGTCCGCATTTGCGCCCGTCTCCGCAATAAGCGATTTTATGACTTCTGACGCCATATCATCAGGACGGGTTTGCGCCAGCGCACCTTTCATGGCGAACGTGAAAGGGGAGCGTTTGTAACCGCATAAAACGACAGGGGTTTGCATTGAGAGAGCCTCCAGCTATATATAATTATTATTAAAATGCGCAATCATTTTGACTTACAGGTGAAAATAAGGCAATGAATGATTTAGAATTTTTGAAATGAATATAACCATCAAAACAAAAGGAACTTCACTATGTCAAAAGGCCTTAAACGAATTTGTATGAATTGTGGCATGCGATTTTATGATATGGAGAAAAGCCCCATAATTTGCCCGTCATGCAGCACAGAATTTACAGGTGAGACCAAAGTCAAAGCCCGTAGAGGTCGCGCCGCCATTGAAGAAGCTAAACCTGTCAAGGAAGCGGAGAATAAAGTAAACGCAGAAGATGATGACATTGATGATATTGATGCAGATGATGATGTCGTAAGCTTAGATGATGTTGACGACGATGATGATGATCTAGATGATGACGATGATTCCACACTGACAATTGACTCTGACCCAGATGATCTAGACGGTAGTCTTGATTCTGTTGATGATGACGAAGAAGATTTAGACGATCTAGATGATGATGAAGACGATAAAAAATAATTTTTTAAATTCGCTCTTTTAAATTCTCATTACCAGACGCTTTGCTTTTTTTGTGCAGAGCATGCATCGAGAAGCCCACAACGTAAGGAGTCTTGGCGTTGATTATCAGTGTCATACAAGCTGCGTTGTGATGGATGTATTTTATATAATTTTAGAATACGCCCAACATTTAAGACACCATCACGGTTAATTTGCTTCATCATAAAAATAGCCGCCGAGAGCGCTCTGTGTGCGGAACGTTGCGTTAATTTTAGGGGCTGACCATTTACTTTAATGTCAAAAATCAGTGGGTCTTTTGGTATTTTCAAATTTACACGGTCCTTTATCATAAAAGACAAAATCGAAAGCTCCCTGCTTTCATTTTGAATATTATATTCCCAACCGCGAATACGAAGCTCGTATGTGAAAAATGATTGATGATTTTCAGTTCTAAAAGTTTGCACTGGTTGAACGTCATAAGAAAATCCTTTGATCAATGCATTGGCAGGATCCTTGAGCATTGTCTGCCCATGGCTCTTATCAATATCTTCAAAAGCGCGCCAACCAGATGGCGGCCAATGTTCTTCCAATTGATTGGATTGACCCATAATTTTTGACCCTGTTGTAAGTCAGCCTTCTTTTATGAAAGCGTATTTATTTCTTTATTGGATAAAGTACAGCCTAAAACCCGCAGAAAATCAAGATTTTATTAATTTCACTGATCTGAAAGACAAAAATAAATGACATAATACAAGGAATCGAACGCGCCAAGCTAATGAATTTATCTAAAAATACCTAAACTATTCCACCGTGACGGACTTTGCGAGATTGCGGGGTTGATCGACGTCTGTGCCTTTTACAACGGCAATATGGTAAGAAAGCAATTGAATGGGAATGGTGTAAAGGATTGGCGCAACAAATGGATGTACGTCCCCCAAAGTGACGGACCATGTTGTGATGTCGCTCATTTTCTTTGTACCGTTTTGATCGGAAAAAAGTAAAATTTTACCGCCGCGCGCGACCGTTTCTTGTACGTTCGAAAGAGTCTTATCAAATAACGGGTCATTCGATGGTGCAACAACAACAACAGGGACATTTTCGTCAATTAAAGCGATTGGACCATGCTTCATTTCGCCTGCGGCGTACCCTTCGGCATGTATGTACGAAATTTCTTTTAGCTTTAATGCCCCTTCCAGCGCAATGGGGTACATCACACCGCGCCCGATATAAAGCATATCGCGCGATTGAAAGATATCTTTTGCAATAAATTTTATTTCAGCATCATATTGAAGAATATCTGCCGCCAATTTAGGCAAATGGCGTAAGGTCTCCGCATAAGATTGGCGTTCTTCTTCTTGGATACGCTCACGTTTAAACGCCAGCGCCAGCGCCAAGCAAGCCAATGTTGTTAATTGCGTTGTAAAAGCTTTGGTCGACGCCACGCCAATTTCTGGCCCTGCTAAAGTATGAAGAATTAAATCTGATTCACGCTCAATCGTGCTTTCAATTGTGTTGACAATCGACAGTACCGTTTGCCCTTCACGTTTACAATAACGTAGGGCTTCAAGTGTATCGAGCGTTTCACCCGATTGCGAAATAAAGATACAAACGCCATCATCAGGCATCGGCGCTTCGCGATACCTAAATTCTGAGGCAATATCAATTTCACACGGGATACGGACAATTTGTTCAAACCAATATTTGGCCACCATGCAGGCATAAAAAGCTGTTCCGCAGGCAACCAGCGTGATCCGTGGCGCTTTATCAACAGCCGCTACAATATGATCAGGCAGGGCAATTTCGCCCGTTGATGGATTGATAAAGCTATTGAGCGTATCGCCAATCACAGCGGGCTGTTCGTAAATTTCTTTTAGCATAAAGTGAGGATACTCACCTTTGCCTGTTGTTGCGCCCGATTGTGCCGTGATGCGGATGGGGCGTTCAACATTATCATTGTCGGCGGTATAAATTCTGACCTTATGACGGGTCATGGTCACGCGATCACCATCTTCCAAAAAACAAATTTTCTTCGTCAAGGGTGCCAGCGCATAGGAGTCAGAAGCCAAAAACATTTCCCCCTCACCATATCCAACTGCCAGTGGCGTGCCGTGACGCGCCCCGATCATTAAGTCGTGTTCCCCAGAGAAAATAATAGCCAGCGCATACGCACCTTCTAATCTCTCCAAGGCTTTATCCGCCGCGTCTTGCGGGCTCAAGCCTTGGGTTAAATAATGGGTAATTAAATGAGCAATCACTTCGGTATCTGTTTCGGTTTCAAAACGATATTGAAGTTGTTGAAGTTCTTCTTTGATCTCAACGTAATTCTCGATAATACCATTATGCACCACAGCAACTTTATCTGTTGCGTGGGGATGTGCATTATTTGTTGTTGGCCTTCCGTGGGTCGCCCATCTTGTATGGCCAATACCAACTGTACCTTTTAATTCTTGTTTATCTAATAAATTTTGAAGATTAAACAGCTTGCCTTCTGCACGGCGGCGGTCGATATTTCCGTTACTTAAAGTCGCCACACCCGCAGAGTCATACCCCCTATATTCCAGCCTTTTCAAACCTTCTAACAATTGGGGAGCAGCTTCTTGGTCGCCGATAATGCCAATTATACCACACATGGTTAATCATCTTCCTGTTGCTTTTTTTGTACGCGTTTCATACTGCGATATTGACTTGCCCAGCCTTCGTGATTTTCTTGGCGTGTCCGCGCAATGGCCATCGCATTGCCTGGAACATTTTTATTTATCGTTGAATTCGCCGCCAAAATAGCTTTATCCCCTACAGTAACGGGTGCAAGGATAGTTGAATTTGACCCCACAAAAACACCATCGCCAATTATTGTTTGATGTTTTAAAAAGCCATCATAATTGGCAATAATAGTGCCTGCACCAATATTGGTTTTTTCACCAATAATCGCATCACCAATATAAGAGACATGTTTTGCTTTCGCCCCCTCTTTCAACGTAGAGCGATTAACTTCCGTAAAATTGCCCACACTTGCCGCTTTGCCAATGACTGATTTTGGGCGTATCCGTGCAAATGGGCCAATTTCGGCATTTTGTTCAATAATCGCGCCTTCAATATGCGAAAATGCATGAATGGTCACATTATCTTCGATACAAGTCAAAGGGCCAATCACCACATTTGGCGCTATCACAACATCTTCACCAAATTCCGTATCCCAAGACAAATACACTGTGGCAGGATCGACCATGGAAACGCCTGCTTCCATTGCTTGTTGGCGCAAAATCGATTGGGCGGCATATTCATGTTCCGCCAATTCAAGCCGTGTGTTTACACCCCAGCGGCAAATCGATTGCCCTTCGATAACCGCTGTTTTAAAGCCATCTTCTTCGGCAATTTTAGGCAAATCGGTTAAGTAATATTCGCTTTGCGCATTATCGTTGCTTAATTTTCCCAGCCATTTTGATAAATGCTTTGCGGGTAAACAATAATTTCCTGCATTACAAAGATTAATTTTGCGCTCTTGCTCCGTACAATCTTTGTCTTCTACAATATGGCTTAAATAGCCATCATCATGGGTAATCACCCGCCCTAATCCTGCGGGGTCTTCTTCTTTAATCGCCATAACAGAAAGGCCATCATGGTCAATCATGGTTTCCAATACACCCATATCCACAAAAGGCTCATCGCCCATTAAAATAAGGACTTGTCCGTCAAAATCTTTCAAAGCCTCCGCAGCAGGCTTTACCGCGTCACCCGTTCCGTTTTGTTGTTTTTGAATCATGCATTGGTGCGGCGCGACAGCGTCCTGTACGTCATCCATATTGGGAGCCGTCACAACGATAATTCTCTCAGGTGCAAGACATTCAGCCGTTTCAATCAGCCAATTAATCATGGGGCGTCCCGCCACCTTATGCATCACTTTTGGCTTGGCAGAGCGCATGCGCGACCCTTTACCAGCGGCAAGAATAATAATAGCGAGAGGAGTGTTATCTTCCATGATGATTTTCTACACGAAATTAAGCAGAGAGACAAACTCACATCATGTTTCATAAAGTTGCATTAGACGCATCAAGCCACGCAACTGTCACTCACATATTTGCCCGCCCTTAAGAAAGTAGGGAGTATCAGAGATAAATTCCGCCTTTGCCAATATGTGAAGGATTATTAGACTTTAAAAATTTATTTCTTCGCAAGGGTTAAATGCTTATTACCATCGCGATAGCTGGTCATATGCATGAATAAAGTACCGTACGCTGTTTTCACACGTACTTTCACGGGGACGGCTGGCTGGCCTTCGCTTACTTTGGCAAACCAAATTGTCGGCAATGTCCCTTTTTCACGGCCTTGTTCCTGAATAGACATCCAACCACGCGGCTTTTCACGCCATTTTCCCGCAATAGGTTTTACTTCCGCCGTACATTCAACCGCAAGCCCTTTATAAACATTCCAGCGCGAGCTATCCAAATAAACCTGCTTCTTTTGCTTAAACACCAATGTATAGCGACGCTTTCCATCAAAAACATCTTTTTCGCCCGAACATTGTCCCGTTTCACCGATTTTTTTCATCGTGTTTAAGGTCGCGGTTAAAACGTCTGTTGTCTGCTCAACCAGTTTTGGATCTACTTTTTTGGGTTTACCATCATTTGATTTATCCTTGATGGTATATTGAGCAAAAGAGCCGTCCTTATTGTATTTATATGTCTTGATCTCTTCGCTTTTGCGCCACGTCGTGGTTGCTTTATGTTCGCTAGGTTGGTCAATTTTACCTCTCCATCCTGTGCTCTCAAACTTACCCTCCCAAGGTGCCATTTTGCCCAATAAGCCGTATGTCTTTGCTTCGAGTGAGAGGCTATATTTATCTGGCACCGATTGATCAATATCAAGATTGGCTTTAAGCGCATGAACACCGCCTGCATAAACATCATATTGCGCCTGCTGTTGCCCATTGGGCAAAGTTTGCGCAAAAGCCGAAGCTGACATGATCCACACACCCATCGTGATGAAAAGTAACATTCTAAAATTTCTATGCATAATGACCCAAGAGCTGGACAAAGCTTGCGCCTGTACCTGTTTTAAATTTTTTAATGCCTTCTGCTGCGTCATCATTGATACCCCCAAGATCTATTTGTTTAATATTATACTCTTTTAACACATCCCGCGCCCGCCATAGCAATAAATGATGCGCGCAATATTTTCGCCCTAAATCTGACGAACAGCCAATTTGATAGGTCGCACTTTGACCATGTAATAAAAATAATACACCCGCGATATCCTCGCCTTTGTGACTTACTTTCCCTATCACCATAAAAGGCTGGTTTGTCGAAAAAGAGGCTAGATTATCCAGTAATTGGGGCGATATTCCCCGATATCCTCGCATTGCCTTATCCACGGCACATTCGCATTTCAACCAAGAATAGAATTTCCCTTGGGTATCCCATTCCACCGTAATCTCTTCATTTTCTAACGAATTCTCTGCTTTTTGCAAACTACCGCGCCAATTTGGGCGTAAATTTTTGCGGGCTTCTTGATTTTGTGTTTCTAAATCCCACCATAATGTTTGATAGGGGATATCATCCGCACCTTTCTTAAAACCCGCTTGTAACATAATTTGATGCGCCGCTTGACCATAATCTATTTCAGGCAAAATCCGGCGTTTACGTCCCAAACGGGCGGGAAGCTGTTTATTTAATTGCTCGAAAAATAATTTTACGTGAACCGCATTGCCAAACCCGTCAAACCACAATGGCCCCCGATCCAATATAACCGCGTGACACAACCGCCATAAAATACTGGCTTCCATTAACTGCACCAGCCCTGCTTCAACGCCATCAATAACAATTAAACCCCAACGCGCTTTTTGGCGGTGGGTTGCAGCGGCAGCCTTGGCGTAATCATAACTTTGCAAAATATTAGAGCGGGCAACGCTGTTAAACCGCGCCTCCCATTCCTTTAAACTCAAAATATTCCATTTAATTTCACAGATCATAGGTTCTTTTTACGCTTGAAATCATGCTATGAATAGCATCATGTTTTTAAATCTTATTAAAAAAACCGCGTCACCTTTTATTTTTGCCGCTCAACGCATGATGGCAGAAGACGGCATGATGGCGGCGGGGCATATCGCCTTTACAGCATTTTTGTCGCTTTTTCCTTTTTTGATTTTCTTGGCCGCCTTGGCTGGCTTCATCAGCTCCCCTGAAGATGTGCCCAAAATGGTGGATTTGATGTTTCAATTTATGCCCAAGGAAGTCGCTGAAGCCATGGCACCAGCAGTCACAGAGGTCATTAGTGTGAAACCCAAAGGGCTGTTAACAATCGGCTTTATTGGCACGTTATGGGCAGCCTCTAGCGGGGTTGAATCTTTACGTATTGCCCTTAACCGCGCCTATCACGTCAGCCAAAAACGTCCTATTTGGCAAAGGCGCTTACAAGGCGTTCTGTTTGTTATCTTGGCCGCCTTCCTGATCTTTTTCATGTCGCTGATGGTATTATTTGGCCCTGTCATTTGGAACCTTGCAGAACCGCTCTTACATTTTAGCTTCTTACAAGAAATTGTTTTCGACGTCAGCCGCTATGGATCGGCTTTTCTGGTTTTAATCGGTGCTTTGCTTATTCTCCATCGTTTCTTACCGCACATTACCCAAGATGCCACAGCCTTACTGCCGGGTGTATGTTTTACGGCCTTTGTCTTTTTATTGGGCGGTACGGCTTTTTCGATCTACCTTGCAAATTTTGGTAATTATAACGTCACCTATGGCTCTCTGGGCAGTATTGTTATTGCCCTAATTTTCTTTTATGTTACAGCCATCTTATTTATCTATGGTGCATATTTGAACAATGCTTTAAATCAAGCGCCCAACAAGAAGGACTAACAAACGATGGAACAAATCATTAACGATGCATGGGATAATCGCGATAACGTCAACGCCCAAACCACTGGTGAAATCCGTGATGCTGTTGAAACTGCGTTAAATGATCTTGATGCAGGAAAATCACGCATCGCAGAAAAAAATAACGGCGAATGGCACGTGAATCAATGGCTGAAAAAAGCCGTTCTGTTGTCTTTTCGTTTAAATGACATGGAAGCCATGAGCGGCGGGCCGCAGGGCGGTAGCTGGTGGGATAAAGTGCCATCGAAATTTAATAACTGGGGCGAAGCCGACTTTAAAGCGGCAGGTTTTCGCGCTGTGCCTAATTGTATTGTCCGTCATTCTGCCTATATCGCGCAAAATGTTGTGTTAATGCCTAGCTTTGTTAATCTGGGCGCCTATGTTGATGAAGGCACAATGGTTGACACATGGGCGACCATTGGCTCATGCGCGCAAATTGGCAAAAACTGCCATATTTCTGGTGGAACAGGTATCGGCGGCGTATTAGAGCCCCTGCAAGCTGGCCCTGTCATCATTGAAGACAATGTTTTCATCGGCGCACGATCAGAAGTCGCTGAAGGTGTTGTGGTGGAAGAAGGTTCCGTCATCTCCATGGGTGTCTTTCTTGGGGCGTCGACTAAAATTGTTGATCGTGAAAGCGGTGAGATATTTTTTGGTCGCGTGCCTGCTTATTCTGTTGTCGTTCCTGGTACGTTGCCAGGCAAAACACCCGAAGCACCCCAGCTTGCTTGCGCGGTGATTGTAAAACGTGTTGATGAAAAAACACGCTCCAAAACATCTATCAATGAATTGCTTCGTGATTAATGATTGACGTCATTGACCTCACGCAAAAACTTGTGCGCTGTGCGTCCGTTACGCCAGCCGATGACGGCGCACAAGAGGTTTTAAAAAAGCCGTTACGTGATATGGGATTCGAAATTTTTAATCTTCCTTTTGAAGGGGATGGATCATATCCCGTTCAAAATTTCTTCGCGCGATTAGATGGTCGTAAAAACAGTCCAAACGCCCCCCATATTGGCTATTGTGGGCACACCGATGTTGTCCCCGCAGGCGACGAAAGCGCATGGACGCACCCGCCTTTTGATGCCGTCATTGATGGGGGCATCATGTATGGGCGTGGCACGTCCGATATGAAAGGCGGCAATGCCGCCTATGTTAGCGCTATTTCTAAATTTCTTAAAACCAATCCCAACTTTGATGGTTCGATCAGCTTACTGATCATTGGCGATGAAGAAAGCGATAGAATTAATGGCGCTGTCAAAGCGATTGAATGGTTAAAAGAAAAAGAGCAATTACCTGACTTCTTTTTAGTCGGTGAGCCATCAAATAGCGAAAAATTAGGAGAAGCGGTAAAAATAGGCCGTCGCGGCACATTATCTGGAAAAGTTATTGCCCATGGTCAGCAAGGCCATTCAGCCTATCCAGACTCATTTGATAACCCTATCCCTAAATTGGCAAAAATTGTAGCAGCAATGAGTGATTATAATTTTGATGAGGGGACTGAATTTTTTTCTAAAACTAATTTAGAGGTCACATCAATTGATGTTGGGAATCCCGCTGATAATGTTATCCCCGCTTTGGCGACTTTATCTTTTAATATCCGCTTTAACACCCACTGGACAGCCGAAGATATTGATAAAAAATTAGAAGAAATAATTTCTAATCATGCTGATAAATATGAGTATCTTTCCCATTCCAGCACACCGCCATTTATGACAGAGCCAAATATTTGGACGGATAAAATTGTCTCTGTTATTCAAAGACACACAAACCTTGTTCCTGAATTATCGACGGCTGGCGGCACATCTGATGCGCCATTTTTGGCAAAATATTGCCCTGCGCTGGAGTTTGGCCTAACAAATAAAACCATCCATCAAGTCGATGAGAATTTAAAAATCAGTGATCTTGAGAAATTGGTCGATATTTACGCTGATATTATAGAAAAACTATTGTCGTAATTCTTACGGGCTCTTTTCTGCCATAAAATTTCAAAAAAAGACCTTATTGCCGAACCAATTTTGTAACAAATCACCCCCATCATACGAAGTGTTAGATGAGTTGGTTAGGTTCGTTTTTATTAACCCTTTAAACGAATGAGCACTCTCTCTTTTGGACCCCAACTGACCCGCGTGTGGCTTTCCCCCCTTAAAAGCCACCGCGGGTTTTTTTATGTGTAATTAATTGAAACCAAATATAATCCATCAGCAGGGGCAGTCGGCCCACCCGCTTTACGGTCTTTGGCGTCTAATGCTTTTTGCACGTCGTCTACGCTCCATTTTCCCTCTCCCACCAATGTCAACGTACCCACCATGTTGCGGACTTGATGGTGCAAAAAAGACATGCCAAAGAAATGAAAAATAATTTCTTGGCCGTTTAATATTTCTTTGACCTCAATCTGAATATCATCAACGGTGCGTATCGGTGATTTTGCTTGGCATTCAGCATCCCTAAAGGTCGTGAAATCATGACGACCAATAAAAACTTTAGCGGCTTCTTGCATTGTCTCCACATCTAAATGCGTTTTACGCCACCATGCGCGCCCCTGATCTAAAGCCAAGCCATAAGGGCGATTAATAATGCGATACGTATATTGTTTTTCTTTTGCGCCAAAGCGAGCGTGAAAATCATCGTCCACTTCTTGCGCGTCAATAATTGAAATAGGTTGTGGCATTAAATGTGCGTTGATGGCTTTGGCCAAATCAAAACCATTGATCAAACGCGCGCCGCCATCGGCATGACGGTAATCTAAATCAAAATGAGCAATTTGGGCCTGCGCATGCACCCCAGAATCCGTGCGCCCCGCCACCGTGATACGAATGTCTTGTTGGCAAAATGCCTTTATCGCGCGTTCAATTTCACCCTGTACCGTCGCAATATCAGGTTGTTTTTGAAAACCCGCATAAGAACGTCCATCATATTCAATCGTAATTTTCCAGCGTTTCGTCATATCATTTTAAAACACACTCTTGCTGTAAATAGCCGCCATTTATTGCCGCCATCACATCCATCGGTTTTTTATTTTCTGGTTGAATTATTTTCAGCTGCAAAATCGTATTCTCACCGCAAATAATTCTGCCATCTTGTAAAATTTTTCCAACATCGCCTTGTGCTGTTTCATCCAAAACAACTGCCTCTAAAACTTTTACGCGCTTATCATCACTGCCCAAACACCACGTGCCCGGCCACGGGTTCAGGCCACGAATTTGGCAATCAATCTCAATGGCTGTTTGCGCCCAATTAATTTTGCCATCTTCTTTGGTCAATAATTTACAATAGGTCGCGGCAGCATGATCTTGCGCTGTTGGTTTTAACGCTCCTGTTTTGCTTAACGCGGCCAAAATAGTCATTAAAGATTGCGTGCCTTTTACCCAAAGATCTTTATTCAAATCAGTAAAATTTTTACCGTCAATATCCATTTTCTCTTGCGTTAAAATTGGTCCTGCATCCATTTTCTTTTCTAATGACATCACAGAAACGCCCGTTGAGAGATCCCCCTTCCAAACCGCATATTGAATTGGTGACGGTCCCCGCCAACGCGGAAGAAGCGATGGGTGAATGTTAATACAACCATGTTTAGGGGCATCCAAAATATCTTGAGGCAACAACAAACCATAAGCCGCAACAATAGCCACATCCAAATTTAAGTTTTGAAAATCCCGCACATCGTCCCTATTTTTAAAATTAGCAGGGTGATGAATTTGAATATTTTTGTCTTCAGCATATTGATGCGCGGGTGTACGCTCCAGCAAACGTTTGCGGCCTTTTTCGCGGGGCGGTTGTGTGTATATTGCCACCAGATTGTGATCGCTATTATGAAGGGCCGCTATTGTTGGAAGGACAAAATCAGGCGTACCCATAAAAGCAATACGTAGCGGCCTATTCATTTTTTCGGTCATCACGTTACAGCGCCGCCGCATCTTTGTTGAGTTTTTTCATTTTGCGCAAAATCATATTGCGTTTTAGCGATGAAAGATAATCAATAAATAACACGCCGTTTAAATGATCTATTTCGTGCTGTACGCAATGTGAATCTAACCCATCAAATTTTTCTTCATGTCTATCACCATTTTCATCCAACCATTCTACTTGCACTTGGGCGGGGCGTACCACCTCACCATATTGGTGAGGAATAGACAGGCATCCCTCATCATAAACAGAACGTTGTTCTGATTCCCAAACGACTTTTGGATTTATAAAGGCGCGCGGCTTTCGTATAATTTCTTCTTCACGCTCCCCGCTTCTATAACCTGCGTCAATTGTTAAAACGCCGTTGGCTTCTGGACCATGCGTCCAAGATCCTTCGGGTAGATCCATGACAAAAATACGGTTCAACAAGCCAACTTGGTTAGCCGCCAAGCCAATGCCAGCACCGTGATACATGGTATTTATCATCCTATCAACTTGGGTTTTTACATCCGTATCAATATTTTGCACCTCTGTCGCTGTTTCTTTTAAAACCGCATCGGGCACGCGCACAATTTCATATACATCATCCATCATGCCGCCTCATCTTCTGATGAAAAATTACCTTCTTTTTTTATTAATTGCGCGGGTAAAGATTTAGAAGTTTTTGCACCCATTTCTTTTAACCCTTCAGCTTGACGCAGTAAATTACCACGCCCTTCTGATAATTTATTCATTGCCGCCCCGTATGTTTTTTCAAGCGTTGTAATATTTTTTCCAATACCTTCCATATCGCTGACGAAGCCATGAAATTTATCATATAGCGCGCCACCTTTACGGGCGATTTCTTCGGCATTTTGATTTTGCAAAGCCAGCTTCCACAACGAAGCAATCGTGCTTAAAGATGAAAATAATGTTGATGGACAAACAATAGCCACGCCTTTATTCCAAGCAAATTCGTGCAAACTGCGATCCTCTTGCAAAGCTAACATATAGGCGCTTTCAATTGGGATAAACATCAAAACAAAATCAGGTGTACCAAGCCCTTCAGTATCTTGGTAACGGCGCTGCTCTAACTCTTTCACGCGCTCTTTAACAGCGTTTAAGTGGGACTTTAAATGTGATGTCCTTGCGACCTCATCCTCGCGTTCATTGAAAAATCGTTCATAAGCTGTTAGAGAAACTTTTGAGTCAATCACCACATGTTTTGCATCGGGTAAATTCACTATGACATCTGGTTTTTGGTGTTTGCCGTTGGCGTCTTTTAAACCCATGCCGCCGCCTTGCAAAATATAATCCTGGCCTTTGCGCAAGCCAACATCTTCCAAGATTTTCTCTAACATTACTTCGCCCCAATCCCCTTGGACTTTGCTGTCGCCTTTTAACGCATTTGTTAGCCCTTCGGCTTGTAAGGTGATTTTATCGTTTGCCGCCACAATCATTTTAATTTGTTCTTTGAGCGCAAATTGTTCTTTGGCTTGCTGGCCAAAAGAATCTGTTACCTTTTTTTCAAAATCCACCAGCTTGTCTTTTAGGGGGGATAAAATGACATCTAAATTTTCTTTAGATTGGCGTTTAAAAACCGTGTTCTTCTCATCAAAAATGCGGTGGGCTAAATTTTCGAATTGGGCTTCAAATTTTTTACCCGTATCGCCAATAGTTTCTTTTTCGGCTTGTAGGCGGATAATATTTTTTTCCAAAGAATGATTTTCCTCCAGCAAATTATCAACCCGCCCTATCAAAACTTTGCGTTTACGCGCCGCATTTAGCAAAGCTACCGCAATAAAAATCAGCGCAAAAACAAGCCCTAAAGCGCCGCCTACCGCTAAAGAGAGGGGCTCTAGCGTTACATCAGTGAGACCTAAAAAGGATAAATCTATTTTCTTTTCCATGATGAATGAAGAATAGACCAAGATAACCGCCAGATACAAACAATAATGATAATATTATTTAAAGGCGGCCAAGGCGGCGCGCATCTCAGCAATGCCTATATCTTTTAGGGCGCTTGTCCGTAAAAATTCTGGGTAAGCGGCAACATGTTTTTTCAAGCTGGCTTCTAGCGTTGATTCAATTTTTTCAATCTCTGCTTTTTTTGATTTATCACATTTGGTCAAAATAATCCGATAAGACACCGCTGCTTCATCAAGCATAGTCATAAGATGCTCATCGCTTTCTTTTAGGCCGTGACGCCCATCCACCAATATATAGACCATGCGAAGATTAGGACGCCCGCGCAAATAGCCTTTAATCAATTTATCCCATTCCGCCCGCTGTGTTTTTGATACTTTTGCATAGCCATAACCCGGCATATCAACCAAATAAAGGACGCCCCCTAAATCAAAAAAGTTTAGCTGTTGCGTACGTCCTGGCGTATTCGATGTACGTGCCAATGAATTACGCCCCGTTAAAGCATTAATCAGCGATGATTTTCCAACGTTTGAACGCCCCGCAAAAGCCACTTCGCTTCGATCCGCAGGCGGTAATTGCTCTAAACCCGCAACACCTAGCACAAAATCACAAGAGCCTTTAAAAAGCTTCCGCGCCTCATCTAATTCTTTTTTAGTGAATGTCTCACTCATAAGGGATTATGCGCCTATTTCTTTTTCTTCTTCGTGGGGTTTTTCTTTTTAGGTTTTGGGCTACTTATTGGTTTAACGGGCTTTTCAGCTTCGTCATTGTGCAACGCCTCTTCAATTTTTTCTTCAACAACGGCGGCTTCGGCGTTCACCCCTTCAATCGGTGTTGGCTCTTTATTTTTACCCAAAATATTGCCAATCAAATCCACCTCAACCCCCATGCGGCGCATGATAATATATTGTTGAATGACGGAGAATAAGTTGTTGAACGTCCAGTAAATAACCAACCCAGCGGCAAATTGCGCCAAAATAAAAGTCATAAACCACGGCATCGCGGCAATAATTTTTGCCTGCATCTTATCCGTCGGCGGCGGGCTTAATTTTCGTTGCACAATCATGGTAAGCAACATCAAGCAGGGCCACGCGCCAATCATTAAAAATCCAGGTGGTGTAAAAGGCAGCAAACCAAACAAATTGAAAACGCTTGTTGGATCAGGGGCGGACAAATCTTGAATCCAGCCAAAAAATGGCGCATGGCGCATTTCAATGGTGTTTGACAACACTTTAAACAAAGAAAAGAAAATAGGAATTTGAATCAAAATTGGCAAACACCCCGCCATTGGATTCACTTTTTCTTTTTGATACAGCTTCACCAATTCTTTTTGCATTTGCTGTTTATCGTCTTTGTATTTCTCCCGCATCTCGGTCATTTGCGGGCCAATTTGCCGCATTTTTGCAAAGGATTTGAACGACGTATTAGCAAGTGGAAACACACAAATACGCAAGACAACTGTAAAGAGAATAATCGCCACGCCAAAATTCCCAACAAAACCATAAAAGAAATTAATGATGGCAAAAAATGGTCTGGTGAGGAAATAGAACAAGCCAAAATCAACAGCGAGATCAAAATGCGGAACGTTCCATTGATCTTCATATTTAGTTAGCAAGCTTAACTTCTTTGCCCCTGCAAAAAAGTTTGTCTCATAGGTTGAGGTCGCGCCTGTTTTCACAAGTTGGGCGGGGCCTGTATAATCTGTTTGATAACGGTCTTTAACGCCTTCCGCTGCGCCTTTTGTATAAGTCATGCGGAATTTATTTTCTGCCTCTTGGTTTGGCACCAAAGCGGTAAACCAATCTTTAGAGGTGAGGCCAATCCAGCCTTGGTTCGCGGTTTTAACAATGCGCGATTCTTTATCCATTTTATTATATGTTTTTTCGATCAGCTCATCTTCGAAATATCCAATAGGGCCTTCATGTACAATCCAACGACCTAAAAAATCTTCGGGGATACCGCGGCGCATGATGAGCGCATAAGGATATAAAGTTATATCTGACCCACTATTGTTAATAACACTTTGGACAACTTTAAAGCCGTAATCATCGTTTAACGATATGGCTTGCTCAAACGTTAAGCCTTGATCATTTTTCCATTGAATTTTAATTTCTTGATTGGCTGATAATTGGCCTTCACCAACCAAAGACCACATGGAATCTTTAGTAGGGACTTTTATGGACTTATCAAGCGGCACCCAGCCATGTTCAATATATTTTGGCGACAAAGAGCCAGAAGGCGATAAAATTGATACGTTCTCTATGCGCTCAACCGTCTTGTGATATTTCTTTAAAGATAAATCATCTAAACGCGCGCCTTTTAAATTAAACGATCCAAAAACCAAATCTGTATCGACGGTGATACGCGATTGTGACGTTTCACTGATAACATCTTCACGCGGGCGTTCGGCTTCCGCAACCATACCTTCTTGGGTTTGTAATTCGACCGCTTTTTGCGCAGACATTTCCTGCGCTGCCTTTATCGCCTCAACTTTTGGTTTTAATATAAAATGATCATAAGACAGCCACAAAATAACGGATAATATTCCGAAAATAATGAGGTTTCGCATATCATCGGGATGCATTTTATCTTTGTCTTGCATGATCTTATTTCTTAATGATTTTATTTTCTTTTGAACTGAAGGATTTATATCTGATTAAATCACGCCACGCAACGGTCTCTGGCACATCATCCATGGCATTGCCATGATAATAAGGGTGGCACTTTAACAGCCGTTTGCTCCCTAGCCATAATCCTTTTAAAACACCATGTTTTTGAATGGCTTTTTGCATATAGCTTGAACAGCTGGGGTAAAAACGACAGTTACGCCCCAATATTGGCGATAAAAGAAAGCTATATATTTTAACCAGATGAATAAAAATATATCTCACGATTTAACATCCAGCTTCTGAACACCCATTTTTTTAAGGCACCAGCGTAAATCTTGGCATAAATCTTTGTAATCACGTTCTTCGTCTTTGCGGCGACCAATCAAAACGACGTCAAGATTTTGCGAAGAATAATCCGGCAAAACATCACAGGCCGCGGCTTTTAAACGGCGTTTATAACGATTGCGTAGAACAGCTAATTTACTGACTTTCTTGCTCACTGTTAAGCCATAGCGAAGGCCCAAATTTTCACCCAGCCCATCATTTTCACAAATTTCAAGCACTAGCCCTTTGGCGACCCATTTACGGCCATTGCGTTGAACACATAAAAAATCAGACCGCTTTTTCAAGCGGCCTATTTTTTGAATATCATCTTTTTTTGAAAACATGGCTCTTTAACATCGCCTGTAAATTATCCAACCCATCTTAAGACGGATTAGAAGCGCGCTATTTATGCACTTAAGCGCTTACGGCCTTTCGCGCGGCGCGCAGAGATAATGTTACGGCCGTTTTTGGTTGCCATACGTGAACGAAAACCGTGACGACGGGCGCGAACTTTTTTACTAGGTTGGAATGTACGTTTCATGGCGCTCTCCGCTAAAAATAATAGGTATTTTGTTAATTATGGCGTTGTTATACACAGACTGATTGAAGCTGTCAAACATCTTATCCCATAACGTATTATGTCGCTTAAAGCTCTAAAAGATTTGACGGAAAATAATAAAACTGGCAAAGGAAAACAGAAATATAGCCTTCTTGATGCAAACTGGATCGTGGATATCATCATTTTGCGACCCTATTCTTCAGCCTCATGCATTAAAACTTGCGATTTAGGCACAAAATGGCATTATAGGGTGAAATTTACGCTTCCTTAAGGAGTTTACATCAATATAATATTTTTTTGCCGTAGCGATTCTTCTCGCCTGAGGCAATCAAAAAAGTCTAATTTTCTTTTAGAGGTACTTTAAATGTATATGGATAATAACTGGAATCCTGTTCAAGGTGAAGAATTGGCAGGTTTCTTAGAGCAAGTTAATCCGATTGGCGATAAATATAGCGTTAATCCAGCCACAACGCAGGTGGATTGGCGCCCAATGCCATTTTACGACCAAGTCGCGCTTATTCGCGTTAAAGATCCCGCTTGGACGCCGCGTAATTTGTTCATTTATTACCTCACAGACCAAGGTAACCTTTATTGGCTAAACGGCACATCCCCACCAATTCATGAGGTGAATGCCAAGGCCCCTATTAAAATAACAGATGATAATGTCTTGGATTACTTACGCTTTTTCTGTTTCTTCGTTCGCGGGGAAGAAGGCCCCTTCCTGATTGCTGAAAGCATGGAAGACACCTATGTGCCGAAACAATTGGACGATAAGACCCGCATGGTCATCGAAGGCACTGTTCGTGAGGCTACCTATGAAGGCAAAGATGATGCCGGTAATTGGATGTGTGATGCGGTGGTTTATTACTCAAACGCGCTTTTTATCGCTAATTTCTCCGTTCAACCTGGCGGAATGATCGAAATGTTGGATGATGAGCCAATTGCCGCCGATTTACCTGTAAAGATTGACGCCCCAGTCGCCTAAAAAATTATTTTTCATAAACTTTTGATTTTAAACGTATTTTTAACTGTTTCTTGCTACTATATTATGGATATAAAGGGCACATAGAGCGTCAAATTTCCATTCAAAGAACGCCCTGTGATAGAATAAGATATAAGAAAAAATTGGGGTGCGTGCAATGGTACAAGTAATGAACTATAATCTAAATTTGAAAGTATTTTTATTTTCATCTTTTGTGTTTTTGGCAGGGCTTTTGTTTTTTGCCAACACGGCAAAAGCTGTTGTTGTGGGCGCTACGGCGCAGCCAGTAACGCCTAGCTTTGTCATCGTGAATCCACCCATTACTGAAATTCAATATGATCTTGTCAGGGCAATTGATGAGGACAACGCGGCAGCAGCAACAGATGCATTAGGAAGATTAGTTAATGAATTTAAAATAGCAGGCATTGAAGATCCTTTTGGTTTAATGGCAAACCTTGAGCCTGGACAAGCCTCTGCTATTGGTCATGTTGGGGGCCATCTTGCGCAAGCTATAGACGATAAAGATCCTGCCGCTATCGCTGATGCCATTGGCGAGCTTGCTGCCTTCACAGGCTGGACAATCAACAAAAACAGTACTGCAGGACTCGGCTATATAAGTGGCGATCTTATCAGCGCGATCGATAATGAAGACCCAGCCGCAGCTGTTGATGCAGTTCGCGAGCTTTTTGATTATTTTAATCTTACTGACAATGCCAATGGTACCATCGTTGGTGGAATCTCTGGCGACTTGATAAATGCCATTAATTCAAAGGATCCAGCAGCAGCAGCACGTGCCGCTTCTCAACTGGCTATTGCGTTACAAGGTTTGAATGCTGGCATTCCGCTTGTGGAAGCTTATCCTTACTATATAACGGGCTACAGCTATGGTGGCGGCATCCCAAAACCTCATTATAATTTAGCGAATCCTCATTATAATTTAGCTAGCCCTCACTACAATTTGGCTAAACCAAATTATAATCCAACAACTAAGCCATATTATAACCAGCCGAAACTTAATTATAATGCACAAAATGTTGCTATGACGCCTCCTACACGAACCAGTTCTAAAAAGGCTGGCGATACACTAGGCGGCGTTATTACGAATACTTTAGAATCACTTCAAACAACCCCAGGAATAATCTCTGTTATAGCTTATATTATGGGATTGATTTTAGGATTCATGGGCATTATCAAGCTTAAAGAGCATGTTGAAAACCCTAACCAGACACAAATTTGGGATCCCATTAAGCGGTTTGTAGCGGGTGGATTTTTCTTTGCCCTACCTTACGTTATTGGCGTTGTTACAAATACAGTGGCTGATGGCGGCAGAAATCTGGCGGGAACCAACTATAATACTACTGGTGCCATTGGTAACGGATTAGATGCAAAATTAGTGAACCTTATGGCCGACATATGGGTACCGATGCAAGGAGCCTTTATCGTATTTGCTTACCTTGCTGGATTGGTTTTATTACTTATTGGTATCTCACGCCTGTTAAAAACAGAACAAGAAGGCGCCCGTGGTCCTTTAGGCATCGGAACAGTTATGACCTTTCTAGTTGCGGGTGTTTTACTCTCCTTAAACAAAATTTTAGGCGCAACAAACACATCAATTTTTGAAACTGATGTGATGGGCACCGCAAGCTTGGCAACAGCATATGTGACAGCAATGGGGACACCCGCAGCAGGTCATGCAAATGCGGTTATTGGTGCAATCATGGCTTTTGTGGCTATCTTAGGCTGGATAAGCTTTATACGCGGTTTCTTTATCATGCGTGGCGTTGCAGAAGGCAACCAGCAATCATCAGCCATGGCAGGCATAACACATATCTTAGGTGGCGCTGTAGCCGTTAACTTAGGCGCATTCATAAATGCCGTCCAAAATACGTTGGGCATATCCAATTTAGGGTTGCAATTAAGCGCTGCTGAACCGTATTTAACAAGCGTGACGATGATAGTCTAATTTTACTTTTCATCGAAAAGTAATCCTTAAATTTTCAAAAACAATCTCGCACTTTGCTTTGTTGCATGATAAAAATTATCCATGTCAAAAAGCAACTCTTTAACAACAGATATTCTTGTCGCTGGCGCTGGCCTTGCAGGTCTTATACAAACACTGCATTTAGCGCAAAATGGCTTTAATGTTATTTGTGTTGATCAAGGAGATATATCAGCCAAAAATGCAACGCAGCATGATATGCGCACGACTGCCATCTCATATGGCTCACATATACTTCTAAAAGAGATTAGCATTTGGAAGGATCTATTGCCGCACGCTTGTCCAATAAGTAATATACAAATATTAGATGGAAATTCTGACTGCCTGTTAGATTTTAATATTGACGAAGTTCAGAATGATATCGCAAACGATAATCCTGCTTTTGGTTGGATCATTGAAAATTACATGCTCCGTCAGGCTTTATATGATGCCATTGAAAAAGACAGCAACGCTGATTATCAACCAAATAGTAAAATTAAAGATTATGAGTATACTGAAAATTCAATCACGGCAATTTTAGAAAAAAACACGATTACCGCAAAGCTTGTTATTGGCGCTGATGGTCGTCGCTCCTTTACAAGAGACTGGATGAATGTTGGCACAAAAGAATGGTCCTACAACCAAGAAGCCATCGTATCCATCATTCAACATGAAAACCCTCACAATAATATAGCTGTTGAGCATTTCAGACATGAAGGCCCTTTCGCGGTTTTACCAATGATATCTGATAAACAAGGAAATCACAGGTCTTCAATCGTTTGGACAGAGCATAAAAAGAAAAAATCCAGCGTTAATTTTGACGAGCCTGTATTTTTAAATGCCATCAATGCCCGCTTACCTGAATTCTATGGTCGCGCATCAAAAGCTCAAAAAATTGCGGCTTATCCTTTAACGTTTAATCATGCCTACAGCTATATTATATCGCGTATCGCGCTCATCGGGGATGCCGCCCATGGAATCCACCCTATTGCAGGACAAGGGCTAAATTTAGGGTTACGGGATGTAATGGCCTTAACCACGACACTAACAAAGGCGAGAGAAGCAGATCAAGATATCGGAGACGAAGAAGTTTTAAAAAAATATCAACGCGAAAGAAAACCTGACAATATAAAGATGGCGGCGGCGACTGATACCTTAAACAAGTTATTTTCTAACAATATCGCACCCGTCAAAAAAATGCGCCAAGTGGGCTTGAAAATTATTGGCCGTATAAAACCTGCGAAGACGTTCTTTATGAAACAAGCAATGGGTTTACATACACAAAGTAGCAATAATAAGAAAATATGATTTGCTGCTAAGGCAAACTCAGATCAGGATCCTGAGACATTATAGCGGCGGGCGATCCAGATTTATTATACAAATCTATATATTTTTTCTGCACCTCATAAAGCCGCCCTTTACCTTTAGAACGCTCTTTTTGGGTTATATCTTTAATATGATCAAAAAAGGCGCGATCCATCTGCACACCCAATGTCGGATCTTGACGGAACGTGCATTCGATCATTTCAATTTGATACTCACCGAATGCATCAATATGGTTATAATGAATTCTGACAGCTGTGGGATATTGCTCCACATAAGAATGATTCATACTCTGCGGAAAAGGCACTTGTAGTTCTAAAAAAGATTGGCAAAGGCCATACAAAATAGAGCCCTTACGCGGCGTGCATGATTGCACAATAATGACAATCAAAAAAATACTAAAAAAAAGTCCAGCACCAACGACAATGCCTTTTGTACCAAACAATTTTTCTTTTAATTTTTTGAAATCCACTATCTTATTTTACCCATCATTCAGCAGGGGCTTGCTTTAAAGAAGGCTTATCAAAGGCCTCATTACTTGCCTCCACCAGCTCTTCAACAATTTTATCAATAACCGCACTTTGTGCCGCAGATTTGGTTTCGCCTTTTTCGGCTAAGCTAATGATGCGGCGTTTGATTTCACCGCGCGCACTTCCACCGGGGAAATTCGCCGCCAGCATTTGACGGGCGCGGCCTGCACCAAGCTTATCATATAAGCGCGTACGGATAGCCACATCTTCAGACGATGTCGATAACGCCCATAATTCAATAGGGCCTAGAGTGTTGTAAAGATGTTGTTCATAACGCCCATCAGTCGTTCCCAATACAAATAAAACTGGCGCGCCGCCAGCTTTAGGGCCTGTTAGCTTGTGACGAATAACATTTTTAGCCGTTGTTGATAGGCCAAATCGATCAACAATATTATCAACTGCCTGATCAGAAATAGCCGTACCGAGAACCCATATTCCCGTTGCAAGGTCAATCATGCTATCATCAAAATCATCTAATAATTGTGACGTTAGAGCAATCTGTACCCCCCGTTTACGCCCTTCCCGAACATCACGAATAACCTGATTTCTGACTGATTTTGACTTATTGGTCCGATGGAATTCATCATAACAAAGACGTTTTGGTGTCTCCATAATATCTTGAAGCCGCATCTCATGCCAATGTCTAAACTTTTCAGGAATAGCGCTTAACATCTCAGGACCCATCCACCAAGCGCGCACAAGAACATGTCTTGCCAGCATGTACATAATAGCCGTTTGACGATCTGCTGTGTCATCACCTTGGGGGGACACATCCATTAAATCCAACGAACAAACACGCGCACCTGATAAATCAAATCGCGTAATACCTGATAAAATAGGAAACTCCCGAATAGCAGAAGTGATCATCCGCTCAAACGCGTTAATAATGTTTTCTGTCGTAGAACCGACAGAGGTTTGTTCCAATAAGTCGCGAATTTGCGGGCGGCGTGAAGCTGTAACAGCATCTGATAAGGTTGGTGCAGCATGGCGTTGGGCTTTTTTCGCCAATTCATACTCTTCCGCATCATACAAGCGCTCCACAATGTCCCACCAATAAGGATCGGCAGGTAAATGGATATCATATTTTTGAATAGCCTCATCAATATCGGCTTCAAGGCGCGATAAATAGGGGCGTGGCTCTGCGTTTGCGGCAGCATCATCGCGCCAGCGGAACATTTCATCAACAACCAGTCCTGCCAATTGCTGTATCCCATCATAAGCTGTTTCTGCACCAGGCGGCGTACATAACAATGTCATCAGCTCAACAAGATAGCTTCGCTCATCTAATAATGGATAGCGACAGCCTAACTGCGTATCAAATGGATTCACCGCATAATCTTGAGTCATTCTCAGGCGGAAATACTCGGCTTCATGCTGTCGCTCTGCTGGCATTGCTTCTTTAATCATTGAGATCATACCCGAAGATGACGGCCCAATATCAATCACGGCGATAAATGGCAGCTTTGAAATTCCAGGACTTAGAATACAAGCCATATTTAAAGAGTTTAAAAGGACAGACTTACCCGCGCCCGGTTGCGCAAACATGAGATCAAACCACGTCGTTGTTAAATTTGTCCCTGTTTGATAGGGCCATACTTTCCCATCAGGCGTTCGAAAGAGCATCGCCCCTTTATCAAAAGGGGAAGAAGGACGCTGCCACGGCATTAATTTCATCACTTCATACATTGGCGCAATCGCCGAAGGCGCTGTCCCAGCGCAATGAATACCCAATGCAGACGACATCACGCAATCAAGCGGATCACCAGAAAACTCACTTACTTGGCAATACCCCCAACTCTCCAATGATTGCACCAAATTAGACAAGCGGTTTTGTAATAATTTTACTTCCCCCTGCGGCGCCCAAGTCGCGACTGAAACACGCATACGAACAACTGGCTCTTTTCGGGCCATACGTTGCAATCCTTCGAGGGAGTATTTTATTTGCTTATTAACGGCATTCGTCACGCCCAACAATGTCGACAAAAAAGCACGCATGCCAATTGTATAGACTCCGCCCCCTTCAATAAGAAAAGAAATACGATAAGGAACTTTTGCATCAAACAGACGATTGAGTAGCATCGGAAAAGGGCTAGGGTCCATAGGAGCGAGAGTCATATCCGCGCCCCCCCAAAGCTGGTTACCAATACGGACAATAGATTCATTTATGACTTGAGCATCCGCAAGCGCCAATTGCTGTCGCAATGGCGGCCATAAAATTTCTGACATATCCGTTTTGTTTGTTGGGGCACGCGGACGAATTTCATCCCCCGGCAAACTTGCTTTCCAATCTTCATGGGCCTTATCTGGATAAAGATTATTTTTAACAGCTTTTAAGCCATCATGGACATTCATAACTGACGCAGAAATAGCAAGCTCATCTAAAGATGACATGACAGAGGCCACGTAACTTTTATGCCTTGTTTTTAAAGCATCCAATGCAGCATGCGGATTTTGCGATTGGCCAGCATTTACCCATTTTTTCTTACGTGATTCACTCACCACACGTTTAACTTCATTTTTAGTTAAAACTGATGGGCGCGTCCATAAAACATAGTAACATTCCTCATAGGATAAATAGCGAGATAAATGACGCACACGCTCTGTAAAAAGATCCTCAACTTTAAGACCGACATCTTTGGCTGTTTGGCGTGATGCCTTCATTAAATCATTTAAATTTGATTGAATCCGCTGAGGATCGCGCACAAAATAAACTTGCAAGGCATGCCCTACACGGTCAAAACGCGCCCCAATTTTTAATGTAGCTCCTTCAATAAGGTGATTATACTCCTCTTGGCCAACCAACTGACGGCTCCCTTGAATTTTGATATAGGTCAGTAGCGATCCATCCGAGGACACCATTGTTTGGTCATCATCTGATATTTCAAGGCGGATATAGCTTTCCAGCGTTTGTTTCATCGCTGTTTGATAAGGCGCTAAAATTTTATCTAGAAATTTCATTTTGAATAGATTTTGATGCCATTAAATCGAATTATAAAGATATTATATATTGTCTTAATAACATAGAAAAAACACGCCTTTAGTCCCTCATTAACCTGTATTGAAATTCATAAAGGAAAAAGAGGCTAATGTTTCACGCAATATCTGCCAGCTTAGCGTAGAAATTTTTCCATTGGTTGGGCACTTTATTGCCAAAAGGGCCATCTTTCGACCGCCAATAAGCAAGAATTTGGGGGAATTGGTTAAACTCCAAATCACCTTCTTTAATAATACGGCGGTCTAATGGAAAAAGCCGCACGCCTTCAAGCTTTTGATCGCGCATAGCGTAATGCTTTGGCAAAAGAAAATCCTGCATCACCAGCGCTAAAACACGTGGATCATCAGTATGCAACCTTGCTTTTGCTTCTTCACGTCGGTTCATGAGCGTTTCTAAGGCTTTCTTTGCTGTCTCTGACATTGACCCTTGTGAGATCCGTGCCACATAGATAGCGCGCGCAATATGATGTAATTCAGTTTGTGATATCTCAGGCAGCCACACCAATACGCCCGAACGCATTTGGTCAACCTTATCTAAATCAAAGCATTGATGGCAAAAAATACAAGCTGTGATTAAATTTTCTATTTTGTGATTATGATGATCATTATCCAAAAAATGTACATCTTGATATTTTTTAGATTCAAATCCGCAGATTTGACAGATATTTTTGTCGCGCATTAATATTTTTTGACGAATTTCAGGCGGCAAAACGCCTGTAGCGTCCTGAGGGGCGCTAGAAGAATTTTGAGCACCGCGCTTTTTCTGCGCGATGCCCAATGAAATAGGATAGGTATTATTCAATTTATGGCGTCACAACACCAAACTGAACAGCGTTTAGACCTGGGCCTTGAACACCCTGACTGACACCAATTGTATTTTGCATTGCTTCGTAAACCATTGGTAGGGCAAATAGTGCTCCCCCTGCGGCCAAACGAATCGCACCATGCGATAATGGAGCATTTGAAGGGTTTTCAACGTGATCTTTAATCTTCAAGATCCCCAATACCCCAAGCAAAATACCAAACATATAAGCCAAGCCAGATAAAAGACCTGGTAGGTTTGCAATGGATTCTGTCATATTTGCAGCAATATCACTAAAGTCTTGGTTACCTGTGGTACCAGTTCCAATAGCAACCTGCGCTGCGGCATCTTCTGCGCCACTCATAATCCCGATTGTTACGGCAGCAGAAAGCTTTAATCCTTGTTTTTTAATAAATGTCATCATTTTTAGTCTCCTTTTTAAATATACACTAAGTAAATAAATTTTCTCTCATCCGCTTAATGTTAAATCCATTATAGCGGATTTAACTTTTAAATGCGATTTTGTCGATATTCACTGAATTAAGTTATCAAAAATATCTTACATCTTTATTAAAACACATTTTGACGAAATAAGGCAAATTTGAGGCGTTAAAAATGGCAAAAAAATCATAAGCAATTGATTTTAAATAAGAAAAATTGCCTTTTTTGCGCCTTATTTAAGATCACGTAATATTAATTTTTTCATAAAAATGCGCTTTATTGCCGAATTTTACCTGTCGTTCCTTGAACGATCCATTTATTTGATTGATACGAAATAGCGGTAATTCTTCCTATTCCATCCAAAGAATCGCCCACAATAACTGGTTTTAATGATTGTTGACCCTTTTTAGAAACCCACGCCTTCCCAGGCTGTGCCGCACGCAACTCCCAAGAAACGTTAGAAGCGCTGCGAACATTCGCTTTTTTTCTAGCCACAGGCTGAGAGAGTTGTCGCTCTTTTGGAGGGGCGGTCACAATCGCATTCGAGGCAGATCGCGTAGACTTTATTGATTGCAGCTGACGTTCGAGAGCCTGCACGCGATTCTGCGCGGCGCTATTCACACGTGATATTTCATTTTCCATGTTATTCAAACGCCCCATGATTGTTTCTAATCTTTGCAAGATCAGCTCATCAGTGGCTGAAGAAACAACCTCAACCTCAGGCGCAAATGTGACCTCTTCCATCACTTCTGAGGTGACGAGAGGAATTTCTTCTAAAGATACGATCTCTGGAACGATCTCTGGGACAATCTCTGGCGCGCTTTCAATCATAGTTGTTTGAACGTCCATCTCATCATCAATAAGTAAACTAGACTGATCTTGCGCATCGAACAGAACGACTTCTTCTGCCAGAGACTCACTTACAACCACCTCTTCAGTAACGCTCTCTTCTTGCACAGGCGGACGCGGGATTTCTATATTGGAAAGGGTGGGCAATTCTTCCTGTGCAACAGGCATTTCAGCAGAAACAACAGGCGCTGGCATTGGTGGCGCATCATCTAATTCTACCTTAACAGCATCAAGAGCATCCGTTTCATACAAAAAGCCTTGGCTTGTTGCCGTGTCATTTTGGGGTATATTTGCATCAGAATTATTGGGTTGCGCCGTATTTTCAGCTTCTGCTTCCCCAAAAATAGTGCCCTCTGTTGCCCCTTGCAAACTTAAAGAGGATTGATAACGATTGCTTGGGGCATTTGTCGGCTGAGATTTCGTTAGCTGAAACCCAAAAATGCCAAGACCTAATAAAACAGCCAATCCAATAACAATTGTATTAAAACTTAAATTAAATTTTGATTGCTTCTCACCGCCAGCAAGTGGCACTTCGTCATCGTTGAAACTATCTTCGTCCCAATTCTCATCGGCATCGGCGTTTAATTCATCTTCCGAATAAAAATCATCTTCAACAAAGCCCTCTTCAGACGGTTCTTCTGTGAACTCGGGCTCATTGAAATTCTCATCCTCAAAATCATTATCATCGACAAAGTCAGCATCGAAGTCATCTTCAAAACTATCTTCGAGGATTTCGTCGTAAAAATCATCATTTTGCTTATTATCGCTCATAAATATTACCTTTACTGTCTTAATGGCAAGCTAGTGTTTATACCTTGTCCCGTAAAGGGTAATTGACGCTGCTCTTCTTCACGCTCTTCTAAAAGACGCGGCGTTGCCGTCACGGCATCTACAAACAAAATACCTAAAGGTGTTCCGGGGGCAACACGTAACATAGGTCTTGTATCATCTACAATCTCATCTAAAATTTCTCCAACTTCGGTGGCGGCCTCTTCTAAACCAAGAGCCACTTCTTGATCATCGCTAAGATCATCATTATCCGTCGTTTGTGAGACACTATCCCCTTCAATTGTAATAGTTGTTCTACCGCTCGTGGCCACGGCTCCCGCAAGCCCTTCAATAAAAGCAGCGGCGGCAGGTAAGGCTATACGGCGCAAATAACGCCTATCAATTTCAGTGATAACACCCGGCAAACTTGTCGCAGGGTCAATCGCAATTGCACTAATGCTATAATCAATGCCTTCAAGGACAATTGTGTTGAAATCCAACGTTAAGAAATTGTAATTTTCTGAAAAACTGCCAATCAAGCGCGCGCCTTTTAAAGGGCCCGTCGCAATTTCAGCCAGTACAGGCCCAGGCGCATCTGTATTCGCTTCTATCAAAAGTTGTGCATATTCGATTGTACCTGCCGGCAACAAAATATTGAGATTTTGATTACGGCGCGACGTATTATTTATCCCTAAAGCTTGAGATTGCACTTGTGCCTGCGCCAATCTTTCTTCTTCTTGCTGTGCCAGTACTTCAAGGTAATTAATAGGCGTCACACTCTGAACTGAAGGGCCATTAAATGATTGATTACCCAAAATTGACTGCATTTGAGTAGACATTGCCTGCGCCATCGCATTCACAGCAATTTCTTTTGGATCAGGGGGCGGGGGCTGTTGTGGTTGTTGCACTTCGACGCGTTGCGGCTGCTGAGTTTGCTGCTCTTCAATGCGCTGCTCTTGCATCCGACGCCAACGCTCTAATGGGTCTTCTTCTTCTGGCTCTTCAAACTGTGCTTCAATAGTACCTTTGGAAACGCCCGTTGGAATTGGTAAAACGCTATCGGCGGTGCGAACAGCATCTTCTGTGCGGCGAACATTTTCTTCTTCTATACGTTCAAGATATTCTTGAGATACTTCTGCGCTTCCAGGCGCTTCGGTGACATCACTTCCCCCACTCACGCGCGAGATTGTCTTTTGTTCTTTTTCCCCACCGAATAAAATGATCCCGCCAATAAGCAAAGCAAGACCCAAAAGAATGATTCCTATTTTTAAAAAAGGGTTGTTACGCCATAGATCACCAAGCGTTCCCTTTTCGCTCTCCATATCGCCAAAGCCGTCATCTTCAAAATCTAAATCGGCATCAAAATCATCGTCGAAATCATTATTGTTATCGCTCATTTGAAAAATCCCTCCCAGCTTTCAAATTTGCCCGAACGAAACGGCCATTGTCAGATAAAAGTAAAACAGGCGTTTCTTCTAAAACATAGACATTCATGCCATCCGCAGAAGCCACAGATTGACTCCACCCTGGGGACAAAAGCGTCAAAGGCGTCCGCACATAAGTTTGTGACCCGATTTTATAAGCGCTTGTCCGCCCATCTGTTCCACCGACTTGTAATTTTTCTGCACCATTGGGAACAACACCGTCCAACACACCCATCACAGAAACATTTCCAGCAACAAGCGCGTTACTACTGCTGCCCGTATCAATAATTGACGCTTCGGCAAAAGGGCCATATTCAGGAACAATCGCATCAACGCGATATTGCACTTCGTCTTTACTGGTTGAAAGCATGACTGTCACAGGCGTCTTCAAATTAAGCAGTCGAATAGACATATTCCCGTAAGCGGCAATTGACATCGGTGTAATACGCATAATATTTCCGCCTTCTTCTGGCTCAACCACTTCAAAATCACCCGCCCAACTAATATCTTGTATTGGCCAAGGCGCGCCTGTCACGTCCAGCATGCTGACTGTCGTAATATGGCCTGTTGCCGTTATCAGTTTTATCGGCGCCACGCCAGGATCAAGGGAAATGTTCGCAACGTTAATCTTTGGTGTAGGGACGCCATATGCAGGAGTTTCAGTCGCGCGCTGTGTCTTATCATATTCTTGCAATAAAGCTTGAATTTGATCGGGGGTGAGGGGGAAAAGCCCTGTAATGGCCGCATCAAAAGATTCTTGGCGAATTTCCTCCGCCAACTCTTCAGGCGATTTTTGCTCTAGGTTTTGATTTATTTGGGGCAAATTCAACCCTGCCGCATCTTCATTCACGAAACCAGAATTATAATTTTCTGGGGCACTACGAATATTTTCAGAAGGGATTGTCGGCAGAGCATCACTTTCGTTATAAATCACATCTTCTTGGGCTGTTGGCAGCTGCTGTTGCGAAGGCTCTTCTTCCAAAAAACTCTCAAGAGTAACCTCTTGTTGCGCCGCAACTTTTTCTATTGGCATAGAAATTAAAAAAGAAGCCACAAAAACCACTGCCGCGATGCAGTGTGTGGTCCAAAAATTCTCTTTAGTATGAAGACGCAATTTCATCAAAAATAAATACCTTAAAAACACATAACCATTAAAAATCTAACCTGGGACCGCAATCCATTGTGCAATTCCAACACCATTCGGGCTCTCTAATCGGGGGACACGAACAATCACAAGCGTTACAATCCATTGATCAGAGCGTTTTTGTGACCCTGATTGATAAGACAGCACCAATGGCACCTGAACAACCCATTGATATTGACCATTTTCAACCGATTGAGATTGTAAAACAGGCGCGCCCCTTGGAGCCGCAGAAATAACCTGAGAATTAGCTTCAATCGATTCAAGGATACGCGCAGATTGTAATGCGCCCGTAAAACTTTCCCAGCCTCTTCGTGTAAAGAAACGTGAAGATTCCTGCAATCGACGACGATAATCATTAAAACCAAATGTCATAACTTCTGTTGCCGCTTGTGCGACCCAAGACATTAACGCTGGATTACTTAAATTTGGTTGATTAAGCGATACCATGGGGATCAGGCGACCATCTTCAGTTGTCGCAAAATAGCGATTCTCTGGCTGATGCACCTTAATAAGGAAAAACATGGCGGCAATTAAGCCAACAATGATAAAGCTTTGTATGACTGAGACGCGCAACGCCATGCGATAACCGTCACGATAATATTCATTACGTAGCTGAACTTTACCAAGACCACCCATTTCTTGGCCGTCAGCCTTTGTTTGCATCACTTTTTTGGGCTTACCACGCGTTGGTTTACGCGGTGCGGGCCTTAAGCTACGTGGTTTTTTTGCCATATCGGAAGATGCGTCAGACATATTTATAAAAAGCCTTTTAACAAGCGTTGTTGTATAACAAGTTATAAGATAAACACTTTATAGCGATTTATCAAAATAATCCCATAAAAACTATCATCTATTGCCAGTTGACCACAAGCCAAGACAATAAGACAAATTCTAACCGATAAAAGAGAAAAATTAAGATCAAATAGCGCTCTTTCTATTTCGTAATGTGCTTTTTACTGTCAGAATATGATAAAATTTTAAGGATATAGTTTTTTAGGCTATTTTAAAAAGAGTACTTTAAGCAAGAAATTACATTATGGCGTACAGAGCAAACAAACAAACCATTGATATAAAAGCATTTTTATGCTTTTTATTTGTTTTTTGTATTCTATCAACGCCCGTGCATGCGCAACGCGATGAAGATCAACAAACACAAGATTTGACCCTCACAACTGCGCTCACCAAAGCGCAAGGCCTTGGTAATGCAACATCTATTGATCAAGTTGATGCCTTTAGAGACCCTAATATTATTCGTGCGTTTCAATATGAGCTAAGAACAAGCACACAGGATGATTATAACCCGAACCGTAACAGTCGTTATGCCGCTGATATGGTTTTACGCGTCGTAAAAGCGGATATGACGCCGGAAGCTTATGAAGAATTCTTACGGAACGAATATTTTGATTATAATCCTTACCTAAAAATATTTGAGGTGTTGCAGAACACAAATAGCAGCCTTGCAAGCCTGGTCAGCAATATAGACAGCGATCGTCTAGATTCCCTGATTAGGGAGCTTCGCAATAATGCTGAAGCGGCTAATATCGCAACCACAACCGTCCCTATTGGCACCATAGGATCAGGCACATCATGTTCGGCTAGTTGCCCAGCCACTTGTGGTCAATGCCCCACAAAAATTAGGAACAACCACGTTGATATTCGCAACCACACATCACAAGAATTTGCAGAACATCGTGATTGGATACGAAAAGAATTTTTCTTAGAAAATATTTTACCCGCGCTGCAGCTTATGACCGTTCAATTATCAACAACAGCGATGCAGCAAACACAAATTATTGGAACGTTTTTTGATGCCAAGCATCAATTAGAAACACAGCGTATTTTTCAACAGCTTACAACAAAGGCGCATAAAGATTACCACCCCAGCGAGGGCCTCTGCACAATTGGTACAAATATTCGTTCCTTAGCCGCATCAGAGCGTAAATCTAACCTAGTCCATCAAACAATTGCCCAGCGCATGATGGATCGCCAGCTTTTATCTGGAGATGGCTTATCCACCTCTGGCGCTACAAGCGATAGACGAAGCCGCCTTAAGATGTTTATTGAAAATTTTTGTAATAAAAATGATGGTGGAGGAAGCCTTTTCGCCCTTTGTGAAAATGGCACTGCCGACCCCAAACAAGTTAATATGGATGTTAATTTTACCGGCGCCGTTGAAGATAAGCTTACGTTAGATATTAATTTTAGCAATAATGGTATCAACCAACTAACACCCGATGAAAAAAATATATTTTCTCTTGGCGCTAATCTTTTTGCCAACGAAGTTCTACCCAATAATTTAACGGAGGCCGTTTTAGCGAATAGATCTTTACGGCCAACCAGCATGGCAAATTATTATTTAGACATCCGCGCCGTGGCTGCAAAAAGAAGCGTAGCGCAAAATTCATTTGCGGCTATCACATCCTTAAAAGCGCAAGGCGACGATAGTTCAGCGCCTTTTTTAAAAGCCATCCTGAGGGAAACAGGTATTAACCCCAATGACATTGAAGATCGACTAGGCAAAAAACCAAGTTACTTTGCCCAAATGGAAGTTTTGACAAAAGACCTTTACCAAAACCCAACTTTTTACGCCAATCTTTACGACAAACCTGTAAATGTCGAACGCAAAGGCGTGGCATTGCAGGCGATTGAATTAATGCAAGATCGTGATTTATACAAAAGCTTATTAAGAAGCGAAGCGGTTTTAGCAACCCTAGTTGAAACCTTGCTAAGAAGTGAGCACGATAGAATATCAAACGAAATAAACGGATTAGACCTAGATGGTGAACGCATTAACACAGCGGGGTCACGATGATGAAAAGATTATTTATTATTTCACTCTTGCTGGTTTGTTTTTCCGTCACTTTGGGTACGCCCTCCATCTCTTATGCGCAATCATCATGTGGCTCGGCCTGTAATTGTCCGTGTAAGGCAGGTATCGAAAGCAATCATGAGGATATACGCGAGCGCGCCACAGAAGAATTTGTGCGGCATAAAACATGGATGATTGATGAATTTTTTATTAAACATGTTCAGCCCGCTCTGGCATTAATGACAGCACAGTTATCTGCATTATCGATGCAGCAAACCCAAATTATTGGAACATTTTTTGATGCAAAGCATCAATTAGAAACCCAGCGTATTTTTCAAAAACTAATGGCTGATACGCATAAAGATTATCAACCCAGTGAAGGACTTTGTGAGATTGGGACAAATATTCGCTCCTTAGCCGCTTCTGAAAAAAATACGGATCTCACCCATGAAGTCTTTGCGGCGTGGATCATGGCGCGGCAAACATTAAACAGCGATGCCGTTGCGGCAGCAGGGCCAGAGTCTGATTTATTAAGCAGGGTCGATTTGTTCCGCACGACACATTGCCGCAGCGAGGATAATAATGGTGGCTTAGGTTTTCTTTGCGATAAGAAAAATGGCAAAGCTATTCCCTATAATGCAGCGCGACACAATAAAGATACAGATTTCACCCGAACACTTGAAGCCCAACTGACATTGGATATTGATTTTTCAGGCGCATCCGTCAATACAGCCACCACTGACACGCAAGATATCTTTGCCCTGACCGCTAATTTATACGGACATACGCCGCCGCCTGTTATACCTGCAAGAGTTTTAGCCACCAAAGAAGGGTTTCCGCGCGAAGCGGCAACTGATTACATGAATCTGCGGTCTATCATGGCCAAAAGAAGCGTAGCACAAAATTCAATGACCGCCCTCGCGGCTTTAAGAACATCAGGTGACCCTGAAGTAGCGCGTTATTTAAAAAAGATTGTCACAGAATTAGGGATCGCAGATAACGAAGTAGAAGATATCTTGGGTGAAAAGCCGAGCTATTTCGCGCAGATGGAAGTTTTAACAAAGGATCTATACCAAAATCCTACTTTTTATACGGAGCTGTATGACAAGCCAGCGAATGTCACCCGAAAAGGCACAATGTTAAAAGCCATTCATTTAATGCAAGATCGCGATTTCTTTGAAAGTCAGCTTCGCAGTGAAGCTGTCTTGGCAGTCATCTTAGAGCAAATGCTTAATGATGAAAATAACCGCGTGAGCAGTGAATTAATAAATCTTCGCCCTGGCGGGGAGGCCGCACAATGATAAGACAATTCTTCACAAGTTTTGCTGTAATTATACTTATTAGTTTTTCTTTTGTGAGTGTCCCCACGAGCCAAAGCCATGCCGCATCATGCTCTTCAAACTGTGGTTGTTGTGCACAGGGAATAACCCAATGCCAAAGTTTTTGTATTTGCACATCTAATAATCAAACAGGTGATAAAGATACGCCGAGCACGACAATAGGGCATATAACAAAAGAATTTGTTGATCATCGCGATTGGATGGCAAACACTTTTTTTAAAGATAATACGGCAGGAAACGAGAGAGGCTTACTGGCTTCTTTGCAGTTAATGACGGCGCAGCTTGCCACAAATGCCATGCAACAAACCCAAATTATTGGGACGTTTTTTGATGCAAAACATCAATTAGAAACACAACGATTATTTCAACAACTAACGGTTCGCGCACATAAAGATTATCACCCCAGCGAAGCATTATGCGAGTTTGGGACAATGACTCGCTCCTTAGCCTCTTCATCTAGAAATACTGATTTGTCTTCTTCAATATTTGCCAAACGCGCGATTGATCGGCAATTATTATCTGGCGGAGGCCTATCGGTAGACGGACGTGAAAGTGACCAAAAAAGCAGATTGGTTCAATTTGTTAAAAAATATTGCAACCCCGCCGATAACGCCCGTAACTTAAACTTACTATGTTTAAAATCGGATAATGATAGCGCATTATTTAATAAAGATATTAGCTATACATCAACATTAGAAACGCCCAAAACATTAGACGTGGATTTCACATCAACTGGCGCCAATACTAAAACGCCCAAAGAAGAAGCGTTATTTGCCCTTACGGCCAATTTGTTTGCGCATAATACTTTCCCTTTTGTTTCTAAGGCAAAGTTTTTAACCAATGATGGAAAACCCAATTTAGAAGCAGGCGCCAAAGATTATATGGATGCACGGGCTGTTATAGCCAAGCGCAGTGTTGCGATGAATAGTATAGCGGCGATTGCGGCGATGAAATCCCAAGGGGATACAGAATCAAGGCCGTTTATTTATGCACTCATTGAAGAAATGGGGGGCGATAAAATGACATTGGCGGAGATTGAAAGAGCCATCGGCAAAAAACCTAGCTATTTTGCACAAATGGATGTTTTGACGAAAAAGCTTTATCAAATGCCCAGCTTTTACGCTGAGCTTTATGATAAGCCAGCGAATGTACTGCGAAAAGATGTGGCGCTTCAAGCCGCCACCTTGATGCAAAAACGCGACAGCTACCGTAGCTTTTTGCGCAGTGAGATGACTTTAGCAACAATGTTAGAAACGGCATTAATGGTGGAGCAAGAACGCGTCACCAACGAAGTGCGTAAAGCCCGCCAAATAGGGGGATCAAGAAATTTAGGTGTTGTGAAATGATAATAGTCAAAAATAAACAACATAAACTGAAAATCAGGCTGATATTTTTAAGCTTCTTTATTGCACTCGCCTGCATTTTAACAACGATCCCCAAAACAGCAAACGCAGGCTGTTGCAATCCTTGTGGTAGTAAGTGCTCCTCAAAAGTAGAAAGCTGTGCCGAAGACGGCTGTGAATGCCAATCAAATGCTGAAACGCCCGTTACAGTCAAACATATTACAAAACAGTTTCTTGATCATCGCGGCTGGATCATAAATGTTTTTTGGGAAGGCCACGTCTTACCATCAATGATGTTAATGTCAGAGCAAATTACTGCCACCGCCATGCAACAAATGCTTATACTGGGCACGTTATTTGACGCAAAACATCAATTAGAAACCCAGCGCTTGTTACAAACAATGCAGGCGCAAGCGCATAAGGATTACCACCCCAGCGAAGGCATGTGCCAGTTTGGAACAACAATACGTTCCCTAGCGGCGTCTGAGCGCAATAGTGACTTAACCCAAATTGGCTTGGCGGCGCGCCACACCCAAAGGCAATTATTAAGTGGTGACGGAATCAGTAGCGCCGATACTTTTAGCCGCTTGCAGCAATATCGCTCAACATATTGCAACAAAAATGATTTAAGCGGTGGGGCAGCAAATCTTTGCCAAAATAACGGTGAGGTTAGGATCAACAAAGATGTCAATTACACCGAAACAATTTATAACCAAGGAACACTGGATTTAGATTTTACGGATAACCTCGTGGAAGGGGATGAGGAAGACGCCCTCTCACTCGCTATTAATCTATATGGTGAACGTCTTGTTGATCCTGTCCTTGAATATAGGCTTGCTGATGAAGATGGCAGGGTAAACACAATAGGATCAAACGCTTATATGCTAGTGCGTTCGCATGCCGCAAAACGAAGCGTTGCCTATGCTGCTTATGCCGCACAAACGGCGATGAAAGCCAAAGGCGAAGAGAATGTAAAGCCCTACCTAGAAGCGATTCTAAAGGAAATGGGCATCAGAGAAAGTGACATTACAGACATGATTGGCGAGCGCCCAAGCTATTATTCACAAATGGATTTACTAACAAAGAAGCTCTATCAAACACCTAATTTTTACTCTGATCTTTACGATAAGCCCGTCAATATTGATCGTAAAAATGTCTCTATGCAGGCGATTGGTTTAATGCAAAAACGTGACACATATAGAAGCCAGCTGCGTAGCGAAGCAATCATGTCAGTCTGGCTGGAGACAGCCTTAAGCGATCAAGAAGCGCTTTACATTAATGAAATTAACAAATTGCAAGATAATACAACTATCCTTCAATTGGAGGGATTAAAGTAGAATGAAAAATACAAAAATTATTATCTCCTTGGCATGCCTTATCATCTTATGTGGTGGTTTTTATTTTTTATCTGTGCCCAGTGAAGAGGCACCAAATAAAAAAAGCAAAAACTTAACAACCATTAACGCCCAAAGCGATATCAAAGGACAATATCGTTTTTCTTTTGAAGACAATAAAATTATTGACGCTATTTTTACTATTGGAAAAGAAAATATTGTTATCAAATTATCAGGCTTAAAATCTCGGCAACCGCTTGGCATCATAACAGGTGGCCGCACGATTCTCTCACCAGTTCCAGCTGATTGGGCAGGCCGCATTATATTCACATTGCCAAAGGCCACGATTGTTGCTCCCATTTGCCTGTTCTTTAATGATAAAAGCCAAAAATTATGCCACTCTTTTGAAAATAAGGAGGGCCTATGAGATTTTTTATAACATTTATTTTATGCCTAACTATTCTTGTTATGCCTTCACGCGCCCATGCCGAGGATGAAACAAATACAAAAATAAATTGGGTTGGTGGCTTACAGTTAATGACCACGCAATTGACATCAACCATGTTGCAACAAATGCAAGCCATTGGGACTTTTTTTGATGCAAAGCACCAGTTAGAAACTCAAAGATTATTTCAAGAAAAAACAGCGCAGGCGCATAAGGATTACCACCCATCTGAGCAAATGTGTGAAATAGGAACATTTGTACGTAACCTTGCGGAAAGTGAACAACGCGCAAAACTAAGTCACAGCACAATGACACAAGGTATGATCCAACGTGCCTTAAAAACTGGCGGTGCAAAAACATCAGGAATTGGTATGGATGATGATACGCGCCTGCGGGGATATATTGAAAAATTTTGTAGCGTTAAAGATAACGCCCAGCAGAATAAACGTCTTTGTAAAAGCTCAGTCCCCGCAGATAAGCAGAATGCTGATATTAACTTCACAAAAACCATCGATCTGCCTTTGACGCTTGATGTCAATATGACAGACAGCATTGTTGATAACGATGAAGAAAATATTTTTGCGTTTTTGGATTATATTTTTATGCATGACTCGTTTCCATGGATTGCAAAGGATAAAACAACACTCGCAAAATTTATTGAGCCCTATCAAGATATGCGCTCCCTTATCGCCATGCGCTCCGTTGCACAAAATAGCTTTGCTTATATTATATCGGAAAAAACGCGTAGCACAGATGTCAGCGACGCAAGCAACGCTCCTTATATTAAGGCATTAATGCGTGAGTTAGGCGTCGGTGATGATGAAATTAAAGATATGCTCGGGGATAACCCAAGTTACTACGCGCAAATGGAAATGCTGACGAAAAAGATTTATCAGCACCCTGAATTTATTAGTAATCTTTATGATAAGCCCGCCAACGTGAAACGTATCAAAGCAGCCCTAACAGCCATTAAAACCATGCAAGATCGCGACATACACCAAGCCATGCTCCGCCGTGAGATGCTGATGTCGATGGTTTTAGAGCTTAATTTACGTAAGAAGCAAACGGATGTGGATCAAAGAGTCCTTTCAGCCAATATTGGCGAGATAAATAGTGGCGCAACCTCAAATAATGGTTTTTAGGCTTCTGCGCTAATTTTTATATAAACTGGCATTATCTTTGCAACGTATCCTCTTGAAATAATTTGTTTTTAGCCCTTCCTACTTTATGGGCATAACAAGACAAGAGGAAAAACAATGACATATCAGGCACTTACGACAGCTATTTCGGGATTACGCGCGGCGCAGGCACAGTTGAGCGTTATTTCTAACAATGTCACAAATGCCACAACCCCTGGTTATAATCGGCAAATTTTACCGCAAAGCACGCAAGTTTTGCGCGAAAGCGGCCAAACAGTTGGTGTTTTAACCGAAAAAGCCGTGCGTGTCGTTGATATGAACTTACAGCGCGATCTTTGGACGCAAGTAAGCGCAAGCAGCATGCAAAGTGTTCAATTAGATTACTTGCAACAGGTACAAAATTTTAATGGCCCACCCGATAAGGAATTTTCTGTGGCGGCTAAAATTGCCGAATTACGTGATTCTTTTAGCGCACTATCCGATATTCCTGATGATCCACAAGCCTTAGAAGCAACAGTAAACCAAGCACAAGTTGTTGCTGACAAATTTAATGACTACGCCAAACTGATTACAACCTTGCGGAATGATACGCAAGGAGATCTTCAAAGCTCGGTAAATGATGTAAACAACCTGCTACAAGAAATTAACAGTATTAATACGCAAATTCGCGGTGCAGAAAATTTTGGGAACTCTGTCGCAGGTTTGCAAGATCAGCGGGATCTTGCGATCAAATCATTAACAGAACAAATTGATATAACTTTCTTTGAACGTTCTGACGGAGTTCTTGTTGTTCAAACGCGTGAAGGCCATGAGCTTGTTGGCGACGTTGCCCAAAAATTAGAATTTAACGCTGAGCCAATTTCCGCACAGCAATACTACCCCGAAACAGCGAGTGGTTTATTGTTGGTCAGCACTGCAAATAACAACCGCACAGTCATTGATATTACAGACCGTGTTGTTGGCGGGCGCGTTGGCGGGTTATTAGAATTGAGAGATGAGGTGCTTCCTTCTTATCATGCGCAACTGGATGAGCTAGCGTATCAAATGGCCTCCCGTTTTGATGCGCAAGGCCTGACATTATTTACCGACCAAACAGGTAACCTACCGCTTAATACCGCGCCTGATCCGACAACATCACCATTGCCGACGCCTGTTCCTTATGTCGATTTTGCCCGCACAATACAGGTTAATTCCAACATTGTGAACGACCCCAGTTTATTGCAACGCGGCACTTATAACGCTGATGCCCCAAGCCCAACAGGCGATAACGAAGTTGTCCGCCGCGTTTTAGAATTTACTTTTGGCGATGTCGCCTATCAAGAGGCAGTGGGCACAACTGATTTAGTCAATGTAACAGGTGGTGTTGATTTACAATCATGGCTTGGTCTAAGTTCCAAAAACCAAGTTGTCGTAGGAACTGACTTAAGCAATTACACTGAAATTGATGATGGCGACCCCCTAACAGTTGATGAAACAGAAGTAATCGATACATTGCAGGAATTATTCCCCGGTTATCCAAATAATGATCAATTCACTGTGACTTTTGAAGAGCCACGCGCCGGAAGCGCAAACTTTGGCCCAACAACAATTACCGTTGATCTTAGTGAAGCCGCAATAAACAATCCAATTGGCGGGGGCATCAACAATGCCCTTGATCAACTCGTTGCCGAAATTGGCACCCAAATCACCGCCGCAGGCTTAACAGCAGAACAAGCCAATATTCAAACCAATGTTTACGGTCAGATGGTTTTTGGCAGCACAGGCAACATCACCATTAGCGGCAGTGGATTCCCTGACGCTATGGGTGAAGAAGCCATGGGCGCCTTAGGTATTCAAGAAGGCGTTTTTACAACCGAAGATCCAAGCTTCACGATCCAAGTTGGTAATGAACAACCTTACGTGATTACATTAGAGCCAGGCGATGGCGCAATAGAATTAGAAGCAAAGCTAACCTATAATCCCGCCACTCAAACAGGCATCCCTGGGTTATCCGTTGATATTGACGCCACAACAGGCGCGCTCACCCTTCGTCCAGGTGTTGATGATAGTAACTTTGGCCCTTTAGACACAGCCCCATTGTTTGGCGGTGACATCACCATCACATCCAGCGCGTTTGAGACCAATTTAGGCGCCAATAGTAACCCAGCCCTCGCCAATAATATTAATATTGTGAGCGCGATTTTTGGAAGCTATGACCCAACGTCACTCAATAATAATTCACCAATTAACAATGTGGGCTATAACTCTGAAATATTAAGTGGATCAAACACTTTTACATCGTTCAGAAATGATTATTTAGGCCCCAATGCCGCAGTTTCAACTGGGATTTTCAGCTCAAGTAATTTGCTTGATTATTCGCAAAAGATCATTGATGAAACATCGCAGGATTACTTACAGGCGCAATCAACTTTTGAAAATGAAGACACATTACGCGGTATTTTACAGCGTGAATTTAGCGATGAATCTGGCGTTAATATTGACGAAGAAATGTCCAATTTAATCGTGGTGCAAACGGCCTATGCCGCTGCGGCACGAACAATTACCGCCGCCGACGAAATGTTTCAAGAATTAATTAATTCAATAAGATAATAATTTAGGGCTTAAACCAAGGAGACCCAGACAATGACAGGTATTTCACAATTAGGACGCGCAGTCGATATGATCGCCCGCTTAAAAACCCAGCAAAATTCGTTGGATACCCTCAGCACACAAATTGCGACAGGGAAGAAAACCCAGCAATTTTCTGGTCTTGATACCGACATTTTACGAACCCAGCGGGCGCGTGCAGATATTAATAAACTGGATCAGTACACCACCAACATATCAAACGGTCAACGCCGCATCCAACTCATGACAGGCGCGTTAGAGCAAATTAAAGCACAAGCCAATAATCTTTATAACGGGCTAGCTGCCGCGCCGCAGGGGGGAGATTATCCAGAATTTGAAGGCACAAAACAGCTCGCAGGTGACATCTATGATTTTATTATTGATCTAGCAAACACCAAAGATGGAGATCGTTATCTTTTTGCAGGATCAGACTCCAGCATTAAACCAATCGAAGATGATAATCTTTTTGGTAGTTTTTTAGGGACGTTCCGTTATGACGATACCGATTTAGAAACGCCTTCCGAAGTTTCTGGCTTCTTAGGTGAATGGGGCTCGGGCAATATTACAACAGAAGAATTTATTGCTTCTTATAACAACGTTGATGAAAATGTTTTGGGCTATTCCGAAAGCTTGGTCAGTGGCACGGCAGGAGAAGTCCGTATCCGTGTCGATGAAAATTCTGACTTTGACTACACCTTGCTTGCAAACACCGAAGGCATAAAAGATTTAATTACGGCGATTGGTGTCCTAAAAGACATGCCGCCGCCTGAACATGCGCCAGGTGCTTTAAATGATCCGAACGCTCCGTTAACCTCATTGGAAACACCGCCTTTCCCTTCGAAGGAACGTCAGGATAATTTTTACGCCGTGATTAATGATTTAACCGCCACAATCGTGAATGCTGTTGATAAATTAGAAGTGGATCAATACCGCTTATCCTTGGTAGAGGCACAAACAGAAAGCATTCAAGAACAATATGTTTATCAAACGAATGCTCTGCAAAATACGATTGGTGAAATTGAAGATGTCGATCTTACCGAAGCTATCGGCCAACTTCAACAAGTGCAGTTAGGGCTTGAGGCTTCTTTTAGTGTGACGGCCTTGATTGCTGATTTATCGTTGGTGAACTTCTTAAGATAAACTTGACGAATTAGGAATAATTTCATATAATTAAATTATTGTCCGCTATCATAAAGCGGCATCGCTGACGGGAAAAATCGTCACGCGGCCCTTTCGCTGGGCTTTGCGTATTTTGTACGCTGATTATTGAAGGCCCCCCACCCCCCATAAAATAACGAACAAACTGGGTTGGCGGATAAGCCAATAAAAACAGCTACTTAGAAATATACCGCCCGCTTAATGAGGCGGTTATTGAATGATAACTTGTCTGCCTTGGATCGTTGCACGCATATTTTTTGAGCGCAACATATCATTCAAGGCCTGGTCCCATGGCTTCCCCCCTTGCCACGAAACGATAGTGCCTGCATCAATGTTTCCCGAAAAGCTATGACTATAATCATTTGGGATGATCTGCGATAAGGCCAATGCCAATGGTAAATCCCGACCAAAACCAACAGCTTCGGCATAAGAATTTTTCGTAGGCAAACCAGCTCTATTTAATGGGGCTGGCTCTCCCCCCTGCATCGGCGTCATCGACGAAGGACGCAATGAAGCTGGCGATCGTGGCTGTAGGACAGATGGGCTTTTATTGCTTAAAAAAGGAGCAGGAGGGCTAATTTTTGCACTCGATGCCATACCGTTCCCCAATTTAACGGGGTTCATAATACCCGCGCTCTCAATCATTGCTTGATCAATCGAAGCGGCGTTCATTTGTCTGTAAACTTTTTCAGGATTGGGGTTTCTTAAAGGATAGGGATTTATATAAAGCCCAGAACCAGTTGGTCGTTTCATTTGCATTTGAGGACTGGCGGCTGAGGGTGCATTTAATGGAGCCGGCATAGAAGCAATGGGGGGCACAACAGGCGTACGTGTTACGGGCGCTAAAGGAACGCGGGCGACAGGGGGCGGCGCCATAACAGCGCGCTGCGGCGTGATGGTTGGCGCAGGCATATTTTTTGGAGGCACCCACTCGAACCCAGCGTAAGATACTGAAATAAAACTAAAAAATACTGTTAAGGCGACAAATAATATGCGCATAAGCTTTCTTTCGATCATTAAATATGTGATTTAAAGCAAATTATCGCGATATTTGATAAAAAACAAGGAAGATATTAAATCAACCATAATCAACAAAACGGCGGCGGCGGCCAGATATCCAAGCAGGACGTTTAGGACCAACCAGCCATGAGCGAAAATTTCTTAAAGCCGAGGGAAATGTTAATCCACGTTTTTCTAAAGCAATAAACAACACCGTGCTAACGATTGTTAAAAAAATCGTGATCGGGCGGAAGTAAACTAATAAGAACAAAAACGGAAGAGCCCCGCGCGCATCCATACCAAAGAAACGGGCGGGCCGCATTGAATTGCGCCAATGCCAATTAGCCTGTTCTTCGATATTATCTTCAATTTGTCCCATATAATATTATACCCTATTTTTATCAACCACTGCCAGTAGAGTTTGATAGTAAAATATACGTACGGCGGTCAATATCGCCGCGATCAAACGCTAACTCCGCACTTTTTGCCATGCTCTGCCCATAAAAAGGCAACATACGTTGGATTTCGACCTGCCATTCTTTGAAATCCATATCCATTAGCTTATCACGTACCTCATCGCTAAAAATCATCCATTCGCGAACGCCCAAACGTCCACCAGAGACTTTAGAAACCAAATTTTGGGTTACGACCATGCGTAATGTTTCCATTAAAGCATAAGCACGCTCTGATCTTTCATTTGGATTAAAGGCTGAGACCATGCGTTGAATTGTCGCTGCAACTCCCGTTGTGTGCGTTGTTGTATAAACCGTATGACCCGTTTGCGAAGCTTCAATGGTTGAAGAGATTGTTTCTTTATCGCGTGATTCACCGACCAAAATCACATTTGGCTTGCGCCGCAAAGCATTTCGTACGCCTTGCGCAAAGTCAGGTAGATGGCGCGGAATTTCCGTTTGCGAAATTAGCGAGCGCGGGGATTTGATCACATCATAAACATATTCGATTGGCGCTTCGTAGGTGACTAATTTGCCGCAACCACGTTTTTGTTCCATCATCATGCGAATTCCTGCGGCCAATAAAGTCGTTTTACCCGACCCTGTTGGCCCCGTAATCACGACCAAGCCCTGACGCGGATTCCATGAATTTATAATTTCTTCTTCAATATTTAAATCTGCCATTGTTGGCGGCTCGTTTGGCAAAACCCGCATGGTAATTTGCGCTGAATCCCGACCGCGTGACAAAATTGCTGTAATATTCACACGAAAACGAATACGGGTATAACGATCAGGGCGCACTTCATAAGACAAATCTAAATCATTGGCAGAAGCCAAGCGTGCGGATGCTTCAGGGCCATAAATCTTGGTTAAAAAGACATTCATATCTGCCGCATCTAGAGGGCGATAAGTACCGGGATAAAGCGTTCCATGAATTTCATTGTAAACTGGCCTGTCAGTTTGGATAGAAATATCAGAAGCATTTTTTTTGACACACCAAAGCAGAAAGTCATCGACAAGGTCATCGGTAAAACGTGCGGGCTCATGAGGCCACGTTTCTGCAGTATTGTCTTTACCTTTTAAAAGGCTTACCGGTTTGCGGGCTGCCATTCTTCATATCCAGTTTGAAGTTTAGAAAGATCTGTGAGTGTTAAAGCACGGTCACCAATACGCATTTGATCCCCACCACCTGTTACACCACGGTCAACTTGCATTGCGAATGGAGGAGAAACCATGTTTTGTGCAAGTAAAGAGCGGTAACGGATCATTCCTTGGTAATCAGCAACTAATTTGTTTAAATCAGCTTGAAAAATTTCGTCGGCTTGATTAATGCCTTCTTGCCAGCCTTCTTTAATCCACTTAGCCCAGCGTTGGCGCTCTTCTTTATTCTCTGGTCGCAAGACATCAGGTGGTGGTTCTACAGTGCCCCATTCACGCTCTAGATAGGCACGCCATGTCCGCGGCGCACTGACAATACGGGCATTTTTATTAATGTTCAAAACACGATCTGCGACTGCTGCATCCATGCCGCGACCATTGATAACCATCGCATCCTCAGCCTCAGAAATAATGGGTGGCTCAATAAGCAAACCAGAGGTGGCAGGGATTAGTAACTCCCTAAAATTAAAAACTTTATCCATGTAGCGCGCGCGTGTTTCCATTTCCGCACGAATATAATATGTACGCCAAGCCAAACCGCCACGCGCGCCATAAGAAAAAGCGGCTTCTTTTTGCGCATTTAATTTTATATCCAAGGGAAGAGGGGAAGCGCCATCTATAAATTTATTTTCTTTAGGGATATCAATCAGGTCATCTACATTTTTGGGTGGTGGCAAATCAGATACGCTAACCTGTGCCTGCGCAGAAAAAGACATGAGAAAAATAAGAGTAAATGATAAGATAATGTAACGCCGCATAAAAATGTTACCTTCCAACACCCGTAATGGGTGCATAGTGGAGCTCAACCAGACGGCGTTCGCTGTCAACTTTCACATCAGCACGTAAGCCGAGCTGTAAACCGATATCACGCAGAATATCAATAACAGGCTTGTTCTCAGCATCAATATTAACACTTAAAGGAACTGGCGGCGCATCACCAACAGCCAAGAAAGTATAGCTAGCGCGGCTGGCTGCTTGACGCAGTAATTGTTCTGGCGGGCCAACCCACGTTATTGTCATGGCGCGCCTTAATTCAGATGGCGCATTGCGAATAGGCTGAACCGCAATTGATGGCGCACGCGATTGCTCTACGGTTGCAAGTGTTTGTAAAGCGTTGGACGCTTTATCAGCGGCTTCCGCCAACATTAAGGAAACTTTATCTGGCGATGTCAAAACCTGTGGATCACGTTCTATCCGGTTATGCTCACACGCCGTAAGGCTGGGCAATACCAACAAGAGAGCGAATAAAAAAGAAATTTGTTTTTTCATGCGTGAATTTTACAATCAGATTATTAATCAAAATACAGCTTAGCTTTTTGCGCCCCGATCAGCAAGAGATCATAGCCCTTTATCAGCATGCTTATATCACACTCTAGCCTAGTAAGAAGATTATATGCAAATAAGGCAAAGGCTCAAATTTACGACGCGCTGTTTTAGCACTATTTAGTTGCTTCATTTCTGAGCAAGCCCTTTGTTTTCATTGCTTCTATGACCTTACCCTTATATTTCATGCCATATTTAGGCGTACGAGAGTGATAATGCGCGATAGCTTGGGATAAATTACCTGTTTCGTTCATGTGATTGCGCAAAATCCATGCCGCCACACCCATGTTGGTGCAAGGATCATCCTTTATCCATTGAAGCGCGGTATTGTTACTAACGCCCCATTTTTCAGATAATTCAGGCACCCATAAGGTGTTGATTTGCATAGGCCCAAGGTCGTATGTGCCATTTTTATTTGGCCCAACGGCCTGTCCCGGCTTTCCGCCTTCGACCTGATATATGCCCACCAACACAGCAGGGGGCACAGAATAAGTTTGAGAGGCAAGCATTAAGCACGCCGCGATTACCTGACTCATCGCCATTAACTCTCCCCCTCTTCTGGCTTTTTCTTTGCAAAGAAGCCCATAGGGCTTCCACTGGCTGCGGCGGGTGCATTTCCATCACTTGCTGGCGGGGGAGTGGCAGGTGTTTGCGTAAAGGTTGTTGTTTGTTCAGTGGGAGCGACGGGCGCAGCAGGAGTAGATGCCACAGGCGCGGCCTCAGCCGGTGGTGCAGCAGGAGCGCCAGTATCGGCCGTTTTGGCACCAGGCTTGAAAAAGCCCATAGGGCTAGACGAAGCAGCAGGAGCAGCGGCTTGAGGCACAGCCTCAGCTGGTTGTGGTGGCGCCACTGAAGGCGACTCAAGAGGTGGCGGTGCTGGCGGCGCGGCATTTCCCACAGCTTGTTGTGGTGCAACAGCGGAAGATGTTGATGATACCGCCGGGCTCGTTTGAATACCCGCCAAAACTTTGACCATTTCCAAACGCGTGGCAAAATCTTCCCAAACGGGATCAAGCGATAATTCTCCCCGTTCTTCATCATTAGATTGGGATAGACGCGCCGTTTCTGCCCTATGGCATTCAGCATAAATATTGGCGAGTGATTTAAAAACCATTAACTCACCTAGCTTATCATCACCATTTATTTCTGCCGCGTGTTGACGCAATCTTACGGCAACATCTTGTATCAATTTTGTTTCACTTTGGCCAAAAGGAAACTCAGCAATAGCATTCATCACAGGCGTCAATGTTTGCATGACGATTAAAGATGGTTGGGTTTCATCCAGAAGGGGGGCATCATGATCAATCGTTGTTAAACGTGACTGGCTGATAGCCAAAGGCGTAAAGTTATCAGAAAAAGCCAGCACAGCTTCTAACGATTTAATAATACGTTGAATATCTTGATCTGCGGGGACGCGCTTATTTTCTTTATAAAAATTACCCAACATTGGCGCGGCAATTGCTGCCAAGGCAAGGCGCGTTGAGTCTGCCTGCTCCTCACTTTCGCTTAAACCTAAAGAACTATTAAGCGTAATGCTGATTTGAACAGCTTGCCCCAAAAGTTGCGCCATGATTTTGGCGGCCTCAACATCGCTATCTTCTGGCTTGTTATCAAGAGCGGTTGCGGATTCAATAGCTGCAGCCAATGGCGCGCCAATTTTTTCAAGCAACTGAATAGAAAATTTTGAGTTTAAAGACATTTAACAATCATAATTTATTAATATGAAACATCATAATCACTGCCATATTATAGAATTTTATTCTAAAGGCTTCATTAAAATTATGAAGAAGGTAATTCAGCCAGAATATCGTTAATATTTCCTGCCCGTCCGCGCATAATTTTTACTTTACCATCTTTGCCCCGATAGACAGTCATAGGGGTCACAGTGAATTTCCAAGCCTGCATCAGCGCTAAGTTTTTCTCTATTGCTTTTGTATTTGTATTGGTTTTTGCGGGGAGGGCGTTTTTGTCACCATCTAAGTGATTGAAAAACCTTGTTTCTGCATCTGGCGCGGCCATTAAAAAGGCGGCTTGCGAGAGTGTTTCCTCACTAAAGCCAACAGGCACCATGCGTACTTGCACCAACCCTTTGGCGATGTAGCTATCCTTTAAATCTTTCATGAAATCATGGCAATGGGGGCATTGTGGATCCATGAAAGAGTAAATTACGGGCGCATCATCTTCCCCGAATTGTATCCAATTACTGTTCTCGACCTCTGCAAACATGCGCTCAGCGGGGGTTTTATACTCAAATGCTTTATTTGTAATATCTTTTGCTTCGCTTAATTTTTCTTCTTTGGGCTTATCAACCGCTAGAAAATCTAGCACGTCGTCGCTTTGCGCTTGTAAATCGCGGACTTGTTCCATTGTGACCATTTTGCCGTCCTTATCAAACATCAAACCCATAAGAAAGCCTTCGCCATTTGGCGTGACGTAATAATATTGCTCTTGTCCTTGAAATATCGTGACCCAGCCATCCATGCCATGGCGTTTACCTAAATAACGTGCCTGCGCACCGCGTTCCGTCAAGACTTCCAGCGCTTCGGGCAAGGCGGGTATCTTATCCTGCGCCTTAACGCTCAACGGCATTAAAAACGAAAAAGAGAGTAAAACAATAAAAAGGCGCATCGGGGCACTCCGTTTGAAATCAAATAATAACAGTATCTTATATAAGTCTATATTATCATACCAGCCAAAATCAAAAGCCTGTATTTTTAGATATTTTGCACGCTCATTGTCATGGCTTCTTATTTTCGTTAATATGCCTTTGCTTAATTATCATAAAAAAGGAATTTGATCATGGAATGGCTCATACCACTCGGCATCGTTTTAGCAATTATTGCGGCAATTGCGGCAATCTATAACCGCCTTGTTGCGCTCAGGCAGAACCGTAATAACGCCTATGCTGATATTGACGTACAGCTAAAGCAACGCTTTGACCTTATTCCTAATTTGGTTGAAACAGTAAAAGGATATGCCGCGCATGAAAAAGGCGTTTTTGAAGAAGTCACAAAGCTTCGGGCCAAAGTGCAAGATGCCGACACACCAGCGGATCGCTTAAACGCAGAAAAAGCCCTTGGCAAAGCCATGCTGAATGTTTTTGCCGTGGCGGAAGCCTATCCTGAACTAAAAGCTGATCAAAATTTTCAAAAGTTAATGGCTGAATTGGCCGATATTGAAAATAAATTGGCTGCGGCACGGCGCTTCTTTAACAATGCCACCAGCGAGCTTAATACCGCCGTCGAGCAGTTCCCTGCCAATCTTATTGCAGGTGCATTTGGCTTTAAAACTGAAGAGTTTTACGAGGTTGAAGAAGAAGAGCGCGAAGTCATGGAACAAGCGCCTGACGTTAAATTTGGTACGTAGATAAAAGAACGCAAAGCGTAATAAAGATAATCCAATGGCGGGCAAAGGCTTACAAAGCGATATATGGAACAATAACCTTAAATCAATTGGGTTATTGAGTTTATATCCCTTCTTGATAATGGGAATTGTATGGGCGTGCGTTGCCGCTTTTTATCAATTAACTGGCGCAAGCACAGGGATGGGGCAAAGCTTTCAAGGTTATAACGCCACAAACATCAATAGAATGAATGGCCTCAACGTAAATTCAGGCCAGACCAATTTTAATTCAGTCACATCTGCCAAAAATTTTATTTTTAATTACTGGCCTATCATTTTGACCGTTATTAGCGGCTGGTTCGCCGTTTCTTATCTTTTTCATACAAAGATGATCCGCAAAATGTCGCACTCCCATCCCGTAACACGTAAAGAAGAGCCAGAGCTTTATAACTTGCTTGAGAATTTATGTATTTCGGTTGGTATGAAAATGCCACGGCTGGAAATTATAGAAAGTCACGCACGTAATGCTTTTGCGAGTGGCATCAATGATAAGACTTTCACCGTCACTGTAACCCGCGGCTTGCTTCAATCACTCTCCAAAGATGAAGTTGAGGGGGTCTTGGCGCATGAATTAACCCATATTCGCAATAGGGATGTACGTCTTTTGATTATTACAATTATCTTTACGGGGATGATTGGTTTTGCGGCACAATTAATGTGGTCCAATGTGCGCTATGGCATATGGGCAGGACGCAGACGATCAGCAGGAAGCAATAAAAATAACAGCATTATTATTCTTTTCGCCATCTTGGCTATTTTATGGATTGGATATTTTGCCACCTTGTTCACACGTTTTGCTATTTCGCGCCGCCGCGAATTTATGGCAGATGCAGGGGCAGTGCAAATGACCAAAAACCCCGATGGGATGATGCGTGCCCTTATGCGTATTGCGGGAAAAGATCAAATCCCAAAAATGCCTGGTGACATAAACATGATGTGCATTGAAAACCGTGTTCCTTTCATGGGACTTTTTGCGACACACCCGCCGATTGAAAACCGCATAGAGTCTTTATCCCAAAATACAGGTTTTGCTGTACCCAATTTGCCCCAGCTAAAACCATTTCATGCAACACGTGTAGAGCGTGACGAAGCCGTATCGAAACCTATCAAACGCCGTGATAATTGGGTTACGCGTCAGCGCTTTAAAGCGCGCCGTGGCGGCAATCTATAAATATCACGGCTGAATTATGGCGCAAATGTAAAATCAGACTATATTAGTCCTGTTTTTGTTGATTTTTACGTTCATATGGTAGAATATCCGCGGTAGATAATTATTTAATTTTTCAACAAGTAAGGAGTTTGAAAAAAATGGAACCTAATCAATTTGGCTCAACTATGCGGGAATCCAGCGCCACTAAAATGGATGTTGGTCTGCGTAAACATATGAACAAAATATACAGCCGCATGGCGGGTGGTGTTTTGGTCACAGCCTTGGCGGCTTTAATTGTTGGTTCTTCACCAACATTATTAAATTTATTTTTAGGTGGACCGCAAAAATATATCGTCATGTTCGCCCCCCTTGCCATCATCTGGTTTGGTTTTCGCCCAGAAAAAATGAGCTCGGGTCAGCTTATGGCGGCCTTTTATGGTGTTGCCGTTGTATATGGCATTAGCTTCGCCTCCATAGCGGCGGTCGCAACAAATGATGCGGCGTTTGCCATATCGGTTGCTAAAGCTTTCTTCATTGCGACATCAATGTTTGCAGGTATGAGTATCCTTGGTTACACAACCAAAAAAGACTTAAGCGGCATGAAAACATTTTTGAGCATGGGTATCATTGGCTTGGTCGTTTTAAGCGTGATTAACATCTTTACCCAAAGCACGATGATGTCGAACCTAATTGCGGGCGCTGGTATCCTACTGTTCTCTGGTTTGACTGTCTGGCAAACGCAAGACATGAAGCGTATGTACCACCCCAATAATCCTGCTGAATTGGCCAGTCGTTATGCGTGGGCGGCAGCGTTGAACCTTTATATTAGCTTCATCGCAATGTTCCAATATGTGTTGCATTTCATGCAACAGCGTTAAAACGCCTTAAATTTAAAAGTTCTTTTAAACCTCCGCACGTTAATAAATGCGGGGGTTTTTTGTTACCGCAAGCTTAATCTTCTGATCCCCAACGATGAAACAACAACTATAAACAGCCAAAAGAATACACATGTAATACATTATGTAAATAAAAGCAATTTAGTGTATAATACATAGAGGGAAAAAGAGGCAAAATATATGACAACGGAACAGAAACATTCTGATTCCTTCGGGCAGTTTATAGGGACATCTTCGGCGATGAAGAAAGTTTATCGCCAGATCATGAATTATGCCCCATTAGATAATTGTGTTTTTATCACAGGCGAGTCAGGCACAGGAAAAGAAATTTGCGCCCAATCCCTGCATAGTTATTCGGACCGGCATAACAAATCTTTTATTGCGTTAAATTGCGCAGGCCTAACAGAAACACTTGCCGATTCAGCCTTATTTGGACACGTCAAAGGTGGTTTCACTGGTGCGCATCAAAGCCGCGATGGTGCAATAAAGAGAGCTGAAGGGGGCACACTCTTCTTAGATGAGATTTGTGACATGCCGTTAAGCTTACAAGCAAAGCTTTTAAGATTTTGTCAGGACAAAACTTATTATAAAGTTGGCTGCGATCAACTGAAAAAAGCAGATATCAGGATAATTTGCGCGACAAATAAAGATCCGTTAACCGAGGTTGCAGAGCAAAAATTTCGTGAAGATTTATATTACAGGTTGTATGAAACCCCGATTGAGATGCCACCCATAAGAGAGCGTGGTGACGATGCCATCACAATTGCGGAACATTTTTTTCACATATATTCTTTAGAACAAAATAAACCCACGCCTGAATTCTCCCATAACGCCTTAAAGCTTTTTAAACAATATGATTGGCTTGGAAATGTCAGGGAGATTCAAAATATTGCAAAAAAAATTATATCTGATCACACAGTAAACGTTGTGACCGCCAACATGCTTCCTGATCATATTCAAAAAATAGTCTTTAAAAATCAGCCACAACAGAAAACTGACATTATTATGCCGCTGTGGAAAACTGAAAAATCTGTTATTGAACACGCTATTGCTTATTGTGATGGAAATATTGTCAAAGCCGCGGCTATGCTAGATATTTCGCCTTCAACCATCTATCGCAAGCGACAAAACTGGCATGGCAATTAGACATATTCATGTTTTTTATCGCCTTGACTATGTTTTATATCAAATGTTAGTTTCCCACGATTATTTACAAATTTTAATAAAAAGAAGGTCCTATTATGTTGAATGAATTTAAAGATTTTATTGCCAAAGGTAATGTCATGGATATGGCGGTTGGTATCATTATTGGTGCAGCGTTTACCGCGATTGTTACATCTATGGTTGGTGACTTGCTTATGCCTGTTATTGGCATGATCACAAACGGTGTTGATTTCTCAAATCTATTTATCGCCCTTGACGGTAATACTTATGACAGCTTGAAAGCTGCTGAAGAAGCGGGCGCGCCTGTGATGAAGCACGGTTTGTTCATTAATGCTGTAATTAACTTCTTAATTGTTGCTTTCGTAATTTTCTTGGTTGTGAAAAAAGTGAACAGCATGAAGAAAAAAGAAGAAGAAGCGCCAGCAGCACCTGCAGAAGATATTGTTCTTTTGACTGAAATTCGCGATTCTTTGAAAAAATAATCTTTAGTAAGATATACGAATTTGAAAGGGCGTCTTTAGATGCCCTTTTTTAATAGTTACTATTTATATTGAAATACCAACGAGCGCTTTAAATAATGCTTTAAGCCCAGAAATTTTGATAATGGTGGAGCCGATCGGAATCGAACCGACGACCTCTTCACTGCCAGCGAAGCGCTCTACCAATTGAGCTACGGCCCCAAACAAGATAAAGAAGGTTTAACGGACTTGATTTTCTTTTTCAAGTTTTAATAAAGATTAAAAAAGAAGGCTAAATACAGTGGTACGTTTCATATTTAGTTGCATGATGATCGTCCCTTTATCTTTTATGGTGGTGCCTATCTATTTTGGTGTTTCTGCTGAACGTCAAATCATCCTCAAAAAATCAGTTAATTTGGAGAAAACTGACCCCTCCCTTAGTTTTGAGGAAATTTATGATATTGCGAATAAATCAGAATTTGACCAAGGTTTTGATCCACAATCGCTCAATAAAATAAAAGGGCCGAATAGAAACAATCAGGTTTCAAAAAAGTCTTTTGCTTTGGGCTTTCGAAGCATAGAAATTCCAGCCTTACCTGAAGCTACCCAGCACGTAAAAAATCTTTAAAGATTTTTTGGTATCAAAAACCAATAACGCCCGCGCGATTTCATCTCGCCCGCCATTCGCTCGGCTTGTGCGCCATAACCCCAGAAGAAATCTCCGCGCACAGGGCCGCGTATTGCACCGCCCGTGTCTTGCGTCACCATTAAACGATTAAGAGGCGCTTCTGCCGTAAGAGGATGTTCCACATTCAAAAAAACTGGCATGCCATATGGAATAATTGAACGATCAATTGCGAGCGAGCGCATAGGCGTTAACGCAATACCTTCACCGCCTTTTGGCCCCGCTGTTTTGAGCTCTGTGAAAAAGACATATGATTTATTTGTCTCCATGACTGATTGCGCTTGATCAGGATTATTAGCCAGCCAATCACGAATAGATTGCATAGAAACTTCGTCTTTGCTTAACGCACCATTTTTGACCAATTCACGACCAATCGCGTAATAAGGGTGGCCATTTTGCCCCGCATAACCCACGCGCATGAGTGATCCATCATCAAGCGTTACGACACCAGAGCCTTGTATCTGGACAAAAAATGCATCAATAGGGCTATCAAGCCATACCAAAGCTTTATCCTGACCTGCTGGTAATTTGCCTGCGGTAATATCAGCGTGGGTTTCATATGGCCGTAACTTGCCATTCACAACACGCCCCGCGATGCGGCGGCCTTTTAAATCATCACGAAAGTCCCCCAGCTGCACCATCACCAAATCATCAGGGCGGGCGCGAAGTGGGTATTGATAACGCCCTTGGCGCGTTCTTGAGCCCTTTAGGGAAGCTTCGTAATAGCCTGTGAAAAGACCTTGCGTGTTCGTGTCAGCATAGACCGCACGAGGCGTGAAATATGTTTCAAAAAACTGACGTATTTCTAATGGGTTTGTTTGATCAATCCCGTCAAAACGGCGACAAGCAATTTGCCATTCCTGCGCCTTGCCAAATTTTTCATCTACACCAAATAAGGCTTGAGGGTTCTTCTTAAGAATCCGTGAACAGCTACGCTTATAAGCTTGGCCAAAATTTTGAAAATTATCCTCGTTCCAGCCTTTAAGCGCAGAAAATGAATCCTCAGCCAGCACCAAAGATGGTTTTGCATTTTCTAATTGTTTTAAAGAGTCTGTTGCTGGGCGCGGCGCAGAAACATTTCCCGCACAAGAAATAACGAAAAAAACCAGCGTGCATGAGAGTGCTTTTAAATCTGATAGAGATATTCCCAAAAATAAACCCTCTAATCCTTTTTCGTTTTTTCTGCCGCGCCAGCATCAGGCAGAGGCGTTTTATGCTCTTCCACTTCATCATCGCGCGTTTCATATAAATACCATTCTGGCTCACTTGATAAAATGTTGCGACCAAAAACCCAAATATCTTTCATTTCGGTTGTGCGGTTAAGATCACCAGCAATGATTTCACCCGCCTTGTCACGAATAATACATGTTTCCCGCGCAGTAAATTTAAGGGTAATAAAAAGCATATCGTCTTTAATCACAGATTCTAAGACATCTATTTTTTCAATAGCTTTGACTTCTGTTTCAACTGTCTCTCCGCGCTCAATGCGCTCATCAATAACATTTACAAAGGCATCATAAACAGGCGTTGCCAGAACAGACTCTAATGTTTCTTTATCTCCTTCGGCAAAGGCTTCAATAATCATTGGGAAAGCATATTCAGCCCCCTCTAGGAAGTGATTTAGATAAAAGCTTTCATGTTCTTTGCTAATTTCCAAAAGATTATTTTCGGTCGTTTTATTATCAATGCGTATATGGCGCGGCAAAATAAACCCCGTTGCCGCTACGGCATCCAAAGAAACAACATTAGGATTTTTTTCTTTTTGCGTATCTTTCAACGCTTCGATGATTGATTCCCTGTCTTCATCCGACATGCTAGAAAAGAGGCCGCCACTTTTGCCGTCATCATCTTCATCCCGCGACCCCAAAATAGATTTTAGCCAGAAAATAAGGCCAGCCGCAACAAGAGCATATAAAATTAGATCCGCAGTCATACTAAATCCTTCATATCATTTTAGTTGAGGGTTTTAATTTATTCTATCCAAGGTTATAAAGCACCTTCACCATGCTTGAAAGATGTAATGCCGTTTTTAATTATTTTTATTATTATTCCTATTCTGGAAGTTTACGCCTTTATTGAGGTTGGCGGTGAAATTGGTGCGGCTAAAACTGTGTTGCTATGTATTTTAACAGCCATAATCGGTGGCTTCATTGTTAAAATGCAAGGGATTGGCACCTTGATCAAAGCGCAAATGAACATTCAATCGGGACGCGCGCCTTTAAAGGAAATATTTGAAGGGTTTTGTATCATAATTGCTGGTATTTTTCTTCTTACACCTGGCTTTGTGACAGATATAGTAGGTTTTATACTTCTTTTCCCTCCCTTTAGATCAATTTTATGCCAGAAAGCAATTTCAAGCGGCAAATTCGAGACCTACAATGGGAAAAAACCACCCAATCAATCAAATGATAATGAACATATTATAGAAGGTGATTATGAAACCGTCACCAAAGAAGACGAAAAATTATAGATAAATGTGAAAAAAATAATTAGGCTGTAGCCAAATTTACAAAAAGGCAAAATGAATGACTGACAATACCCCACAAGATGATCAAAATAATGCAGGTGTCGTACCCAATTCGCCCGTTATGATCAGGCGCCAATATTTAAAAGACCTTTCTTTTGAAAATCCCAATTCACCAGAAATCCTAAAGCGTGGGAATGAGCGTCCCGAAATGGATATGAATATTTTGATGGATGTAAAAAAATTAGAGGATGAAGAATTAGAATATTTTTATGAAGTTACATTAACGCTTCAAGCCAATGCTGTACGCGAAGGTCAAGCCATGTTTGTGGCCGAAGTCACCTACGGCGCAGCGGTTGAAATTAACGGGCTGGATGAAAAACGTCATCATCCTTTATTGCTCACAGAAGTGCCGCAAATTCTTTTCCCTTTTGCGCGATTGGCTTTGGCCAACGCAACCCAAGCAGGTGGCTTCATGCCATTACAGCTTCAACCTGTTGATTTTCGGACAATGTATTTGCAACGTTTTGCTGATAAGCAAGATGATGCGAATGGGGATAATGCAGCTGAGTAAAGCTAAGACGCTTTCCAAATAGGGTCTTTAAGACTTTCTAACATTTCCTTATGCGCTGTTTCTTCTGCTTGTGAAACATCAAATATTCGCGGTTCGCGGAACGTACGTTCAATAGGTAAAGCGCTTTGTTCTGTATCTAATTTCTTTGCTTCAACATCAATGCCCAAACCGCGTTGACGTCCACCTAACAGCTCTAAATAAACTTCCGCCAGCAGCTCTGAGTCCAATAAAGCGCCGTGAAGCGTACGGTTTGAATTATCAATTTGAAAACGGCGACACAGCGCATCAAGGCTTGCGGGACTTCCAGGGAATTTTTTACGTGCCATCATAAGTGTGTCAAAGACACGCTTAGGGTCAAAAGATGGAAATCCAAACATTTTTAATTCTGCATTGATAAACTTCATATCAAATTCGGCATTATGAATGATCAAGGTAGAGTCCGTTCCCAAAAAATCCAAAAAATCGCCGACGATCTCACTGAAAGTTGGCTCATTTGCCAAACGCTCTGTTGTCAGTCCGTGAACCGCCACAACTTCTGCGGGCACATCGCGTTCAGGGTTGATATATTGATGATAGGTGCGCCCTGTTGCAATATGGTTTTCTAACTCCAAACAGCCAATTTCAACCAAGCGATGCCCGTCAAAAGGATCCATGCCTGTTGTTTCTGTATCTAAAACGATTTCACGCATTATTATTCCCACTTTTTGGTAAAACATCATCAAGCCATTCATTCATAAACAAAGCTGTTTGAGTTTTTAAAATTGATAAATATAGTTTTGCTTCTGCAAGCATTTTTTCGGGTGAGTTATCCTCAACATCAAAAAAATCTTTTTTATTTTTCAGCCAATAATCAAGAATATGCTGGTCTGCTTCTGGATGAAATTGTGTTGCCATGACTTTCCCACCAACACGATAGGCCTGTGTGTTATACATATCGGATGATCCTAGCAATTCAGCGCCTTTTGGAAAATCAAATGTGTCTTGATGTGCTTGCATAATTTTAGTCTTAGAAGGGTCAAAATGTCGCATCGGCGTTTTCAATCCCGCTCCATTAATTTGCACATCACACCAACCAACCTCACGCCCTTGTGCGCCTTTATAAACATCACCGCCGAGCGATTGGGCGATTAATTGTGCGCCCAAACAAATCCCCAAAAGCGGCTTATCTGCCTTCAAACGCCGCTGAATATAATCAATTTCATTCAATAGATATGGGTGTTCGCCTGATTCATAAACACCCATCGGGCCACCAAGAAAAACCGCAAGATCATGACTATTTTCAGAAATTTTTGGCAATTCATCATCTTCTCCAAAACGATAATCTAGCGTGAAGCCCCTTTTTTCTAGCATTTCTTTTATTGTGCCTAGATCTTGTTTGGTTTTGTGGTAAACAATAAGGGCTTTCATCGCGCCTCTCTTTTTTTAATATCTAAAAATATTTTCTGTAACTCACAGTAAGTGTACGCAAGACCAAGCCCCGTTGGAAGCACATAATCAGCGCGCTGGCGTTTTTCTTTATCGGACATTTGTGTTTTTAAAATTGCCTGAAATTTATCTTCTGTCATATTCGGGCGTCGAAGCACACGTTGTTTTTGCAAAAAATATGGCGCAGTCACAACAACCGTATAATCAACGCGTCTATCTGCTGCTGTTTCAAATAAAAGTGGCACATCCAAAACCGTAAATTTACGGCCTAAGTTTTTTTGTCTTCTTATAAAATCTTGCTGAGATGCACGCACAATTGGGTGTAAAATTTCTTCTAACTCTTTTCTTTTTGCGGCATCTTCAAAAATTATCTTTGCTAAGACATCTTTTTTTAAAATTTTCTTTTTTGCATCCCATGCTTTTTTAAAAGTAACAGCCACTTCTGTAAAAGCTTGGCCTGTTGGCTCTAGCGCAAGACGGACAGCAGCATCAGAATCATGAACCGCACAGCCCATTTTCGCCATCATGCTCGCAACAGTGCTCTTTCCCATCGCAATTGAACCCGTTAAACCAATAGTAATCATGCCAGTACCAGCCTCTGCAATTCATCATCGACTTCTGGTAAAATGCCTGTCCACGCTTCAAAAGCAGGGCGCGCTTGATGCAACAACATACCAATACCGGTCACATAGAGATTATCGCCTTGCTGTTCTGTTTTTAAAAGATCAGTAATCAATGGCGTATAAACTATATCTGTTACCAAGGCTGATTTTTTTAAAAACGATGTTGAAATATCCAATGGGGGTTTTCCAACCATGCCCAAAGATGTTGCATTAACGACCATATCAACCTGTTCAATCGCGGCTTGTTTTTCATCCCAATCAATAACAGTAATAAGCGGTGAAATATTTTTTAAAGCTTGCGCCTTTTCTTTTGTGCGGTTCGATATAATAATTTTGCGCACCCCTTCTTGTGCCAATCCAAAAGCGACAGCTTTTGCTGCGCCACCTGCGCCCAAAATTAGAACATCCTTGTTTTTTAAATCAAACTGCGGTGCGTTCTGTTTTATATTTTGAATAAATCCATACGCGTCGGTATTTCGGCCTAATAATTTACCTTCTTTAATAACAACAGTATTCACCGCGCCAATTTTTTGCGCATTCGAATCAACATCATCGCATAAATCCATGATCGCTTGTTTATGAGGAACAGTGACATTAAAGCCGTTATATCCTTGATCTATTAATGTCTGCACACCCGCTTTAAGGTTTTCGGGCGCAATATCAATCGCCTCATAAGAGCCTGATAAATCATATTTTTTAAGCCAGTATTGATGAATTAAAGGGCTTTTGGAATGATTTATAGGATGTCCTATAACAGCAGCCTTCATCATAACGCCCCTATTTTTTCTAAATAATTTAAAAGTGGCAATAATGGCATACCCATCATGCTGTAATGATTGCCTTCAATGCGATCAAATAATCGAATTCCCAATCCTTCAATGGCATAGCAACCGACGCATTTTGTTAAAATATCGCCTGCATTTTCACAATACTCTTTTAATTGTTCACTATTTAAAGGCTTCATATCCAAGGCGGCGGCGTCCGTCTTATGCCATAAATATTCACCTGCCTTTATGACGCAAACAGCAGACGTTAAAAAATGCTGTTTTCCACTAAAGTTTGTTAACCTATCCAGCGCTTCGGTTTTATCATTTACTTTATTATAAATGACATCATCCATTGACAAAACTTGGTCAGAGCCAATTACATATGCTTCAGGATTTTGATTGGATATTTTAAACGCTTTTTCTTTTGCTAATGTCAAAGCAATATGCCCTACACTTGCGCCTTCCTTTTCTAGTTTTAAAATAATGTCTTTTTCATCAAGGTCAGCGGGTATTGATTGAAAATCAACCCCTGCGTTGCGTAACATTGTATATCGCGCGGCACTTGCCGATGCGAGGATAATTGGCGCTTTATCCATCTAACTGCCCTTCTTTTTCTTTACGGAGTTTGCTTTTATGTCGCTGTAATAGCGCATAAATTTCTGCTGTCGTTTCTTCCACAGATTTACGCGTAACATCAATCACGGGCCATTTATATTTGCTAAATAAACGGCGCGCATGCCGTATTTCATCTTCAATTTTATCAAGATCAAGGTAATCATTATCACGAAAATGTTTTTGTTCTTCATCTGCATTAAGTCTGCTGCGTCTTAAATTTTCTAACCTTTTAGGGGACTCTGTCAAACCAACGATTAGGGGGCCTTTTAAGGCAGCGATTTGCTCTTCGGGGAAGGGGACGGTTGGAACCAATGGGATATTGGCTGGTTTTATGCCACGCCGTGCCAAGAAAATACATGTTGGGGTCTTTGAGGTGCGTGAGACACCTACCAATATAACATCAGCATCTTCTAAGCCGTCAAGTGTACGCCCATCATCATAGCTTAAGGCAAAATCAACCGCGTCAATGCGTTTAAAATATTCTTCATCTAAAGAATGTTGCAAACCAGGAACCCCTTTGCTTGGCAATCCTAAATATGAAGACATGGTGCGTAAAATTGGATCAAGAATTGGCATGCAGGGCACATCTAATTCAGCGCAAAGTTTTTGTAATTTTTTACGCAGTTGTTTATCAACAAATGTGAATAATACAGGCCCAGGCTTTTTACGAATATCTTGTAACGCCCTGTCTAACTGCATTTCAGAGCGGATCATCGGCCAGAATCGTTCAACGGGATTAATATCATCAAATTGCGACAATGCTGCACGCGCCAGACCTTGCAAGGTTGTCCCTGTGGCGTCAGAAACTAAATAAACATGGAAGTCGCGTATTGGATCTTTGGTTTGATTTATCGTTTTAATCATACCCGCACAATAAGATGTATTAAGCGATTTGAGAAGATAATTTATCTATCGAAAATAATAGTTTTAATCGGCTTTTAGAAATTTACGCGCAAGCTGTTGATCACGGAAAGGTATGCCGCCCACATATGTAATTTCGCTATCATAAATGATCTGGAATAAATGAGCTTGATTTATTGGATCTTGAATATCATTAAAAAATGGATCACGCCCTACAGTTTCGCCTAGTTCTTTTAAATAGCAAATTTCATCTGGTAAAACTGATAGTTTTTCAAAATCTCCAGGCATGGCCGTTTTGCATCCTAGGTTACAAGATTGATCCGTCATCATGTAATCAATTTGCTCTAAAGTGCAATAATCAAGTGCGTCAACACGATCCAAGTCCGCATACCATTGGCGGAACACATGTGCTAAAGCCATTCCATTATAAATAGCCGTTGGATAGCGCTCTAAGATATTGACTAAAACTTGTGCCATATCTCCATCATCCGAGCCAACTATGTGACGCCATATGTCATTATAGCCAGCGGCGCGAAGTTGCCATGCGATGACGACAGAAACAGAATCCGCATCTGCCGTACGCGCGCGTTCTAGCATTAAAACAGATTCAGGTTTAAAGATTGTTTCAAAAGCGCCCCACTTCTCCTCATGCCAAATTTCTCTTAAGGCTTTCGAAAAAACATTGAGGAGCGATAAGCGAAAAAAAGCTGATTTCCCAAGAGATTTTTCATCAAGCCCATAATTATCTAATTCTATAATTTTTTCTGCGGCGTCTAGATGAAATCCATTAGTACCAAGATCATTTAGAGCAAATTTCCAGCCTTGCTTTTTTGCATGCTGGATAAGTGATAATGCCAAAGGGCTTCGTGTTAGGATAGCGCTTGCCCATAACAACACATCAAAAGATGTCTCAAAGGCATATGGCATTGCTTCAAGATTAAAAAATTTCGCCGTCTCAACGGGGTTTAATTGTTCTAAACAAAAAACAGCGCCATGAGAAAGATCAAAATCTTTGTAAACAGGCTGCTGGGGGTTTTCTGATTTGTTAGAAGAACTTAACAGCATTTCTTCGGTTACTTTTCTTGTAATCGAACGCGGCTTATTAAGCGGTGATAATCTATCAGATCTCAAATCAGATTCCTTAACTAAATTACGCTTTATAAAGCTTACATTAAATCTCTGCGGCGCTAACTTTAGTCCCACCAAATTCAACGAAGATAATGTTGCCTTTACTGATATATGCGTCGTGTTCACCGAAAATGGCATGGCGCAATTGCGATTTTGACCATTTTCCTTCTGGGCTATTTTCCTTTGAAAAGGCATTTTGAGTGTCCTCAGCTATATAAGTATTTTTCAACTGATCTTTGTGAAATGATGCGTCAGTTGTTTGTTGATGGTCTAAAGTATGTAATTCTTGCTCTGTTTCATTAAAGGAACGTTCAAACTTAATAAACCATAGAAAGTTAGCATTTGATCGATCCCGTACGTCTGTAAAAAGAGGGTCATTCATAATCATTTGAATATAAGGCGCTAAATAGTTTTTACCGAATGGCTGCTCTCCAAGGGCGCAAATGAGATCCATAGAAACCATTGAAGAAACTTTCTCATCATTTAAAGCACAATCAGTCGCATCCGCCAACATATTTTGAATAAGTTTTTTATCTTGTTTTTTACAATGTTCTGACAAGAACCATGTTTCAAAAACTGCCGCAGATGCCTTACCATTATTCAATGTACGAAAATCAACAATAGCCTCCCTTGCAAGGGCACGGCCCAAGTCTGATAGAGAGGAGTTCTCAATACGTTCCCAAAACTCACTATGTCCATATAATTTTAATTCCCAAGCGCAACGAATTATCGCTAATGATAAATCAGCCTGCTGAGATCTGTTTATGAGAACCGCGTGATCTGGGTAAAAACTTAAAGGATTGACATCCGCACCCTGGCGATATTGCCAATGTTGCCTTAAGGCCTTAACGGTCAGTAAAACCTGATCAATGAAACTTATATCATCACGTATAAGAATCTTATTAGCTTGTTTATCAAAAAAACTATCCTCAACTTGATTAGAGCAAGATAAAATCACATCATGTTTTTTTGCAAAATCTAGCAGCTCTGAAGCCATGCGGCTTTTGCCTAATTCAGACTCTAATCTTTCTATAATCTCGGATTTATTTGGGGTGAATGATAGCTCACTGATAATGAAGCTATCTGCCATAAACTCTAGCAATATTTCATTATATTCTTTCGTTGAATCCAAAGATAATGGCTTTTTGGCGTTTATTTTATTTTGAAGTAATCCAATTTCTTTTTCTAAAAAATCGTAATCTTCATCCGTCAGAATATTTTCCTCTTCATAAAGATCTTCATCATCCATGTAAAAGAATGGTTGATCATGCATGTGAGTGCACAAAACTGGCTGCGTATTATTTATGCTATAGGCAATTCTATATTGAATTGCTTTCGCGCCATTTGTTGTATTTTCGTTATTTTCTTGGTCTTTACCTGATCCCATAATTTTTCCTTTTGCTTGTAAAGCAATGCCCCATAATAGTTTTGATGCGCTTATCCCTATCATCTACGCCTCTTAGATTATTATTATGGGGTCAAAAGGATTAACGAAGTGCTACCAAAAATGAAGTTTTTTTCAAAATTTTGAAAAAAACTTCTAAATCTTAATAGTAGGTTAAGAAACAAGCACTTTTGCAGCCTATATATTAAGCCATTAGCCATCAAAATTATTATCAGTCACAGGGATATCTTGGACTAGTAGTTCTTGATTGGTAAAACTCATCATACCATCTTTGCTGACATCTATCATTGTATGAAACAGAGAATCTTTAAAAATAACCGTTGAGGAAAACTCATAGGCAGGATCAATACCTATTTTTACAATTTCCAAAGGCTCAATCATTTTACCAAGGGATTTTTTAACATTTGGCGTTGGTTCTTCATGCCATTCAAAATCATTAACCGATTGAATTAGCTTAAAACTACCATAACGCCCCCTCACATAAGAAAGGAAAAATTTCACATAAATAGGGGCTGTTTTTTCAGTTAAGGCAAAAGGTAATGTTTTATTGAGCTTATAAATAACCTCGTTTTTACCGTCTAAAATAAAAATATTCTCTTCATCTTTATTATAAATAAAGGAAATTTTACGATTTTGTAAAGTTTCATGATCCGTCACCTCTACAAGACAACAATTTTTATAAAAAGGTAATTCACGCGATAAAATCTTTACATTTTCAAGCTCGTAAGAACTTCCATCAACCATAGAATTTAATTGTTTTAATAATTTTGATGCCTCAGTATTTTTAATTTCCTGAAATGATTCTGAAAACATTTTATGTCCTTTTTTTATTTATTATTACCCTTAGATAAAAACGAATCGATTCGCTAAAGGTAATTTTTTTATTTACGTATTAGTATTTTTGCTGAGATGTTCTATTTATGACCTTGTGTGTAATATTTGTTTTAAATACGGGATAAATTTAAACATAGTTTTTATCCCGCTATACAAATTTAATTTTGATTATTATTTGCTTGTGAAAGGGATAACAATACTTAAAGGATAACATGAAAAGACAAAATATTATCTGTTTGTTTCTGTCCTTTCTCGACCTAAAGCTTATGTGTATAAATAACTGAATAAATCATAATCCTCGATATACACAGCCCCTAATACTATCAAAAACCTTTTATTTATTCTTTTTATATTTTTGTTTTTCTGCTTTTATGCCCATCGTCATGACAGAAAAAAATAAAAGAATTATTAACGTTTTAGAAAATAAAAAATCTGATCAGGTGCCATTTTGGTTCATGCGTCAGGCTGGACGTTACCTTCCAGAATATCGTGAGCTTCGCGCAAAGGCAGGTGGTTTTTTAAATCTTGTTTACAATCCAGATGATGCATCTGAGGTAACATTACAACCCATTCGTCGTTTTGGCATGGATGCAGCAATTTTATTTTCTGATATTTTAGTGATCCCTCATGCATTAGGTCAAGATTTACGATTTGAAACAGGAGAAGGCCCGAAGTTAAATGCCCTTAAAAATGTTGAAGACATTCAAAATTTGAATGTTTTGAAAATAGATGAAACGTTAAATCCAATTTATCAAACTGTATCTCAAACGCGCAAAAAATTAGCCGATGAAGGATTTAATGACACTGCTTTAATTGGCTTTGCAGGATCACCATGGACAGTAGCTTGTTATATGATTGAAGGTGGCGGTAGTAAAACCTTCGAGAAAACCAAAAAATGGGCTTATAGCGATCCAAAGTCGTTTGAAACTTTAATCAATACCCTCATTGACGCAACCGCCCATTATTTGATTAAACAAATTGAAGCAGGCGCAGAAGCAATACAGCTTTTTGACAGCTGGGCTGGTGTTTTAGATCATTATAATTTTAAACGTTGGGTTGTTAATCCAACAGCCAAAATTGTTAAAATTATTAAGGATAAGCACCCTAAAATTCCTGTGATTGGGTTTCCACGTGATGCTGGTGAGAAATCAATTGAATACGTCAATGAGACTGGTATTCAAGCCATTGGCCTAGATTTTTCAATGGAGCCATTATGGGCAAAGGAAAATCTTCAAACATTAATGCCAGTTCAGGGTAATCTCGATCCCGTAGCTTTATTATCAGGAGGGGATGTTTTAAAACGGAGCGCTATTGATATTCTTGAAACATTTGGTGATGAGCCATTTATTTTTAATCTTGGTCATGGTGTTATCAAAGAAACACCACCTGAACATGTTGAAGAGCTCTGCGAAATTATTAGGAGTTTTTAAATTATGGTTACACAAAATAAATTAGATAAAAAAAGAAAAATTGCTGTTGTGCTGTTTAATCTGGGGGGCCCTGATAAACAAGAGAGTATTAAGCCATTTTTGTTTAATTTCTTTATGGATAAAAATATTATTCGCGCCCCTATATTTGTGCGTTATTTTTTGGCTAAACTTATCTCTATCCGTCGCTCTAAGAGCGAAGCAGGAGAAAGCTATGGTGAATTAGGTGATAAATCACCTTTATTAGAAAATTCTGAGCAACAGTCACAGGCGCTTGAAAAGATTCTTAATCTTCATGGGTGTGGTGAGTTTAAAACCTTTATATCGATGCGCTATTGGCATCCTATGGCGGATGAGGTCGTCAAAGATGTACAAAATTTTAACCCAGATGATGTTATTTTATTACCCTTATATCCTCAATTTTCGACGACAACAACGCGTTCATCCTTTGAAGCTTGGGATCAAGCATGTGATAAAATAGGCTTTTCTAAACCTACTACAGCAATTTGTTGTTACCCTTGGGACGAGGGATTTATTCAAGCATCTGCTGATAACATTAAGGTTATTTATGATCAAGCACAAAAAGAAACCAATAAAAAACCACGCATATTGTTCTCAGCACATGGATTGCCTGAAAAGATCATTAAGGATGGTGATCCTTATCAATGGCAGTGCCAACAATCCGCTGAAAAAATTGCTGAAAAATTAGATATTCAAGATCTTGATTGGCAAATTTGCTATCAAAGTCGCGTCGGACCAATGAAGTGGATTGGCCCATCAACAGAAGAAGCTTTGCATCAGGCCGCAAAAGATAATGTTCCTGTTGTTATTCTGCCCCATGCTTTTACACAAGAACATGTTGAAACATTAGTTGAGATTGAAATTGAATATAGGGAAGAAGCCGTAAAAATGGGCTTAACAGATTTTTATCGCGTTCCCACAGTGGGGACAAATAAGGCTTTTATTGATGGTTTATCAAATCTTGTTATAAAGAATTTGGGTAAAGAAAAAATAATATCACATATAGGAGAACCTCTCTGTCCTTCGGCTTTTAAAGATTGTTGTATGCGTGTGATGAACGAGAAACTATAAAAAAATGATAGATATCTTCGGGCAATATTATAATTGGATTAAGGCATTACATGTCATAGCGGTAATGTCATGGATGGCTGGCATGCTCTATTTACCAAGGCTATACGTTTATCATGTTGATGCTAAAAAAGATTCTGATCTTTCTAATACTCTTAAAACAATGGAAAGGCGTTTGCTGCGATTTATTATGAATCCGGCTATGATGCTGTCTTGGTTGTTTGGAATTTTAATGATAGCCGCCAATCCGTCGCTTTTTGACAATGGCTGGATGCATGTGAAATTTGTTTTGGTTGTGCTCATGACAATATTACACATGATTTTTGCTAAATGGCGTAAGGAATTTGAAGTTGATAAAAATTCCCGATCTGTCAAATTTTATAAGATTTGGAACGAAGCGCCTACTGTTATGCTCATCTTGATAGTGATCATGGCAATCGCTGAACCTTTCTAATATTATGAAAATAAATTGATTTAAATAGTTGACAAAGCTCCTTTAATACGTCATGAATAAAGTCCTTAATTGGATTTCAAAACATTTTAATTTGTGCGCACAATGTTCCGAAAACAAAAGCGTAGTTTTCATCGCTTTTATAATATTTAGTTCCAGTTAAAAAATTATATTTTCAATAATATAGATTATTTAAAGAAGAAAAACCAAAAATCCCCCCTTTATGCGTTTTTTAACCAAAACGCTTTTACAAAATATCACAACAGAGACTTCTCATGAATTTACAGGAATTAAAGACACGTTCACCTTCTGAGCTAAATGCTTTTGCAGAAGAGCTTGAAATAGAAAATTCAGGCACAATGCGTAAACAAGATATGATGTTTGCCATTCTAAAATCTCTAGCCGATCAAGGCGTGCCAATTGCGGGGGGCGGGGTTTTAGAAGTACTTCAAGATGGCTTTGGTTTTCTGCGTTCACCTGAAGAGAATTATTTACCGGGCCCTGATGACATATATGTTTCGCCGTCACAAGTACGCCGCTTTGGGTTGCGTACGGGTGACATTGTCGATGGCGAAATTCGTGCCCCAAAAGAGTCTGAGCGTTATTTTGCTTTGTTAAAAGTCAATAGTATCAACGCTGAAACGCCAGAAAAAATTCGTCATCGTATTAATTTTGATAATCTAACACCGCTTTATCCAGATCGTAAAATTAAGTTAGAAATTGATGATCCGACTAAAAATTCTAATACGCAACGCGTCATTGAATTAACAGCTCCGATTGGTTTTGGTCAAAGATCATTACTTGTTGCGCCACCTAGAACAGGTAAGACTGTCATGTTGCAGAATATTGCAAGCTCTATTGCAGCGAACCATCCAGATGCATATTTGATTGTTCTTTTGATCGATGAACGGCCTGAAGAGGTGACAGACATGGCGCGTTCTGTCCGTGGTGAAGTAATTTCTTCTACTTTCGATGAACCTGCAACGCGACACGTACAGGTGGCCGAAATGGTTTTGGAAAAAGCCAAGCGGCTTGTAGAACATAAACGTGATGTCATTATATTACTTGATTCTATCACACGTTTGGCGCGTGCATATAATACGGTTGTGCCATCATCTGGTAAAGTTTTAACAGGGGGTGTTGATGCCAACGCATTGCAACGACCGAAGCGCTTCTTTGGTGCCGCGCGAAATGTTGAGCAAGGTGGATCTCTGACGATTATTGCCACTGCATTGATTGATACGGGATCACGTATGGATGAGGTCATTTTTGAAGAATTTAAAGGCACTGGTAACAGCGAGATTGTTATGGACCGTAAAATTGCTGATAAACGTGTTTTCCCAGCGATTGATATTCAAAAATCAGGTACGCGTAAAGAAGAATTGCTTGTTGATAAAGACACTTTACAAAAAATGTGGGTGTTGCGTCGTATTTTGAACCCAATGGGCACGGTCGACGCTGTTGAATTTTTATTGGGTAAAATGAAAGAAACCAAAAATAATGATGAATTCTTTAATGGCATGAACCAATAGAATTACTCATTTCCTATTTGTTTTCTTAGACTTCGCTAGCTGCCTCATTCCTAATCAGGTGGCTGACCTATAAATAAAATCTATAAAATTTTATATTAAGTTGATCTGATATTATTTGTCATAATATTGTAGCTGTGATTTAATAGTTATATGGAAGCGATAAATTCCTTCCATATTATCTATCGTAATTTGTTAAGATAGGCTCTAAATTTTCGCGATAAGTAATAATGATGTCCTTGCTATTATTACTTATATAAAAAAAGCCAATTAATTTTCAAAGCCAAAAACAACAATAAAAATATGGCTTGTTTTATGATGGATAATTTTAGTAAGCGCTAAAAAGGTTTCATGCAGCCCTTTTTCCTATCTGAATGTATGACCCTTGATCGCTCCTGTTTCTAATCATAGAGACGGGAGCGATTAGCTTTACTCATTTTAAAAAAATGTAAGCCAATGAGGTGAATTCTCGCCTGCGATAAATGCAAGTATCAAAAATATTAAAGCGCTTGCGATATAACTTATCCATTGATCAGATGAACTTCCCGCTTTTATTTTCTTTTCTGCAGAGTTCGTAATCAAATGCCCTAGTGCTTGGCGGAGTGGCCTTTTGGCCATGTAAGATGAAATTTTCGCTGCGATGAAGCCACCTAGAATTATAAAACTAAGATCAATTAAGAGCATCATTTGCGGATTGCCCACGATTGATAAGAGTGAGGGACGCATATCTAGAAAAAAGTAAATAATGTCCATTATTAAAGTGATAATGATCCCAATCCCAATTCCAAGAAGCCTCGATTTTTGAGTTATTTTTGCAATAGCTTTTTTTGAATCTAATATCGTGTTCTGAATAAGATTTTTGCTCGCGCCTATTGGAAATTTTCTCTTTAATTCGATCATTGCTTTTTTACGTTTATGCAATAGGGTTAAAAGTAGAGCTTCACCAATAAACCTTGTGCGACTCAGCTTTTGTAAACTACTATCAGCACTTGCGCCATTTTGCGCAATCTCAGAAAGTGAATATGTTTTTGTGCCTAGAAGGTGATCAAGAAAATCAGGGGTTTTAATAATTTTTCCTTTATAGCCCAAGACTTTAATTTTAGAAGTTTGGCCATTGATATCAATATCCATCACACTATAAGGAAACTTCACATTATATTGTATGGCTAAACCACCATCGTCTTTTTTTATTTGACTGGCTCTAATCTTTATATGTTTTCTTGCGGCAAGTTTAGCGCCTTTTTGTTCTAACGTACTTGTGATTATAGGGGGATGCTCATTTCGAACGACTTCAAAGAGTGTTTTAATCTTTATAATGAGATGCGTAATATGTGTGAAAAAGGCTGTCCCATTACAAGAGCCACATTTCGAAGCGCCTGAGCCGCGACAATTTCTGCAGGCGACACGACCTGTACGCTGACATAATATGCAACCTATCTGTTGCCTGCCGCCACATCTGTTGCAATTTACTTGTTGATTATTTGGTCCTAAAGTTGTGCCGCGCCCTTGGCATTGCGGGCAGGAAATCATACTGACGCCATGGCATTTGTTACAACGCTCCTGTCTTTGACCCTGACAAGTTTGACAGGTGGCGCTTCCTTGACCCTGACAGTTTTGACAAGCTGCATGATAGGAAAAGCTCTGGTTTAGCTGATCTGCGCCAATTAACTCACCGTGCGAAGCAAAGCCTTGGTCATTTCTTTGCATTAAATCGTTTGAAATGGTTTTACGTGTTTCAGGGTTGTTTAGTGTATTTTTAACAATTTCTTGCGTCGCTTTTTGAACTTGATCTATATTTTCTAAAACTTGGCCTACTTGATGGCGCCCTTTTTTTTGTTCATTCTTTATATCTGGTTCTAAGGTAATTGTTGTCATCGCTTGACATGAAATCATCTTCTCTTTTGAATTTTTAATCTGTATGGCGTCGTTTTGCGCTCCGTTGCCACGACACAAAGATCTTATTTGTTTTAAAGCACGCTTTGGCAATTCTTTGGGATCGAAATTTTCCATTATATGGTATTAGCCAATTATTTTTATCAATGTTTATCGTGCGTTTAATTATCTCACACTAGCATGCTAAAAGCTGTGCGCCAATATGCTCTTTACGAGCGAATATGAGATGCGATAGGGTGTTTGCATGTCTGAAAATATCCCGACAATATTTGCATTATCGAGCGCTGCGGGCAAAGCGGGAGTGTCTGTAATACGTGTATCTGGCCCTAAGGCTTGGCAATCATTAAAGGTTTTGTCTGCAGGAAAAAAAGTGCCCGATGCGCGGCGAACTTCGGTTATATCGCTGCGACATCCCGTAACGCGGGATGAGATAGATAAAGCAATGATTGTCGGTTTTAAGGGGCCCGCCAGTTTTACAGGCGAAGATGTTATTGAATATCATTGCCATGGGTCTCCTGCAGTTTTAGATGAAATGCTTGATGTGCTGGGGAATATGGCGGGGCACCGTCTTGCCCAGCATGGTGAATTTACCCGTAGAGCGTTTGAAAATGGTCAGCTTGATCTGACGGAAGCGGAAGCAATTGCTGATTTAATAGATGCTGAAACTAAAACGCAAAAGGAACAAGCTTTGGCGCAAATGGGCGGAGCGTTGTCGATGCTTTATCATCAATGGGCATCTGAGTTAACAAAATCACTTGCTTATGTAGAGGCGATTATTGATTTTCCCGATGAAGATGTCCCAGATGATGAAACGGCGAAGGCTTTTCCTGCTATTACAGATTTAGTGAATAAGATTGAGCATCATTTGAACGATAATAGACGCGGTGAACGCCTTCGAAATGGATTACAAATAGCGATAGTTGGCGCGCCTAATGCGGGTAAATCGTCGCTAGTAAACGCATTGGCGCAGCGTGAGGTTGCGATTGTATCGGAAATGGCTGGGACGACGCGTGATGTCATTGAGGTACATCTTAATCTTGGTGGCTATCCTGTCATTATAGCTGATACGGCGGGGTTGAGGCCAGATCAGATCAGCAATAAGGGTCAAGATGCGATTGAGTCAGAAGGAATTAAGCGTGCCTTAAAACGAGCGGAGGATGCGGATTTACGTATTTTACTTTTTGATGGTTCTGTTGAAACGTTAGATCGCCATACTCTAAATTTAATGGATGATAATCACATTGTTGTGGTGAGTAAGATCGACCTTAATCCAAAAGCTTTTCAGTCATTTTCTTTCCCAAAAAATGTGATACCACTCTTTATCTCAACAGAAACATTAGAGGGTCTGGATAACTTTATTGGTGTTTTGACTGAGAAAATCTCTGATCGTATGAAAGTTTCACGTGAAACACCTTCTTTGACTCGAAAAAGACACCGCCACCACTTAGAAGATTGCTTAAGTTCTCTTCGATCGGCTATGCAGCAATCTGAACCAGAGCTGATAGCACAAGATTTGCGTTTTGCTGTCAATGAGCTGGGGCGGATTACTGGGCGTGTCGACGTAGAAGACCTACTGGATGTTATTTTCAAGGACTTTTGTATTGGTAAATAGAAGCTCTTTCGCCTTAAAAAGAGTCGCATTTCTGTGGATTATTCTGTATAAAGCCAGCCATGGTCCAAGATAATCAAGATTTTTACGATGTTATCGTCGTTGGTGGCGGGCATGCTGGCTGCGAAGCTGCTGCTGCATCTGCTCGAATGGGGGCAAAAACGGCACTTTTGACACATAAAATATCTACAATAGGGGCAATGTCCTGTAACCCCGCAATAGGTGGTTTGGGCAAAGGGCATTTGGTGCGCGAAATTGATGCGCTTGATGGTGTAATGGCAAAAGTTATTGATCAGGCGGGCATACAATTCCGTATGTTAAATGCTTCAAAGGGGCCTGCCGTGCGCGGCCCCCGCTCGCAGGCGGATCGAAAATTATACCGTGAGGGCATGCAAAAAATCTTGCATGAATACCCTAATTTAACCCTTTTAGAAGGGGGTGCGGATGATTTGCTCATTGAGGAGGGGCAAATCTCTGGTGTGATTACTGGTGACGGTCAAACTATCAAATGCCATTCTGTCGTGTTGACAACGGGTACTTTCTTACGTGGGTTGATACATCGTGGAGAAGAGCAAATTCCGGCGGGGCGAGTTGGTGAAGAACCTACTGTTAAATTGGCAGAAACACTTGAAAAACTGGACTTTCCATTGGCACGGTTAAAAACAGGAACACCCGCCAGATTAGACGGTAATACGATCAATTGGGATATATTAGAAGTTCAAAAACCTGATGAAAAGCCGATTCCTTTTTCTTATATGACGAACAAAATTGAGTTGCCGCAAATTGATTGCTACATCACTTACACGAATGAAGAAACGCATAAAATTATCCGAGAGAATTTGCACCGCGCCCCTATGTATTCTGGCCAAATAGATGGTGAAGGTCCTCGATATTGTCCTTCAATAGAAGATAAGGTTGTTCGCTTTGCGGATAAAAATAGACATCAGATTTTCTTAGAGCCTGAGGGCTTGGATGATGCAACGATATACCCTAATGGAATTTCAAATGCCCTTCCGATTGAGGTTCAGATGGAGATGTTGAAAACGATTAAGGGGCTAGAAAATGCAAAGGTTAAAGAGTGGGCATACGCAATAGAATATGATTATTGTGATCCTCGCGATCTTAGGAGTACGCTGGAATCTAAAAGAGTTAAAAATCTATATCTAGCAGGCCAGATAAATGGCACAACAGGCTATGAAGAGGCGGCGGCGCAAGGATTAATGGCAGGATTAAATGCCGCCAACCAATCTGGCGGTGTTTCATGTGAAACAGCTGAGCCTTTGGTTTTAGATCGTTCAGAAGCTTACATTGGTGTCATGATTGATGATCTCATATCGCGTGGTGCTCCAGAGCCATACCGTATGTTTACAAGCCGCGCTGAATATCGATTGACCTTACGGTCAGATAACGCGGATCAGCGTTTGACGGATAAAGGAATAAGCTGGGGGTGCGTCGGTAATAAGCGTCGTGACGCATGGACAAAGAAAAAGATATCCTTAGAGGAAGCACGGACAATGGTTAAGGCATTGCATGCCACGCCACCAGAATTAATAGCGCAAGGTTTGGAGATTAATCAGGATGGGCGCCGTCGCACAGCTTTTGATTTATTGCGTGTGCCTAATATTAAATGGGCTGATCTTGTCAATGTTTGGCCGGAAATGAGCGCAGTTTGTCCTGTTATTCAAGAGCAAATAGAGATTGATGCCCTTTATGCAGGTTATATGAATCGTCAAAATGCTGAGATTGAAGCTTTTCGCAAAGATGAAGCATTACGTTTGCCAGATTCTATTGATTATGCTGAAATTGGTGGGCTTTCCAATGAGGTCCAGCAAAAGTTAATGCAGGTAAAGCCCATGACTTTAGGTGCCGCGTCTCGTATACCAGGTGTTACGCCAGCCGCAGTTATCGCTTTGTTAAGGCATGTGAAGAAGCGTGCGGCATAAATTATGGAAGAAAAATTAGCTATATATTTGGCTTTACTAAAAAAATGGCAGTTGAAAATTAATTTAATTAGCAGTAATACACTCAATGACGCTTGGAATAGACATTTCGAAGATTCGCAACAAATTAATGATTATCTTCCGGACACAGCAAGAATCGTTTTTGACTTAGGAAGCGGGGCTGGCTTTCCGGGGTTGGTTTTAGCTATAATTAATCCAGAGCTTAAAGTTCACTTAATTGAATCTGATCAAAAAAAATGTTCATTCCTTAAAACGGTTTCACGTGAAACTGCCGTTGATGTCGAAATTCATAATTCACGAATTGAAGATGTTTCATGTGAAACAAAGCCAGATGTTGTAACGGCAAGAGCATTGGCGTCTCTTAATAAATTATTTGATTTGTGTGAGGGCTGGATTTTAGAAAACCCAAATATTAGCTTAATATTTCCAAAGGGGGAAAAAGCGAATGATGAGTTAAGCTTGGTCTCAGAAAAATGGCTTTTCGATTGTGATCGCTATGCTAGTAAAACAGATGCAAAAGCGACTATTCTTGTTTTCACGAATATTAAAAAATTGTGATTGTTTAAGTTTTGGCACTTCATTTAAGTTGACCAGATAAATAATTGTCTTATTATTATATTAGGTCTTATGTAAGGTGAAAGTTGCCTGTGATTTAAAAAAATTATTAGACAACATACTTTAAACCCCCAGCTGATGAAGAAAATGTCAGAAAATTATATAAATATTATGAAAGACACTGACATGAATATCACGCACAACATTGATAAAAACTTTGAAGCCCCCCGTATTCTCTCTGTTGCGAACCAAAAAGGCGGCGTTGGCAAAACAACGACTTCGGTTAATCTGGCAACGGCTTTAAGCGCAATTGGCAAAAAAGTTCTTTTAGTTGATTTAGATCCACAAGGAAATGCAAGTACAGGGCTAGGCATTAAGCGCGCTAGTTTAAGAACTAGCACTTATGATGTTTTATTCGAAGATGCTGATGTTTTTGAAACGGTTAAAAAAACGAAAGTTCCCGGACTTGATGTTTTGCCTTCTTCTGTACATTTGTCTGGCGCAGAAATAGAGCTTGTCGGAGCGCCACGTCGTGAGTACCGATTAAAAGAGGCCTTGCGCAAACCAAGTCCATACGATTACATAATAATCGATTGCCCTCCATCTTTGAGCTTATTAACATTGAATGCCCTCGTCGCATCAGACTCAATCGTTGTGCCGTTACAGTGTGAATTTTACGCCTTAGAAGGGTTGAGCCATCTAGTAAAAACGATAGAGCGGGTGCAAAAATCTTTTAATTCAAGCCTAGAGATACACGGCGTCGTATTAACCATGTTTGATAAACGCAATAATTTATCAGAAGCTGTTGCGAGTGATGTGCGTAAATATTTTGGCGATAAAGTTTATAAATCTGTTATTCCGCGAAATGTGCGTTTAAGCGAGGCGCCCTCTTATGGCTTGCCTGCAATAGTTTATGACATGCGATGCCCAGGTGCTAAGGCTTATATTAGTTTGGCAAAAGAAGTTTTAAAACGCGAAAAAGAATTAATTGGCAACAGACAATTTATTTCGTCACATCAGGTTGCATAAAAAAATTGCAAGAAAAAATAGAAAAGAAGATTCTTAGATGGCTTATAATGAAAATGATGAAGAGAAGTTGAATCCTAAAGATCGTGGGCTGGGTCGTGGTCTAAATGCCTTGTTCGGTGATGAAGAAGAGGATGTGTATCCTACATATGAGGAGGACCAGTCTTTATCAAATGTATCACGTAAGACAGTTGGTGTTGAACAACTTTTTTCAAATCCTGACCAGCCGCGTCGTCATTTTGATGAGACTGCCTTAAAAGAATTAGCGGCTTCTATTCGTGAGCATGGGCTGCTGCAGCCAATATTGGTAAGGCCAGATAAAACGCGTGCGGACATGTTTGAAATTATTGCTGGAGAGCGCAGATGGCGTGCTTCTCAAAAGGCGCAATTGCACGAAGTCCCTGTTGTTATAAAGGAATTAGATGATGATGCGACCTATCAGGTCGCTTTAATAGAAAATTTGCAACGTGAAGATTTAACGCCAATAGAAGAGGCGTTAGGCTATCAAAAAATGGTTGATGATTTTGACCATAGCCATGAATCTATCGGTGATCTTTTGGGCAAAAGCCGCAGCCATATTTCTAATATGATACGCCTTGTGGCTTTGCCTGATGCCGTTAAAACGATGGTTGAAGTCGGCGATATTTCCGCGGGACATGCGCGCGCTTTGTTGGGAAGTAAAGAACCTTTTGATCTTGCTTTAGAAGTGATTGAAAAGAATTTAACGGTCCGTGAAACAGAAAAATTGGTTGCCAGCCATGAAGGGCGCGATATTAAACATCGCCAACTTAAAAAGAAAAAAGGTTTTTCTAAAAAGGATGCCGATACGCTGGCGATTGAAAAAGAAGTCTCTGATCAAATTGGCATGACGGTTTCTATTGATATGAAAGATGACCATAAAGGCTCTATGCAGATCAGCTTTAAAAATTTGGATCAATTAGATGATGTTCTTCAACGTTTGGCGCAAACCCCAAAGAACTTATAAAATAATTTTCTTAACGCATGGCGCTTATAGACAAAATTGCTTGCGCGCATAGCGTATTGACGGGTGTGCCTGTTTGTTTTGTTTGCGCCTCTAACTCTGCAAGTTTTGATAGAACAATATCTAACCTTGCTCCCTTCCATTTGCTGACTTGCGCTTTAAAAGCCTGCTCTACTTTAAAGAAAATAGGCGGTTGGAGTGATTTTACGGCTTGGTCAATAGTGTCGCCCATAAAAATTTTCGCATTGGTGAAATGCAAGCGTCTAAAATGGTTTTGGATTGTGCGTAAAATAACAATTTCGGCCACACCTTCACCAATAAGGCGATTATAAGAGGCCATCGCTTGTTTTGGGTTGTTGCCCGCGACGGCATAAATAAGCTCATCTAGATTGGCCGTGCCGATATCTCCTGTTGATGCCTGTACGTCTTTCATACGTACAAATTTATCATCATTATTCTCGCTTGCGCCCATATATAAGATTAATTTTTCAATCTCTGCGCGTGCGCGGCGGCGGTCTCCCATAATATTTGCGGCAAAATAATGAAGCGCATCAGCATCAACACGATAGCCTGCGGTCGAGAGCATTTCACGAATTAAGTTGCTCATACCGCGTTCATCTTCAACATAACAAGGAAGCGCCGCCGCATTTTTGGCCTTTTCACAAGCTTGCCGAAGGGAAGAACGCGTTCCTAGCTCGCCAGCCTCAATAACGACAAGGTTTTCATTATTGGGATTACCAAGATATTCTTTAACCAAAGCGGTAAGTTTATCCGTTCCGCCTTCAATACGGATTAAACGCGCGCCCCCCATCATGGATAGGGCATTTGCTTCGTCTGAAAGGCGTGCTGGATCTTCGGCAAGAATATCGGCCGTAAGCGTTACGACATTAAACGGATCATCCATATCTGGGGTAATAGTTTGCCCAATAATTTTTGCGCGCTCGCGCATTAATCCATTGTCTGGCCCATAAATTAAAACCACCCGCGCCTTGGGGTCAGGGGACTTTAAAAAAGGTTCTATCTGTTTCCATGTAAGCTTCATTATGAGCTAACTTAAACAAGTTTTTGCTTAAAATCAAAATAGATTTTTGCTTTAGTTAAAATTTGGGTTGAACACGAGTAAGATGTGGCGCGCCTCCAAAGCATCCAGAAGGAGTCCTTATCATATGCTCAATGTTATCTTTTTTAAATGCATCAACAACATTGACCCAGTTGCGGATAAGTTGACCAGAAGCATCTTTCCATGAATTTGGTAATAAATTTTGATCAGGATCATTATTTATAAAAACATTTAAAGGGACTTTTAAATGTGGCGTTTCTGCTTTTAAATCACGTCTATATTCATCGGCAATTGCTTCATCGGCATATTCAGGATGTCCTGTTAAATATAAAACGCGCTCATCTGTTGCAATAGCGATTCCTGTATCATCACTAGATGCAAGAACGGTTATCTCAGAATTTTCTCTAATCGTGTCATCATCAGACCGCCCGTAACGCGAAACAGGGGCATCAATGACGTCTGGAATTCCCGTCATTATAGGGTGCTGAGAATCTTCTACGTTCAAAGAAAAAATGCCTGATATTTTATCTTCAGCCGCATAATATCTTTGGACATTATGATGATGGTATAGGGCGGCATGAGACCCCCAACAGCTGGCAAGAACAGGGGTGCCATTTATTTTAGCATAATCTAATGCTCCGGTTATTTCCGACCAAAATTTTAAGTCCTCAAATGCAATGTCTTCTTTGCCATAGCCAGTTAAGATAATGGCGTCTGGCTTCGCGTAAACTAACTCATCGATATGAATCATCATTTTTCTACGCGCAATTGCTCTTCGGTCATTCCGAATTTTGTCTGGCGTAGGAGAAAAATCTAAGAGTTGTATATCTTGTTGAGCATGTCGCGCAAATAAAATTCCAAAATCATGGATTGGGTGTGTTGGATCGGGCATTAAATTAATAACACCTATCTTTAGAGCGTCTTTTGCTTTTGCTGCTTCTTGCGAATAAAATCCAACCCCCTCGTTTGCCAGTTGAAAATAAGCTGGATGATTATGATCTAAAATTAATCTTGCCATTTTTTTGTTCCTAAGCAGCAATGTCTAATTTTGGTTGCGCGCCTTTTGCAATAAGCGTTCTACGAATAAGTTTATCAGCTATCTCTGCTGGATCAGCGCTGGCATTGAAGGTAATAATGTCCGGCGTTTTGCCGTCCCTAATAGAAATGGAAGTGAAAAATCCAGTTGCTTCATTTCCTGTCGAGCTTTGCTGGACTGTAATTCCAGCATCTACAATACTTTTATGGTCAACACCTACGCCTGCGCGCTCAAAAAATCTGGTGATACATTTGTGCCTTTTACTACTGGGCGGCCTATATTTGTACTTACATATTCAGTCATTTTTTTATTCTCCATAGATTAGCCCCATCATTATGAATGGGGTTGGTTACAAGTTAATCTGTCGGAGAAAGTTATATTTTTTAGCCGTAATTCAGGCATAAAAAAAGCGTATCGAACTCCGCCCAGTTCCTTTTTTGATCTTAAGATCATTTAGGGATTATGGCGGTTCGTACGCTATAACGCTCTTTAGCCTTTTTACCGTGGTGCAAGCTGACCCTTCAAATGCCACGCCTAAACACCTTATGAAAGTGTCTAGTAAGCATAATTTATCCTGATTAGGGAAAATTTGTCAAGTTTTTTTTAACGACTGAAATATAAACTAATATGTCGTACGGCTTGGCGCGCAAGATCGTTCAAGGCGGCATCCCGCGCACTTTGTTCTGTGACAATTGTCGAAAATTCGCTTTCCAAAACGTTATAGGATGTAATCGCGCGAAGTTTACGGCTCAATACTTTCTTGCCTGATTTTTTATCGATCAAAGTCATCGTTGCTCTAAGTTTTAATTGACGGCGCGTTGCTTCAGAATCAATCGTGATATCAAAATCAGAAACATTTTCGATGATTTTAGGGATTTTCAAATTATAACGTGGGCTTGTCGGCGTGCCACTTTGGTAGAAACGATCTATTAAGGCATTGCGCAAATATTGACCTTCACGATTTGGAATGATGGCAATATCAATTTGATCTAAATTGTTTTTAACCGCATCAGAGTTAGTTGCTGTGCCATATGTTGGGCTGAACCCACAGGCGGATAGAAAAAGAATCGTTGTTAAAATAAGAAAATTTTTCATCCTGCAACGACATTCACGATACGCCCTGGCACAACGATAACCTTACGTATTGTCAATCCTTCTAGGGCTTTTTGAACGTTTGGCTCAGCCAAGGCAATTTCTTCAGCCTGTTTTTTATTAATATCTGCAGCCAAGGTGATGGTGGTTTTTACTTTGCCATTCACCTGTACGCCTATTGTGACAGTATCATTTTTAAGTAAGGCGTCGTCATGGGTTGGCCATGCTGTTTCTGCCAAAATTGTCTCATGGCCTAATTGTTGCCATAGCTCCTCTGCCAGATGTGGCATCATGGGATTAAAGAGAATGACCAGCGCTTCATACCCTTCGCGCAATGCCCATTTTTCGGCCTCATTTTTCGGTTTAAAAGCGCTGAGTGCATTTGAAAGTTCACGAATACGTGCGACTGCTTTATTCATATGAAAAGCATCAATATCATCTGCGACACCAACAATTGCTTGGTGCGTGGCGCGCCTTATATCCATGGCCTTATCGGAAAATTCTTTTGGTTGTGGTGTTCCTGATGGGGGTAAATCATTTAAGGCTTCTGTAATGTTACGGTGCAATTTATTGACGAAACGCCAAGCGCCCTCGATTCCGCCTTCTGTCCATTCCAAATCACGCTCTGGTGGTGAATCTGATAAGATAAATAAACGTGCGGCATCTGCGCCGTACGTGTCTATAATATCTTGAGGATCAACAACGTTCTTCTTGGACTTTGACATTTTGGTGACTGCGCCTTGGGTGACAGGTGCACCATCTGCAGATTTGATCCAATGACCGTCTTTTTGTTCAACATCAACGGGGAAAATCCAATTATCGTTGGCATCCTTATAGGTGGCGTGGGTGACCATTCCTTGAGTAAATAAGCCCGCAAACGGTTCATCTGGCACTTCATAGCCACATGTTTTAAGCGCACGGGTAAAGAAACGCGAATATAATAAATGAAGCACTGCATGCTCTACCCCGCCAATATATTGATCTACAGGCATCCAATAATTTGACTTTTCATTGGCAAATCCAACTTCTTCATTATGCGGGTCAAGATAGCGTAGAAAATACCAACTAGACTCGAAAAATGTATCGCATGTATCGGTCTCGCGTATTGCGTCTTTGTTACAAGTTGGGCAAGTCGTAAATTTCCATGTGGGATGACGATCTAACGGGTTTCCTGGCTCGTCGTAATTAATATCATATGGTAATTCGACTGGTAGCTGGTCATCGGGGACAGGCACAAGTCCGCAATCATCACAATGAATGAACGGAACGGGGCAGCCCCAATAACGTTGGCGCGACACCCCCCAATCCCGCAAGCGGAAATTGGTGACGCCTTTGCCAGCATTAATCTCTTCGTATTTTTTGATAATGGTTTTGATGGCTTCAGCCTTTTTCATACCATCCATAAAGTTTGAATTATACAGCGTACCGTCATCGGTGAAAGCGGTGTTGCCAATTTCGAATGTTTCCGCATCTTCTCCTTCGGGCAAAACAACGGGAACAACATCCAAATTATATTTGCGGGCAAAATCAAGGTCACGTTGGTCATGGGCAGGTACACCAAACACCGCCCCTGTGCCGTAATCCATCAGAACAAAATTAGCGAGGTAAATTGGAACTTCCTTACCCAATAAGGGGTTGGTTGCGGTCAAACCTGTATCAAGGCCAATTTTTTCTGCTTTTTCAATCGCTTCTTCAGATGTGCCAGTGGCTTGGCATTTCTGAATAAAATCATCATAGCCTTCAACATTTCCTGCTAATTCTTGCGCCATTGGATGATCAGGGGACAGGGCCAAAAATGATGCACCAAAAAGTGTGTCTGGGCGCGTGGTGAAAACGTCAATTTTCTTATTAGTATTTTTAACATCCCACGAAAATTCTAATCCTGTTGATTTGCCAATCCAGTTGGTTTGCATCAGGCGGACTTTATCCGGCCAGCGGTCTAAGCCTTCAATGGCCTTTAAAAGATCATCGGCATATTCAGTGATTTTGAAAAACCATTGATGTAATTTACGGCGTTCGACGGGCGCACCAGACCGCCAACCTTTGCCGTCGACTACTTGTTCATTCGCCAAAACGGTGTCTTCAACAGGGTCCCAATTGACAACGGATTCTTTACGATAAGCGAGGCCATTTTTGTAAAAATCAATGAACATCTTTTGTTCATGCTTATAATAAGCAGGATCGCAGGTGGCGATTTCACGGCTCCAATCAATTGCCAATCCCATCGAAAGCAATTGTGCTTTCATCTGGGCAATATTTTCATAGGTCCAATCTTTGGGATGAGTGTTACGCTCCATCGCAGCATTTTCAGCGGGAAGTCCCAATGCGTCCCACCCCATAGGGTTAAGAACATTAAAACCTTTGGCCTTTTTATACCGTGCCACAACGTCGGATAGAGAATAATTGCGGACATGCCCCACATGTATCCTCCCAGAAGGATAGGGCAACATCGCCAGAACATATGATTTTGGTTTATTTTTATCTTCTGTAACTTCAAAAGATTTTTGATCCGTCCAGACCTTGCGCCATTTGGCTTCGGTTTCTTTAATATTATAGCGTTCTTCGGTCATCTGTTTGTCTGCTTATTATATGTTACATGTCGATATTTATAATCCGCATAAATTAAAAGCGAAACACACATCAGGTCAATCATTATAATTAAAGAAATTACTTATACGCATATCTGATATGCATTTTTTGTTTACCTAAGGGGTTTTTTGAGATAGCATTCATGAAAGCAAGAAAGAACAGAAAAAGAGAGAAGAAAAATGGCTCAAGATTACGTCATCAAAACGGAAGTAAAACTTTCGCTAGCTTGGAGGCAAGAGGTTGATTACGAAATGAAAAACGGCACACAACAAGCAGCTTCAAGAGAACGCGCTGCCGAAGGTGTGTGCTGGCCAGATGATAAGTTAGATCTACGTTATTAAATTATTCGCCATTTGCCGCGACGCGCAATTGGCGGGCACGTGCAAGGATGGCGTCTTCCATTTGTGTGGCCGTATCGTCTGCCACGGTTGAATCAATCCAATTACCGCTGTTGTTTGATTGACGAAAGACTTTTACGTTCACACCAGTTGACGTTAATTGTTTGTCACTAATAAAAATATTAACCTTAAAACGCTCATTCGGTTTTTCAGGTGCGGTATACCAATCTGTTATAATGACCCCGCCAAATGGATCGGCGCTAGCGAGTGGCATAAAAGATACTGTATCAAGCGAAGCGCGCCATAAAAAGCTATTCACGCCTATACCCGAAGCGCCATCATCGACTTTTTTCTTGCTCTTACCAAAAATAGCAAGGCCATCTCTGCCAAAAATACTATCTGGCTTTGCGTAAATGTCACCCCCTGTAGATGCGCGATCCAAACCTGTGGGGTATTTTGCTTCGCCTTTTGGGACGCCAGAACATGCTGAAGTCAGGCTGATAGCAACTAAAGACATAACAATAAAAGTATTTTTTAACATAAATATATTTTCGCTCTAATTATAAATTCAGTTACATTATTAATGATCATCAATGTTTTCAGCAATAGCAAAATAACTACGTGGCAAAAATGTCACATTAATAAAAAAAATGTTGTATTTTTGCAAAAGTCGCGTTGACGAAGAATCAAATCACAGGCTTAATCATGATGTTGCTTAGGTCCTCTAAGCAATTTCTTATTAAATTCTACTATATGTAATAGAGGGTTTAGTAAGAATACTTACTTTGAATTTTTCTATTGGAGGAAATACAAATGAATAAACTTTTATTAGGATCTGCTGCTATTGCTGGTCTTCTCTTGGCTTCTGCACCTGCACAAGCGCAAATGGAACTAACAATTGGTGGTCACTCTAAAAACTACATTGGTTGGTTAGACCAAGATGAAGCAGCTGGAAATGATGTCAATGAATTCGACATGATCCGTGAGACAGAACTTCACTTTAACGGTGAATCAACTCTAGATAACGGTCTTACTTTTGGTTTTCAAGTTGAAGCTGAAGTTGATGGCGGCGATGACGCAAACACAATTGAAGAATCATACATCTACATGTCTGGTGCTTGGGGTCGTGTTAACCTAGGTTCTGAAGATGGCGCGGCATACTTACTGCAAGTTTCTGCTCCTTCTGCTGATTCAAACATTGATGGCATCCGTCAGTACATTCAGCCTGTTAACTACAACGCCCTTCTTGGTGTTCCACAAACACTAACTGTTGGTGGCGTTACTGTACCAACTCCAGCCACTGCACTTAACTTCGACTATGCGCAAGACCAAACTGGCTATGCAGAAAAAATCACTTACTTGACACCAAACTACAATGGTTTTCAATTGGGTGCGTCTTTTACACCTGATGCTGGTGATGATCAATCACCAACTGGATTGAATGGCTTTCAGCAAGACACAATTGGCCAACCTGATGACGTATACGAAGTTGCAGCACGCTATGAAGGTGTGATGAGCAACTTTGGCTATGCACTTGGTGCTGGTTATGTTAAAGCAGATTCATCAGATGCATGGAACGTTGGTTTAGATGTTGATGCTGGTCCATTTGGTATTGGTGCTGTTTATACAGATGCTGACGCTATCCTAGCGCCTGCAGCTGCTTTAGGCGGCGGCGACACAGAGCAGGTGGTTGTTGGTATCGACTATACAACTGGCCCGTTCAAATTCGGTGCTTCTTATTTCAACGAAGATGCTGATGGTGCAGCTGCAATTGACACAGACCGCTATACAGGTGGTGTTATCTATACTGCAGGCCCAGGCTTATCTTTCCGCGGTTCTGTAAGCCAAATCGATCATGATTTTGCAGGTGGCGGTGACGCCGATGCAACATCTGTTCTAGGTGGTGTACAAATCAACTTCTAATTTTAGAAGCTAAAATAAGAATTTTAAGGGGCGCATTTATGCGCCTCTTTTTTTATATTTCGTCCTTGTCATTGCGAGCAAAGCGAAGCAATCTAGTATAATTATATAACAAGCAACGGATTGCGGTGAAACTAACATTTACAACGATGACAAATAATATTCAAAAAAATTTAGAAGGTGTTCAAAAAATTATTGAAAGCACATCGCAAAAATTCCAACGTAATTTGCTAGATGTAAATTTGGTGGCCGTCAGCAAGAAACAGCCAATTGAACGTATCCATGAAATGCTTAAATGTGGCCACCGTTTATACGGTGAAAATCGCGTCCAAGAAGCGCAAGAACGATGGGTTGATTTACGCCCGCAATACCCTGATTTAAAATTACACTTAATTGGACCACTTCAAACCAATAAAGTGAAAGATGCCGTAGCTCTTTTTGATGTGATTGAAACGCTGGATCGCCCGAAGCTAGTAAAAGCGCTCTCTAGGGAAATGCAGAATCAAAATAAAGATCTTCCTTGTTTTGTGCAGGTAAATATAGGTGCAGAAGAACAAAAGTCCGGTGTGTTGCCCGAAGATTTAGATGATTTTCTGCAGCTATGTCGTGAGGAACAATTAAATGTCATTGGATTAATGTGCATTCCACCATTGGGTGAACCGCCCGCAATGCATTTTGCTCTGATGCAAAAATTAGCGCAGCGTTATGATTTAAAAGAGCTAAGCATGGGGATGAGTAACGATTATGATCGTGCGATTCCTTTAGGGGCAACTTACGTAAGAGTTGGGACAGCTCTTTTCGGACAACGATCGTAAAAAAGAATTAAGTCTCTTTGCGGGGCGGCATTTTAGACAATGTTAAGTTCGTCACAGGATCAGATGTTTGCACAGCACTCAGTGGAGAAAGATTTGTCTGGGAGTTATTTCTCTCAATAGCGGCAAACGCCAATGTTTGTTCGTACGCCTCTATAGTCTTTTTAATATTTTTTTGTTTGGCTACGTGACTGTCAAAAAATTCAACTTCTTCTTTATGGATGCCGTTCTTAAAATCTGCATTCTGTGATTTTCTCACATTCTTTAAACCAGACGCTTCGAATAAATGGTCTCCTATATTTTTGCCAGTTTGAACTTTTGATATGGCATTGGCAGTACCAGTAACAGCACCTACAGGCCCACCATATAGTGCTCCACCAATAATTTGTGACATTGGATGAATATCGTCGCCTGTAACGTTACGATAAACCATGCTGACAAGTGGGAGGTGATGCAACGGATTTACGATATCAACAACATCAGACAATGCGTACTGATCACTACTTTTATTAGATAGACTAGCCTCATGATTATCGGGGGCGTACGCGCTCGCTGTTCTCAGATCCATATCAAAATGACCAACGCGCCCGCGGCTAGCTTTTTCTAAACCAGATAAAATGTTTTTCTCTGTAACCGAGTTTTCTTGTTTATGCGCAATATTTGCCCCTTTAGATGTTTTCCAAGCTTGTACTGATTTAACAGGATTCGATCCCTGCCCTGCAGTTCTTAATTGATAATGGTCATATTCGCTCATAGATAATAAATTGCAAAAGCTATGCCATGAAATTATTAAACAATATCAATGGGTTGTTTATTTGATTCAGTTTTTTTAAGCAAAAAATGTTGTTGTTTAGAGAAATAGGCGGTAATTATGTCCTATGAATCTGCTTATCATTACAGACAATATTGTTTATCAAACGCTTCTAAAGGCTAGCTTAGAGCCATTTTTTGAAAATATTAGCATTTATGAATATTTTGAAGAAAATTTACGGGCAGATATAGCCATTTTTGCAGGCATAGACACGGAAAATGAAAAACTCGAAGGACTGGCAAAAAAAATACCTGTTTTTATTGTAGGTAAGGTAAATAACATTGTTCCAGAACATGTAACAGATTTCTTTTTAATGCCCCTGCGTCTTGGTTGTTTGATAGAGGCAGTGAAGCACCAAATAAAATATCAAAATCAAAAAGAGAAGTTAAAGAAAATTAAAATTAATCATTTTAATCTTGACCCTAAAACGAATGAATTAATAAATACTTCAAAAGATATCTCAATTATTTTAACGGAAAAAGAACAAGAAATTTTACTCTATTTGTTTGATAAGAACGGCAAAGGTGTAAAACGTGATAAGTTGCTACAGGATATTTGGGGGTATGTTGATGGCGTTGAAACACATACCTTAGAAACACATATTTACAGATTAAGAAAAAAAATTGAAGATGACCCAACGAATCCAAAAATTTTAATAACCAATGACGAGGGATATTATTTAAGTTTCTGACGTAATATCTTTGACAGCATTTTTTAAGCTCTCGACAAAACTATCTGCTGGCATAATACGCAATTCTTCTACGCCGTTATTTTTAATAGAATCCAGATCATTTATCAATCTATGAATATCTCTTAACTCATCTGATGGAAGACGCTCTACTATTTCTTCTTTGGAAAGATTTTGAGCAGATGGCGGAGGTTTTTGTTGCCCCTTTGCTGCCATGGCTTGATAGGCTCTGACTGCTTTTGCATTTCTTGTATTTGTGGGGCGTCTATGTTCTCGTGGCCTAACAGAAAGCTGTTTTTGTGTTTCTGCCCCTTGTAAATCAGCAGTATCTTCACCACCAGGAATTGTTTTAAGAAAATTGATTAAAAATTGCCGCAAAGCTGTTACAGAAACAGTTGTGTCATCATCCCAAGCGTCAAGATTCTTATCTTTATTTTGTTCTTCTTCTTGTTTTTTTTTGCGTTTTTCCTGCTCCTCGTGGGGAATGTTGAGGCGTGTACTATTTTCTTCAGTACGCCGAAAAGTTGTTTTAAATAATGGCCCTAATTGTGAAAACATTTTGGATACCTAAAAATTATTTTTGTTGCGGTAAGGGTTTTTGTTCTGTGCCGTCTGTAAAAACATAATTTTGATCATAGAGACCTTTAATTTGTTTTGTTTTGGGGGCAACAAACCATGGGGCCGAGTAATCCCACAAAATACGACCATCCTTGCTCCATATCTCAATTGAAGAGATAGAAGCTGTCATGACCCATTGTTGTAAATCATTAATTTTATATGGTTGCGTAATGTCAGCTTTTTCCGGCCTTAAACGAATGATCATCGCGTTGCTGTTTTTTTCATTAAGCTCTGTTTGCAAAAAATCATAGAGCTGCGAAGAAATTTGTGGGTTGAGTGTCTTTTTAAGGCTTTTCGGGGTTACTGCAATATTGACACCTAAAAAATTGTAAGGAAAATAAAAAGCGTCTGGCGCTTTTGAAAAATTAATTTTTAAATGGTAAATCTTTTTATCACCAATAATTGCTTCTTGCGTTTTTAAATTAACGTTTGTTCTAATGATTAATTGATCTTTCTCTGGGTTGAAAGACATGTAAGCATTCTTCAATCGCTCTTTTTCGGCTTTCATAACTTTTGCACGCAAAGCCCATGCTGTTTCATTATATGGCACTCTTTCGGTAATCCAGCGCTCAAAATTTGGTATGACCTTGCCTGTTTTATAAAAGGCAATAGCCACGTCTTCGGCGGATGAAAATTTCGTTGTGCTTTGTGCCCAAGCGGCATAAAAACCCCCTATTAGACACGTAAAAAAAAGAGCAAATCTGATAAACTGCTTAAACATAAGCTTTAGTATGCCAGATATGCCATAAAAAACTAATAAAAACGACGTTAAGAGCTTGAGAAGCATTAAAATGAACGATAAACCACCTATTTTTAACCTTACACAGGAAGATCAAGAGCTCTGGCAACGATATATGGGCGTAGAGGCGGAAGATGACGATGTAAATGAGGATTTCGCAACAATGCTGGAAGCGTTTGAAGGGCCTTTTCAAGATGATGCTTTCCCTTCAGATCCGCCAAAAGATACAACATCTAAAGAATATAGCAAATCAGACGCTGTGGAATCTGAACGGAAGAAAAATATTGATGGCCATTTTGATAAAAAATTAAAACAAGGAAAAATCCCTATAGAACGTATCTACGATTTGCATGGTTTAAAGCAAGCACAAGCTTTCGCAGCCTTAGAAAAATTTGTTCAAAAATCATATCAAGAAAAATGTCGCTGTGTTTTAGTGATAACAGGAAAAGGAAAATCGACAAAAGAAAGTAATAATTGGTTTGAGTCATCAAAAGGTGTTTTAAAAGAAAAATTGCCGCAGTGGTTATCTGCGTCACAGTTTAATAAGATGATATTAAAAATTACGCCTGCGCATGCAAAACATGGTGGTGATGGCGCATTTTATATATATTTAAGAAAAAATGATAAAATGTAGGCTAGGGTGAAACAGTTAAGGTTTTTACAATATTTCTTGTAATTTTCTTTCCCTTTTCATCAATCCTTTCAATGCTGGCTGTGCCCGTATAGACGCCGTCCTGAAGCAGTTTATCGTTCAAGCGTTTTCCAGTAAAATAAAACTGCCTTGCACGCATCTTGTTCTGAATAATTTTATATTCAGATAAAATTTGATCATTTGGATCGCGTATTTCAAGCTTTATTTTATCTCCTTCTCTAACGCCTAAAAAAATTGACCAAAATGTAAGTAGATTAGGATTAGGCTTCGTTTCTTTCAATGACGAAGAATTTTGACTAATTGATTTTAATGTTGGCTTGTCCGTTGAAAATCCAGCGCGATGTATTGTTATTGGTTGATAGTTAATATTAAGAGTGTTATCCCACAAAGATTGTTGCCTTATACCACATGTATCTGTATTTTCCTTTCCTGTAAAAGGATCAATGATTTTTTTATTTTTTAAAATACCAAAATGGACATGTGGAAATTCGGTTAGGCCAGATAATCCAACTTGGGCAATGACGTCACCTTTTTTAATTTTTTGATCTGGTTTCACCCGAATAGAGTTTTTTTTAAGGTGACAATAAATTGTTTCAACGTTGTTTTTATGCTCAATTAGGATGGCATTACCGCATTCTTTGCGGGCGTCTTTAATCGCTTTTAATTGAGTGTCATCTGACCATTGATCTGCTTCGCCATCACGAATTTTTGTGACTGTTCCATCCATTGATGCCAAGACATTGACGCCTTGGCGCATGGCAAGATCATCAATAAGTGCGAAATCTGTGCCTTTATGACCATCATAAGTACGGGCAAGACAGGCAGGATCGGTTTGTTTGCCATCCTTGGGGGCAAAATCGACGTAATTCATAATATGGCACGTTTCGCCAAGGGCACAATCGATTGGCAAGCCAAATTTTTCAGATTTAACAATATTTATCAGTGGTTTAATAACTGTACGTTCTTGGGCGTACGCTAAAGAAAATGGCATTAAAATAACGAATAAAAAGATTATTTTCCTCATAGCCTTATTTAAACGATTAATTCTGGTTAAGAATAGAGAAAAATATTTGACATAATTTTTTATATATGAGAAGAATTATTTTATTTTTGAATATAAAATTTAAAATGCAACAAGCTCTGATACAGATTGAAAATGATGATGACGCCCTCATAGAAGATGAGGGCAGGATTATAACGCCTGCTGAGTATAAGCGTTTATTGGATTTGGGACATATTACGGGTGATGAAGAGTTGAGGCATCCAAGCGATGGAGGGCAGCTGGTTTTTAGAGGCTCTTACCAACGTGTAGGCAAAACCATCAGCCCAAGTTTTGCCTATGCAAAGGGACAGGCGCCTTCATATGGCTTAAGTTCTCCACAAAAATATAACTCTATCGAGGCCGCATTAAAAGATGGCGCGAAAATTCTAATTGACCTCAGTGAACTTGATTTATCTTATGCTAGTTTAGATTTTTCAAAAGCTGCTGATCCAAATATGATTTCGACGGCAGGTTGGAAAATTGCAAATGAAAAACATTTAATTATATCATCGCGTTCAATAACAGATGTCATCGCAAATATAAAAAAAGTGGCTGAGCACGGCGCGTCCCCAAATGAAACTGTATCAGTCTTATATCACGGCGGGGTGCTTCCATATCAAGAATTTTATTTGGCGAGAAGCGAGCCTAAAATATCTGATTTATACGATGGGTTAAAAGCTGGAACTTTAGGGCAACAATGGGGTAAAAACCAAGTTGGATTTCCTAGAATGATGCGCTTTACAATCACTGAATCTACGCTGCGTGAAGCTGGCAAGATAGATATAAAAGGAAACTTAATACAGCATCGTCCGCGATCTTTATTTAGTACAATATTCTTAAATGGTAAAAATAAAAAAGCTGGCTTAGCGCAAGCATGGGAAATTGTTGCTGCTGGCAGAGGTGAATTTTATGTTATTGGATGCCCTTCTTACTCAGCCGAAAGAGATCAGGCAAAAAAGATGGATAATTTAAGGTGGTTGGTAAATGCGCCCTCCAAACAAATGAGCGCTCTTAAGAATAATTCAACGTCGCCATTTCCACTGGCACGATTTATAAAATAAATTTGCTTAGATCACTGTTGCCGGCAAGTTCAGCCACATTTTCAATCACATCTTTTTTATCAATAGTAATGGTTTCCCCACTTCTATCGGAGGCCGTGAAAGAAATTTCATCTAATAATTTTTCCATGACTGTTAGCAAGCGCCGCGCGCCAATATTTTCAACGGTTTCATTGACGTGAAACGCTATACGGGCGATTTCTTTTATGGCATCGTCGGTAAAATCAAGCGTTACACCTTCGGTGGCAATAAGGGCTTTATATTGTTTAATGAGACAATTTTCTGTTTCGGTTAAAATACGGATGAAATCTTCTTCTGTTAATGCGCGAAGCTCTACCCTGATGGGTAAGCGTCCCTGCAATTCAGCCAGAAGATCAGACGGTTTTGAATAATGGAACGCCCCACTAGCGACGAATAAAATATGATCCGTTTTAACGGTACCATGTTTGGTGTTGACTGATGTTCCCTCAATCAAGGGAAGTAAATCACGCTGGACACCTTCGCGGGAAACTTCACCACGGCTGCTTCCACGTTGTACGGCAATTTTATCAACTTCATCTAAAAACACGATTCCGTTTTGTTGTACCAAATCAAGTGCGCTGGAAATAACTTTTTCTTCGTCTAATAACTTATCAGCTTCTTCCGCTATAAGAATTTTATGAGAATCCGCAACTGTCATTTTTTTGCGTTTTGTTTTCTCGCCCATGCCTTTGCCAAATATATCCCCAATACTCATCATGCTGACGGAAGCTCCAGGCATGTCTGGCATATCAAACATATTCGCCATGGGGTTTGAATTATCTTTTAAATCTAGTTCAATTTCTTTGTCGTTAAAATCACCATTACGTAATTTGGTACGAAAAGATTCTTTTGTGGTTTCTGAAGCTTCATCACCCACAAGAGCGTTCAGAACACGCTCTTCCGCGTACATTTCGGCCTGCGCGGTTACGCTTTTACGCATCTTCTCTCGCACCATATGAATTGAAACTTCGACCAAGTCACGAATAATGGATTCAACATCTTTTCCAACATAGCCAACCTCGGTAAATTTAGTTGCCTCGACTTTTACAAATGGCGCTTGGGCCAGTTTGGCTAAACGGCGCGCAATTTCAGTTTTGCCCACCCCTGTTGGCCCAATCATCAGGATATTTTTAGGATAGACTTCTTCTTGAAGCGCAGGATCTAATTGCATGCGTCTCCAGCGATTGCGCAGCGCGATAGATACGGCGCGTTTGGCGTCACTCTGGCCAATGATATTGCGATCTAGCTCATGAACAATTTCACGCGGCGAAAATGCGGTGGCTTCTAATATTTTATTTTTGGATTTTGTCATGAATTTTACCGTTTCTTACTTATCGTTCATATATGTATATAGTCTTCTGGCTTGGCGCTATAGTGGTTACATCTATTATTTTTAAAGGTTGCCAATCACCGTTTATTGCAAATTTATTTGAAATAACGATTGTGCCTTTTTTTAAATCTTGTTCTAGCTTACCCCGAATTTGTCCCATGAGCCGCCCTAATAAAAACATATATAGGCCATCGGCATTGCTCAAATCAACATCATGAAAATTTTTATTAATATAGTGAGTATTTTTAATGCCAACGATTTTTGATGTGATAATGGCGCGCCAATAAGAAATTTTATTTACTTCAATGCCGATAATTTTTGCATTCGGCATCGAGCGGGCCAAATCACGTGTTACATACCCATAACCACAGCCAATATCGTAAATGATGGGCGCTGTATTTTGTGTTTTTTTCATATGCTCTATGAACTCTTGAACAACTTTACTGCGTATGGCTTTGGCTGATCCCAAGTTAGGAATGCCTTTATTAAAAAAAATAAAATACGCATTCCATAGAAGCACAAAAAGACAAATCCATTTCAGGACGTCATTGATTTGATCCATTAACATCTGTGCGTTAGATTTAACCCCATAGCTTTTTGATCATCTGTGACTTTTTTTTGCGCGTCTGTATCCATGTTAAGTAATGATACAAGACCCTTAGCTGTATTCTTCCTTTTTGTTCTGCTCGAAAGTCCAACGGATATAATGGATGATATGTGCATAGAAAAACCTAGGTTATGTAATTAAAGAGTTTCTATTACGATATTATCATTGGTGTAAACACATATATCGGCAGCAATTTTGAGAGATTTTTGGGCAATCTCTTCTGCTTTTAAATCTCTTTGATCCATCAGCGCGCGTGCGGCAGAAAGGGCAAAATTACCGCCCGATCCTATACCGATAATACCATCTTCAGGCTCAACCACATCACCAGTGCCGGATAATATAAGTGATGTGTCTTTATCACATACAGCCATAAGGGCTTCTAACTTTCGTAGATATTTATCTGTGCGCCAATCTTTGGCGAGCTCAACGCAGGCACGAGTCAATTGCCCCGGGTGCGCTTCTAATTTTGCTTCTAACCTTTCAAATAAAGTGAAAGCATCTGCTGTGGCACCAGCAAATCCAGCAATAATGTCACCATCCTTGCCTAGGCGGCGCACTTTACGCGCGTTTGCCTTCATTACAGTCTGACCGAGAGAGACTTGCCCATCCCCTGCCACGACCACGTCCTTATCTTTTCGAATCGCTAATATTGTTGTCATGACGTAAGAATTGCCCCCTTATGCTCTTTAGGTCAAGAGGCAATAATAAGGCAAAAACAAACATCACATTATTAATATTAGCTTCCCGACTTATAAAACACTCTTTTGCTGCATCATTTAGCTTGTCCCAGTGTTAAAACCCGATATCCATTTGATATGTTCTTTTAAAATCTTTATGAATTTAAGCATTGTTTTAAAGGGACGTTTGTCATGGTAAAGAAAATTGCGATTATAGATTACGGATCAGGCAACATACGCTCTGCTGAAAAAGCGTTTGAACATGTTATAAAGACACATCAATTAGACTTTGAAGTGCTTGTAACGGATAGGGCCAAAGACGTTTTTGAAGCAACCCATATCGTCCTGCCTGGGCAGGGAGCGTTTGGTGATTGTATGAGCGGTCTTCAGGCCGTAGAGGGCATGACAGAAGCGCTGGAGACGGCTGTTTTAAAAGATAAAAAACCATTTTTAGGGATTTGTGTGGGTATGCAGCTTTTGGCAGATAAAGGCTATGAATATGGCGAAAATCAAGGCTTGGGCTGGATTAGCGGCGAGGTCGTGCCGATTAAGCCAGCTGATAAATCACTCAAAATCCCGCATATGGGGTGGAATATTGTTGAATTTAATCAGGGCGCAATACATCCCGCTTTAAAGAACCAAAAAAAGTTGCCACATTTTTATTTTGTTCATTCTTTTATGTTCAAATGTAACGATAATAATCATGTCTATGGCACAGCGCGATATGGCGATGATGTAACGTCTATTGTGATAAAAGAGAATATAATGGGCGTGCAATTTCATCCTGAAAAAAGCCAAGAAGCGGGATTACAGTTGTTGCATGATTTTATGCTTTGGAATCCATGATGCGATGCGTTAAGAACGATTGTAATAAATATAAGCTTATGAGGAAAAAATGAGCGATATAAAATTAAAAAATGATGCCACTGTTTCAGTCGAATTTGTCGAAGAACAATTGACTGAAAATGATTTAAATGATCTGTGTGATGCCACAGATGCAGCCATTGAAGATGGCGGTGGCTTTGGTTGGGTGGAACTTCCTGTTCGCGAAGCCCTAGAGAGTTATTGGCGGGGCGTTATTACGGCGCCAACGCGCCAGTTATTTATCGCGCGCCTTGATGGTGTAATATGTGGTACAACACAACTTGTCTTGCCGCCAAAAAATAATGAAGCGCAAGGTCACGCAGTGCAGCTAACAACAAATTTTATTGCCCCTTGGGCGCGCGGCTATGGCTTGGCAAAAATGTTGCTCGAAGAAGTTGAAAAAAAATCATTCCATGATGGATATGCTGTTATTAATTTAGATGTACGTGAAAATATGGATGAAGCAATTTCTTTATATAAATCAATAGGATATGAAGAGTTCGGAACACACCCTTATTCTGTACGTGCAAAAGGCAAAACTCTTAAAAGTACATATTTTTATAAAGTTATTAATAAGAAGTTTTTTGAACAATGAAACTTATTAAAAAAGTAAATTTCTCTAAAATCATTTCTAATCTAAAACTATATTATAATATTTTTGTGCGGATAATAAATAAAGCTCTAGCGGTTAGCTTTTTCGTCGTGGCCACTAACACCCATGCGTTTTTCTAAAATATTTGTTATATCCGTTGGGCTGATATCTGCATCTGCCCATAAAATCATTAGGTGAAAAAGAAGGTCGGCTGATTCTTCTGCTGTTTGTTGTTGATGGCCTTGAACGGCTTCAATACATGTTTCAACGGCTTCTTCGCCTACTTTTTGCGCAATTTTTGATCTTCCTTTATCAAACAAAGAGGCTACGTATGATTTATTGGGATCATCTCCTTTTCTTGAATTGATGGTATCAAACAAGTTATTTAATACTTCATTCATATTTTTTTCTGGAATTTTTTTCGGCATATTACGCGGCTTCTCTTATTAAAATATTTTGTTTTTCCATTTCGGCTTTGACTTCTGCGATTGTGTATTCGCCAAAATGAAAAATCGATGCGGCCAAAACAGCCGAAGCACCCCCAATTTTGACCCCATCAATTAAATGTTGGGCATTGCCAACGCCGCCAGACGCAATGACGGGAATAGTCACATTATTTGAAACGGCCTTGGTTAATTCTAAATCAAAACCAGATTTCGTGCCGTCTTTATCCATGGAGGTCAGCAAAATTTCCCCTGCCCCATATTCATTCATTTGTTGCGCCCATTGGATGGCGTCAATGCCTGTTTCTTTTCGTCCGCCATGGGTGAAAATTTCCCATTGGGGTGCGCCGTTTTTATTTGTACCGACGCGTTTTGCATCTATCGCGACAACAATACATTGATTGCCGCATTTATTGGATGCTTCACGCACGAATTCAGGGTTTTTAATCGCGGCAGAATTAATTGCGATTTTATCTGCCCCTGCCTCAAGCAGATTGCGAATATCTTGAATCTCTCGTACGCCCCCTCCAACCGTAAGTGGCATAAATACTGCGTCCGCAGTGCGGTTCACGACATCTAATATAGTGCCACGATTGTCTGATGTGGCAGTAATGTCTAAAAAACACAGCTCATCGGCACCTTGGTCGTTATAAAGTTTGGCTTGCTCAACGGGGTCACCCGCATCAATAAGATCAACGAAATTAACACCCTTAACAACGCGGCCTTCATTAACGTCTAAACAAGGTATGATACGCGTTTTTAACATTATGCAGCCTCCTTTAAGGCATCTAAAGCATCAATGCGGCCATCATAAAGAGCTTTCCCAATGATCATGCCTGCAACACCTTGTTTTTGTGCCGCGCGTACGTTTTGTACGTCTTTTAATGACCCAACACCGCCAGACGCAATGACGGGAATAGTTACGGATTGCGCCAATTTAATAGTGTTTTCCATGTTAAGGCCTTCGCCCGTGCCATCACGGTTAATATCGGTATAAATAATGGCGGCAAGCCCACATTCAGTATATTCTTGAACAAGATCCAACATTGATTGGCCTGATTTTTCAACCCAACCTTCAGTGGCAACGTCCTCACCATACGCATCTAACCCCAAAACAATTTGACCCGGAAATAATTCACAAGCTTGGCGCATTAGATCGGGATTTTTAACGGCAACTGTTCCTAAAATGACGCGGCTGACGCCAGCCTGAAGCCATGCTTCAATTTGCGCTAAGTTACGAATTCCACCGCCTAGTTGAAGTGGTAAATCGACAGTTTCCAAAATATCTTGAACAGCTTGCTCATTGACTGGCTTACCTTCGATTGCGCCATTAAGATCAACAAGATGAATCCATGAAAATCCTGCCTGCGCCCACTCACTTGCCTGTGCGGCGGGATTGTCGTTATAAATAGTTTCGGATTCCATCACACCTTTGTGAAGTCTCACGCATTTGCCGTCTTTTAAATCAATTGCTGGATAGATTATCATCTTGAAGCCGTTTCTTTTCACTCTTTACCTGACCTTTTTAAATATAATACAGTAAGGCGTAAAGCTTTTGATAAAAGGAAATTTCATGACGTACGATAACAATAATATTTTTGCAAAAATACTCCGTGGTGAAATTCCCTGTGATCCGTTGATTGATAATGATCATGTGCTGGCCTTTCGGGATATCACGCCGCAAGCTCCTGTCCATGTTTTGGTTATTCCAAAAGGCTCATATATCTCAATAGAAGATTTTAGCGCAAAGGCAACAAGTGAAGAAATTACTGCTTTTCATCGCGCCGTGGCGCAAATTATTCAGGATGAAAATTTATCGGCTATGGGGTTCCGTGTGATTGCTAATGCTGGAGCGCATGGCGGTCAAGAAGTGCCGCATTATCATTTGCATATCTTGGGCGGAGAGCCATTAGGCTCAATGTTGGCTAAAACTTAAATATTTTTAGCTACGCGCGGTGACGCTTGGGAACAAGATAATATTGTCACTGTCAATAAGCTCCATATTAAAGGGCGTATTCATGTTTTTTTGATCCGCTTTTTCTTCGGCGCGTTCAAATTCAATTTCGGCAAGAATAAAATCTGCTATTTCCATGTGTGCGCGTGCTTGAATAGAGAGCAAATTCGAAAGCGATTGTGCGGTTTCTTCATGGACACTAATTTCGGAAGCAAGCGCATCTAATAAATCTCCCATAGCTTCCAAATCTTCTGGCACAGTTTGTAACACTGTTTCAAAAACGTCAGTTGGCATGGGGTTTTTGCTGTAATGATGTAGCCAAAGGGCGCCATATTCTTCAATAATATTGTCTGCTTCTTTGGATAAGGCCGCCGCAATTGGAATATCTTGAATATACTTGCCTGCTAAATCTTTTGCGCAAAGTGCGATGGCTAATAAGGCAGAGTCTGGATCGATTTCACTTAAAGCCATGTGCAAGCTATATTGCATATCTGCCTCAAGCATAAGGTCATGGCGTATAATATCGGCGACCGCCAAAGGCACAATTAAATGCTGTTGAAGTTGATCGATTTGATCGCTGTTTAAATTTTTTAACATTACCTTTTTGTCCCCAATAAATTTTTTTTAGTATTTCGCTATTGTCCTAATAATTTTTAGGTCGCCCCTCTAACTGCGACTGTCCTCAGTATGGTGCAAAAAAGTGAAGAAGCCCTTAAGCGAAAATGAACGAATAATTAAAATAATCTATGAGGGGTAAAAGTTCTTCTTTTGTTCTAATTATTTATGTGTCATAAATGAAGGATAATTGAAATACAGCATCTGCCGGTTGGTAGGTATGATGGCAGGAAAATAAGTATGACAGCAACAATCAAAACAATAGCGTTTCAGGGCGTCGATGTGCGCCCTGTAGAAGTGCAGGTGCAAATATCGAACGGCTTGCCCGCTTTTCAAATTGTGGGGTTGCCTGACAAGGCCGTTGCTGAAAGTAAGGAAAGAGTCAGAAGTGCGCTTCATGCTCTGGGTATTGCTTTACCAGCAAAACATTTAACCGTTAATTTAGCGCCCGCTGATGTCAATAAAGAAGGTAGCCATTATGATCTACCAATTGCTTTGGGTTTATTAGCCGCAATGGAGGTTGTCCCAAAATTTGAATTAGATGGCTATATAGTGTTGGGGGAATTGTCGCTGGATTCTGGTATTCGCTCCGTTGCAGGGGTTTTGCCTGCGGCTATTCATGCGGCGAGTAATGATAACAGTTTAATTTGCCCGTCTGAGTGTGGTGGCGAAGCAGCATGGGCGGGGGATGACTTGTCCATTCTTGCGCCGCAAAATTTATTGCAATTAATAAATCATATTAAGGGCAATCAAATGCTCTCCCGCCCAGAAGGAAAATTAATTGATGGGCAAGGAAGTACAAAAAAATATCCTGATCTTGCGGATGTGAAAGGTCAAGAAACAGCTCGACGCGCCCTCGAAGTTGCGGCCGCTGGGGCGCATAATATGCTTATGGTTGGCCCGCCTGGCTCTGGTAAATCAATGCTTTCCAGCTGTCTGCCAGGTATTCTACCGCCTTTAAGCCCGCGCGAAGCGCTTGAGGTTTCAATGATACATTCCTTATCAGGTACATTGGCCGAAGATGGCCTCATGAAAACCCGCCCTTACCGTGACCCGCATCATTCGGCTTCACTTCCTGCGCTTATCGGGGGTGGGCATAAAGTTAAACCCGGCGAAATCTCTTTAGCGCATCATGGTGTTTTATTTCTTGATGAATTACCTGAATTCTCGCGCTCTACGCTGGAAGCTTTAAGGCAACCGCTTGAAACAGGGGAAACATTGGTGGCGCGTGCCAATCATCACGCAACCTACCCTGCGCGTTTTCAGCTTATAGCAGCAATGAATCCATGCCGCTGTGGTTATTTGGGAACGGCAGAACGTGAATGCACAAAAGCCCCACGTTGCGGCACAGATTACCAAACAAAATTATCTGGCCCATTGCTGGACCGTATTGATATCCAAGTAGATGTGCCTGCTGTTTCTATTCAAGATTTGGACAAAGCAGGTGGAGAAAGTTCAGAAATTGTTGCCGCGCGTGTTTCGCAGGCGCGCGATATTCAAATTGACCGTTATAAAAATCGGGCGGTTGATGGCGCTCCTGTGATTATCGTTAATGCTCATGCGAATGGCGAATTACTGGAGGCAACAATGCCGCTTTCTCATGGAGCAAAAACGCTTTTGACCAAGGCGGCAGAAAAAATGGGCTTATCGGCGCGCGCTTATTTCCGTTTAATCCGTGTGGCACGTACAATTGCTGATTTGGCCGCCATAGAGGGCGATATCCAAGAAACACATATCGCCGAAGCGCTCTCTTATCGTAAAATTAGCCTGAATTAGCTATTTTTATCGTCTAATAGCCTGTTTTAAAGACTTTTGAGCCTAAATTTGTATTAAGGCACGATATTTTGATATCCTTTAAGTATAAAGGTAATCTTAGGGATTTATTAGGGAAATTACCCTATTCTTAAGAGATAATGAAAAAACAGTATAAAGGTTAAATTTTGTCTATTAATCCAAACGTTGTAGAAGATAGCACACCCGCAGAAGTTGAAGCGGCAAAACGTGAGCTGAATGCACAAAAAGCACAAGCAGAGCATAAACAGTCTGCTGTCCAAAATGACGTCCAGTATTCCGCACCGACTTCTAATGCGTCTGGCGCTGGATCATCAGGATCAATTATGGAGATGGTTGAGGGGGTTGGTAAAGAGGTTCGTTCTTCTCCTGCTCCTACTTCTGCACCGAACAACCATGCTGAAGTATATGGCGGCCTTGCCATGGAAGCGTTGGCGCCAGGCTTGGGAACCGCGGTAGATATGGCGAAGTTAGTTCAAGACAGAACTGTCGACAAAAAAAGTTTTGACCAATTTGTTGGGATTGGCAAAGGAGCGGCCTCTAAAGGGAAACCTCTAGCCACCAAGGGCTCTAAAAATAATAACCCTAGCGCTATCAGAACTGCGCATAGTTTCCCTGCAGCCGATAGGGCTAATATAGCAGGCGGTGCATTGCAGGGTAAAAAAGATGAAAAAACACCCGTTAAAGAAAGCCCACATGGCTCACAGGCTTTAGCCCAAAGCGCTTGCGCTGTAAGAGACTTAACACAAAAAGCCTCCAACGCGCATGAAATAGGCCACAGACAAGCCCCCCGAATTGCAAAAGTGCAACAATTGGGAATGGGAAGCGCAAATCATGACCCATCATTAATGCGTGATGCCCAAGCTATCCTAACCAAGAAAAATGCCCCAAGCTTAAATTGTGATCTGTCGAAAGGCCCTTCAGGACCAACAAATTTAGATGATAAAGAAAGTTGGATAGGTTAAATGTTAGGAGAATTGGCACAGCAGTTCACGGTTGAAGCTCAAGCATTAACATCTGCTTTTGCGATGAGTGTTGGCGAAGGTTTTGATAATTCCCCTGCAATGCAGGCTGATCCTGACTTGATGCCGCGTGTTGAAATGGCGGGGCAATCATTAGTTGGTATAACCAGTCTCCAAAATACACCTGCAGCACCTATTGCAGCTAATAGTGGAGTTGCTGTCATGAACCCTATAAATTCAGACATGCAAGTTGTCCATCAAAATCTAGCCAATTTAGATAATCTTATGAAGCCTAACTGGGCAGCTTAATCATCATCTGTAATACCCAAGGCCAGATTTTTTAGATCGAACTCTTCTTTGCTGTCTTTTACAATTTTTCTGAATCTTAAAACGGCAAATGGAATACTTATTAAATAAGTGATTCCCATTATTGTCAGGGTAATCCAAGGTGCCTGAATAACAGCGGCAATCAGTAAGGCCGCAAGTGCGAGCATAGGCATTGTCATTTTTGCGGGCACTTTTATTTGTTTGGATGACCATGTAGGAATGCGGCTAACCATCATGGCAGCACAAAAAATTACCCAGAATCCAACGGCAAAATTAGCAAAGGCAAAGCCTTCAAAAAAATCTGGTGCCAAAAGCCAAATAAAAAGTGGTAAGAGAGCAATTCCTGCACCGCCTGGTGCGGGCACACCCGCAAAAAACCCTTTGCCCCATGCGCCTGTTTTGGGCATTTCTGTAATATTATAACGTGCTAAACGCATTGCCGAGGCCACGGCAAAAACAACCATCGCAATCCAGCCAATTTTACCAGATTCTTGTAAAACCCATAAATAAAGCGTGATAGAAGGGGCTACCCCAAAGGCCAGAAAGTCAGAAAAACTGTCTAATTGCGCACCAAATTTACTTGTTGCATTTAATAATCGGGCAGTTGCCCCATCTAACATGTCAAGAACAGCGGCGATGACTATCGCTATAGCTGCCAAATCCCATTTTGCATCAATAGAAAATTGAATAGCACTTAATCCTGCAGTTAAAGCCATTAATGTTAAAATGTTAGGAATAAGTTTTTGCGGAGAGGCCGCAATGGAAGAATCTTTTTCATCCATTTTTGTATTCTCAGCTTTCATGTCTTTTTCTATGGATGTATTTACTGTCTGTTTCATTTCAAAATATATTAGATGGCCTTTGCGATCATATTTTCTTCTTTGCTGTTAAGGTCTGCTAAGATGGTTTCCCCACCAATTGTTCTTTGTCCAACGCTAACCATTGACGACACATCTTTGGGCAAATAGACATCCATGCGGGAACCAAACCTAATAATACCAAATCGTTCACCCGTATTTACTTTTTGATGTTTTTCCAATGTTGTAATAATGCGTCTTGCGACCAATCCGGCAATTTGAGAAAATCCGACATAACGCCCATCTTCTAATTGAACAAGAGCACTCGCACGTTCATTCTCTGCAGAAGATTTATCCAACTCCGCGTTAAAAAATTTCCCTTCATAATAAAAAGTTTGGATAATTTCCCCACTAACTGGAATGCGGTTTACATGCACATCAAGAACAGAAAGAAAAATACTGATTTTCGTGTAATGCGCCTCATCATCTGTTTCAGCCAAATCATCTGGTAGAGAAACTTCTGTATCCACTGCGATAACACGGCCATCAGCAGGAGCAATAATTAAGCCTTCTTTTTGAGGAACAGTACGCACAGGATCGCGAAAAAAGTATGTTACAAATAATGTTAAGCATAAAAAGAATACGCCTATAGGGTTCCAAATGAGCAATCCTATCATGCTTAAGACAACTCCAATTCCAATAAATGGATAGCCTGCAGGGTTGGGCTTGACGAACATGGTACGTTTTATTGTGTCTATAAGGGACATTATTTATTGCCTTTTGTCATTTTGATGATCTTGCCGAGATTATACTTATTTTACGCCCTTTTCATAGAGGTGAGTTTAAGGGTATAAGTGATAAGTTTTTAAAAATTGCCTAAAAACAATATAAAAAGTAATAATCGAATTATAGAAAAGAAATATTGATAAAATGACTGATATTAAAAATGTGTGCGTATATTGCGGATCTTCTTCTAACGTAGATGATATATACAAAGAACAAGCAACGAAAATGGGAGGAATTATTGCTTCTGAAGGCTGGGGCGTCGTTTATGGCGGTGGTCGTGTGGGTTTAATGGGCTTGGTCGCTGATGCAGCCTTAGATAACGGTGGCAAAGTTTACGGCTATATCCCTGAGCACATCCAAGAACGCGAAGTTGAGCATACAGATTTATCTGAGCTGCATATCGTCGATACAATGCATGTGAGAAAACAGATGATGGTTGATCGTTCCCAAGCTTTTGTCATTTTAGCTGGTGGATTGGGCACGCTTGATGAATTCTTTGAATTGGCGACATGGAAACAGCTCGGTTTGCATGATAAACCGATTGTTTTGGTAGATATTGATGGATATTGGACAAAAATGGTTGAAGCTATTCATAATATTGCAGAAAAAGGTTTCATGCGCGATACGGATTTAGAGCTTTTTACTGTCGTTAAAAGCGTTGAAGATGTTGCCCAAACATTAAAAGAAGCACCACGAGAAAAATTCGATCCTGCAACAAAGTGGATTTAACGTAATTTATTAATTATTTCTTTGTGTTTTTGCGTTATAGATATGAGACTATGGTATGCAGGTTTTTTAATGCGCTAAGCATGAGGTTCAACGGATTTAATGATATTTACGACTGATTTTTATGAACAGGATTTTGAAGTTGCCAATGGTTATGCCCTTAAAGCAATGGCTAGGCTTAAAAAATATCAACTCCCTGCGATGCCGCAAAATTTTGAAGTTTGGTATGCTTATTATGCCAATGCAAACCCAACCCTAGTTTCAGAAATTAATGAATTTCTTAAAACTCAAGATCAAATTACTGAACAGCAATGCCACGCGCTTTTCGAAAAATATTTAAACTCTGGGAAAAAAAGAGCCACATATGAGCGAGCAGAAGACCATATAAATGCAACATTGCAGGACGTTTCAGGATTGGTACAGAACGTCAAAAGCACCGCATCACAATTTTCAGGAACATTAAAAGGGGCGACGGAAAGGCTAGTAGAGCAAGATGCGCCAGAAGATATTAAAAATCTGTTATCTGAAATTAATTCAGAAACTGAAGTCATGTTGAATCAAAATTCAGAACTAGAAAAGCGCCTTGATCAATCATATGAAATGCTTAGATTCATGCAAAAAGAAATGGATCGCATTCGCCTTGAGGCTTCTACAGATGGATTGACGGGTCTTGCTAATCGTAAGTCATTTGATGAGCAGCTTAAACGGATGATAAAGGACGTGAGCAAGAAAGGTGAAATTTTCTCCCTTCTTATGACTGACATTGATCATTTTAAAGCATTTAATGATAATTATGGACATCAAACAGGTGACCAAGTTCTGCGTCTTGTAGGTGTTACCCTTATTAATGGTATTAAAGGTCAAGACATGGCGGCAAGATATGGTGGGGAAGAGTTCGCAATCATTCTTCCTGGGACAAATTTAAACGCTGCAAAAATAGTGGCGGAGAATTTGCGCAAAGAAGTTGAGAAAAAAGAAGTGATTAACCGTCTAACAGGCGATAATTTAGGACAAATTACGATCTCGCTGGGGGTTGCTCAATTTTATGGTGATGAGACACCAGAGGAAATTATAGAGCGCGCAGATAAAGCTTTATATGCATCGAAAAACAAAGGGCGTAATCAGGTGACCATTGCGCCGACACCGCATGAAATGCGCGAATAATTAGATATAAGCCACGCGTAAATTTTTGATTATCTTTGGGAATATTTGCATTTCACAAAATGCCTTCCTGCTGATATTACTAATCCCATGACATTTACAATTGAGCATGATCCGCGTGAAGAAGCGGCAACCATATATAATGATTTAAACCCCGCGCAAGTTGAAGCTGTTCAACAAACTGAGGGGCCTATATTGGTGCTTGCAGGGGCAGGAACAGGCAAAACACGGGTTTTGACAACGCGTCTTGCCCATCTACTGCAATCAGGGCGTGCAATGCCCGGTCAGATTTTGGCGGTGACTTTCACTAATAAAGCGGCGCAGGAAATGAAGCAACGTGTTAGCGATGCGATGGGCGGCGCAGCTGTTGAGGGTTGGTGGCTTGGAACCTTTCACTCGCTTGCCGCGCGGATGTTGCGCCATCATGCGCCGTTGGTTGGCTTATCATCTAACTTCACCATTTTAGATTCTGATGACCAGATTCGGTTGGTAAAACAGCTGATGGAAGCGCGAGACATGGATGTGAAAAACAATCCACCCAAGGCTGTTGCCGCACAAATAAGTAGTTGGAAAGATAAGGGTAAAAACCCAAGTGAGATACGCCCAGAGGAGGTCGGTGATTTAGCTAATGGTCAATCCCTCGCCCTTTACAAGGCGTATCAAGACCGCATGAAAACGTTAAATGCATGCGATTTTGGGGATTTATTGCTGCATATGATTACGATTTTAAAAGATCCCAATAACGCGATAGTTCTGGATGATTACCACCGCCGTTTTAAATATTTGTTGGTAGATGAATATCAAGACACCAACGTGGCGCAATATTTATGGCTTAGACTATTGGCCAAAGGCTCAAATAATATTTGTTGTGTAGGCGATGATGATCAATCTATCTATGGTTGGCGCGGCGCGGAAGTTGATAATATTTTACGTTTTGAAAAAGATTTTTCAGGCGCAAAAATAGTGCGCTTGGAAGAAAATTATCGCTCTACGGGGCATATCTTATCCGCCGCCAATGGCGTGATTGGCAATAATACAGATCGTTTAGGCAAGGAGCTTTTTACCAGTGCAGGTGCGGGAGAGAAGGTCTCTGTGCGCGGTCTGTGGGATGGCGCGGCCGAAGCACGCTGGGTTGGTGAAGAAGTCGAAGCGCTTCAAAATAAAGGCGATAGCTTAAATCAAATGGCTGTGTTGGTGCGTACGGGCTTCCAGATGCGTGAATTTGAAGAACGCTTTATTCAGCTGGGTTTATCTTACCGCGTCATTGGCGGGCCCCGATTTTATGAACGTAAAGAAATTCGGGATGCCTTGGCTTATTTACGTGTCATCATGCAATCCCATGATGATTTAGCGCTGGAGCGTATTATTAATACACCAAAGCGTGGATTGGGCGATGCAACAATTCAAACGCTCTATAAGCACGCACGCGCAAAAATCATCAGTTTATATCAAGCGATTATTGATTTAACACAAACCGAAGAATTAAAACCTAAAGTGCGCGGCACATTGATGAAATTGATTGATGATTTTGAACGATGGAAATCACTGGTAGATTCAACGCATCATAGTGAAATTGCCGCGACCGTTTTGGATGAGTCAGGCTATAACGCCATGTGGCAAGCGGATAAAGCACCAGATTCACCGGGACGTTTAGAAAATTTAAAAGAGCTTGTCTCGGCGATGGATGAGTTTGAAAGCTTGGCAGAATTTTTGGAACATATTGCGCTGGTGCTAGAAAATAATAGCAATAATGATGGTGAATTTATTACTCTCATGACCCTTCATGGGGCAAAAGGCTTGGAGTTTGATATAGTGTTCCTTCCTGGATGGGAAGAAGGCTTGTTCCCCTCACAACGCTCAATGGATGAAAACGGTCTTAAAGGCTTGGAAGAAGAACGTCGCTTAGCGTATGTGGGCATTACGCGCGCGCGCAGAAAAAGCTTTATTTCTTATGTTGCCAACCGACGTATGTATGGTAGCTGGGTCAATGCTATCCCCTCACGCTTTGTTGATGAATTGCCCGAAGAAAATATAGAGATTGCGTCAGAATCAGGCTTGTACGCGCCGGGCAGGTCGAATCATTGGGATTCTTCTGGCTTTGGTGGTCATGCAGGATTCAAAACAGAAAAACGCGGCCATATTGACTTAGAACGAACCAGCACAGACGGTACATACAGCATGGGAGATCGGGTTTTTCACGATAAATTTGGTAATGGTACAATTATCCACATTGATGGATCAAAACTTGATATCAAATTTGATCAAGCTGGCAATAAACGCGTCATGGATAGTTTCATTAGCAAAGCATCATAAGGGCTGGATATTATAACTGTTCGGCGCTATGATTTGTTGAAATTTGGATAATTTAGAAGAGCGTATGACACAAAATAAAACAATTTGTATTTTTGGTGGGAGTGGTTTTTTAGGTAAAAATATCACCCAAGAATTAGCCCGTGCAGGCTATAGAATTAAAATCGCCACGCGTATTCCCGAAAGTGCCTATGAGCTCAAAACATACGGCACAGTGGGGCAGATTGTCGCCTGCCAATGTAATTATAATGATCCAGAATCGATAGATAAAATTATTAAAGGCTGTGATGGTGTTATCAACCTTGTCGGAATTTTGTTTGAAAAAGGTAAAAATAATTTTAAACGTGCCCACGTCGATATCCCCTCACTCATTGCGCAGTCATGTGTGGATAGTGATGTTCAAAAATTTATTCATGTTTCTGCGCTGGGAATTAATTCTTCGATTTCTAAATACGCAAAATCAAAATTAGAAGGTGAAAAAGCGATAAAAGAAATTTATCCAAACGCGACTTTTTTACGTCCTAGCGTTATATTTGGCGCGGGTGATTCATTCTTTAATATGTTTGCAAAATTGGCGACGTTTCTTCCTGCCCTTCCACTCATTGGTGGGGGCAAAACAAAGTTTCAACCTGTTTATGTGGGTGATATTGCTGATGCTACTATCAAGATCTTAGCGCGCCCTGATGATGAATATGAAGGGCGCACCTATCATTTAGGCGGCCCAGATGTTGTTTCTTTTAAAGAAATATATGAAATTTTATTAAAAGAAATTAATCGTGACCGTAAGCTAGTGAATGTACCGTGGCCTATCGCAAAGCTTCAAGGAGCGTTTATAGGATTATTACCTAAACCGCCATTGACACTAGATCAGGTAAGATCGCTTAAAAAAGATAATATCGTAAAAGAAGGTGCGCGTGGATTTGAAGATCTTCAAATCACACCCACCGCGATGGAAACGATTTTGCCGCTTTACCTTGCTTGTTATAAAAGAGGTGGACGTTTCTGCGACAAAAAAACGGCATAATATTGCCTCAATAAAATGGTGACTATGGTTATGAAATATTTTTTAAATTTATTGTTATTTACATTCTTGATGGGTGCGTTTGTATCCGCGCATTCTTCTGTGTCTATGGCGCAATCATCTTTTGCTATTGCGGCAACGGTTAATAAAAGTGCCATTTCTGAAAGCGATGTGAATGACCGCTTAAAATTAACCTTCGCATCTTCTGGCGTGCCTAAAAGCAATGTGGAAAAAAATTCTGCACGTACCCAAGCGCTTAATTTGCTCATTGAAGAAGAACTTAAGATCCAAGAGGCAGAGCGCCAAAATTTAAGTGTAACCAAAGAAGAAATAGATGTTGGTTTTGCCAATTTAGCCAAACAAAATAACATGACAGCAGACCAATTTAAGATTATCCTTGAGCAACAAGGAATTCCTGTTTCTACGCTGCGCCAACAAGTAAAAGCGCAATTGGCGTGGATTAAGGTTGTAACGCAAGTCCTGCGCCCCAAAGTAGACGTGAGTGAGAATGACATTAATGCCAAAATGGCGCTTATGAAGGATAAGATTGGAGCAACAGAATATAATGCTTTTGACATTTTTCTTCCCGTGACAAATGAGAGCGAAGAAGCAAAAATAAAAGAATTGGCAGAAAAAATAATTGCTGAGCTCAAAGCAGGGCGCGCCCCATTTGAAATGGCTGCGGCGCAGTTTTCAAAATCAGAAACAGCGCCTCGTGGTGGATCTCTTGGATGGGTGAAAGAAGGTGACTTGCCTAAAGAATTAGATTTAGCCGTCCGTAGCCTGAGTAAAGGGCAAATTAGCCCTCCCATCCGTGGCCTTGGTGGATATTATATTCTAACGGTGAAAGAAACCCGTATTGCTTCTAAAGAAACATTGCCAAGTGAAGATGAGATGTTAAACACCATAGGTTTAGAACGGTTAGAACGGTTAGCAACCCGTTATTTGTCAGATATTAAATCTGCCGCATTTATTGATCGTCGCGGTTAAATTTATGGATGGTGCCATTGCATCATTACCGCCCTTGCGTGATATCATTCGAGATCACGATTTGCGCGCAGAAAAGAAACTTGGTCAAAATTTTCTTCTTGATCTTAATTTAACAGATAAAATTGTTCGCGCAGCGGGTAATTTATCGAATATGCATGTGTTTGAAATTGGCCCTGGCCCAGGGGGCTTAACGCGCAGTTTATTAAGAACTAATGCCTCTAAAGTAACGGCAATTGAGTATGATCCTAGAGCCATTAAGGCGCTGGAGGGATTAAAAAATGCGGCCGCAGGCAAGTTAGAAATTCTGCATGAAGATGCTTTGAATACTAACTTAACCACTTTGTCTAATGCGCCACGCGCGATAGTGGCGAATTTACCCTATAATATTGCAACGCCTCTTTTAATTAATTGGCTTAAACAAATTGATGATGATTCAACGGCCTATCATTCCATGACATTGATGTTTCAAAAAGAAGTTGGGCAACGCATTACAGCGCTTGATAATACAAAGCCTTATGGCCGTTTAGGGGTTTTATCTCAATGGTTATGCGATGTTGAAATGAAATTTGATGTGCCTGCTTCTGCTTTTATGCCGCCCCCAAAAGTTGTTTCTTCGATTGTTAAATTAACCCCTAAGAAACGTCAGAAAGAGCAGCCTAGCTTTAAAACAGTCGAAAATCTTACAGCTGCCGCTTTTGGGCAGCGACGAAAAATGATCCGTAGTTCGTTAAAAGATTATCGACAATATTTTGAAGCGTGCAGTCTGGATGAAACGATCCGTGCAGAGAATATGCGTGTAGAAGATTTTATTAATTTAGCACATTTATCAGAGAGGCGTTAAAGCCCGTCTTTAATACCGCGGACAAAATCAGAAAGCCCAACAAGGCGCCGGCGTTTTAAACGCTCTGCATCTAAAATCATTTGTGCTTGCTCAATGGTTTTATCAATATCTTCATTTATCAAAACATAATCATATTCTGAATAATGACTCATTTCATCATTGGCCTTGCTCATACGATCCCGAATTTGGGTATCTGTTTCCAAAGTATCTTTAGAACGATTGCGTAAACGGTTTTCTAGCTCTCTTGAAGATGGCGGTAGAATAAATAAAGTGACAAGATCATCGCGCGCCACTTCGGCCAATTGTTGTGTCCCTTGCCAATCAATATCAAAAATAACGTCTCTGCCATTTGCTAATGCTTCTTCAACTGCTTGGCGCGGTGTTCCGTAATAATTTCCAAATACTTTGGCATGTTCAAGCATATTACCATCATCTACCATCTTATTAAATTCTGGAATATCGACGAAATAATAATCTTGGGCTTGTACCTCACCTGCCCGTCTTGAACGGGTCGTGGCAGAGATTGAAATTGTTAGGTCGTTATTTTGTTTCAGCAATGCCCGCGTAATAGTTGTTTTCCCCGCCCCTGAAGGGGAAGACAAAACATACATAAGCCCACGGCGTTTTAATTTTGTACTATCCATGCATGCATTTTAAAGCATGTTGAGAAGAGATCAAACATTGTTTACGTGTTGCTACATGAAGGATAGGTTTATTTCATGAAAAATCCAAAAAATATTCTTATTACAGGTGGTTCTAGTGGCATTGGCGAAGCGCTAGCGCTGCATTATGCACAAAAAGGCGTTTTTCTAGCTTTAACAGGTCGTAATGAAACGCGTCTTGCGGCTGTGGCTGAGAAATGTAGAGAGAATGGCGCGATAGTCGATATCGCCGTTTTAGATGTGTGCGATATGGATGAAATGGCGCGGTGGATTGAGACATTGGATAAAAAACAACCTCTGGATTTAGTTATCGCAAATGCTGGAATTTCAGGTGGTACGGGTGGACGTTTAAAAGGCGAACCTATCGCCGAAGCGCGTCATATATTTGATGTGAATATAACAGGTGTGTTTAACACAATTGAACCCGCATTAAAGGCTATGCAAAATAAGGGGCGTGTCGGACAAATTGCTGTCGTAAGTTCTTTGGCAGGTTTTCGCGGCTGGCCAGGTGCCCCAGCCTATAGTGCGTCAAAGGGGGCTGTACGTTTTTACGGCGAAGCTTTGCGCGGCGCCTTAAAAGATACCAATATTGCCGTAAATGTTATTTGCCCTGGATTTGTGACATCACGCATGACCGATGTAAATGATTATGATATGCCGATGAAAATGGAAGCCAACAAAGCGGCAGAAATCATCGTAAAAGGTTTGGCAAAAAATAAAGGACGTATTTGCTTTCCCTTGCCTGTGCATTTTACTTCATGGTTTTTGGCTATTTTACCTGATTTTTTAGCGCAAAATATTTTAACACGTATGCCTGCAAAACCTGCGTTGAGTTCGGATAAATAAATTATCTATTATCACTCGGCGGCAGCAACGGAATCGATATTTGAGTATTGATCTGCATTATACTTTTCATGTAATAATTCGGCATAAACATTTAATGTGTCATTTGCCATCTTTTCTTTGGTAAAATTTTCTACAATGTGAGTCATTGCGCGTGTTGCTAAAAGTGTCCGTTGTTCGTCAGTTAAATCTAAAGCTTCTTCTAAGGCGGATTTTAATTGGTCTGAATTATTAGGCTCGATGAGCCAGCCTGTCTCGTTACGAACAATCGTTTCTTGCGCGCCGCCATGATCTGTCGCAATAATCGGTTTTCCCATTGCTTGCGCTTCGACAGGGACACGTCCAAAACCCTCTGGATCTGTTGATGCAGATACGACGACTGCTGAAAGCATGTACGCGGCAGGCATATCATCACAATGATTAATAATCCTAATTTGGCCACCAAGTTTTTTTTCTTTAATTGTTGCTTCTAATTCTGCGCGATATTCTTTTCTACCTTGATCGGAACCAATAAGAACGCAAAATATATCATCACGCTTTAATTTTTCCATGGCTTCAATGAGAACATGATGGCCTTTCCAACGCGTGAGCCGTCCAGGAAGCATAACAATATTTGCCCCATCTGGCAGACGCCATTTTTCAGAAATATTTATGAGTTGTGCAGGTTTTACAGCGGCAGGATGAAATTTTTCTAAGGCAATACCACGATGAATGAGACGAATATTACGTTGGTTAATTTGATAATTATCTATTAAATATTGCGCAACATGATTAGAAATTGCGATGACGCGTTCACCCCTTGCAATTGCACTGTTGTAAAAACGTTTTGCTTTACCGTTAATGTTATAGGGCGCATGGCAGGTCGTCATGTATCGTGCGCCCGTATTTTCGCAGGCTTTCATCGCCGACCAAGCTGGGGCTCGACTACGGGCGTGGACAATATCAACCTTATATTCATTTATAATCTTGGTAAGCTTTTTGATATTTTGCCACATAATAAATGGATTTTTGCTATGGACAGGTAAATTGATATGGGTCGCGCCGACGCGCGCAAGCTCATAGACACGACTTCCCCCGTTTGAAACAATAATTGCTTGTGCGCCTGCTTTGACTAATTCTGCGGCGATATCAATGCATCCTTGTTCTGCCCCGCCTGCGCTTAATTCTGGAATGATTTGCATGACAACGGGGCGGTTAGGTGCGTTTAATGTTGTCTGAAGATTAGCGTGTGAGGATTGCTGTGGAATAAGGGACATAAAAATGATGGCTTATATAAATATTAAAGATAAAATTACACTTAAGAATTAGCATATTTACTCACTAAAACCGATTAAAAAAGGACGGTTCCATGCATGAATTATTAAAAAGAGATAATTTACCAGATCTGGCGTACGTTAAAACGTCTGCAGCAAAGGGCAATAGATTGCCAATGATCGTTTTTTTAGGTGGATTTCGTTCCGACATGCAAGGGACCAAAGCAATCTATTTAGAGGAGTTGTGCCGAAAACAAGGCCGCGCTTATTTAAGGTTTGATTATCGGGGCCATGGTCAATCAGGGGGTAAATTTGAAGAAGCCTGCATCTCCGACTGGGTTCAAGATACGTACGATCTCATTAAATCTTGCGCCGCCAGGCCTGTAATATTGGTGGGATCATCAATGGGGGGGTGGATTGCCTTGCTTTTATCTTTAAAGGCGTCAGATTATGTGACAGCCCTTATAGGACTTGCTGCTGCGCCAGATTTCACGACATGGATGGAGGCTGAAATAAGTGCGTTACAATTAAATGAGTTAAAGAACAAAGGGTTTTTCTTATTAGAAAACGATTATGATAGTCCGTACGTTATTACACAAAAATTATTAGATGATGGCAAAAAAAATACCTTGCTTAACAAGGAGATAGATATAAATTTTCCTGTACGTCTCATTCAGGGAAAGAAAGATACGGCTGTTCCATGGCAAGTAGCGGAGAAAATAAAAAAAGCGATAAAAGGCAATGATGTTGAAATAGAATTTTTAGATGAAGCCGACCACAGACTCTCCGCGCCAGATGAATTGGCTGTTTTGAAAAAACTTATTTTAGAATTAGCATGACCTAAACTATTTTCTTCTTTTAAATCTTATCGATTTTTCTTGTGCATGCTTGTAAACGGCAAAATCGTCCTGCTTCATTTTTTTGCTCTTACCAAAGCGACTAAAAGGCCAAATACCTATGATAAAGGCTAAAATTAAATACGCAGATGAAACTAAAAAGGGAATTGCTCCAATGACCATTGAAGGTAACTGAAGAGCGGGATCAATTTTCTGTCTCCAAACGGGTACGTCTATTTTTGTACGTGCTTTTTGCATTGTTTTTGGAACATATTCATCAATAATCCAGCCTAAGTCGCTTACCATAAATTTCTTAGGATCTATATTGAGCTTCTTAACATGCTCAATTTTTGCCTCAGTATTAAAGTAATTCACATAAAGATCGTGCCCCAAAGCAGCAAAAAAGGGAATCAGCATAATAAATAAGAATGTTTTTATTTCAGCAGTCATAAATTTACCTTTTATATTTAATGTAAAATGATATCAGCTAAATTAATGAACCCAAAGCTTAAAACTATAATCAACGTATTATCAGTTAAAAGGTAACGCTTGAAATTCTGTTTCTTCTTTCGTACTGTCCGGTTCGATGCGGACAGGTGGCCGAGTGGCTTAAGGCGCACGCTTGGAAAGCGTGTTAAGGTTCACCCCTTACGCGGGTTCGAATCCCGCTCTGTCCGCCATCTATTTTTCATTATAATCAATGGCTTATAGATAGATAAAATTTTATCTATTTTTAAGCTGATCCTAATTTCCTTTAAGTAATATTAAAGTGAGGAAATTTATGCGCTTTAGGGCGTTATTAAGGAAATGGCTGATTTGAGTACTGAAAATTATACGATGGATGAGGGTATGACAGTTGGCTGTGGTTGCGCGGCTTGCCAGCAAGGCGAGCCTAATCGCGTTACGATGTCTCAAGAAGAATATCAAGCAACTCAAGGAGAAGACTCAGCTTCTCAAACCTCTTCAAATGATGCTACCGCTGAAGAATTTGCAAATTATCTGACAGATGGCTATTGGCAGGATATAGGAGCCGTAAGTCGTTCTTGGGAGCAAAATACAGTATCAGTGAGTATTTCCAATCAATTTTCTGCCGATCAAAAAGCGGGTTTGATGAATGCGTTTGATCTTTGGGCAGATGTGGCCGATATAGATTTTCAACTCGTTACAAGCGGCGCTGATATTACGATTGTCGAAGGTGATGATAGACGCGCTTTTTCACGATCTTCTGTTTATACAACGGGCGAAATTGCCAGTAACACTATTTCGATTGACACCAATGTGGGTGGTTGGCGGGATCTAAATGATCTGGGCGATTACGCTTTTATGACAGCGTTGCATGAGATAGGACATTCTTTGGGGTTAGGCCATACAGGGAATTATAACGGTGCGGCTAATTATAATGACGATGCGCAATGGTCGAATGATACGCAACAAATGACAGTCATGTCGTATTTTGAAAGTAGAAATGTTGGTAGTGACCACTGGAATAGTGGGAATTCTTATCAATATTCTGCAACGCCGATGCTTATTGATATTTTAGCAATACAAAATATTTATGGGGCAGATTACGGAACGCGCAACGGTGATACCGTTTACGGGTTTAATTCTACGGCTGATCGAGATGTGTATGATTTTTCGGTCTCCGAGGTTCCTCTGGCGATATGGGACGGTGGCGGCATTGATACGATTGATTTGTCTGGATACGCCACAGATAGCACGCTTTATCTGACAGAAGGTTATTTTAGCAGCGTCGGTTACATGACCAATAATTTGGTGATTGCTTATGGCGCAACAATTGAAAATACGATTGGCGGATCTGGAAATGATAGCTTATACGGCAATATAGCTGATAATATTTTAAAAGGTGGCGCTGGCGACGATACGTTATACGGTGATGAGGGGAATGATACGCTTGATGGGGAAGCAGGAAATGATACCGTCATTTATGAAACTGATATTTCTGATTTTATGGTCGAAATTGTGAATAGCTTCACGGCGGTTATTACCGATTTTGCTGGTGATATGTTTGATTATGGTCAAGATACGCTGATTAATATTGAAAACTTCATTTTTGGTGGAACGACTTATGATTGGACGCAGCTACAAGCATTTGCCGTGACGCCTGAAATGATCAGTGCGCGCTTTAATTTTGAAGATGTCTCTTACTTGTATAAATCAACCCGCTATGGCACGGAAACTATTACAGCAGAGCAAATGGGGTATGATGAGGCTTCAGGAGACTTGCTCTCAGTCTATCGTACGGCAGGTGTTTTAACGTTAACGATTAATGATGAAGCCCCTCAAAAACTTCGCATCGAAAATAGTGATGATAACCGTGAAGTCATCGTTAATGGCTCCCATAGCAATCTCAATATAACGTTCGTCGGTTCAGACAATAATGATCGCTTTATTGTCGAGAGTGGCGTTACTGGCAATGATTTCGTTCGTGGCTACGCAGGAAATGATATTATCCATGCAGGTTTAGGGAGTGATAAGTTATATGGCAACGAGGGTGCTGATGAAATTCACGGCGGCGCAGGAAATGATAGAATATCTGGCGGTACAGATAATGATATTCTTCATGGTGATGATGGCAACGATAATATAAGCGGTGATCAAGGCAATGATTTCATCATAGGCGGCGCAGGTCGTGACAATTTGCATGGCGGAGATGACCATGACGAGCTTCATGGCGGTGACGGAAATGATAGGTTAATTGGCGCGTTGGGCGATGATATTTTAAACGGTGACGCTGGTCACGACAAACTTTACGGCAACGATGGCGATGATATTATTCATGGTGGAGATGGCGATGACTATGCCTCTGCTGGGAATGGTGAGGATGTTATTCATGGCGGTATAGGAAATGACCGACTGAGCGGTGGCAATAATAACGACACGCTTAATGGTGATGAAGGGGATGATCGTCTTTATGGTGATAAAGGAGATGACACCTTAAATGGTGGTGATGGAAATGATTTGCTTGTGGGCGGAGATGATAACGACCAGCTATTTGGCGATGCTGGGGATGATAAACTATATGGTAGTGATGGTGAGGATGTTATTCATGGCGGCGCAGGAAATGACCTCCTAAGTGGTGATAATCAAAATGATACGCTCAACGGTAATGCAGGAATTGATAGGCTTTATGGGGGTAACGGTGAGGATACACTTAATGGTGGCGCAGATGGTGATGCGCTCGTGGGTGGAAACGGTAATGACACCTTAAATGGTGGTGATGGCAATGATGTTCTTCAAGGCGGCGAAGGTGTTGATCATCTATATGGTGGTGATGGTAGTGATCGTTTTTATTTCAGATTGTTTGAATTAGGCACAGGTGTCGATCATTTACATGATTTCAATGCGTCCGAAGGCGATCGCATTGATTTACGTGATCTTTTAGGGGCTTACGATGCACAAACTGACGATATCAATGACTTTATTACCCTCACTGAAACGGGTGGTAATACGGTTCTTTCTGCTGATATAGATGGCGGAGATGTTGCAGAAACATTCCAAGATATTCTTCAAATTGACGGCCAGACAGGCCTAGATTTAGATACTCTCATCGCAAATAATAATCTTCTCTCTTAGGCCTTTTCAGCTTTCATTAAACGCGCTACCAATAAAGCCGTAAATTCTGGCAATTATGAAGGTATTCTTTTGGCATCACAAAACCTCACATCTTTATTGCTTCACCCGTTTGAAACGAGGTGTGTGAAAAATTTTTGCGCAGGAAAAACTCTTCTTTGCGGCGCACAATATGATCCTGTATTCTCAAAATTTCATGATACAACAATATTACAGAGTTTCAAACCTTACGTGGATTTGTGGGAACAGCAGAAACGAGAGGTGTTAAGAAAATATCCAGAAAATCAAAAATTTGATAATATTTTTTGCGTTCTACCAAAACAAAAGGAAGCAGCGCATTATCAATTAGCTTTAAGCACACAAATGTTGAATGATGGCGGATTGCTAATAGCCGTTGCGGAAAATGAAGCGGGTGGCAAACGTTTAAAAAAATGGTTTGAAGAATTAGGATACGTGGCAACCAGTGTTTCCAAAAGTAAGTGTCGTATTGTATGGGGGCATAAAAAAAATATAACTGTCAACATACTTGATCAATGGATTGCAAATGGTGCGGAAAAAATAATTCAGGTTGAGGGTAAAAAATTTGTGACCAAACCAGGCATTTATGGCTGGAAAAAAATTGATGTTGGCTCAAAATTATTAGCAGCGTTTATTCCAGATGATTTAAAGGGGATCGGCGCTGATTTTGGCTGTGGCTATGGGTTTTTATCACGAGAAATATTAGAAAAAAACTATGATATTCAAAAACTATACGCAATAGAAGCTGAGGCTACTGCCCTTGAATGCGCCCAAAAAAACTTGAATCGAGCACAGGTTGAATTTTGCTGGGAAGATTTAACGACAAAACCACAAAATTTACCGCCGCTGGATTGGGTGGTCATGAATCCCCCTTTTCATGAAGGTAAACAAACCGATAGTGATGTTGGGAAGAAATTCATCATAACGGCATCAAACGCTCTTAAAAAAAATGGCGTTTTATATATGGTTGCGAACTTATATCTGCCTTACGAAAAAACTTTGCAAGAAGCATTCACAAAGATAGAAAAATTAGCCGAGCAAGATGGTTTTAAAATTTATAAGGCTGTTAAATGAAAAATGATACAAACGACGTGCAAGGAATTATTTGGGATTTAGACAACACGCTTTACCGTTTTACAGACGATTTTATCTGCTCATGCAATGAAGCTGCCGCTAAAGCGGCGCAAAAATTAGGTATCACATTAAGTTACGAAGACACTTTAAAATTAGCAGAACGCTCTGAAGCGGAACATGGCTACTCCATGCATGGATATGTGGCAGATCACGGTCTATCCTACGCTAGTTTGCATTTTCCATTTCACGATAATATTGATGAAAAAGTTATCGCGCCTATTGATGGCATGCGCGCCGCGTTAGAGTGCGCTGTCTGCCCACAAGCTATTGTGACCAATGCTTCCCGAGGGTGGGCGGAACGCGTCTTGAAATATTGCGGTTTAGATGATTTGTTTCCAGCCGATCATATCGTGCCAATGGAAGATGTTGGTTTTAAAGCCAAAGCATTAACAGATGAAGGTTTTAAAAAAGCAGCGGATATTATAAAAGTACCCCACAATAAAATTATCATGGCAGATGACCTGGATCGAAATTTAATATTGCCGCATAAGCTTGGTATGAAAACAGTTTATATGCATCACGGCGACACAATGAAAGATCTTCCCGCATATATTGATAATCAATTTACCAATCCAATTGAATTAGTTGAGAAATATTTTAAGTTTTAGTTCCAGTATCAATGTTATTTTTTGACGGATCGAATGTTTCGCTTCGATCAAATTTTTTGTCTGAAAGCGCGCCAGGATGCAGTCCCGTTTCTTTTGCAACCATCATGTAAACCGCCTCAAGTGATAATGTACGCTCTTCGCTACGAAACATATTTTGCCATGCACAGGCGGCATCCATCGTGATGATAGATTTATCGGGCTGATTTCTTTTACGCATATGCTCTTCGGTTAATTTTACAATCTCCGTGATGGCTTCATCAGTAATTGTTAATTGATGATGCTTCTCATAACTCCCTCTAATGCCCTGAAGAATCATTGTGGTTTCTTCAACATTTGGTACGGCTAAATGGACTTTTTGAAAACGGCGATCTAATGCGGGGTCAGCGGCAACATATTCTCGAAATTCATCTAATGTTGTTGCTCCCAAAATGTGTAAATCCCCGACCGTCATATAAGGTTTCATCACTTCCGATAAACCCGCATAGGCGGAGCCTTTGACTGTGGGCATAATCGTATGAATTTCATCAATAAACATGATGTAACGCGGAAATTCTGGGTATTGATACCGTTCCGCTAATCCACGGCAAATGGGGATAAAGCGTTCTTGAAATTCAGCGGGGCTGTTCGTCCCTGCCGCCATGGCAGCCATATCTAATTCAATTACTTGCGCATTTTTAAGGTAATTCGGTACACGTTCCGTCACAATGGCTTGCGCCAATCCTGCCACGAGAGCCGTTTTACCAACCCCTGCTGGGGCTAGCATACAGGCATTTTTGCGTGAGCGTTGGAGCAAGATCAACATGACCTGATCAATTTCCTTATCGCGGCCAACAATTTTATCAAACCGGCCATCTTGCGCCAAAGTTGTGAAATTACGGCAATAAAGGCTAAGAAGTTCATCTAGCTCTTCTTGTGGCACGAGAAAGTTATAATTTTTATCAGACATAAGAATCCTTGAACTTTTGCAAAAGAATATTAGGTAATGATATTGTACGTCTTTGGTTAAAAAGAACAAAGATTTTAAATTTTGGCAAAGTTATCTTTTTTGTAACCTTGCATGAAAAGAATGGATGTCAAATCTGTATGACGGATACAATTTAACAAGTTTTCTTCTAACAATGGTTTGGGGTGATACCCAATTCCAAGCCCTGCTGCCAAAAGCATGGGAAGATCGTTGGCGCCGTCACCTATTGCCATCGTTTGGGATAAATCAAGGCCAAGCTTTCGGGCGTACGTATTTAAGTAATCCAATTTTGATTCTTTATCTAAAATTGGCTCTGTCACTTCACCCGTTAATTTTCCATCTTTAACGCCTAATATATTGCCGTGGTGACCCGCAAATCCTAATTGCTTTGCAATCCCTTCTGTAAAATATGTGAATCCGCCAGACACTAAAATTGATGCTGTACCGCTTTCGCGTAAGGTGCGTATTGTTATCTCAGCCCCTTTGGAAATTTCTGTTTGATCAAGTGTACGTTTTACGGCGCTTTCAGGTAGGTTCTTTAACAATCCAACACGTTCTTTAATGGCGGCGTGAAAATCTAATTCCCCGCGCATTGCGCGTTCTGTGATGCTTGCTACTTTATCTTTGATGCCCGCTTCTGCAGCTAATTCATCTAATGTTTCTGATGTGACGATGGTTGAATCCATATCTGCCAATAACAGCTTTTTGCGTCGATTATCTTGAGACGTACAAAAGCAATCTATTTGATTTGCGTCGAGCAGAGATCTAAGTTCTTGCATTTGATCAATTGTGAATGACTGCGAAAGTGGTATATCGACAGATTTGTTCTTATCAAGCCATAACGGGGAATCAATCGTTAAATTATTCTCTTCAGCAAAGCTCTGCGCTAAAGCAATATGCCCAGCGGATAATTGTTTCTTTGAGGCAACAAGAGTAAGGTTAAATTTCATAATAAGTGTACGTATTTTTATGTTTGAGTGTGATCATTTTTAATCATTGTGTGGCTATAGCCAATGGCTGAAAGATAAGCATTTACTGCCGGATTCCAACCCATTTTTAAAGCGTCGGCTGTAATAGCATGCCCAATTGAGACTTCGGCGCAATTAGGGACAGCGATTAAAAATTTTGCCAAATTATCAAGTGACAAATCATGCCCTGCGTTTACATCAATATCCGCATCTTGCGCAACCAAAGCAGTGTGTGTGTACGTTTTTAAAGAAATGTTATCTTCTGCATAGGGTCCTGTATAAAGCTCAATACGGTCGGCGCCTACTTGTGCTGCTTCTCGCGCTATTTCAGGGACAGGATCAGTAAAAATTGCAACGCGTCTACCCTCGTCTTTAAGGCTCTTTATTACGCTTTTTAGCATTTCTTTATGTTCAGGGATGTCCCATCCATGATCAGACGTACGCTGCCCTGGGCTGTCTGGCACTAAGGTTACTTGATCGCAGTTATTTTCAAGCACAAGCTGAATAAAATCATCGCTGGGATAGCCTTCAATGTTAAATTCTACGGGTTGATTGTTGTTTTTATTCCAATTTGTCAGAAATTCTGCAATTTCAGGAATATCAGAACGGCGAATATGCCGCTCATCTGGCCTTGGATGAACGGTCAGGCCATCTGCGCCTGCTTCTAATATCATTTTTGCATGATCAATAACACTGGGGTAGCCAACATCGCGCTGGTTTCTTAAAAGGGCAACCTTGTTCAGATTGACAGATAATTTTGCTTTATGAGGTGCGGTTTCCTTATTCATGTCTTTTTTTAACGTGAAGCGTCATAGAAGCGAAGTTTTTTTTGCATTTTAGGCCTTTTTCTTCATTTACTTTCTGTTAAAACAATAACGTCATAAACCGTAATTTTAAAAAGGCGCAAAATCCTATGCAAAAACCAACTATAAAGCCAACCAACCCTAAGTTTTCTTGTGGGCCCTGCGCAAAACGCCCGGGCTGGTCGACGGCGGTGTTGGACGACGCGTGGCTTGGCCGTTCACATCGCGCAGCGGGCGGTAAGGCGAAGTTGAAAGAAGTTATTGATCGTCACGTTGAATTGCTTGGTATTCCTGATGATTATCGCTGTGCTATTGTGCCTGCGTCGGATACGGGCGCAGTTGAAATTGCGATGTGGAACTTATTGGGCGCACGCGGTGTGGATATGTTGGGCTGGGAAAGTTTTGGGCTTGATTGGTGTAAAGATGTCAGTGACCAACTAAAGCTCGATGATGTAAATTATCATAAAGCTGAATACGGACATCTTCCCGATTTATCAAAAGTGGATACAGACCGCGATGTTGTCTTTACTTGGAATGGCACGACTTCTGGCGTGAAAGTACCGAATGCCGATTGGATTAAAGAGGACCGACAGGGCTTAACAATCTGTGACGCAACATCCGCCGTTTTTGCCTATGATTTACCATGGAATAAATTAGACGTTGTTACATGGAGCTGGCAGAAAGTCTTGGGCTCCGAGGCGGCACATGGCATGCTGGTGTTAAGTCCGCGCGCGGCAGAGCGTTTGCAAACATTCACTCCTGATCGACCTTTGCCGAAGATATTTCGTTTAACGAAAGGCAATAAATTGATTGAAGGGGCGTTTCAAGGCGCAACACTAAATACCCCGTCAATGATTGCAACAGAAGACTGTCTTGATGCTTTAAAATGGGTCGAATCAATTGGTGGGTTACAGACAACTATCAAGCGCAGCGATGATAATTTAAAGGCTGTTAGTGATTGGGTAGATAAAACAGATTGGATTGAGTTTTTAGCAGAAGATAAAACAACAATATCAAGCACATCAATTTGCTTAAAAATCACTGACCCGTGGTTTAACGAAAAATCAGACGATGACCGCATGGCGTTTGTAAAGAAGATGGTAAAATTACTTGAAGCTGAAGATGCTGGATATGATATCGCATCCTATCGGGCCGCACCTGCCGGAATCCGTATTTGGGGTGGCGCCACGGTAGAGCCAAGTGATACGGAAAAATTAATGCCTTGGCTTGATTGGGCGTTTGTTGAGGCAAAAGCACAAGAACAGGCTTAATACACTTATTGTAAATGAAGCGATTTTAGCAACATAAAAACAATATAGAGTGCGACAAAGGCCAAGAGAAAAGATGATATAAGATTAATTTTTTGTACAGTAACCTTTTCTTGCAAGTATGTTCTTACTTGCGCGGCTAGGGCGCATTGCGCAGTTAAAATAACAAAATGCACACAAAAAATAATCAAAAGTGCCGTTAAAAGTCCTGCCATATCAATTGATGATAAATCTAAAACAGTTGGAATAAGGGCGCTGTAGAATAAAATAACCAAAGGATTAGAAAGGGTGACGATCACGCCTGTCATATAATCTTTGAAGTATGAATTATTGTCGACTTGTAGCGAATTACTTGATGCGGCAATGGGCTTAGACTTCTTAAAAGAACTATAAGCAAGATAAAATAAGTAAGCGCTTCCCACTATTTTTAATATAATTGAAAAAGAGTTGATGTGATTTTCAATTATTGAAAACCCAAAGTAAGCGATAATAAAATATAATAGCTCGATTGTAATTGCCCCCATACTGAGAGCAAAAGCAGATCCAAATCCATACTCAATGGAGCGTGAAACAATCGCCGCCATTCCTGGTCCTGGTTTAAAAGAGATTGAGGCGACTGCAATAATGAGTATAAGTATATAATCAAAGCTCATAATGTTTTCTTCTTAAATGTCAAATATTGCGTAAAAGGGTAATCAGTTTTTGGATTTTGCCAAAGGACTTTTGTTTCACCCGTTTGAATGAAGTTTTTATCAAGGCAATTGGCAATGTCCCTTATTAGCGGCGTAAATATTTTGCCATGCTGTAAATTATCTACCTGAACAATTAAAGGCGTTGCTTTTTTCATGATGGCGGGCAATTTGGCGAAAATTTGTGACATACGTTTTAGATAGTTATCATAGCCTGCTTTGGCAGGGTCGCCGCCGAAAAGGGGATTATATTTATGATGGCGCGGCATATAAGGCGGCGATGTTAGGATAAGATCCATTTTAGGCAGATTATATTTTGCGATGTTGGCGGTATCATCATGAATAAGCTGCGTCCAATTTTCCATCTGGCCTGCAACCCATTGAAATTTTTTCTCTTCGGCCTCAAATCCAAAAGGGATGCGTTTCATTTCTTCAGCGACGAACATGGTCGTGCCTAGCCCCGCGAAAGGATCAAAAACCTTGTCACCCTTTTTAGTATGGTTTTTAAGGATGTGGCGCACCAATCCTTCGGGAAATTTGATTTCGTTGCTTTCAAATGGTGGCGGGTCGCGCTCTAATTTCCAATTTAAGGAAATCATATATTTAATATAACTTTAAAGCTTCATCTAACTTTGTAGAAACTTGTTTCCATGCTTCTTGACGCCCCATATATTGTTGTTTCGCATTAACTGTCAAAAGCGTTTTGTCAGTAGAAAAATCTTCTAAAGATATAGTAAAAACCGTGCCAATTGCATTTCCATACCCATTTCTAATATGATCTTCCATATAGCGCGTTCCTAAAACAGAGCCTTTTGGATATTGTTTTGCTTCCGCTTCACCAATAACCTTAAGTCCATTAGATTCCATGAGATTTTCTAATTCCAACTCCATAAAAGAGACTTCTGGAGAATCATAGATGGCGGCATATTGATAATTTGAAAGTTTAATTTCGTTATTTTTTAATGCTGAAGAAGCCATCATATCACTTGAAGCGCAAGCTGTCATAAAGGTACAAATTATAACTAAACAAAATGTTCTAATATTTTTCATTTCATATCCTCTTTTTTCTCAAGGTAAAAGAGATTAAAGTTTTTGTCTATCCAAATAAATTTAATCTCTTAAAAGAGTTTGTGATTTATCGTCTTGTTTTGGTTGATTTGCCTCAGGGTCTTTGTCGCTGGTTTCAAATTCTGGTGGTTTAGGGCCTGCGGCGACATCACTTTCGTTTGCTGTAACGGGTGGCTTTGCATCTTCGCCTAATTCTTTGTCACCATCTTTGACTTCGTGATAGTAAATTAGCTGTGGGTCGGTTGGGTCGATGCCGTTGGCGTCAAAAGCTTCTTTGATGGCTTGCACAGCACGAGCACGGGAGATGACTTGCTCAGAACGTTCGGAATCAATCCACCAGCGTAGCTTCATACCAAGCGAGGTTGACCCTAAATCCCAGCAAAGCACTTGTGGCGCGGGGGCTTTCAAGATTTCTTCGACTTGATCAAGTGAGTTGCGGATGATGCGGGTGATAACGCGGACATCGTAATTGTAACCGACGGTTAAATCCAATTCGACACGGCGTTGTAATTGGCTGGTATTAATGGTCACATTGCTTGAGTACACAGTACTGTTTGGGACAATAATGTCACGACCATCATAAGTGCGCAGGACGGTTGCGCGTGGGTCGATTCGCATGACAGTGCCCTCAGCTTCGCCAATAACGATTTGATCGCCACGTCGAAACGGCAGGCGGAGGAGAATAAGCAGGCCGGATAGCCAATTTTGAAGAATATCCTTAAAAACAAAACCAATCGCAAGCGATCCAACCCCAAGGCTAGCGACAAGGTTGCCAGGCTTAAGCGAGGGCATCACAATTGTCAGCGCAATAAGAACGCCGAGCAGCATAAATGCCCAAAAAGCCAAATCGGATAAAATTTTACCGAGATCAATGCGCTTACGGCGGGTAAAGAATTTCTTGGTGCTAATTTTTGCCCCCAAGGCCAGTGCCACAAAAACAATTAATAAAAAGAAACCCGCAGCGATGTTGGGTAGGATGGCATAAAAGTTAGTAATCCATTCCTGTATGGTATTAATGGCGATGCTTAAGCCGCCCGTAATAGTTTCTACCCCTTTATTATTTGTGTCCTGCATTTTTGATATCCATTGTTTTTGCTTAAGCTTGATCCTTTAAAAAACACGGTAAAGGCCGTATTAGTTCCTTGCAATGATTTGCTGTCATGTTATCAAGAAAGCCTGTTTTCCTGAACAAGACAAAAATAGGAGTTATAAATGTCCCCAGAAAAAAACACCACGAAACCTAGAGTCCTTATTTCGGACAAAGTGAATCCCCTCGCGGCAGAAATTTTTGCTAAAAAAGGCTGCGACGTAGTTGAAAAACACGGTATGAGTCCCGAAGAATTAATTGCTGAAATTCCCAATTATGATGGGTTGGCGATGCGCTCATCCACCACGGTGACGCCAGAAATTCTAGCCGCAGCGAAAAATCTTAAAGTAATTGGCCGTGCGGGTATTGGCGTGGATAATATTGATGTGAAGGCGGCAACAGACTCAGGTGTGATTGTGATGAACACGCCGTTCGGCAATAGTATTACGACGGCTGAGCATGCGATTGCGATGATGTTCGCGCTGGCACGTCAAATCCCACAGGCCAATGAATCGACCCATGCGGGTAAGTGGGAGAAAAAGAAATTTATGGGCGCGGAGCTTTTCTCAAAAACACTTGGCGTTATTGGGTGCGGTAATATTGGCGGTATTGTTGCGGATCGTGGTGTTGGTTTAAAAATGAACGTAATTGCGTTTGATCCTTTTTTAACCGAAGAGCGCGCAGTTGAGTTGGGCGTTGAAAAGGTTGAGCTTGATGAACTGTTTAAGCGCGCTGATTTCATCACTATTCATGTCCCAAAAAATGAAAAAACAGCAGGCCTTATTAATAAAGACGCGATTGCCAAGATGAAAGGCGGTGTACGCCTGATTAACTGCGCGCGTGGCGGTATCATTGTTGAAGCCGATTTAAAAGAAGCGTTGGATAGCGGAAAGGTCGCTGGCGCTGCGCTGGATGTATTTGAAGTAGAGCCTGCGAAAGAAAATATCTTGTTCGGTCATCCGAATGTTGTTTGCACGCCGCATTTGGGCGCGGCGACAACCGAAGCGCAGGTGAATGTTGCTATTCAAGTGGCAGAACAAATGGCTGATTATTTGGTGAATGGTGCTGTCACAAATGCATTAAATATGCCTTCTATTTCGGCGGATGATGCCCCGCGCTTGAAGCCTTATATGAAATTAGCCGAACAATTAGGGAGTTTTGCAGGGCAAACGACTGAGAATGCCATCAGATCAGTCAATATTGAATATCAAGGAACAGTGTCAGAAATTAATACAAAACCATTAACCTCAATGTTGTTGGCAACATTATTGGGCACACAACTTGATACAGTGAACATGGTGAACGCTATGAGTATTGCAGAAAGCCGTGGTATTACATTTTCTGAAACGCAAAGTGGATCCTCGGCAGATTGGCGCAGTGTCATAACTGTGACCGTAGAAACAGAACAGCGCTCACGCACCGTGTCAGGCACGTTATTTACAGGTAAGGAACCCCGTATAGTTGATATTGAAGGTGTGCGTATTGAAGCTGGCTTATCAACTGATATGCTTTTTATCCGTAACGAAGACAAGCCCGGTTTAATTGGCCATGTTGGAACAATTTTAGGCGAGGCAAAGCAAAATATTGCTAATTTCCATCTGGGTCGTAAGCCTGATGGTGAATCGGCAATTTGCCTTATCTCACTTGATGGCGCTTTATCTGATGATGTATTGGAGAAAATTGCAAAGATTGATCAAGTGACGCAGGCCAAGCGCTTAAATTTTTAAAAAAATATTAGAAATTCTATTTTACTTAAGAGTTATTTTTTAAAGGCAGAGCTTTTATCAGCTCTGCTTTTTTCTTTTTTTCTTATGGTATCTTGCGCAGGCACCTTCTAGCTCTTGAATGAAAATTTTGCCTTTCTCTCCGCCATTACCACGCATATTATTTGAAATAATGCCGCGCAATGTATCATGGTGCGCGCGCACGATGGACAGGGCATCGGTATCGAGAGAATCAATGGCTTCCAAAAAATTCAGCATGATGCCTGCTAAATTTCCGACTAAATTAAAATGAAACATCCCTGCATTCGCTTTTAATTCCATAACGGGTTGCGTTAGGTTTTGTTTTTGTGTTTCAAATCTATCGGCGTTAAAGTTTTTTTGCACATCGTTTAAAGCCTCATCTAACTCATTTAAAAATTGTAAGCCAAGCGGCGCAAAATCAACTTCATTTTCTTCTATAGCTTTTTGTGCTTTTTGCACCAGCTCAGGATCAATCGTCCCACTACCAACTTTTTGTCTTAAGATAGTACTTGCTTTATATATATGTGCTTTTTCTTTTGGCATCTAAATAGCTTTCTTTTATTTCGTTGCGCCCGAATATGATTTTTCATCTTCCTCACGACGGTACGGCCCTGAATAATTAACGGGTGTTCGGCGACGCCTATCTGGGCCAAAAAAATCGCTTGTTTCAACAAAATCCCTTGGGTTAGATATGACATGAGTGATCCGCCTGCCTAGATCATTTGCCGTGAATGGCTTAATTAAGAATTCCGTGATGGCTGCATCTCGTGCTGTCTCTACACGACTCCAAGCAGTGTAACCAGTTACAAAGATAATAGGTGCCATGCGGTTCGGGGACTGAGGATTATGTCGAATTTGCTGCGCCAGCTCTAAGCCGTCTACCGGATGCATAACCCAATCGGTTATTATAATGTCGTGATTGTTTTTTTGAAATTTCTGAAAAGCTTCCTGTCCATCCATGGCAGTTGTAATATTGTGGATGCCAAAATTTCTTAAGACACCTTCAATAATCTGCCGCATCGGAATAACATCTTCTGCCAACAAGATTGATAATTTTTCAAATTGAAAACTCATAAAGATAAAATAAAGATTTAATTATACTTCGTATAGAGAAAGGTTTTAAAAGCCGTTAAAATTTTTTTGTTGGTGATCGGAATATATTTTTTAAGTTATCTTAGATTATTTCTTAAAGGCCCCACACAAAAATATTTGCATAATATTTGATGTTAGAATCTTGTTGGTCGCCTTATCTTACGAAGTCTTAACTCTGCAGTGCCATAGAGCCTGCCCCACATGGATAGTTTATAATAAATTTTCTTTTCTTTACTATATTTTAGTAGTAACTCTTTATAATATTCCTACTTATGTAGGTTAATATTAAAGTAATTTTTATGTAAGTGTATGTAATAGCTATGTTTTCTGTGTTTTTTTGCGTATTAATTTAATGATTTGTTAAATTATTTTCAACGAAAGGTATTAGTGCTAATAAAGTGTAAATATTTTTAGTGAGTATAGCAGAATCGTTATATTCCATAATAAATGCTAATTTAGCTTGCATTTTAATAATTCTTCTGGTAAATACCTAATACTTACGAAAAATGTTTTAACATAATGTTAATGTTTTTATGGAGTTTTAAAGGCTTTTGTAGATGTTTGGCCTAAAATTGAAGTTTTGAATTAAAAAAAATCTTGGGTAAATTAATTTGTTTTAAATACTAAATAGAGTAAATTCTTTGTGGGGCATCTTTAAGCCTTTAATGAATTGGAACCAATAAGGAGAGAATCCAATGACTTGTAATAATATCATTTTGTCGCAACCAGAAGCAGGTGCGGTTTTAAGCCACGAAATTCCCGATGATGTGTCGGCACGTTTAAACTTCGGTCCGCAAGACATTTCCGGGCTTCGCTTAGGGGACTCTGGTGACCTTATTGTTTCTTTTGCTGATGGCGGCCAATTGAATATTACAAATTTTGAAGAGCTTATTGATAATGGCAACCTTCTTTACTTGGAAGATGGGACACTTATTGATCCTTCAGTTTTGACAGGATCTTTACAGGCGCCGCAAAATTTCAATAGCATTGAAACGGCTGCTGGTATCGCGACAGGCGAAGCTATTACAATCGCGCAGCCTGCGGCAAATACGACACAGGAAATCTCTCTCCAGTCTGGTCAGTCGTATGTTTGTGATTTTGATCCTGCGAACGCGGCAACAGTTGAGTTGCAGAATGGTCAAATGGTTTTGACTTTTGCTGATGGCTCACAAGTAGTTATTAACAATTATTCTGATGTGATGGCGGGTACTTTACCGGCTGAATTAACAGTTGCTGATGGTACAATCATTGATGGAGAAGAGCTTCTTACAGATTTTACAGAAGTGATTGAAATTTCTGAAGTTACTGAATTCGTTGAGCCAGTTGAAGAAGTACTTCAAGTAGCGCAGGCAGAGCCTGAAGCTGTTGAAGTTGCAAATATTGAGCCAGCAGCAGGCGAGAGCTTGAATTCTATCGCAGAACAGTTGGCGCAAGTTGAGCCGGCTTCTGGCGATGGCGCTGGCAGTAACACAGGTTTTGGCTTTAATAGTGCGCCAGAAGTTGTTAGCTTCGCTGCGCCCGCCGCGACAGGACCGTTGGGTGCAACAGCGCAGACGTTTACTACTCCTAACCCGCAGCCGCAGCAAAACATTATTATCACTGATGATGCGCCAGTTGTTTCTGGCAACACCTCTAATCTTGATGAAACTAATTTGGCCGCTGGTAATGCTATCGTTACAGGTAACGCTGGAGTTGATTTTGGTAATGATGGTGCGGGAACTGTTGCGCCTAATGGAAGCTTTGCCGCTTCTTGTGAGTTGGCTGGTAACGCGCTCACATCTGGTGGTGTTGCAGTTGATGTTGTTGCGACATCGAATGGTTATGTCGGGACAGCAGGCGGCGTGACTGTATTTACTTTCGTGATTGACGCGGCTGGTAGCTACACTTACACACAAATTGAGCCTTTCGATCATGGTTTGACGAGTGAGCCAAATGAAGCTATTTGCTTGGATTTTGGTATCATTGCGACGGATAATGATGGTGATCCTGCAACTGGAACTGTGTCAATTAATGTTCTGGACGATGCGCCAAACTTTGAATCTCCTGATGCGGTAGAGGTTGATGAAACTAATTTTGCAAATGGTATGATCATGGCGGAAGGACGTATTAATGCGTCTATCGGTCAGGATGATCGTGCGCCGGCTGATGGTAAAGGTAATTACGCTGGTAATGGTGACTTCACAGCAAGTGATGCAACAAATGGCAATGCGATTACATATTGCGGCAAGCCTATTGCGGTTACATTTGATGCTGACACTAACACCTACACAGGTGTATCTGACGGCGTTACAATTTTCACACTTGAGATTGATGGCCAAACAGGCGACTTTAAATATAAGCAATTTGAAGCAATCGATCACAACAACACAACTGATCCTAATGAAGTTATTACGTTGGAATTTGGTGCGGTTGTTAGAGATTTTGATGGTGACACAATCGTCGGTGACAATATTGTTGTTAAAGTGCGTGATGATGCGCCAGAAGCAGAAGATGTTATTGCTGATGGTGTTGATGAAACAACAGCTTTTGTTGGCCCACAAACAATTGATGGTACAGTTGGCAGCATATTTGGTAATGATGGTGCTGGTACTGCGCAAGGTAACGACACATTCACTTCTGGTGGGGCGCGTACGGGTAATGCGCTTACATCAAATGGTGTGCCAGTTACGGTTACTTTCGATGCAGCAACGGGTGTCTACACTGGTGTTGCAGGTGGCGAAACTATCTTCACGATGGAAATCCAAAGTAATGGCGAATACGAATTTACATTAATCGGAAGTCTTGATCACTCAGATGTGACTGCGGCAAACGAAGTCATTAGCTTAAACTTTGGTTACAGCTTGACTGACAAAGACGGTGATTCTGATGATGCAACGATTACTGTTAACGTTGCGGATGATGTTCCTACCATTAGTGATGATTCAAATAGAATTAATGAAGATGCTTTAGCGACGGGTCCTATCACGATCACTGACACATTAGTCTTTGATTTTGGTCAAGATGGCGAAGGCATGATTATGCCTGTTGATGGCGGTTTCATGGCAAAAGACGAAGAAGGTGGATCGGCGATTGCCCTGACATCTGGTGGTCAGCCGGTTGTTGTGACGGAAACTGCGAATGGTTACGTTGGTACAGTTAATGGCCAAGAGCTATTTACTCTAGACATTAATCCGACAACAGGTGAGTACAGCTTTACGCTTTCTGGTCCTATTGACCACACAAACCCAGGTAGCGATGTTATTTGGTTAAGATTTGAAGCGAAAATTGTTGATGCGGATGGTGATATCGACACAGCAACAATCCTTGTTGACGTTGTTGATAGCGTCCCAACAATTGGCAACTCATCAGGTAATGTTGATGAAACAAATTTCGATAATGGTCCTCTTGTTCATACAGATACTTTAGATGTTGATGGCGGAACTGTCTCCCCTAACGGTACGACAGATTCTTCTACACCGCTTATGTCATGTGGTGTTCCAGTTGTTATCACGCAAACTGCGACAGGCTATGTTGGGGTTGCGGGCGGTGTGACAGTGTTTACATTGGATGTTGATGCAACAGGTGCGTATACTTACACGCAATTTGCTTCATTGGATCACGCCGACACAACAGATGGTGACGATATTCTTTCCATCGATTTTGGTATTGTTGTAACGGATGATAACGGCACAACAGCTGACTCAATTATTACAATCGAAATTGCTGATGATGGCGTAGAAGCTGTTAATGACATCACGAGCGCCGAAGAAGGCCAAGTGATTACAGGTGACGTCATTGCAAACGACACAGTAAGCCAAGATGGTACGGCTGCTGATACAACTGTAACGTCTGTGACGTTCGGTGGTACTGCGGTATCTATTCCTGCTGGTGGTTCGACAACAATTGTTGGTGACTATGGCGAGTTAACAATCAACTCTGATGGTACTTACACTTATGAAACGAACGATAATGACCCAGATGGTGTTGATAATTTCATCTACACGATTACTGATAAAGATGGTGACTCTGATACGGCTACTTTGAGCGTGACAGTAACACCTGACGGCTCACCTGTTGCTGTTTCTCAAGAGCTTGCTGTTGATGAAACAAACTTAACACCTGGACCAATGATCTTTAATGGTGACTTGAATGTTGATTTTGGCCTTGATGGTCAAGGAACAGTGACACCTAAAGGTGCAGATACATTTGTAGCTGGCGGCTCATTGGCTGGCGGTACATTAACAGCGGGCGGTGTGCCAGTTGTTGTGACTGTAGTTGGTAATAAATATGTTGGTACAGCTGGTGGAAACCCAGTGTTTGAGGTCGAGCTAAATAATGACGGTACTTACAAGTTCACATTGATGGATCACATTGATCACGCTGATTCAACAGACCCTAACGATATTATTTCAATGGAGTTCGGTGTTGTTGTAACGGATGCTGATGGTGACATGGCGATGGGAACATTTACTGTTCTTGTTCATGATGATGCGCCAGTTGCTTATGATGATGGCACTGTAACATTGGAAACTGGAGCCTCTGAAACAGGTAACGTTTTGGTTGCTAACAATGGCGGTCAAGCGGATGAGTTGAGTGAAGATAACCCAACAGATGTTGTTGAAGTTCAGTTTGGTAATCAAACAGTGGCTGTTCCTACTTCAGGTTCTGCGACTATTGATGGTGATTTTGGTACTTTAACAATTTCTGCTGACGGTTCTTACACTTACACTGCAAACTCTGCAGATCAAGAAGGCGTCGATACTTTCACCTACGTGATTGAAGACTTTGACGGTGATCAAGACACGGCTGAATTTAGCTTTGATGTTTCTTTCGACCCATCTCCAATCAACATTAATGGTGTTGGTCAGACAGATGATACTGACTTAAGCAATGGTAATAATGTTATCCAAAGCGGTACAATCAATGTTGATTACCAAGGCGATGGTCCTGGTACAACAATGGCAACAGGTACGTTTACATCTGATGGAAACCAAACAGGTGGCACGCTGTCACATAATGGTGTTCCTGTGACTGTGACGAACTCTGGTAACGTCTATACTGGTACAGCCGGTGGCGTGACAGTGTTCACCATGACAATCCGTGCAGAT
>CALDTV010000008.1 GCA_937923625.1 uncultured Alphaproteobacteria bacterium
CCCAAAAAAAAGCGGCCCTAAAAATGAAATTGATTTACCCGTTAAAGCGTAAAGCCCATAAGCCTGCGTAATCATTTTTGCAGGACACAGTTTGCTCACCATTGTACGGCTGGCTGCCTGAACAGGCCCCATGAAAATCCCTAAGCCCAATGATAAGCCAATGAAAATATATTTACTTTCGATCATCAAGATCACACCGCCAATAACAATTAAACCAATAAGCGATACAATAATTGTGCTCTTTGATCCAAATTTATCATCTGCAAAAGCAAACGCAAACGCCCCCAGTCCCGCCGTTACATTTAAACCAATTGCGAAAATTAAAATCTCCGTAAAATCCATGCCAAATTGGCCTGCGGCATAAACACCACCAATAGCAAACAACGTCACCAAGCCGTCGCGATAGATTGCGCTTGCAATTAAAAAAGTCAGAAGGTTTTTATGCTTTTTTACATTCTTCGCACTATGGCTTAATTGCCGCAAGCCTTTGGATAGGGCATCCCAAAAACCTAGACGAGCAATCTCTACATCTTTGGTAAAAAGAAAAAGTGGAATCATAAAAATTAAAAACCACAACGCTATTAGCGGCCCCGTGATGCGGATATTCTCAAAATTCTCTTTTGGCAGTGAAATGAACGGCGGCATGTCACCCAAACCAATAAAGCCGAACAGAGTAATCGCAAGGGCACTCAAACCTCCCAAATAACCAAGCCCCCATGCCCAGCCAGAAACGCGACCAATCTTATCGGCGGGGGCAACATGTGGGAGCATTGCATTATAAAAAACTTGTGAGAGCTCCAATCCAATATTTGCAACCACCACCAAAGACAAAATCAGCAATATATGTCCCGCAGACCCGTTCGGCGTGGCGTACCATAAAAACGCCGTCGGAATAATACAAAGTATTGATAACCAAAAAATCCATGTTTTGCGCGCCCCTGAATTATCTGCCACTGCTCCTAATAATGGCCCTAGAATAGCAATAAATAAACCAGACACCGCAATGGCAAAGCTCCATTGCGCACTCCCCTCTATTTCATCACCAACTACTTGGCGGGAAAAATACACGCTAAAAATAAAAGTCACGATAACGGTGCTAAAAGCCGTATTGGCCCAGTCATAAAGGCACCACGAAAAAACGCTTTTACGTGTATGAAGAGGGGATATTTGATTGTTTTTACTTGACATAATTTAAAAAAGAGACTATTACATATGTATTCGTTAACAAAAGGTTAATTTTAGTCTTTGTTACAAAATTACAAATTGAGGTTTACTATGATTCGTTTCTTTATTCTTCTCCTCCTACTTTCTCCTGCTTTCATCGCAGAAGCAAGCCAGCAAAAAATTACAAACCAACTTATTATTGAGAAGAATAAGCAAATGGCTAATTTGTTAAAAGCACGTGACGCACGTAAAACAATTGATTTTCTTCACTCCCACGTAAGCGAACAAGCACAATTTAATATGATTTTCTCTAATAGCTTTATGCCAGAAACAGCGCAAGGACAAAGCATGACTATGAATAAAGAAAGCTACATAAAAAGCTTCATTGATGGCCTGCACTATGTTGATAATTATAATATCAATATACAAACAAAAAATATTGAAATCTCTGAGAATGGTAAAATGGCCATGAGCGAAGAAGTCATGACCGAAGAGGGCGTGATGCTGAACCCTCATAAAGCGGGTGATGAAGGTGTTCCCTTTTTAAGTAAAACAACTTGCCATACGTTATACGCCTTGAAAGGCGATAAAATTCTTGCTGAGAAAGCAGAGTGTCTTACACAAACAGGAAAAATTAACGCAATTTAAACTTTTAAGCGTCTTTTCCACAGCCTTCAAAATAAATAACATAATTTTTATTATGTTTACTATTTCGTAACAAAATTCCTTTTTAATCATAAGAGTAGTTTTACTATTCTAACAAAAAAGGGATCTTACTATGAAAAAGTTTATTATGGGGGCGGCTATGGTGGTCGCATTATTTTCTACTTCAGCACAAGCAAATGACCGTTTAAAGGTCAACGATGTACATAACTTCGTATCACAAATGAATGGCGCGATCATGGATGTTAATTCAGTACGCGGCCGTAGCACATTAGAGTCATTAATTTCGAGCCAAGCTGTATTTGAAGATAACGTCAATAATTATGGCCATAACACGCATTGGGTGAATGGCGTAAATAACTATAACTACTATGGATACCGTTATCCATATTACCAAAACTATTCGACTGTTGGTTATCGTTCAGCAAATAAATGGGAAAAAATTTCTTTGCTTGAAAATAGAAAACGTACAATTCCAGGGTATAAAGGATTTGTTGAGATCAATGATATGACAATTTCACCACTCGCAGACAGTGCAGTTGTAGATATTGATTTCAAAGAACAAAGCATGACTTATGCGCCAGGTTACGCGCCTTACTACTACCACCATGCAAGCCTGAACACGCATTCTAAATGTAAAATGCAATTGGCAAAGCGTGACAACAAGGTGTTCATGACACGTATGACTTGTAATACAAACACGAACTTACCAATGTAAAATTGGGCGAAGAAAAAGATAATCTATTTAAAGGAGCCTTCATGGCTCCTTTTTTACGTCATAAATCAACTTAAAGCCTTTATCGCGCCCTATTCTTACGATAAAACACGCTTTAGTAAATATAAGGCTTGAAAATGACCATAGAAAATAAAACCGACAAATCGTCTATTTCCGACTGGACGGATAAGTATTTCACTAAATCTAGAAATGCTGTGAAATCTCCTCCTATCGTGACTTATGGGATTTTTGTACGTAGGCCGACTTTGATGGCGACTCGCTTGGCTACAGATTGGTTAAAAGAAGTTGCCCAAGCGCAAAATTTTTCCATTGAGATCAAAGAGAATTTTGAAGAAGGAGAATTTGTAGGAGCTGGTGATCCTATGTTGTACATCACGGGCCGTATGGATCATTTAATTGAATTAGAAACACATTTGCTACAAAAGATAGGGGCAAATTGCGTCACCGCCATGAACGCCCATGATATGTGCTTGGCATTGCCTAAAGTAGAGTTTTTAGCCATGGATGCCCGTCATTGCGCAGGCATGGAAATGGCAAATATGATGGCCTATGCCGCCAGCGTTGGTAGTCAAGCCGCTCAAGCACAAGGCGCAACAGGTTTTATTGGCAATGCGACAGATGCCACAGCACATTTTTTTAAAAATGAACAAGGCCTTGGCACTATGCCACACGCTTATATTGGTGCGTTTAACTCAACCTTGGATGCTGCCATCTCTTACCACGAACAATACCCCACAGAATCATTAACCTTTCTTGTTGATTATTTTGGTCAAGAAGTTCAAGACAGCTTGATGGTTTGCAAACATTTCGACGCTTTGGCAAAACAAGGAAATATCTCCATCCGTTTGGACACACATGGTGGTCGTTATATTGAAAAATTGGACAATCAGAAATCATATCATGTGCTTGACCGTAACGCCCCCGAAGCGTTTCGTGGCTATCGCTCGGAACAAGACCTTAAGCATTTAACAGGCATGGGCGTTTCTGCCGCAGCCATTTGGCACATGCGTGAAACACTAGATCAAGCAGGATATGATAAGGTAAAAATTGTTGCCTCATCAGGATTTAACATCAGAAAATGCGACATCATGGCAAAAGCAAAAGCCCCTATTGATATAGTTGGCACAGGGTCTTTTTTACCTGATAAATGGAGTGAGACTTATGCCACAGCGGATATAATTTGTTACGATGGTGTATTTAAAGTTAAATCAGGGCGTGAATTTTTAATAAAAGATTACCAAGAACGCTATGGCGATCAACAATAAATATTTATTCTACGCCTTATCATCCAGGTGCAGATATGTTTCCTGATAACGCTTTGATAAATATTCACCCGCACAAATTGGCGCCTGCCCTGCGCCAGTAATTTGCGTGTCGTAATTTGGATTAAAAAATAAAGGAATAGAAACACGTTCATGATTGCTACCAATCACACGGTGAAGAGTTGCTTTAATTTTTTTATTCGACCACAGCTCCAACATTTCACCAAAATTAATCACAAATGTTCCAGTTTGCGCAATCACTTCATACCAACGACCGTCTTGTAATTTTACTTCCAGCCCCGCTTTTCCATCTGTTGCCAACAATGTCAAACAGCCATAATCCGTATGTGCCGCAATACCGAAATCTTCCGCTGTGGCTTCCGCAGGGCGCTTGGGGTAAAAATTACCTCTTAACAATGACATTGGCTTATCAAATTTTCCTTCAAAAAAGTCCGCATCTTCTTTAATTGCGACAGCAAGCGCTTGGAGCAGATCAAAAGCAACACCGCGTGCTTTTGCGGAATAATCCGTAATAATTTGTTGAAAATCATCTGGTTTTTGAGGCCATAAATTTGGCGCATAAACCGATAAGCCCGCTTGCGGGTCGGTTGGCTCCACCTCAACGCCGCAATCGAAAACTTCTTTGTAATCAGGATTTTTCTCAGGATTAACTTGTTCTGATTTTGACCGTCCCCAGCCACGATTGGAGCCTGTTAAAGCCATATCAACCTTTTCTTTATTCGCAATATCGCTATTAAAAAAAGCCAGATAAGTATCAAGAACATTTTGAATTTCAGAAGGTGAAAAAGGCGTATTTTTTAAAAGAAAAAATCCAATATCTTGTGCCGCAGAACTCACTTGTTCCAAAACCGCTGGATCGCGACTCACTAATCGTTCAAAGTCTATCTCAGGAATCACAAAATTTACCCCGTTAGCGTTTAACTATGGCGCTCGACTATCATCTTTTTTATCTCAGAAATAGATTTTGCAGGGTTAAGGTCTTTCGGGCACGCATTCGTACAATTCATAATCGTATGACAACGATACAGCTTAAATGGATCTTCAAGTTGATCAAGGCGCTCCCCCTTTGCCTCATCACGGCTATCGGTTAACCAACGCCATGCATTGAGCAACACAGCTGGCCCCATAAATTTATCAGGATTCCACCAATAAGACGGACAAGAGGTCGAACAACAAAAGCATAAAATACAAGCCGCAGGGCCTTTTCCATCATCACCATTTAACTTTTGTGCATCTTCTGGGCTTTGCAATCGCTCACGCGATGGTGTCGCCGTGTCGGTTTTCATCCATGGTTCAATCGATTCATATTGTGCATAAGCGTGGGTTAAGTCAGGCACTAAATCTTTGACAACAGGCATGTGCGGCAAAGGCGTAATTTTCACATCGCCCTTCACTTCATTAATCGGCTTCAAACACGCCAAGGTATTACGCCCATCGATATTCATCGCGCATGAGCCACAAATCCCCTCACGGCAAGAACGACGGAACGTTAATGTACTATCGACGTTGTCCTTAATGTGAATAATCGCATCCAGCACCATCGGCCCACATTCATCAAGATTAATATCATATTCATCCATCGTCGGATTTTCACCCTGATCTGGATCATAACGATAAACTTTAAAAGTCTTTTTATTCTCCGCGCCTTTTGCCGCATCAAATTTTTGACCTTTTTTAACTTTTGATTTTTTAGGAAGTGTAAATTGTACCATGTCTATCTCTTTATTTTATGCTACTTCGGGCTCTAATGTTTCTTGGGTTTTACTTTTTTCTTCGGTGAGCTCTGAGCGTTTTGAATTTTCCTGATATTCTTTTTCTTTAAGGAGTTCTTTTCGCTTAGCATCTTGCGTGGCCTCTAACGCACTATCTATTTCAAGGGCAGAAATAGATGAATCCATCTCACCAATACTGGATTCTTCAACCGTTAAATCACTCTCTAAAGTGTTATCTAATGATCTATTTCGGCTATCATTATCGGCAATTAAAACGTCAACATCCTCTGGCATATCAGCTTTAACATTTTTTAACTCCTCCCGTGCAGAAGAAATTGCTGCAGCACCGATAGCAGCCGCCACTTCGTCTTCTAGATCTTCAGCTTCTTCAAAGTCTCCTTTTATCTCATCAGATTTTTCATCTAAGTCGGTAAAACGTTCTAAAATTTCTTGCTGTTCACCATTAATGTCAACACCTTCTGGCAAGACAACAATTAATTGCACAACAAATGTTCCATCGTTTTCAATAACATGTGGAATGAGCTCAATACCCTCTATGTCTTTCAATAAATCAATCTTTGCCAACACCGCCTCATAGGCCGCGTCTTCGGTATTCATCGGTGGTCCAGAAAGACTAAATTTTGACATTAATATACCCGTGCTTTAGGTGGGACGGCTTCGACTTCGCCGGTTAATGTCGTTAAAATAACGGGGCGGTAATTGATGTCAAATTCGCCCTTTTCACCAATCGTTATCGTTGTATGCTTCATCCATGTGTCATCATCACGCTCTGTGAAATCTTCACGCGCATGCGCACCGCGGGATTCTTTTCTGTTCTCCGCGCTCGCAAGGCTAGCGACAGATTGATAAAGAAGGTTATCCAGCTCAAGTGTCTCAACCAGATCCGTATTAAAGATCATTGAGCGGTCTTTAAGGCCAAGATTGTCGCGCTCATTAAATATATCAACAATCTTATCAAGTCCTTCTTTTAGTACGTCGCCCGTTCTAAACACGGCCGCATGGTCTTGCATTACATGTTGCATTTTACCGCGTAGCTCTGACGTGGAGGTTTTGCCTTTGGCATTTCTAAACTTATCCAAGCGATCTAGAATTTTTGCTGTCTTATCTTCGCTGATTGTTTTATGCGGCATGCCAGGGCGGACTGTTTCCGCCGCCGTAATTGCCGCAGCGCGGCCAAACACAACCAAATCAAGCAATGAGTTTGATCCCAAACGGTTTGCGCCATGCACAGACACACAAGCAGACTCACCAATCGCCATTAATCCCGGCACAACCGCATTTGGATCATCTTTTGTTGGTTTAACCACTTCCGTACGGAAGTTGGTCGGAATACCGCCCATATTATAATGCACTGTAGGTAAAACAGGGATAGGTTCTTTGGTCACATCAACGCCCGCGAAAATTTTTGCCGTTTCCGCAATTCCTGGCAAACGGGAATGGATAACTTCTGGTGCGAGATGCATTAAATTAAGATGAATGTGATCTTTCTTTTCACCAACACCGCGCCCTTCGCGGATTTCAATCGTCATAGAACGTGACACGACATCACGTGACGCCAGATCTTTTGCGCTTGGGGCGTAACGCTCCATGAAACGTTCCCCCTCGCTGTTGGTTAAGTAGCCACCTTCTCCGCGGACACCTTCGGTGATCAAGCAACCTGCCCCATATATTCCTGTAGGGTGAAATTGCGTGAACTCCATATCTTGTAACGGTAAGCCAGCGCGCGCAACCATGCCACCGCCATCCCCCGTACAGGTATGTGCCGAAGTACAAGAAAAATATGCACGGCCATAACCGCCCGTTGCTAAAATAGTTTGATGGGCGCGGAAGCGATGCAGCTTTCCATCATCCAAATTCCAACACATAACACCAACACACGCGCCATCATCATCCATGATGAGATCAAGCGCAAAATATTCAATGAAAAATTCAGCCTTATGCTTTAATGATTGTTGGTACAAAGTATGCAACATAGCATGTCCTGTACGGTCTGCGGCCGCGCAAGTCCGTTGCGCTGTTCCCTTACCGTAATGGGTCGTCATACCACCAAACGCGCGTTGATAAATCTTACCATCAGGAGTCCGAGAGAACGGCACACCAAAATGCTCAAGCTCAATCACAGAAGGAATTGCTTCGCGGCACATATACTCAATCGCGTCTTGATCCCCGAGCCAGTCAGAGCCCTTAATCGTGTCATACATGTGAAAGCGCCAATCATCTTCACCCATATTCCCCAATGCCGCAGAGATGCCCCCTTGCGCCGCCACTGTGTGCGAACGCGTTGGAAAAACTTTAGAGATTAGCGCGGTTTTCAACCCTTTTTCAGCGCAACCAAACCCAGCGCGCAATCCTGCACCGCCAGCGCCGACAACAACCACATCATATTCATGGTCAACAATTTCGTAATTTGAAGAATTCGTCATAATTTATATACCGCTCGTAAAGGCTATTTTTAAAATGGAAATAATTGTTGTCACACCAAGGGCAATAAAGAAAAGCTTCATCCCCACGACCTTAATCATACGCAAGCATTTGCAAGAAATATAATCTTCAAACACGACCTGTAACTCTAATGCGAAATGTTTCAATGCGACCATAACAAACAAGATCGCCGCAACAATGCTAACGGGGTGGGACATCCAAGCGATCACTTCGCTATAGCTAGCGCTTCTTAGGGAGACAATAGAATAGATCACCCACGCAACCAACGGGATGTTTACCAATGTTGTTATATCATGCGCCAGATTATGCATCGCACCATGGTGCGCGGAGCCTAGGCCTCTGGCTTTGCCCAAAGGAGATTGAATTAATTTATTCGGCATTGATAAACTCCTCTTGAACCATTGTTTCCTCTATTGATGTGCTGACGGCTGTTTGCGTTGTTGGATTGGCCGTTTCATCGCACGTCACACACCAAAGTCCAATCGTCAAAACAGCCGAAAGGAGAAGAACAATGTTACCACTAATGATGCCCGCTTTTTGGTTCAGTCCAACACCAATATTCCATAGAACGTGGCGAATGCCGTTGCCAATGTAGAAAAAAACAAAAAATGCCCATAATAATGCGACATATTTCGTCAACGGGTTGTCCAAAAACATCTTTGTTTGATCAAACAAAGATGGATTCCAGACAATAGCGACAAACCAGCATAATAATGCAATGAGCGAAAGGCACAGACCAATCCCCACCATACGGCCAGAAATAGACATAATCGCATTGTAAGGCAGGCGATAAACCTGCAAATGCGGCGACAAGGGTCTTTCATGGATTTTTGGAGCTTCAGACATATTTAACCTTAGTGTTTATTGTGACTCAATAATAGGGATTATCCCCTCTAATTCCAAGTTAAAAAGCATAATTTTGCCAAAGAGAATACTCTTGATGCAGATGTGTTCAACATCTCAAAAACGACAGCCGTTCGTCATTCCAGAGCATACTTTTGCTTTCACGAGAAGAGGCTTCGCGACTGCAACGCCCTCATTCGCTCCACAATGGCGTTAACAATGGTTATTTCAAATAATCCTTAACCAACGTCTCCGCGATTTGGATTGAGTTTAGGGCGGCGCCTTTGCGCATGTTATCTGCCACGCACCAGAAATTTAGGCCGTTTTTGACTGATTTGTCGGCACGGATGCGAGAAATGAACACATCATCTTCACCCGCAATTTCGGCGGGTGTCACAAATTCCATTTCACTTTCACGGTCAATCACGGTCACCCCATCGAAATCACGCCAAAGTTTTTGCGCTTCGGCAGGGGAAAGTGGGTTTTCAAGCTCTACATTGACCATTTCCGCATGGCCAATAAAGACAGGCAAACGCACGCAATTGGCACAAACTTCAATCGCGGGATCAAGAATTTTTTTGGTTTCAACAACCATTTTCCACTCTTCTTTGGTCATGCCAGTGTCATCCCCCTCTTCGATAAATTTATCAATTTGTGGGATGCAGTTAAACGCAATTTGCTTCGGAAATACTTCGCTTTTAGGCTCATCATTCATAAAAAAGTGGCGGCTTTGATTAAACAGCTCATCCATCGCTTCTTTTCCTGCACCAGACACAGATTGATAGGTTGAAACGACAATACGTTTGATTTTTGCTGCATCATGCAAGGGCTTTAGTGCGACCAACATTTGAATGGTCGAACAATTCGGGTTTGCGATGATATTGCGCGCTGCATAGTCTTTTAAAGCATCTGGATTAACCTCTGGTACGACCAGCGGCACGTCCTCATCCATACGGAAATGGCTGGTGTTATCAATAACAATCGCGCCTGCGGCTGCCGCCTTTGGCGCGAATTCAGCCGACACCGCCCCACCGGGGGAAGAAAAGACAAAATCCGTTCCTTTGAAATCAAATTTGGCCAGATCTTGGATTTTTAAGTCCTGATCGCCAAAAGAGACTTCTTTGCCTGCGGAACGGCTGGAGGCCAATGCAACAACCTCACTCACGGGGAAGTTGCGCTCGTGCAGGATTTGCAACATCTCGCGCCCAACATTTCCACTTGCCCCAACAACCGCAACTTTATAACTCATCTTGATCTGCCCTTTTCTTTACCCGCTTGACATGCACTATAAATTTGCATGCGCTCTAAATTTCGAAGCCTTATTTAATAGACTATTACAACAATTTCAATAACAACCTCACTAAGGCGCGCTCTTAAGGGTAAAAAAGCGCGCGTGCAGATTTTTAGGCAAAAGCCACTATCTTTGTAATATCACAGAATAATAGACGTATTCGTTGTTATCTTTATCGAAAAAACAGCCCGATGAATGTTTTTTGAAAGCCGTACAGCTGGGCGAAGCATTTTTTAAATCTTCTTGATCCGTTATCGGAAAAATATACGCCCCATCAGCATTTTCACGAATATTCGCGCTGTTGGTTGAGATATCTAAATCTGGCACTATTGAATCCGTCGAAATACAGCCCATATTGCTGACGTTCATTTCCTTGTTCACATACGTACAAACAGCTTGATTAATATTTGGCAAAAAAGCGATCAAATCATTCCCTGCACCAGAATCAGATACGCCTATTTCGGGGACATCCCAATTCGCATTCACGAACCACTGGGCGTTACCTTGAGATTGGTCTGTTTCTGCCATCACATCTTCAGGTGGATTTTTATAGGGCGCTCCGCCGCCTTTAGGATGAAACAACAAAAGCTCTTCGGGGACATCGCCAAAATTATCTGGTCTATTAAACTTTATCGTTGAAACGCTTTTGCCAGAAAAAACCATCCGCACAACAGATGTCCTTAACGAAGCGGGATATTGCGTCATGGCCGCGCTGCTCAGGATCGCTTTTTCCGTATCCACGGCATTTTGATTAGATCGTTTAGCTTGCGTTACCGCATAAGACAGCCCCGCAAAAAGGGCAATAGCAACAAGAATAAGAAATATAGCATTTCCATTTTCTGAATCATTTTTCACGCGTTGAATGACACTAAACTTTTTCACAATTTTTTCCTTTTCAAAAAACCTCTAGATAATTAACACTTAAAAATGGCAGCGGACAACCATATAGTGCGTTATTATCTATGTAGGTTTTTCCAATAAAACCTTCGTAATATTTAAAGCCGCAATCAATTTGTGCTCCTCATCGCATTCCCTGCCAATACAGAGTTTTTCAACCGATACATGCCATGCATTACCGCCATTTTGCCGCGCGCCATTCTGAATATAGCCTATAGATTCTCTAAATTCAGCAAAATGCCGTGTACTGTTTGCGGCAATAATAATCGTAGAATTATCCATACGAAAATTAATATTTCGATAAGATTTCTTAGCGCGCTTCATAAAATCTTCAAGCGCGTCTCTGGAGACCTCGACATTTTTAAGGCTCGGGACCAAGGGCGTCAACGCCTCAACTTCTTGAAGCTCTTTTCTAAGCTCTATCATATTTTGCGTTTTAATTGAGGTATAAACCCCCATCACAGCGGCAAAAGCCCAAATGATCGCCGCAGCCATTATAACTTTTTGCCCTACATGTTCTGGCAGTTCTTTGAAAAAACGCCCCATACTCATAGAAGATTTTTTAAGTCCCCATGCCATTTTAATGAACTCCCTTTATTCTTATAAAACCTTCACGTTCATCGCCCGTTTGAAGCTGACCTTTTATGGACTTTGTGCCTTTTTTATATTTTTCAGGGACTAAAACTTCCCAAACCAATTTATCACCATCTACTTCATATTTTTGTAGCGTGCCCCCAATTACATCAAGATCATCCAAAATTTCTTGGACACGCACCATATGCATAATCGGCTCGCTATGGGCTGTCTCATGGGCTTTTATGATAACGGCCTGTACGGCTTTATCCGCTTTTATTTTTGCCGCCATCAAATCACGGTCTAGATCGGCTGTTTTGATTAATTGAAAAGCTAAAAATGTTAGAATAAGTGCGCTCGTTACCAAGCCAGAAACAACCAGTAGCCAAGCCGCATCACGGGAGATTTTTTCACTCATTAAAGCGAGATTCATCCACGGAACAGGCTTCGCGGTTTGACCATTTACTGTGACAAAATTGGCGTCCATGCTTTGCATACGAGGCAATAAAGTGCGTGACGCGCCTAAGGATACTTGTAAACGGCCCGCATCAACATCCCATTTTAACGCAGAAGCCATACCGTCTTGCTCGTATAAATAAACAGTCTCCTTATCCCAAAATTCAGAATTTTTTGGCAAAGCCGCCGCCAAAGGGCACCAGCTATCTGGGTTTGATGCCAAAACAACTGATGGGCAAGCAATATACCAGCAATGTTTATCTTCAACGCTGTAAACAAAATGAACTTTTTCTGTTGCGCATGCTTGAGAAGCCGCTTTCCAAACTGCTTCTTCTTCCGTACCCGCAACAAAGGGCACAGATCCCCCAACTAATTCGTTTGGCAAATAAGGGCTTAGTTTTTCTGTCGAGCGCACTTTTTGCTTCGCACGCTTATCATTGTGCTTCTCATGTAAGGATCTAAAATTTAAGGCTTTAAGCATAAAAGGCTTTATTGTTCTTTTAAAAAGATTCAAAGGCGAATAGAATTTTACAAAACTTATATTAATCCACAATCGTATGATATACAATTGTTAGCACTCGCTGATTTACCGCAAGAAGAAAAGATTTTTAAGTTATGGAATTAATTGCACTATTTTGTGTTTTAATGGCTTTGGGCTTACTTGCGCTGTTGTCATATATAGATTTAAAAACCTTCCTTCTACCGAACATTTATGTTGCGCCTTTTGCCTTACTCGGTATCGCCTTTCACGCATTTTTGGATTTTAACTATCTCTCTTTTCAAGAGGTGATAATTGGCAGTATTGCTGGGTACGCCTTTCCTTGGCTCATTCGTCTGGCTGGCAATAAATATTATGGGCAGGAATCGCTTGGACTGGGAGACGTCAAACTCCTCGCTGCTGGCGGTCTTTGGCTGGGTTTAGAAGGCGTTCTTTATGCCATGACATTGGGCGCTATCGCTGGTTTAATTCATGGGCTTGTCTATGCTAGCTTTCTCACCATCTTAAAAAATAAACCCTTTAGTATCCGTCGCCTGACCATTCCTGCGGGCCCTGGCTTTGCGATTGGCATTATTTTAGTCGGCGGCTGGCTCTATAAAAGCTTCATTCTATCAACAATTTATGATCTGTTTTTCTAAAATACTTGCCTATTACATGAACGCGGCCTTATAACTTATTTTTAATGACAAAACCTTCATCCAATTTTGACCATGACCATTTAATCAGCATCGCTGATTTGAGTATCAATGATATCACAACAATATTAGATTTAGCGGCTTATTATGCGGCAAAACTTGAAGCGAAGGCCGATCTTTCGAACGTGTTAAAGAACAAAGTTTTTCTCACATTGTTTTTTGAAGACTCAACCCGCACCTTGACCTCCTTTGAAATGGCGGCAAAGCGCCTTGGGGGACAAGTGATTAACCTTAATCTAAAAACCAGTTCCTTGAATAAAGGGGAAACTTTTCACGACACCATCACAACGCTGAACGCCATGCACCCTGACGGCATGATCGTCCGCCATAGCGAATTTGGCGCGCCAAAAGTAATTTCCACCATGAGCGACTGCCCCGTGATTAACGCAGGCGATAGCTGGAATGAACACCCAACCCAAGCCCTCCTCGATGCTCTCGCCATGCGCAATCATTTTGGCAAGCTCGAAGGTTTAACCGTTGCCATTATTGGTGACATCGCCCATAGCCGCGTGGCCTCCTCCAACATGAAACTCCTCACAAAAATGGGGGCGAGCGTTCGCATCATCGCACCGCCTATTCTCATGCCAGAAAAGCTTCCTTCAGAAAATATTGAAAAATTTACAGACTTAAAATCTGGGATTAAAGGCGCAGATGTCATCATCACCATTCGCCCACAAAAAGAGCGTATGCAAAGTGCCTTAATTGAAGATAACACCTATTTTGATGATTACGGCTTAAGTAAAGAAAAATTAGGTTGGGCAAAAGAAAGCGCTATCGTCCTCGACCCTGGGCCTTTCTTGCGCAATGTTCAAATATCCGATGACTTAGCGGATGATACAAAACAATTTCATTACCTAAAACAAGTTAGCGGCGGCGTCGCCACCCGCATGGCTGTACTAGATTTATTGGCGGGGAAAAAGTAATGCTTTACTTCCCTCTTCGTCATTGCGAGCGTAGCGAAGCAATCCAGAATATTGCGCCTCGCTCTAGATTGCCGCAGTCGCTCCGCTCCTTCGCAATGACGAAAAATGGGGATAAATGATGACTTACGCCGCGGCGTTTATATTTGGATACTTGCTCGGCTCTATTCCTTTTGGCCTTGTGCTTTGTAAATTATTTGGCTACGGCGATGTCCGAAAAATCGGCTCTGGCAATATTGGTGCTACCAATGTGTTGCGAACGGGCAATAAGTTATTGGCACTTGCCACTTTAATTCTTGATAGTGGTAAAGGCGCAATTGCCGTTCTAGTAGTATCAATATTTTTGGTTCAACCTGAATATGGAACGGGAATAGGAAGCTGCCTAAATCCAGAAACAAAGATATGGGAGAGATGTGGCCTTCCTGTAAAATCATCGGAAAACTCTCTCTTAATACCTTTATTAGCAGGCTTAGGCGCTCTTATTGGCCATTGCTACCCAATATGGCTAAAATTTAAAGGCGGCAAAGGCGTTGCGACCACGCTCGGTACATTATTGGTTGCTGTGCCACTCGTCGGAGTCATTGCTTGTGCTATCTGGTTACTTATGGCCTCAATCTTCCGCATTTCTTCTTTGGCCGCCCTGATCGCTATTGGTTTAACCCCCATCATCTCACACACCTTATATCAAGACTCTAGTATCTCACTAATATGCGCCGTTATCGCAGTTCTGGTCTATTTCAAGCATCATGAAAACATCAAAAGAATTTTAACGGGTAAAGAACCCAAGATTGGCAAGAAGAAAAAAGAGCAGAAGAAATGACTCAGGCTTCCTTACTAACACCCAGCATGTGCGAAGCCGAAAAACTTAACTGGCTGCGCCTTATCCGTACCGACAATGTTGGCCCAATCACTTTTTATAAATTGGTTGATTACTATGGCAGCGCGACAAAAGCTCTTGAAGCCCTCCCTGAGCTTTCTAAAAAAGGCGGGCGCAAAAAACCACTTGAAGCACCACCACTTTCATCTGTTGAAAAAGAATTAAGCGCCCTTCATAAACTCGGTGGTGACATCGTCTGCGCGGCGGATAAACCTTACCCACTTGCGCTTGCCGCAAACGATGATGCGCCGCCTGTTTTGTCTTATATTGGTAATATTGATCTTGTCCGTCCGCCATGCCTTGCAATGGTTGGCGCCCGAAACGCATCCTTAAATGGCAAAAAATTCGCCGCAAAATTAGCAAAAGAATTAGGCCAAAGCGGACAAATCATTGTTTCTGGCCTCGCTCGTGGTATTGATACCGCCGCGCATACAGGTGCACTTGATACAGGCACGATTGCCGTGGTTGCAGGCGGCATTGATGTTATTTACCCACGAGAAAACACCGACCTTTATAAACAAATTTGCGAACGCGGCCTCGTTTTTGCCGAAAGCCCGCTTGGCATGGAGCCAATTGCAAGGCATTTCCCAAAGCGAAACCGCATTGTTTCTGGCCTTTCCAGTGGCACTATCGTGATTGAAGCCACCTTAAAATCAGGCTCCCTCATCACAGCCCGAATGGCAGGAGAACAAGGCCGCGATGTCTATGCTGTTCCCGGCTATCCGCAAGATCCCCGTGCGCAAGGGCCGAATAAATTAATCCAAGACGGGGCAATTTTAATTCAACACACCCAAGATATATTTCAAAATCTGGAGAATTTTAGCGGTGGCACAACTTTATTTGATGCCGCGCAAAGTCAATCTAACCTTGAGCTTGTCCCCAATAACCAAGACGAAAAAGAGGTTGAAGACATACGTACAGCACTGCTTAATCATCTATCACAAATGCCGCTTAGCGTTGACGAACTCGCCAGAACATGTCATGTGTCAATTCCAGAATTACAAATGGCCTTGCTAGAATTAGAGCTTGCAGGCCGTTTACAGCGGCTTCCGGGAAACCGTGTCGCACTCTTAGATGAATAAGGATTTAAGCCATTGAGCGCTTCAAATGTGGTAATTGTTGAGTCCCCTGCAAAGGCGAAGACTATTAATAAGTATCTTGGCAATGATTATGCCGTGATCGCGTCATATGGTCATGTTCGCGATCTTGTGAATAAAGATGGTTCCGTTCTACCCAACGAAGATTTTAAGATGGTTTGGCAACTGGGTGATCGCGCCAAGAAGAATGTCAATGACATCAAAAAATTGGTGAAAGCCGCCAATGTTGTCTGGCTCGCGACTGACCCCGACCGCGAGGGAGAGGCCATTTCATGGCACATCAATGAAATTTTAGCCGATGGTAAACTCTTAAAAGATAAAAAAATTCACCGTGTTGCTTTTAACGAAATCACCAAAAACGCCGTTCAAGCCGCGTTTGAGCAAGCGCGTGAATTGGATCAAGATTTGATTGATGCCTACATGGCGCGTCGCGCGCTTGATTATCTTGTTGGCTTCAACATCTCCCCTATTTTATGGCGTAAATTGCCAGGATCGCGTTCTGCGGGTCGTGTTCAATCTGTCGCACTGCGTCTTATTTGCGAACGCGAAGCCGAAATCGAAGCCTTCAACCCGCAAGAATATTGGTCATTAGAAACCCTCCTTAACACCAAAGATGGCGCGCCTTTTACGGCACGTTTAACGACCTTATCTGGTAACAAACTTGGCAAATTAGACATTGGAAGCGAGGCAGATTCAAACAAAGCCGCCGCACGCATTAAATCCAAGGATTTAAAAATCCATAAGATTGAAAAGAAACAGGCAAAGCGCCAACCCTATGCGCCGTTCATCACCTCCTCCATGCAAATGGAAGGCTCGCGCAAGCTCGGCATGTCTGCTTCGCAAACAATGCGCAATGCACAAATTCTTTATGAAGCTGGTTTAATCACTTACATGAGAACGGATGGCACAACGCTCTCCGCCGATGCCGTCACGCAAGCGCGAAGCCTGATCAAAAAAGATTATGGCGACAAATATTTGCCTGATGCACCGCGCCTTTATAAATCCAAAGCCAAAAATGCCCAAGAAGCGCATGAAGCGATCCGTCCCACGGATTTATCCAAGCTCCCGAAATCCATTAATGTTGATTTTGATGCAAAGCGTTTATACGAGCTGATTTGGAAACGTACAATGGCATCGCAGATGGAAAATGCGATCATGGATCAGGTCGCGATTGATATTTCAGACGGTACAGATGATGTTGTTTTGCGTGCCAATGGATCGGTTATTTCCTTTGATGGTTTCCTGACTTTATATATTGAAGAAAAAGACGAGGACGAGGAAGAAAGTGCGGATGATAAAAACCGCATTTTGCCCCCGATGAGCGAAGGCGATAAAGTCCGCACCAACGAAGTTCGTGAAAACCAGCATTTCACCCAACCGCCACCACGTTATACCGAAGCATCACTCGTGAAGCGTATGGAAGAACTTGGTATTGGACGACCATCGACTTACGCATCCGTTCTACAAGTTTTGCGTGATCGTAACTATGTGATCATGGATCGTAAACGCTTCGTTCCCGAAGATCGTGGTCGTTTGGTTACCTCCTTTTTGAAGAAATTCTTCGCCAAATATATGGATTACGACTTCACCGCGAATCTAGAAGAAGAGCTTGATGCCATCGCCGCAGGTCACACACCGTGGAAAGAAGCACTGCGCCAATTCTGGATTGATTTCTCCAAAAACGTCGAGGATGTCAAACCACTCACGATTACCGAAGTGATTGATTACCTCAACGAAGAGCTTGGCATTCACTTCTTCCCTGAGCGCGAAGATGGTAGCCCACGCCGCGAATGTCCCGCCTGTAAAAAAGGCGAATTATCCTTAAAACTCGGTAAATTCGGCGCATTTATTGGTTGTTCCGATTACCCTGAATGTAAATTCACGCGCCCGCTTCTCTCTGGTGCAGATGGTGAAGGCGCAGAATTAGCCAATGAGCCAAAAGAGCTGGGTAAATGTCCAGATACTGGCCGTGGCGTTTCCTTGCGTCGTGGCCCTTATGGCCCATATGTGCAGATTGATGCGCCGCCAGAAACAAAAGAAGAAGCGGCAGCTTACGATGAAAAACTTGCCGCTTACGAAGAGCGCTATAAAAAACGCGTTGAAAAGGCCAAGGAAAAGAAAAAAGATATTCCTGTTCATAAGCCCCCAAAACGCCCTGCGAAAAAACCAAAGCGTCAGGGACTCCCCGCTGGTGTGGCAATTGATGATGTAACGCTTAAAAGTGCGCTGTCATTGCTGTCCTTGCCGCGTGATGTGGGTGAGCATCCTGAATCAGGTAAAATGATTAAGGCGGGTATTGGCCGTTTTGGCCCCTTTGTCATGCATGACGGTAAATTTGCGTCCATTCCTAAAGATGAAGATGTCATGACCATTGGTATGAACCGCGCCGTTGACCTCATCGCGCAAAAGAAAGAACGCGACGCCGCCAAGGAAGCAGCCAAAGCCGCAAAAGAAGCCGCGCGCAAATCTGGTAAAAAGACAACGAAGAAATCTGCAAAGAAAGCTTCTAAAAAATCAGCAAAAAAGAAGGCCAAAAAGTCGTCTAAAAAATCAGCCAAGAAGTCTACAAAAACATAGCCCCGCCCCTGTTGTGACAAAGGCAACGAAAAATTACGTGAGATATTGCGCCTTTTTCTAACGTTATAGGCTTCAAAAAAGGTTTTTCCACGCGCGCACACGCAAAGCTTCGGGTCTCCTATCGTGTCATTTTCAAGCGTTATCACTTCGTTCCGTGTAGGGGCACCCCCCACCCCCTATTTAGAGAGCTAACGAATTGAAATATAAAGATTTTAACAAGCCGCTATATCAGTTCGTTTTTTGTTGAAATATAAGGAAAAGTAGCCTTAGGCCGCTTAAGATTGCTTTGCGATGTCTCCCGCCGTCATCAGTGATGACGTTTTAATCAAAAAAGCCTTGCCGTTCTTGATAACGGACAGTGTGACCATAATATCACAAAAATATGTTTCATGATGAATTTTTTATAACGGAATATTTAAAAATAAAATTCTTTGTACCACGTAACAAACTTCTTCAATCCTGTTTTTAAATCTGTTGTCGGTTTATAGCCGATGGCTTGGGTCAAGGCGTCAATATCAGCATAGGTTTCGATGACATCACCAGCTTGCATGGGCTTCATCTCTATCACGGCTTTTTTGCCTAATGCCACCTCCAAAATGCCGATCATATCCATGAGGGGGACGGGGTTATTATTGCCAATATTATAAATTCGATACGGTTCGTTATTTTCAATGTGAGTAGTTTTGCCCCCAACGCTGGTTTCGATTTCATCGTGTAACTCAAGCGTACCAACAACCCCATCAATGATATCATCAATATAAGTGAAATCGCGCTTCATTTTGCCGTTATTAAACACGTCAATAGGTTCGCCTTTCATGATCTGATTAGCGAATTTAAAATAGGCCATATCGGGGCGTCCCCATGGGCCATAAACGGTAAAAAAACGTAACCCCGTACAGGGCAGACCATATAAATGCGTATAGCTATGTGCCATAAGTTCGTTTGATTTTTTGGTTGCGGCGTACAAGCTGACAGGATGGTCAACATTGTCTTTTTCGTTAAACGGGACTTTGGTATTCGCGCCATACACTGAGGAAGAAGACGCAAAGACCAGATGTTTTACGGCATGGTGCCGACAGCCTTCCAGAATATTCATAAAGCCATCAATATTGCTACGGATGTAAGCCCGTGGATTATCAAGCGAGTAACGCACCCCTGCTTGCGCGGCCATATTCACGACAATATCTGGCTTAAAATCGCTGAAAATCTTCTCTATCGCCGCATCATCGGCAAGGTCGGCTTGAATGAAGGTGAAATTATCCTGCTTTTTAAGCTCTGCAAGACGGGCGTGTTTTAAGGACACATCGTAATAATCATTCATGTTATCAATGCCCAACACCGCGGCATCTTGCCCGCCCAGCCGTTGTGCCAGATGAAAGCCAATAAATCCTGCCGCGCCTGTGATGAGTATTTTCTGCATAAGCATTCCTGCCGTTAATTACTTGATAGATAAGTTTGAAGCGAACCGTTACAGTCACCTTATGACATTTCCGCATATAGATGAAGTTTATAAACACATAAAAGAATCAGGCACATCGCTTAGTAAGCGTGAGCTTGTTCGCGCTTTTGATATTAAAGGCGATGATCGAAAGCTTTTTAAACAATATATTAGGCAATTAGAGCAAGACGGTAAAATCGTCAAAGGCCCTGATAAAGCTTATAGCGTGCCAGGCAGCTTACCCAGCGTCACCATGGTGCAGATCACCCAAATTGATAAAGAGGGCGATGTTTTCGCCGAGCCATTGGAATGGGATGTCGCCCTGCAAGGCGCAAAGCCACGGATAGAATTGCTTTCCAATGCGCCCGTTAAAGAAGGTGATCGCGCTTTGGTTAAACTCAAGAAGTTCACTGATACGCTTTATTCTGCAGAGCTGATACGCCGCATTGATAAAGAACGCGCCACGGTTATGGGGCAAGTGGCGAAAACCGCGAAAGGTTATATCGTTCGCCCCACCCACAAAAAAGCCAAATATGATTTTGATGTTTCTGAAGCCGATATGAACGGTGCAAAAACTGGTGATTTGGTGATTGGCGAGGTCATGCCATCGCGCGGGTTAAAACGTCGCCGCATTGAAATCACCCAAGTGCTTGGGCATCGCGATGATGTAAACGCCATTAGTTTAATTGCCATCCACGAAGCAGGATTGCATGAGAAATTCCTTGATAAAGTTATTGAAGAAACCAAGGGATTGAAAGTCCCCCCCATTGAAAACAAACATGGAAAGCGCGAAGATTTACGGCATATTCCCCTTGTGACAATTGATGGCGCGGATGCGCGCGATTTTGATGATGCGGTGTTTGCCGAAAAACGCCCCAAGAGTGAAGGCGGCGGATTTCATTTGATCGTCGCTATTGCCGATGTCTCGCATTATGTACGTCCTGACTCTGCGCTGGATCGTGAGGCTTATCGGCGTGGCAATTCGACCTATTTTCCTGACCATGTTGTGCCGATGCTGCCCGAAGCACTCTCAAATGATCTCTGTTCGCTCCGTCCCAACGAAGACCGCGCCTGTATGGGGTTTCATCTTTACATTAATGATGAAGGTGAACTGACCAAGCATACGGTGTTTCGTGGGCTTATACGCTCTCATGCGCGGTTAATATACGACCAAGTGCAAGCGGCCAAAGATGGCGTGGTTGACGATATGACCAAGCCTTTGATGAAGGATGTGATTGAACCGTTATACGAAGCTTACGCGGTGTTAGATAAAGCGCGACGTAAGCGTGGTGCGCTGGATCTTGATCTGCCCGAACGCCAGATCATGATTAACGATAAAGGCAAAATGACAGGGGTGCAAAAACGCGCGCGGTTAGACGCGCATAAGATGATTGAAGAGTTTATGATCCTCGCCAATGTTGCAGCGGCGCAAGCTTTGGAGGCGAAAAAAGCACCTTGTATTTATCGTATTCATGACCGCCCTTCTGCGGAAAAATTAGATACAGCGCGCGAATTTTTAGAAGCCTTTGGTTTATCTTTGCCTAAAGGCCAAGTCGCCAAGCCCGCACAGATTAATGCGTTACTAGAAAAAGCATCAAAGCTGGAATATTCGCAGCTTATTTCCACGGTGATTTTACGCACGCAATCGCAGGCCGTTTACCACCCCGAAAATATTGGACATTTTGGCTTGGCGTTGCGCCGTTACGCACACTTTACCTCCCCTATTCGTCGTTATGCGGATTTGTTGGTGCATCGCTCCCTCATCAAAGCTTATGGGCTGGGTGAAGGCGGTTTAAGCGAAGAAGAACGCGTCACGATGACCGAAAAAGCAGAACATATTTCCACCACCGAACGGAACTCATCCGATGCCGAACGCTCCGCCGTTGACCGCTTTACGGCCGCATGGATGAGTGAACGTATCGGCGCAGAATTTAGTGGTGTAATTAACGGCGTCACGCGTTTTGGGTTGTTCGTGACACTCGATGAAAATGGCGCCGATGGTCTCATCCCGATGCGGACATTGCCCGATGATTATTACATCCATGACGAAAAACAACATGCGTTGATTGGGCGGCGTCATAAGCGGGTTTACCGCCTTGGCGCGCGTATACAAATACGCCTCAAAGAAGCCGATGGGCTAACGGGATCGTCTTTATTCGAAGTTGCAAATGATAAAAGTGCCGATATTGCAGGTGTTAAGTTCAAAAAAACCAAAACTTACGGCAATAAATCCAAAGCCGAGACAAAAAATCGTAAAAAAGGCAAAAAACAGCCCAGAAAAACTAAATTTAGAGGAAAACCATCAAAAGGAAAAAAGCCGCCCCCAAAAGCCTAGTATCTAAAGGCTGTTATAATCTAATAGAGAGAGGCGCTTTATGATCCCTTCCTCAATGTTGTAAGCATGATTTGTGAATTCTATTTCAATCTTGTCCCAATTCTTACCTCCGACGATTCGAGCAGGCACTAAAAGTTTGTACCGCACGAAATAAATCCAATCGCTAGTTTCTTCAGTGTTTCTATCAGATAGGCATGCCATAGCGCACTTATGGTTATTGACAGCGGATTTGGTCGTTATTATCACTGGTTTTACCAATGATTATCGAAATTCATGGCTTGACTTCGCGCTAAAAATCCTTATTTTCACGTCATTATTATATGAGGAATTAAAAAATGGCTAAAAAAGCAAACGCAGTCAAAGTACGTATGGAAAGCTCCGCAGGTACAGGGTATCGCTATTACAAAAAGAAGAACCCGAAGACTCAGACTGAAAAAATGAAAATGATGAAATATGACCCTTGGGCCGTTGACGAAAAAACTGGCAAAAGAGGCAAGCATGTTCTTTTTGAAGAAAAGAAAATGCCACCACACAAGAAAAACTAATTTTTCTTAAGCATAAAAATTTCAAAAGGCGTCCTTCGGGACGCTTTTTTTATGATGATTTCACTTAAAAAAAGAGGGAATGATTACCGTTAAATTTATTATGGCCATACCAATCTTAGTTAAAAACAACTATCAGATAATTTATGACGAAATAAAAACACACAAAAGATAGCAGGTCTGATTAATCTTCAATAAAAAGACGTGGCTCAGGCTTAAAAGCAGCAGGTTCAAGACGACCTTCGCCCTTAAAGAAACAGGCGTTACGCCCCCCTTCTTTGGCTTTATATAGCTCATCATCCGCCTCTTTCATCACAACTTCTGCTTCTGCGATTTCACCAGGTTCGATAATCGTCCCCCCCAGCGATGTTGTAATATTTAAAGAACCACCTTCAGCGCTACATTTAAAAGGCTCATCAGCAATCGCAGCACGCAAACGTTCCGCAACCACAAAGGCCATGTCTTTTTTAACATCAGGAAGCAGTGCAACAAATTCCTCCCCGCCAACACGGGCAACCATATCAAATCCGCGTAATTTATCCTGCAACCTTGCAGAAAACTCTTTTAATATTTCATCACCGACCCCATGCCCATGGGTGTCATTAACTTTCTTAAAATGGTCAATATCCATGATTAAAACCGCAAGTGATTTCCGGCTTGTTTGGTTTTTTTGCAATAATTTTTGCAAGTGAACGTCAAAATAACGGCGGTTATACAGTCCTGTCAGGGAGTCAATCAACGCCATGGACAAACTGATCTCATAGGAAGAGCGAAGGCGTTCTTGAAATCTGCGGCGCCTTACTTGGGTGCGCACACGCGCCAAAAGTTCATTACCATCCACAGGGCGTAAAATATAATCATGCGCACCAATTTCAAGGCCATGGGCGATACGAGACATATCCTCATCCGCCGCGACCATCAAAATAGGAATTGAGCGGGTTCTATCACTAGAACGCAAATGCGAGCATAAACGCAAGCCATCTTCAGATTGTAAATTCAAACTGATAACCATCAGATCAAAACTATTCGCGGAAATTTGCGCCATAGCTTCTGCGCCCGTTTCAACAACGGTGACTGTGTCATTATCTTGTTTTAATGTTTCAATAAATTTATCACTGTCATATTTTTGGTCTTCAACGACCAAGACATTCGCGTTTTCTACTGGCTCATCCATGACGTTGGCTTTTTCGTCACTCACCCCTAATTGTGTTGCAGTGTTTTCTCTAACACGCCACTCATCAACCGTCATTTTCAACCGCACAAGCGAGCGCACACGCGCCATAAGGGCTGTATCATTTAAAGGCTTACTTAAAAAATCATCTGCTCCTGCCTCTAGGCCACGTACACGATCCGATGCATCGGTGAGCGCCGTCACCATCACAACCGGAATATGAGCATAAGCTGTGTCTGATTTAATAATTTGACAAACCTCAAAGCCATCCATCTCTGGCATCATCACATCCAGTAAAACAATATCAGGGCTGTCATTTTTGACACGCTCCAAGGCTTCTTTGCCACTGGTTGCGGTTAAGACTTCGTAATATTCACTCGCAAGCTTTGCTTCGAGCAATTTAACATTCGGCAAAATATCATCGACCACCAATACACGTGCAGACATTTGTTTTAATCCCTCTTCTTAAGCCACTGGCTCAAGTTTTAAATGTTTTTGAACAACTTGTAAAAAATCCTTCACAGAAATTGGCTTAGAAATATAATCCTCACAACCTCCTTCACGAATTTTTTCTTCATCTCCCTTCATGGCAAAAGCTGTTACTGCCACTACAGGAATCGATTTTAACTCTTCATCTTTTTTCAACATTTTTGTCACATCCAAACCCGAAATTTCTGGCAACTGAATATCCATTAAAATTAGATCAGGTATATTTTCACGCGCCATTTCCAAAACAGTTCTGCCATCGCGCGTTTCGATTGTTTCAATATCGTGCGCTTCTAACAAATCACGGAACAATTTCATGTTCAGTTCATTATCTTCGACAATTAAAACTTTCTTTGGCATCTATGCTTTCTTCGTCTGAATGACTTAGGTTGAAAAACTTGATAATAATAGCAGGGAAACTCTTTTTAAAATATTAAATTTTATTCTCATTTATTGAAGTTTTATTATTTTTTTATTTTTTGGCAGAAGAGCAGCTATCACCCTCAATTTTTTCAAGGGCTACAAGCTTTTGCGAGACGGAAAAATCATCATAATCGATGACCATGTCTGAAATAATGCCATTATCATGAAATATCATACTCATCTCATAATCTGGTTCTTGTGATTCTTTGTTTAAAACTGGAAATACTGCCATACGAACATTCCATGCTTTTGTGTTTAAAAGCCCCATATCCAAAAATTCTGAGGGCTTTACCAATTGCATCGCATTAACAGGCTCGCCAATAAAAGTGTTTATCGTGACGGGGCCTTCGTCATCACTGCCATCGAACACGGTTGCTTTGAAAAAGTTTTTATCGCTTCTGGCTTTACGGATCATCTCAACACTGTGCCCCATAGGAAACATTGCATTTTCATTTAAATCAAAGTTTAAATCTTCTGGGACAGTAAAAACCGCCTCTCCGCCTTTATCCGCAATGACGGCATTGCCACGAAATTCTTGATAAATATTGTTGTTACGCTTGCGCCGCGCAGAAAAATTGAAATCTTTACCATTAAAATTTTCATAGGTTGAAAAATCTGAGGTGATTTGCATGCCTGGTGCATCTGCATATTCATAAAAAAGGTTAAAGCGATGATCTGTTATCCATGCATCGCAAGTAGGCTTCCATTCATAAAACATCTGCCCGCTTATATTTATAATTTGTGATCCACTTCGCGTTGCCACAAGCGAGATATCATACAAAGCCTTGTGTGGCATTAATGACTCATTTGTCACTTTTTCGTTATTTTTCTCTAATGCCCCCAAGGCGTTCGTATTCGCGTTAGCGTGAGACGGCAAGGTCAATGAGAAAAGAAAGAGAAGTAAAAAAAGACGCATGTGAAAAATTCTTGATGAAGTGAAAAACAGATAATTTCTTATAACACGTTATTTAAAAAGAAAACACGGCAAAGCTTGCCTATTCTTATGTCATTATTGCCGACGACGCCCATAATTCCCCTCCTCTCCCTTCAAGACAAAAACATCTATCTAATTGATTTATATAGAAAAATAAGTTTGGCATAAGCTTCGCATGGTAGAAAGTTAGGTAACGGATAAACGTTAAAAGTAACGAGGGAGATAAAATATGGGCGAACACACACAAAATAATCACGAAAATATATTTGGTACCAAATCTGCCCGCTTAAGATGGTTAAATGATGCCAATGAAATTTTTCCATATTTAAACACTAAAGATTATAAAAATTCTCTAGATTCTGATGTCAATAACGTTGCGTTAAGGCTTTTAAAAGAAGCGCAAAACATCATTAGAGAAAACCGCGTTAAAATAGCAACGCAAGAAAAACAAATCAAACGTCTTGAAAAACTATCGCAAACAGACGGCCTGACAGGGATTGCAAATAGACGTGGATTTTCCCATGCTTTTGAAAGAGAAATCGACCGTGTAAACCGAGAAGAGTCAAAAGGCGGACTGCTCGTCATGATTGATCTTGATAACTTCAAATCAATCAACGATGTTCACGGTCACCAAGCAGGTGACAAAGCCTTGCAACTTGTTGCAAAAACCCTAGACAGTGACACACGTACAATGGATATCGTTGGTCGCGTTGGTGGTGATGAATTTGTTACCCTCTTCGTCAACACAACACGTAAGCAGGCATTAGAAAGAGCACAATTCCTTATCAAGAAGTTAAATAACTTGTCTTTTGTCTGGCAAGGTCATGAGATTGATGTTCGTGCGTCGCTTGGCTTGAAAGAATATAAAAAAGGCAACACAACAAAACAAATTTTAGGCGCAGCAGATGCAGATATGTACAAAAACAAAAAACAGCTAAAACATAGACCTATAAAACAAGACAACAAATCAATGTCTTAGTTAAATATAGGATTTATACCCTTTTCGTCTGCCGCCCTCCCTAACCGTGAACCTAGGCAGGCGATAAAAGAACCCGGTGATCTCCCCTAAAGATCCCGGGTTCGCTTTTATTTCATCTCAAATTTTCTAATATTTTTTGTAATCAGCATATTAAACCCAATAAAATACGGTGCAATATTAACGAATTGTTAGCCCTACTATGGTATTTTTATAGTAGACAAATATTGTTTTTTATCAATTACTTAATAATCACGCTGTTAATTATAGAAAATAATAAATTTTATTTATTGCGTAAAATAGCGATTACAGAGGGATAAATGCCGGGAAGTTATACGATTGAGTTAGAATTATTCAGCTTGCTGAATGGCAGTGTTGATGGTTTTGAGATCTATGCCGATGGCTCGTTGCTTGGGGGCTATAGCTCTATTGTTTCTTCGGCGGGATCATCAATCTCTCTTACAATCTCATATGGCGGTGCCCTTCCAAGCTCCTTGGAATTTAGATTTAATGATACGGCTCCTGGCTCAACAGACAGAATAGAAATTCGCTCTGTTAAAATTAATGATAAATACGTCAATACTGGAAATTTCCTCTCAACGGATACGTTAAATGATGGCCAAACCGCAACAGTCGATGTAACAACGGCTGATTTTATTTTTGATGACAGCGAGCCAGCAGGATCAGAATTCACCACAGGCGCAACCCAAACTTTCACGACAGGCGCAGACAGATATCGCGGCCAGAACGGCAGCAGTGATGAAGTATTTGATCTTTTAGACGGCAATGACAATGCCTACCTAGGTTCAGGCAATGACAAAGTTAATGGCGGCGCAGGGAACGATACCATACGTGCAGGTGATGGAAATGATTTGGTTTCCGGCGGTGCGGGTAATGACCGTCTTTTTGGACAAGATGGCAATGACCAAATATATGGCGGTATAGGAAGAGACATCTTATTCGGCAACGATGGCGATGATGAGCTTTATGGCGGTGATGGAAATGATGCCTTAAGCGGACACAACGGTGAAGATTTACTCGTTGGTGGCAGCGGCAATGATCGTTTAAATGGCGGCGCAAATGATGATCAATTATTTGGCGGTGGCGACGATGATTTACTTGTTGGCGGCGCAGGAAACGATACGTTAGATGGCGGCGATGGTGTTGATACAATTTTAGGCGGCCTTGGCGACGATATCATCAATGGCGGTGATGGTGCAGATAGAATTGTCGGAAGCCTTGGCGTTGATATTATTCATGGCGACGCGGGTAATGATGCAATTTTTCTTTCTGGGAATGATTACGTTTCTGGCGAAGAAATTTATGGCGGTACAGGTATAGATGAGCTTGTTTTATCCAGTACAATGACCGTTGATTTTACAACAGGCGTCCTTGATGGCTTGGAAACACTTCGGGGCTCAGACGCCGACCAAGATGTCACCTATAACTTAGAACAAGCTTTAAACTTTACTACAATCAACTTTGCAGGCGGCAACGATACAAGTCGTATTCAAGTTTCAGGGAACGTGGATGCCACAGCCTTGGGCACTCCCACAGTCACCAACGTTGAAAATGGATTTTTAACCGGATCAGCTGCAGATGATACGCTGACGATTTCTGGCGGGCAACTTGATGCGATTATATTTGGCGCAGGCACGATTGATTTTGGCGGTGGCACAGGGGATACACTCAATCTTACATCTGCCTCAACTGATTTGATCGCCTTGGCTGCAACAGATAGTAACCTTCAAGGATTAGAAGAGATTAATTTCTCAACAGCGGCAGGCGCAGCCACTTTAGATTTAACATCTCAAACCGAAGATTTTACCATCACAGGCTCTACGAATAACGATAACCTTACGGCAGGCTTGGGAAGTGATACGATTGATGGCGGCGCAGGTGATGATACAATTGAGGGTGGTGCAGGCGATGATATCATTTACGGCGATGGCGAAACAGAAATTCTTAATCAAATCACAAATTTAACGACGGGCAACTATGGCTTTATCGTTGGCGATGTCGCACAAAATTTTTATGTTGATTTTGATGGGACTGATTACTGGTTATTGGTTGGACGTGGACGCGAAGGGTGGGAATTCGATACGGATGGGCAAGGAAACCCAGCAGATGTCATTAATAATTTAGGATCAACAGCCGCGTTCGCGCCTGCAGCATATAGTGATACATTCGTGAACGACATTATTGGTCAAACAGCCAATACAGATCTAACCGATGTTGAAATTCGGATCAAACGTGCTGCAGATATAACAGGAACAAATTATCAGGAAGTAAGATGGAATTCAGTTTCTGAAACAGATTGGACATGGGACTTCGACGACAATCAATATAACGTCTCCCACGAAGTACAGGCTTCAGTTTTAGGAGCGTCAGCAACACCCATTGTTGAGGACACACGTGATACGTTAAATTCTTCTGCTAACAACCACGAACGCATTTTCACATGGGGTTGGGACGGACATAACTTTGAAAGGGGTTTTTCCTATGGCATAAGTATTGCTGGCGTAGATGGCGATGATCCGAACACATTTCTATGGGAAAATGCGAATGAAAATCATGCCATACCTTACACCGAAGTTTATATCCGCTTAGAAAATCCCATTAGTAGCGTTATCACAGGGAACGACACGATCACTGGCGGTCTTGGTGCTGATATCATTGATGCTGGTGCAGGGAATGACACAATTAATCTTGCAAATGGTGATTTCGAAGCAGGTGAGGCAATCGCTGGCGGCTCAGGAACAGATGAACTCATCTTAACCAACGCCACAACAATTGATTTTACGACAGGTTCAATAGCGGGTCTTGAAATCCTTACAGGCTCTGCTGGTAATGATGATGTGACTATAAATATCAATGCGCTCGGACAATTTACAACAGTAGATCTAGGTGCAGGTACAGGAGATATAATAAGTACACAAATTAACGGTATTTACAACGCAGTTACCGATGGTGTGCCAACAGTGACGAATGTAGAAAATGGTTTTCTTGTGGGCTCTGCCAATGCAGACACATTGGTTGCAGGTGAAACAGAATTATCAAGCCTGATTTATGGCACGGGTACAATTGATTTTGGTGGCAACATTAATGACACCCTAACGCTGACAGAAACATCAAGCACATTAAACGCTTTGGGCGCAACGGATGGGGGTATTTTGAACCTTGAAATTGTAAATGCAACAACTGCGTTAGCCCCTGTAACCATTGACCTAAACGGCCAAAGCGAAGCATTCACGGTAAATGCATCAAATAATGGTGACGACATTACAACAGGTAGTGGTGCAGACACCATTAACGGCGGAACAGCGGCAGATATTTTAACTGGTAATGCGGGTGCTGATACAATTAATGGTGGTGATGGAAATGATATAATTTATGCCAGTATTGGCACGGCCACTGATATTCTTAATCTTAACTTCGATAGCGGTCTAGACGGATTTGTCTACGCTGATGATATATTCCTTAATGCAAATCAAGCCGCCTACGCCAGTGGTGCGCGCATCACTAATGATGGCGGCATTACTAACGGAGCACTTGAGATAACTCTTGGAGGAATTGATGGAAATGATGTTGGCCCAATTTCTGGTGCATTTCAAAATAGCTTTGTCCTCACCTCTTCAATGACCGATGTTTCGCTTACTTTTTCTTACAGGGCGTTAAATTCCGGTGGAGCACCTTTTGAAATAAATGAAGATTTATTTTTGTTCGCGTCACTTGATGATCGCCTTCTTAGTAACAGCGCTGATGACTTTTTTGATTCACAGAACAATCCGATTGCGAATTTTGACACAGGCGCAACCTATCGTACAATCACTTTAGATTTAGGGGACTTAAACGCAGGCAGTCATACTCTCTCCTTAGGCGGCGCAATAAGCTTCAAAACAGAGGCTGGCGAAGAAGTAGAACTGCGCTTCGATGATTTAATCTTGACTGGAACTGAAGTCGGTGACGTTGGCGTAACAAATATTCTTAACGGTGATGCTGGCGACGACATTATAACAGCCGGTGACGGCAACGACGTCATTGATGGCGGTGCAGATAATGACACTATCAATGGATTAGCCGGCGAAGATACTATAAATGGCGGATCAGGTAATGATTTAATAAATGCAGGTAACAATGACGATGACGTTGATGGCGGGTCAGGCGATGATGAAATAGATGCAGGTGATGGTGACGATATTGTTGATGGCGGATCAGGCAACGATATTATTAGTGGAGGAGCAGGCAACGATATTCTCAGAGGTGGAGCCAACAATGATACAATATACGGTATCAGCGCACAAAACTCATCTTTATCCAATGCTACGAGCATATTGGTAAGTGATCTGTTCAGTGCTTCCTTCGAGGTAGACACAGAAGGATTTGTTTATGCGGATGGTGTTTTTGGTAGTGATGGCCCAGCATCTGATGCTGTCGCCGATGGAAGCTTTACGGCTTTAGATGGTAATACAACAGGCTCAAACAATGGGTCACTTGAAATTATCTTGGGAGGTAATGCAGGCGCAGTCAATAATATATCTGGCGCGTTTCAAGAAACAATCAATTTTGCCACTGCACAAACAAATGTTGTACTTACATTTGCTTACCGCGCTCTAGATAATATCGTTGATGGCGATCCATTTGATGCTAACGAAGATCTACAGCTTTTTGCGGATATTAATGGCACTAGCTATAGTAATGATGCAAATCCATATTTCTTTGAAATACTGGGAACAGCAGCAGGTACATCATTTGATACAGGGTGGCAAACTATTTCCCTTAATGTAGGAAATTTGGCAGCGGGCAATCATACAATATCATTGGGCGCAAATTTATCGAGAAAAACTTTTGCTTCAGAACAATACGCCATCAGGTTTGATGATATTAATTTTGAATCAGACACAAGCGGAGTCGTTGCGGGAACAAATACGGGAACAACGAATACGCTATATGGTGAAGACGGCTTAGACACGTTATTCGGTAGTACTGAGACAGATATATTTATCTTAGAGAGTAGCACTGCTTTTAACGATATAGATATCATCGAGAACTTTAATATTAGTGAAGCTGACGCGATTGATATCAGTGATCTGTTAACAGGCTTTAACGGAAATATTTCTGAATATGTTCAACTCGTTGATAGCGGCAATGATACCTTACTTCAGGTTGACAGCAATGGGACTGCAGGCGGCGCTGCGTTCACAACCGTTGCGCAGCTAAATAATTTTTCTGGCATTGATGAGGTTACACTGTTCAACATTGGGAACATCATCGCTTAAGATTATATCCTCTTTACTCTTTTATTTCAGGAAAATTTTCAAATTACTATTCCTAAGATGCTGTGCTGATAGTTTAATGAAGCTTAAATAAAATAAGTTATCTCAATTTTGTTACGCAAATAATCCAGAAGAATTTCCGAATAGAGATAAAATACTTTGCTGACTTTGGCTTCCCAGACTTAGCGCGGTGGTTCCCAATGAAATGCGCGTTTGCGAAGCAAGTAAATTTGCCCCTTCTTCTGCTTGATCAGCAATTAAAAGATCCATCGCGCCAGATTTATGATTATTAATAAGATTACGCGAAAAATCTTGACGCGTTTCTATGATGTTCAAATCATTAGCCAATGATGTGCCATACTCACGCACGTCTGCAATCGCTTGACGAATACGGTTGATAGCATCTTCAACCTGTGATGGTTTTTGAAAATTAATATCATCTAAACCTAATGACTTAATACTAAATGCTTCTCCATCAACTTTTAATTTGCTCTTATTATCTTGATCAAATTTAACGACAAGATCTTCTTTGTTCAATAAATTGACACCACGATATTGTGTGTCTTCAACAACTCCTTGTATCTGTTCCAAAAACACCTGCATATCTTGGCGGAAAGATTCAGACAAAGGTAAGGATGTTGCCTCGTACCTTTCTTGTAATTCAGCTTGCGGGATAATCGAATTATAAATAGCAAGGTCAGAAATTTGTCCGGTAAAAGCAAACGTCCCATTGCCACGCGCTGGCGCATTCCCCGGTCCGTCATCATGAAAATAAAGATTTTGGTTAATTGCGCCAATACCATTCGCATTCGGGTGGTTTCCAATGAACGCGCCACCAAGATCCTCTGATCCAAACGCTTCACCATTTAGATATCCTGTAAAACGGCTATTTGGGCCATCTTGCGTAAAGGCAACGTGATAACTTTCACCCGCGTTAATTGGCACACTAATATCTAACGGGCCATACCCGCCATTCGAGGTTGTACGCCCCGTTACGCGCAACAAACCATCATCAATATAAATACTTAAGCTGTTAACCGTTCCCCCCTCTTCCCACAGAACTTGGCGTCCAGCGGTGCTATCCGCATTAAAGATCAATTCCACGGTCCGTTCGGGGAATGGTCCTCCTTGGTTGATAGAGTCATCGTTAGGAACAGCGACATATTGCCCTGAGCCACTAAATTTTGCCGGTAAGCCACCCGCGCCGTAAAACAAAATTTCATCGCCTTGCGTGACGCCATTTTGATAAATACCATCACCCCCAGCGCCCAACGTTCCTAAATTGACAGCCGTCGCCCCGTCTGCATCCCCTAAGCGGAAATAGCCAACAGGCGCATCTTCTAAAATAGCATCGGGCAAGGCGGATCCTGTTTTTTCTAAGGTATCGCGTGCTTCAATCGCTTTTAACTCTGCAAGATTTAAAATATTTTCCAACGTTTCTGTACCAGCAACGGCCTGACGAATTGTTTGTACCCCAAGACTGAGGCCGTCTAAGAGTTTACTATAATCATTTGCACGATTTGTGAGCGAAGCGGCGGTGAAAAAGTTTGTGGGTTGGTCAGTAATATCGTTGACCCTAAGCCCCGTCGCCAAACGCTCTGACGTTTTGTCAGCAGAAAGCCTCGACTGCTGAATGCTAGTCAAAGTTGTTTTCATTGCTGCGCCTAGGACGATCCTATCAACCATTACTCTTTTTACTTTCCCGTAAAATTTCCTTCAATATTCTATCAAAGCAATATGTGTGCCACATAATGCCTAGATATTATCAAAAATATCCGCATCACGAAAGACGCACATCTCTACCTTAAGTTTACCCTTTTTTAGTTAAATTTTAGTTATTTTTTAACGAGTTATGGAATAATAAAGAGGGGTTTGGGGCGTATTTAGTGACTTAAGAGCCCTTATTCAGCCACAGTAATAAAAGCGGAATCCAAATGAAAGAGAGCGTTAAAATGCCTTTAACGCTTTGATAGCCGACCCAAACCCAAAATAGCTTCTTCCCAGAGCCTTTAAAATTTGGTTTCTTTAGTTTCTTAAGATTTATTGCCATAGCTTCATTTCCGTACAGAACAGGTAAATCATTGCGCTATTTAGGTCAATTATAGTCTTACAAGCGATACCAAACGATGTTAATAATGGCGTTATGATCAATCTATCCAGCTTTCCAAGTAATCTTAATATTATTATTTTTGGCGCCTCTGGCGGTATTGGCGGCGCTTTCGTCGATCATCTTGCGAAACATGAGAATGTGGACAAAATTCACGCCATATCACGCGGTGAGCAAACCTATGACAGCAATAAAATAATCCCGCATTTTGCAGATATAACCCAAGAGGCCTCTTTAGAGGAACTTGCTGAAAAAATAGGTAAGAATCCGCCGCTTGATATCATTATCGTTGCAACAGGCATGTTACATGACACAAACGGAACAACGCCTGAAAAAAGCTTACGGGACATAAATACGAATAATTTTGAAAAAATATTCAGCATTAATACACATGCCCCGGCACTGATTATGAAGTATTTTTTGCCTATGCTAAACCGTGAAACAAAATCTGTTTTTGCCGCGCTATCTGCCCGTGTTGGCAGTATCTCTGACAATCAGCTTGGCGGCTGGTATAGCTATCGTGCGTCTAAGGCTGCGCTTAATATGTTGATTAAAAATGCCTCTATTGAAGTGGCACGCCGTCAGAAAAATGCTTGTATCATAGGCCTGCACCCCGGGACGGTTGAGACCAATCTATCTGCGCCTTTTCAAAGCAATGTTCCATCAAAAAAATTATTTACACCTGAATTTTCAACACAGCAGATGCTTCATGTCATCAATGATGTAACAAGTGATAATAGCGGTAACCTTTTTGCCTATGATGGCGAAATTATTCCTGTATAATAACGGAGCAAGCATGGCACAAGAACATTTGGCAATTATTGGCGGCACAGGCCTCTATCAATTAGAGAGCTTAAGTAACGTGCAAGAACATATCGTTAACACCCCTTTCGGGAAGCCGTCTGCGCCCATCATAGAGGCAAAAATAGGTGATCAAGCCATTTTATTTTTACCCCGTCATGGCCGCTCACACGAATTCTTACCCCATGAAGTAAATTATCGTGCAAATATTTATGCTCTCAAAAAATTAGGCGCGCGTTCTATTCTAAGTATCTCAGCAACAGGTTCTTTGCGAGAGGATTTAGCTCCTGGCACCATGGCATTGGTATCACAATATTTTGATCATACCCGTGGTAAACGTGATTACAGCTTTTTTGGCAATGGCGTCAGCGGACATATCATGGCGGCAAAGCCCACCTGCCCCGCTCTTGCAGATGATATTATCAACGTCGCAAAGCAGCATGACATTGCACTACATACAAACACAACCTACGCTTGCGTTGAAGGTCCGCGCCTCGGCACACAAGCGGAGAGCTTTTTTCTTAAAAATGCTGTGAAGGCTGACTTGGTTGGGATGACAAATGTTCCTGAGGCTTTCCTTGCGCGTGAAGCGCAAATGGGTTACGTCACGCTTGGGATTGTGACAGATTACGATTGCTGGATGGAAGATGAAACACGGCATGCCGATATGGCTGATATATTTCGTATCTACGGGGAAACTATTTCAAAAGTAAAACTCATTATAGAAACACTTGGTCATAGTGGTATATCTCAAGCACCTGATTGGATCCGCAACGCCATTCAACATGCTGTCATGACTCCAGAAGAGAAATTATCAAGCGATCAAAAAGAATGGTTGAGTGTTCTTCGTGCCTAAAATTTCCGTTATCATTCCTCATCACCATGCTGAGTCCGAACATAAAAAACTGATAAGTTTTTTTGAACAATTAAATGATATTGATCTGGAGATTATCCCTACGACAGGATCAAGTCGTGCAAATGCCATGAATAACGGAGCCATAAAAGCAAAATATCCATATCTTTGGTTTGTTCATGCTGACACCAATTTACAGCCAACACAGATAAACGCGCTTAAAAAATCATTAAGCGATTACCCTAGGCGTATTCATTATTTCGACCTTAAATTTGATGGCGGTTTTTTAACAAAAATAAATGCGATTGGCGCCAATATTCGCTCTAGAACTCTCAAACTACCATGGGGAGATCAGGCTTTTTGCCTTTCCATCAATAATTTTGAACAACTCGGAAAATTTAATGAAAACGTTACATATGGCGAAGATCACTTGCTTATTTGGAAAGCGCATCAAAACAAAATAAAATTAAAGCGTGTTTCCACTGCCATCGTCAGTAGTGCAAGAGAATATAACAAACAAGGCTGGTTTAATTTAACCTTAAAACGTCAATATTTATGGCTTAAACAAGCCGCCCCGGAATTTATAAAATGGATAAAATCATGAGCAAAAATGTTATTGCTGTTTTTGCAAAAACACCAACTTTAAGCCCCGTTAAAACACGGCTTGCCGCAACTATTGGTAAAGAAAAAGCTGCTGAGATATATAAAATTTGTGTTGATTGCGCCCAAATGACATTTGAAACATTTTCCCACCAAAATTCAGACTGGCAGGTTATTTGGGCATTAGGAGAAGAAAATGCCATAGAGCATGATTTTTGGCTGAACCGTCCATTTGATAAAATATGGACGGGTGATGGCGCGTTAGGAACACGGCTTCATACTATTTATACAAAGCTCAAGAAAAATCATGACGCTGTTGTCTTAACCAGCACAGATAGCCCACAATTATCACCCATAGATTTTGCAAGTGCGGCAGCAGAAATTAAAAGTACGGGCAGTGTTATCGGCCCTGCGCATGATGGTGGTTATTATTTATTTGGTGACACAGTAAATATTCCCCAAAATCTGTGGGAAGCAGTTCCCTATTCTGTTGAGGACACGCGCGTTGAATTTTTGAGACTATTAAATAAAGAGATAGCGCACCTGACGAAAAAATCAGATTTAGACACAATTGATGATATTCAAACCATCCTCAATGAAATGCCAGAAAATAAAAATAGCGCGCAAGAAAAACTCATAGAAATGTTTAAATCGTTATAGTTTTTTCTTCCAATGGCTTACCTGTCTGTGATTTTTCATGGTCAGGCAAAATATCTGTTGAGGGCCATAGACCTGTTTGAATTGTTTCCGCATATTCAACCAAGCCATTATCAACCATCACTTTTGCTGCTGTTTCATGATCATATTCTAGCGCCTGATGGGTGATTTTCCCGTCTGAAATAATGCTATACCATACGCGCGGCGTGCCATCATTCGCAGGCGATCCTATCGCACCTGCATTGTGCCATATTTTATTATTTATTTTTTTGGTAAATGGAATGCCGCTATGACCAGATAAAATAATATCGACATCTAACTTTTCAAATTGTTTTTGAAAAATATGCTCTGATGTTGTGGGGAAAATAAATTCATTTACCTCATCCACAGATCCATGAAGCACATGATATTTTTTTCCCTCATGTTGAAATTCAATGCGCGTGGGTAATTCTCCCATCCATGTTGCTAAATCTTCTGTTATTTGCGCTTTACAAAAATTATACCATTTCGCAGAGAGAATGTTACAGGTACTCGTTTCATCAAAACCACAGCCACAGTCATTCTTATCTGCCGCAAGACTCTGCTCACAATTTCCTTGAATAATACGAATACCCGATGATTTTATCAGCTCAGCCGTTTCACGAGGGTTGCCACAATAAGCGGTTATATCGCCCGTACAAATTATATTAGAATCGCGAAACCCTAGAGTTTCTGCGTGTTTTAAAAGAGCGCTGGTTGCCTGTAAATTACTATAAGGGCCTCCAAAAATTAATAAAGCGCCGCTTAATTCTCCTATATTTTCAACCTTAAATGCTTCAACCATTTTCTTTTACGCTACATGCGCCGCCACCAAGAACACAAAATTTTGAGCAATGCGCATGGTTTAAATAAACACGCTTTGTGCTCTCTTTTAATGTTGATGCGAATTCGAATTCTTCTTCATAAGGCAGTAACGTACAAGCAATCACAGAAGGTTTTTCTTGCCCCTTGCGCTTAACAATCATACGTGAATTTGAACACATGATATCTGATTGTTTTATGCCTAAAATATCCCAACATCCTTCCGTTATTTCAGGAACATCCGCACCTTCATCCATTTCGGGGAAGAGTACGAGTGCTGATTTATCGTAAGCATCAAGCTTGATATTATATTTCTTAAAAAACGCAGCATAGCCATCACGCAGTTCTTGCTCGTCTTCATTCCATCGCGTACGCCCTGCAATATCAATAGTAAAATCGTTATCGGATAACCATTGCAGGCCTTTCAACATCGGCTCCCACGCGCCTTTTCCACGCTCTTCTTCATGCAAAGATAAATCATAATGATCAACAGATACCCGCATAATAAGCTGCGGTTTGTATTTTTTATTTATCTCTATGAGTTGATCAGTAAAGCGCATCATCGGGCGCATCGCATTCGTTAACATGATCATATTAAACCCACGCGAGAGAACCTCTTCCATAATTTTAATCATATCACGATTCATGAATGGCTCACCGCCAGTCACACCAATTTCAGAAGTCCCTAAACCATCATTTTTAATTTCATCAAGATAGGCAACGACCTCATCATAAGTAATATAAGAAAGGCGATCATTTTTGGGAGAGGATTCAATGTAACAATTTGCGCACTCAATATTGCAAAGCGTGCCTGAATTAATCCAAAGCGTTTCCAACTTCTTCATATCAACAAAGGCGCGCTTTTCACCCTTTGCTGTTACACGGTAATCATCAAATTTTTCTGCTGCTTTAGTCACGAATACACTCTCGTTTTTTTTTAGAATGGAAGAAATCTATCAATCTTGGCAATAAAACCCACTATTTTTCTTACTTTTGGTGAAAAAATCTTGGGCGTAAAATAACTGCCTGCTACACGTTTATTAACTTCACTAACGGTCGGATAAGCGACAATCAGCTGTGCAATATCTTTTACCTTCAAACCTTTTGAAATGGCCAATGACCAAGGCATTAGCAATTCGCCCGCTTGTTTTCCCACAATAGTCGCCCCTAAAATCTTGCCTTTGGGGGTAATAATGACCTTTATAAAGCCTTCCGTTGCACGTTCGGACTGTGCGCGGTCATTTTCATTATAATGCCATTTCAAAAGTTGAAAATTTCCTGCGCCTAATTTCTTCGTTGCGATTGTTTCATTCATGCCCACATTTGCAACTTCAGGGTCGGTATAAGTCACCCACGGCACAGCGTTATAATTTGCCTTAGCTGGCATTTTAAAAAGTGCGCGTTGAATAACTATTCCTGCTTGATACCCAGCAATATGTGTAAACTGAAAAGTATTGGTCGCATCACCAATCGCAAAAATCTTCTTGGTGGACGTGCGCATTGCTTTATCCACCATAATGCCACGCCTGTCTGTTTGAATATTCGCTTTTTCAAGGTTAAGTTTTTCAATTGCCGCCCGTTGCCCGGTTGCCATTAAAAGATGTGAGCCTTTTATCGCAATCATTTCACCATCTTTGGTTTTAACGTTAACAATAATATCAGATTTATCTTTTGAGATATCCTCTGTTGCCGTGTTCTCATAGAGATTAATACCATCCGCAATAAATTTTTGACGCGCAACATCCACAATATCAGGATCATCATGCTCCATAATAGAACCAAGAGAAACAAGACTTACCTCTGCGCCTAAATGCCTAAATGCTTGAGCCATTTCACAACCAATGGGCCCGCCGCCAACAACGATAAGGTGATCGGGTAAATCCGTCAGGTCAAAAATATTCTCATTTGTTAAATAATCAACTGTGTCTAACCCTTTTATAGGCGGCACAAAGGGAACAGAGCCAGTAGCAATAACAAAATAACGGGCGCGAATTTTAATATTTCCTGCCTGCACTTCTGTTGGAGAATTAAATGTGCCGTATTCGCTTATGACATTCACACCAAAACTTTCAAAACGTTCTACGGAGTCATGCGGTGCTATCGTTCCGATAACACCATGAATATGTTTATGTACCCCTGACATATCAATTTTCACCCCATTAGAGGACACGCCAAAAGATTCTGCCCCGCGCCGAATATCATTCGCCTTATGCGCAGCGGCTAAAATCGCTTTGGATGGCACGCAACCGACATTCAAACAATCTCCGCCCATTTTATGCCCTTCCAGCAGCACGACGTCCGCCCCCATCTGCGCTGCTCCAGAAGCCACGGACAATCCCCCTGAGCCTGCACCGATCACACAAATATCAGGTGTTAAAATTGTTTCAGTCATTTGTTTTTCTTTCTGTTCGAATTCGCATTATGGAGGATTGCAAACGGTTGTCGCAACCTAATTTTGCACATCGTTTTTTATTTCGTTGCAATTCTACTCCTCGAAGTGATGGTAAATTTATCAATATTATTGTTTATTAAGCGACCAATCATAAGCAAAAAATTCAATTTTTGTTTGATCGTTAATTTCTGATTTATAACCTTGTGTCCAAGTCTTTAGATTTCCATTATTGAAATCTTCTTTATACCAGTCCATCACTTTAGATAGCTTCACTTTATTGCTATCTGGAATAAAAACATATCCTTTGGTTTTATTTGTTAACGTTTTACGCACTTGATCTTCAAGCTGTGAATTTAATTTGGTCGCCGTATATGCTTCCGCACGTAAATCAGGGCAGGACTTAGCGGCGCAGTTCACTGCAAAATGAATGCGCGCATCGCCAAATTTACGAATAATGTCATGCTCAATATTATCAAGCGAGTATTCTTTGCCATTTACTGTCCATTTGTACTTTTTCCACGGGCTTGATAAAGCACCGCCTAAATCTTTAATGCTATCACGCTCATTTTCTTTAATAAGCAAATCCACCGTAAAAAAGTTATAGGCATTTATCCAAAATGCTAATTTTTCTTTGTCACTCCCGAGCGTGTTAGGGTTCACAGCAGTGATGGATTCTAGCACTTTTTTATGGCGCGTATCTTTATGCCATGCGTCATAATCAACACCATTATATTGAAGGCCAGATTTTGTGACAGGCTTTACATATGCTTTCAGCAATCCATCTAAATCCATTTCGTAAGCCTGTGAAGAGGGTGTAAAAGCCACCATCAAAAATGCTAAGAGTAAGTATTTCATCATAATGTTTTCTTTCTTTTTTATTTGTTGTTTTTACCAGATTTTATTTGTTTATACAGCGTTGGGATGAGGGCAAAAACACCCAAAATTCCAAAAGCAATAAGCATTTCTATAGAGACGAGGTCGCTGACCTTATCAATTTCGCCCAATTGTTTACCAAAATAAACAAAAGCAGCAGAGCCAGGGATAATTCCTACAAATGTTGTCCATGCGAACGTGCGTAGAGGAACGTTAAACAAAGCAGGAGCAATATTAACCAACACAAAAGGAAAAATTGGCACCAGCCGCATGAAAAGCAAATATCCAACCGCATTTTCCTTCATGTTCCCTTCAATTTTCTTATAAAAGCTTCCGGCACGCTCGCGCAGGCTATTTCCCAACGATGTCTTTGCAATAATAAAGATAATGCTTGCGCCGATAGTTGCCGCAGTGACAACAAACAGCGTTCCCTGCACCAATCCAAACAAAAATCCACCTAAAAGCGTTAGAAATGTTGCAATTGGTAAAGATAAAGCAACTGCGGCGGTGTAAAGCCCCATAAATATGAGAGGCGCCAAAACTGGTTGTTTTTCAACATAGTTAAGAAAGCTCTCTTTTTGTGCTTGAATCTTCTCCAAGGACACATATTCGTGCAAATTGAAGTGAAAGGCGGCGCCCATTAAAGCAATAAGCAATATTAAAGGGGCAAATCGTATAATTTTTTGTGACATATTGGTGTTTTTTCTTAAAATGTTATCGCTATTTTATAGTAATTCTGCGAAATAGATGAATTGGTTACATTAAAGCATTATTTAGGAGTACAAAATGCAAGCTGTTCAGACAATATTGAAAGATATAAGTGACAAATACCCGCATGAGAGGGACTTTCATCAAGCCGTGAAAGAAGTATTTGAGGACGTCATACCTTATATTGAAAACAATGACGATATTGAAAAATTAAGCATTTTAGAGCGTATGGTAGAACCAGATCGGGTTATACAGTTTCGCGTCTCATGGCAAAATCAGAAAGGCGAAATTGAAGTGAACCGCGGTTGGCGCGTGCAGTTTAACAATGCGATTGGCCCTTATAAAGGCGGATTAAGATTTCATCCTTCTGTCTCGCTCGACACGTTTAAATTTCTTGGGTTTGAACAAACGTTTAAAAACGCATTGACCAGCCTGCCAATGGGTGGCGGAAAAGGCGGCGCAGATTTTGATTCAAAAGGCCGCAGCGATGCAGACATCATGAGCTTTTGCCATGCGTTCATGTTGGAGCTTCATAAGCATATTGGCCCTGATTATGATGTGCCCGCAGGCGATATCGGCGTTGGCGGTCGCGAAATTGGTTACATGTTTGGCATGTATAAAAAACTAAGTGGCCGCTTTGATGGTGCGTTAACAGGCAAAAGCCCTAGCTTTGGCGGTAGCCTCATCCGTAAAGAAGCAACGGGTTACGGCGCTATTTATTTCCTTGAAAATGCGTTGAAGCATAACGGCGAAGATTTAAAAGGCAAGAGTTGCGTTATTTCTGGCGCAGGCAATGTTGCCCTTCATGCGGCGAAAAAACTAATTGAAAAAGAAGCAAAAGTTTTAAGCCTTTCAGACAGCAAAGGCAGCCTTTACTTCAAAGACGGCATGAGCAAAGACCAATTAGAGGAACTATTTGAGCTTAAAGAAATAAAGCGTGGCCGTTTGAGCGAATACAGCCAAGGGGATTACCGTGACGGACAAGAGCCTTGGGATATTGAGTGTGAAATTGCTGTGCCTTGCGCCACGCAAAATGAAATATCAGAAGAGGAAGCAAAAACGCTTATCAAAAACAAAACAAAATGGATCGTTGAAGGGGCAAATATGCCAACCACAGCGCAAGCTGTAAAAATATTACACGCAGAAGGCGTATCCGTCCTTCCTGGCAAAGCCGTAAATGCCGGCGGCGTGAGTGTTTCAGGTTTAGAGCGCACACAAAATGCAACTTATCTTCCATGGACAGCTGAGAAAGTAGATGAAAAGCTTAAAGAAATCATGAAAGATATTCACGATCTTTGCGTCGATGGAAGCGTCAATCAGGAAAAAATAAATTATGTTCAGGGTGCAAATATTGCAGGATTTAAACGTGTAGCAGAAGCCATGATGGCATATGGATCATTGTAACTCTATTTTTCCTTGTCGGATTTTCCTTGAAAGGCATTCATGCAAAATCCACCAATGATTAAAATCGCCGCGACCGCCGCAAAAGCGATAAACGCAAGAGTATAAAAACCAAAGCCAAGGGTTAAACCAATTCCCCCCGCGGCCCAAATACTAGCGCCAGTGGCGCTACCTATTATTTGCTTATCGCCATGCTGTATGATCGCACCTGCGCCCAAAAATCCAATCCCCGTTAATGTACCAGAGATTATTTTGCCCAAATCAATTGAAACACCATGATCGTTAGCGGATAAGTCTACATATATTTCCTGCCCCAACATCGCAATAACACAGCTTGTGACGGCAACAATCATAAATGCCCGAAAATCTATAGGTTTATTTTTTCGGTCACGGTCCAGCCCCAATATTAAACCAAAAAGAATAGCCAAGAAAACGCGAAGACTCGCTTCTTGCCACGAGACCATTGATAAATTGAGGTAATCATCTAACATAACCCTAGCATAAATTGCTTTGCCCTCTTATGCTACAAACAATTTCAAGGAACATGAAAAAGATGTCTTATGAAGATGACGAAGATGACGAAGATGATGATGTAAAAATTGTTGATTGCAATGGAGCAGAACTGAGCGATGGAAACTCCGTCACCCTAATCAAAGATTTAAAGGTAAAAGGTGCGGGTCAGACTTTAAAACGGGGAACTTTAATTAAGAATATTCGTACGAACCCTAATAATCCCGAAGAAATTGATTGTTCGACCAAACAAATTAAAGGGCTTGTGTTAAAAACTTGTTTTGTAAAGAAAGCTTAAAAATGATGAAAATTATTCCAGTCTTATTCCTATCAATCTTATTAGCGGGGTGTTCCGTGTTTGGATCTGAAAGCGTAAAAATAGCGCCATATAAAATTATTTTAACGGCACAAGAAAATCCAAAAATTCAAGTCCGCGAATATAATAACATGGTCTTAGCCTCTACAGCCATGACAAGTGACAACGAACGCAACAGCGCTTTTCGTGAATTATTCGGTTATATTTCTGGTGACAACGTTGACGCATCAAAAATTTCCATGACCGCACCCGTCTTCATGGATAAAGAAAACGATAAAACGGGTGAGAAGATATCAATGACCGCCCCTGTTTTTATGGATGACAAGAATGCACAAGAACCAATGATGTCTTTTGTATTACCTGCAAAATATACATTTGAAACCGCGCCCAAACCAACCAACCCAAAAGTCATTTTAAGGGAAGTAAATGATTATATGGTTGCAACAATCCAATTTAGCGGTCGTTTAAGCAAAGAAAATACAGAAAAACATCGTAAAATTTTAGAAGAATGGATCGAAAATAGTGACTATTCCGTTACCGGCCCATACCAAACGGCAGGCTATAACGCACCATTTACGCTTCCAGCTTTACGCCGTAACGAAGTGCTTATTCCCGTAAAGAAATAAATTTTAAAGACTATTTAAAAATTTTAACGTCGCGGAGAATTTGAGATTATCGGGCATATCATTGTGCCCATACCCCTTCAGGCGATAAATCTGTTTCGGCTCGTTCGCGGCGCCCAGCAAAACCTTTCCCAACAACGGTGGAATAATATTATCTTCCGTTCCCTGCATAATTAAAAGTGGCGCCGATACGTTTTCAATTTTCGACAAACTATCAAATTTATCTTTCATCAATAAACGGACAGGCACAAAGAAAAAACGTTTTGCCGCGACATCAGGCAAGCTTGTGTATGGGGACTCAAGAATAAGCGCAGCAACTTTCTTATATTCAGACGCTATTTGCACCGCAACACCTGTCCCAATTGATTCACCATATAAGATAATATCTTCTTCAACGACACCTAAAGCTTTTACCGCATTAATCCACGCACGCGCATCACTGTAAAATCCCTGCTCTGACGGTTTGCCATCATTACCACTATAACCGCGATATCCCGCCAACAAAAACCCATAGCCAGCTTGCGCATAAGGGGCTGCTTTATATAATAATTGTTCAATATTTGACGCATTGCCATGGAAAAAGACTATCACCCCTTTCCCTTCATCAGGCTGGCGCATCCACCCTGTTAGGCTTATAGAATCTTCTGTTTTTGTGACAATTTCAAACACGCCTTGCGCTTTATAAGGCGTCACATCAGGCTTAACAGGAGAAGGGAAAAATATCATTGATCGCTGCATAACAAACAGCAACGCCAATAATAAAAGATAGACCAAGACGGTCGAAAAGATTATTTTTACAAACATGATAAGCAAAGCCTTATTTGTTATTTCGACAACGATCCGAACAATATTTTACGTCATCCCAAACTTTTTCCCATTTTTTACGCCATGCAAATGGTTTATCGCATACCACACATATTTTACTTGGTAAGTTTTTCTTATTGCCTTTAAATTCTTTAGACGACATCGCCCTTATCCATTTTTTTGAAAAAACGTGCGGCGTCTTGTTTAATCGCCTCGATCTTTTCTTCACCCATACGGTTCAGCGTCCCATAAGCATTATTCAGACGGGGATTGCCCTTTACCTTATCTTTATTCCGTATGAAAAAATCCCAATACAGGTAATTAAAGGGGCATGCCTCCTCCCCGTTTTTCTTCGTCACTTTATATTTACAGCCACCGCAATAATCAGACATGCGATTAATATACGCACCGCCTGCCGCATAAGGCTTAGAACCCAAATAGCCCCCATCAGCAAATAAAATCATGCCTGTGACATTGGGCAGCTCCACCCATTGATAGGCATCCGCATAGACAACCATAAACCAGTCATTGACCTCATCAGGATCAAGCCCCGCAATAAGCGCAAAATTCCCCAACACCATCAGCCGTTGAATATGATGCGCGTACGCATTCGCCGATGTTTCCTTGACGCATTGCCGCAGGCAATTCATGTGCGTATCACCGCCCCAATAAAGCCAAGGTAATTTACGTTTTGCGTCTAAAAAATTCTCCCTTTCATAGTCCGGCATTTTAAGCCAATAAATCCCACGCACATATTCGCGCCAGCCTAATATCTGCCGAATAAACCCCTCAACCGCGTTCAGCGGTGCGTTATCTTCGTGATAGGCTTTTTCCGCCGCGTGAATACACTCC